>NZ_CAWQKG010000044.1:0-382135 GCF_963895295.1 Aeromonas sp. sia0103 | reverse complement strand
AAGTTTTTGCCTGGCGGCCATAGCGCCGTGGAACCACCTGATCCCATGCCGAACTCAGAAGTGAAACGCGGTAGCGCCGATGGTAGTGTGGCATTCGCCATGCGAGAGTAGGACACTGCCAGGCTCCCAATTTGAAGAAGTCCGCTCAATCGAGCGGGCTTTTTTATTGCCTGAAATTCCTGTCGCCTCCAGCGTTACCCATCGCATTCTCATTCCTAGCCATATTGCTGCCCCTTCCCGGCTGTCAGAACCCACGCCAGCTTGCGATTTGGGTTGTATCTGCATCATAACTCGGTAGAGTAAAGGGCACTCTGGGTTTGCCTGTACCATGTCTTCAGCTCCTCTCTGGTACGGGGTAATCCGACCTGTTTTCATTAACCTTCAATCAGTGGTATCGATATGGAACAAGTAAACAAGTCTACCTTCAGCGACGTATTGGAATATGTGCGCATGTCCCGTCGCCAGAACAAGCTCAAGCGCGAGATCGTCGACAACGAGAAGAAGATCCGTGACAACCAGAAGCGGGTGCTGCTGCTCGACAACCTGAGCGACTACATCAAGCCGGGTATGAGCATCGATGAAGTCCAGGCCATCATCGCCAACATGCGCGCCGATTACGAGGAGCGGGTTGATGATCACATCATCAAGAACGCCGAGCTCTCCAAGGAACGCAAGGAACTGAGCACCAAGCTGAAAGGCATGAGTTCCAGCAAATAAGATTGCCGCCTCGCGATTTTGAAACACCGGCCTCTGGCCGGTGTTCCACTTCTGTTCATCAGCTCGGATCTCTCTCCGCCCTGCAACAATCGGCTCCCATTTTCATAATCGCCCTGTTAACATCGCACCAAAGCGGTCAATAGTTTTCAAGCCCTTGACTTGAAACGACTAAGCTTGAGTGAAACACAATAAATTGCGCAACCATGGTGGGGCTGATATGGGCGCATCAAAACAGACGGATTTGAACAAAGTGGCACCTCAGGATTCATCCGTACCGCATGCGGACGGGCAACACAAGCACAAGCGTCGTCCCTGGTGGCGGTGGTTGTTCTGCTTTATTTTTTTGCTTTGCCTGGCTGCTGCGATCGCCCTGCTTGGCTATGAGATGAAGACCTCTCGTCTGCAGTCGCAGGAAATTTCCAACTATGCGTCCAAGCTGACCTATCAGCTCGAGCCCGGCCTTAGCAAGCAGATCCGCTTCCCTGATGACGGTCCCTTCGACAAGCGGCTCGGCTATGTAATGCTGCCGATGATCCAGGAGCGGCTGATCCAGCGCGGCTATCAGGTGAGTGAGCAGGTGCATTTTTCCGATGCACTGTACAACTACGCCAGCCATGGCTTCTTCGTGCCATACACCGAGAAGGTACAAGCCGGGCTAACCCTGCACGACTGCCGCGCCGAGCCTTTCTATCAGTACAAGTATCCGACTCACTACTACCCGGATTTCAACTCCATTCCTCCCCTGGTAATACAGTCGCTGCTGTTCATCGAGAACCGGGACCTGCTGAGCAACGAACAGCCGCTGGCCAACCCGGCGGTAGACTGGCCGCGTTTCGCCAAGGCGGCGCTGTCCCAGGTGGGCAAGGCGCTGGACATGCAGGATCAATCCGCCGGTGGCAGTACGCTGGCCACTCAGGTCGAGAAGTATCGCCACTCCCCCGATGGCCTGACCCTGTCGCCGACTGAGAAGATCCGCCAGATGGCTTCTGCCAGCGTACGGGCCTATCGACTGGGGCCTGAGACCCTGGAGGCACGCAAGCTGGTCGCCTGGGCCTACCTCAACTCGGTGCCACTCTCTGCGGCCCCCGGCTATGGCGAGGTGCATGGCCTGGGTGACGGTCTCTGGGTCTGGTTCGGAGCCAATGTGGATGAGGTGAATCGTCTGCTGGATCCCGCCCGCAACCAGGACGCCACGCTGGCGGAGCAGGGCCTGGCCCTGCGTCAGGTCGTCTCCCTGATGATCGCTCACCGCCGCCCCTCTTACTATCTGGCTCAGGGGCGGGAGGCGCTGTCGACCCTGACCGACAGCTATCTGCGTCTGTTCGTCCAGGAGGGGATGATTGCGCCTCCGCTGATGGAGTCTGCGCTCAAGGCCAAGCTCGGCTTCCGCGACTTCCTGCAGTCACCGGCGATCACCCGGGTCAATAACAACAAAGGCTTGCAGGTGGCGCGGACTCGCCTCAGCCGCCAGCTCGGGGTCCAGCTGTATGATCTGGATCGTATGGATCTGACGGCGGACACCACGCTCAACATGCCGCTGCAAAATGACATTTCCCGTTACCTGCAGCAGCTGGCTGACCCAGCCGTTGCCGCTCAGGTCGGCCTGTTTGGTGAGCGCCTGCTCTCGCCGGAAAAGACGGGAGACGTGAAGTACAGCTTCACCCTGTTCGAGAAAACCCCGGAAGGGGTGAAGGTGCGGGTGCAGACCGACAACACGGATCAGCCGTTCGACATCAACGAAGGCAGCAAGCTGGAGCTGGGCTCCACCGCCAAGCTGCGGGTGCTGACCACCTATCTGGAGATCGTCACCGAGCTGCACGACAGCTATGCGGGCATGCCGGCCGACAGCCTGCGAAAGATAGAGGTGTCCAACCAGGACAATATCAGCCGCTGGGCCATCTCTTACCTGGTGGTCGCCAAGGACAAGAGCCTGCCGGTGATGCTGGAGGCGGCGCTGGATCGCAAATACTCCGCCAGCCCCTATGAGGGCTTCTTCACTGGTGGCGGCATGCACACCTTCAACAACTTCCGCAAGGAAGACAATGGCCGTATCCCGCCGATCCGCGACGCGCTGCGCGAGTCCATCAACCTGCCCTTCGTGCGGCTGATGCGGGACATAGTGCGCTACAGCCTCTATAAGGAGGGGAACCGGGCCCAGTTGCTCAAGGATGACAAGGATCCGCGCCGTACCGAGTACCTCGCCAAGTTTGCCGACAAGGAGGGTCAGACCTATCTGCTGCGCTTCTGGCGCAAGTATCAGGGCAAGACCCCGGATGAGCGGCTCGATACCTTCCTAGATGGTCTCAAGCCCAGTGCGGTTCGGCTCGCTGCGGTGCATCGCTACCTGATGCCGGAGGCGTCGCAGCTGGACTTCGCCGCCTTCCTGGCGAAGCGCTTACCGCGGGACAAACTGAGTGACAAGCGGATCGAGCAGCTCTACACCAGCTATGGACCTGGTAAGTATTCGTTACCGGATCAGGGCTATATTGCGCGGGTGCACCCGCTGGAGCTGTGGTTGCTCTCCTACCTCAAGGAGTTCGACAAGGCGACCTTCGCCGATGCGGTCGCGGCCAGCCGTGATGAGCGTCAGGAAGTGTACAGCTGGCTGTTCAAGACCCGTCATCGCAGCGCCCGGGATAGCCGCATCCGTACCATGCTGGAGGTCGAAGCCTTCCTCGACATCCATCAGCGCTGGGCGCGGCTGGGTTATCCGTTCGATCACCTGGTGCCGTCGTTGGCGACGGCACTCGGCAGCTCGGGGGACAGACCGGCGGCACTGGCCGAGTTGATGGGGATCATCCAGAACGGGGGTATACGTGCCCCGACCCAGCGCATCGAGTATCTCTCGTTTGCCAAGGACACGCCCTTTGCCACCGTGTTCGAACCGGCCAACGTCCAGGGCACTCGGGTACTGCCGGTCGAGGTGACGGATGCCTTGCGCAATGCCCTGTCCAAGGTGGTGGAGGGGGGCACGGCGCGGCGCATCGCCGGGGCCTTCGCCCTGCCGGATGGCACCATCTTGCCGATGGGGGGCAAGACGGGGACCGGGGACAACCGGCTGGAGACGGTCGGTCGTTATGGCAACGTGACCAGCTCGCTGGCCCGCAACCGGACCGCGACCTTCGTCTTCTACATCGGCGCCGATCACTTCGGCACCCTGACCGCCTATGTGCCGGGCAGCCAATCCGACAAGTTCCGCTTCACCTCGGCGCTGCCGGTACAGGTGCTCAAGGGGATGGCCCCCTTGCTGATGCCCTATCTGCAGCCGGGGACTCATACCCAGTGCATGGCGGGCAACTGATGCGCGAACACATCGTATAAAAAAACGGGGCCAGATTGGCCCCGTTTCGTTTTCGGCCGGCGGCATTCTGCCCCGGACGTGCGCCATGACTTACAACTGGTCTTCGATCTCACCACGCAGATACTGGTACATCTCGCGGAAGGCCACCGGCGGCTTGTTCAGCTCCCGCTCCTTGTTGGCACTGCGGATCAACTGGCGCAGCTTCTGGCGATCCAGCTCGTGGAACTGAGCCATCAGCTCGTTGAGGGCGCTGTCCCCTTCGTTGATCAGCCGCTCGCGCCACTGCTCCAGACGATGCAGACGGGCATTGACGGTCGAGTGGCGGTTCTTGAAGATGGAGAGAGCCTGTTCGATCGGCTCAATATCCCGGCTGCGCATCAGGCGGCCGATGAACTGCAGGTGGCGGCGGTAGGATTCGTCCTTCTTGGGCTTGAGTTTGCGGCCCAGTTCGATGGCATCGGCCAGCTCTTCATCCAACGGGATCTTTTCCAGCTCGCTGTGGCTCAGGGAGACGATCTCTGCTCCCAGCTTTTGCAGTGCTTCGGCGTCGCGCTTGAGCTGGCTCTTGCTGGGACCCCAATCGTCCAATTCGTTGTCGTCTTGATACTGACTCATCGGTCTCTGATTCCTGTCATTCACGTTAGGGGATATGTTACCAGCTTCTCCCGCTGGGCGCAGGGGTCTGATATGCTTAGCCCCTTTCCTTCCTTCATACAGATGTGAGTTATGGACCAGCAAGACCAAATCCGCCAGGATCAAGCCCATCTCGAGGCCGTCGTCGCCGAGGCACTGGAGATAGCCAAGGGACTGGGCGCCTCGCTGGCCGAAGTTTCCATCAGCAAGCAGACCGGGCTGTCGGTGAACACCCGGGGTTGTGAGCTGGAAAGCATCGAATTCAACAAGGATGGGGCGCTCGGCATCGCCGTCTACCGCGATGGCTGCAAGGGGTCCTCTTCGACCACTGACCTGAGCAAGTCTGCCATCCGTGCCGCCGTCGAGGCGGCCATGGAGATCGCCCGCCACACCTCACCGGATGACTGTGCCGGTCTGGCGGATGCCGAGTTGCTGGCCTGGGATGCCCCCGATCTGCTGCTGTGCCATCCCATCGAGCTGGATCCCCAGCGCGGCATCGAGCTGGCCATCGAGTGCGAACGGCTGGCGCTGGGTCGCGATGCCCGCATCAAGCATTCCGACGGCGGCAGCTTCTCCAGTCATCTGGGGGTCAAGGTCTACGGCAACAGCCACGGCTTCGTCAAAGGCTATGCGGCGTCACGCAACTCGCTGAGCTGCGTGCTGATTGGTGAGCAGGATGGCGACATGCAGCGGGACTATGGCTACTCCTCCAGCCGGGATCTGGCCGGACTCTGGAGCCCGCAGCGGATCGCCGACGAGGCGGTGGAGCGCACCGTCTCCCGTCTCGGTGCCCGCAAGATCTCCACCCGCCACGCCCCGGTGCTGTTTCACCCGGACACCGCCGCCGGCCTGTGGGGCCATCTGGTGATGGCCATCAGCGGCGGCAACCTTTATCGCAAGTCGAGCTTCCTGCTGGACAAGCTGGGCGAGCAGATCCTGCCGGACTGGCTCCGCATCCAGGAGTTCCCCCACCTGCGGGGAGGGCTGGCCAGCAGCCCGTTCGACGGTGAGGGGGTGCGTACCCGCGACATGGACATCATCCGTGACGGTCGCCTGATGAGCTGGCTGCTCACCTCCTACTCGGCGCGCAAGCTGGGGCTGACCAGCACCGGCCATGCCGGTGGCATCCATAACTGGCAGGTCTCCAATACCGGCCAAGACTTCCAGGGCATGCTCAAAGAGATGGGTACCGGCCTGCTGGTGACCGAGCTGATGGGGCAGGGGGTCAATATCGTCAACGGCGACTACTCCCGTGGCGCCGCCGGCTTCTGGGTGGAGAACGGCGAGATCGCCTACCCGGTGGAGGAGATCACCATCGCCGGCAACCTCGCGGACATGTTCCGCACCCTGGTGGCGGTCGGGACGGACGAGGACGAACGCTCCAGCCTCAAGACCGGCTCGGTACTGGTCGAGCAGATGAAGCTGGCGGGTCACTGATCCCCCTTGCTTTCCTGCACTGGCGGCATGAAAAAGGCCCCCTCGCGTTGGCGAGGGGGCCTTTTTAGTGGGCTGATAAATCAGCCCTTGATGCGCTCGATGCGACCACCCAGACCCTGCAGCTTGTGCTCGATGTCTTCATAGCCACGGTCGATGTGATAGATACGCTCAACTATGGTGGTGCCCTCGGCCACGAAGCCGGCGAGAACCAGGCTGGCGGAGGCGCGCAGATCGGTCGCCATCACCTGGGCACCCTTGAGTTGCTCGGTGTCACGGCAGATGGCGACGTTGCCCTGCAGCTCGATGTCCGCGCCCATCCGCACCAGTTCAGGCACGTGCATGAAGCGGTTCTCGAAGATGGTCTCGGTGACCATGCCGGTGCCTTTAGCGACCGCGTTCAGCACGGTGAACTGGGCCTGCATGTCGGTCGGGAAGGCCGGGTAGGGGGCCGTCTTGATGGTGACCGGCTTGAGGGTACGACCTGTCATGTCCAGGCTGATCCAGTCAGCACCCTTCTCGATCAGGGCGCCGGCCTCTTCCAGCTTGACCAGTACCGCTTCCAGCAGGGAGGGGTCTGTCTTGCGGCAGGTGATCTTGCCGCCGGTGACAGCTGCACCCACCAGGAAGGTACCGGTTTCGATACGGTCAGGTTGCACGCTGTAGCTGCCGCCGTGCAGACGCTCGACCCCGTCGATGGTCAGGGTATCGGTGCCCGCGCCTTTGATGTCGGCGCCGAGGGTGTTGAGGAAGTTGGCCAGATCGACCACTTCCGGCTCACGGGCGGCGTTCTCGATCACGGTGCGGCCGTCCGCCAGGGTGGCGGCCATCATCAGGTTCTCGGTACCGGTGACGGAGATCATGTCCATCAGGATGTGGGCACCCTTGAGACGACCATCGACCCGGGCCTTGATGTAACCATCCTCGATGGCGATCTTGGCACCCATCAGCTCCAGGCCGTGCACGTGCAGGTTGACCGGACGGGCCCCGATGGCGCAACCGCCGGGCAGGGAGACGTCGGCCGCACCGAAGCGGGCCGCCAGCGGGCCCAGCGCCAGGATGGAGGCGCGCATGGTCTTCACCAGGTCGTAGGGGGCGACATGGTTGTTCACCGCACCGGTCAACACGGTCACATTGCCGTTGACCTTGGTGCTGGCACCCAGCATCTCCAGCAGCTTGAGGGTGGTGCCCACGTCCTTGAGGCGCGGCACGTTGGAGAGTTGGATCTCCTCATCACACAGCAGGGTCGCGAACAGGATTGGCAGGGCGGCGTTCTTGGCGCCGGAGATGGTCACTTCGCCGTTGAGCGTGCAACGACCATCGATCTTGAATTTGTCCATTTACTTAGATACCAAATCAGGAGGGCAATAGGAATTTACGTTCGCGCTTCCATTCGGCATCGGTAAACGCCTTGATGGAGAGTGCGTGGATGGCGTTGCTGGCGATCTTGTCCATCAGCGGAGCGTAGATGGCCTGCTGTTTCTTGACCCGGCTCATACCGTCAAACATGTCGCCGACGGCTATCACCTGATAGTGACTGCCGTCGCCTTTGACATGGACTTCGGACAATGGCAAGGCCTCAAGGAGTATCGCTTCAATTTCAGAGACTTGCATTATGCGTCCTCAGTGTTGGGCGGGGTTGATTGAAACAAATTGGCCACCCCGTACAGGTTGGCCAAGGTATGGAAATCACGGGAGGCGCCCACCAGTTGTGGTGTGGCGCCTCTTGCGAGGGTGGCCTTGGCCCACTTGACCAGCAGGGCCAGCCCGGCGGAGTCCAGGGTGGTGACGCCGCTCAGCTCGAGCGCATCATCTTGCCACCACTCCGCCCGGCGCTGCCACAAGGCGTTGACCTGTGGTGCCTGCAGCTCACCCGTCAGGGTCATGACTTGAGGACCAGCGGCTTGGCGTTGTGTTCGCGCAACTGGGCGATCACCGCATCGATGCCATTCTGGCGAATGAGGCCACCGAGCTCGCTCTGCTTGGCGGAGAGCAGGCTGATCCCTTCGGCGACCATGTCGAAGGCCTTCCACTCGCCGGTCTTGTTGTTCTTGCGCAGCTTGAACTCGAGGAAGATGTCCGGCTTGCCGGTCTCTTTCACGCTGACGTTGACGGCGGTGATGTTGCTGTCGGTCGGTGTCTTGCCCGGCTGGACCTGGACGGTCTGCTTGTCGAAGTGGGCAAGGGCATCGGCATAGGAGCTCACCATGTACTCGGTGAACACCTCGACGAAGGCATCACGCTGGGCGGGAGTGGTCTCCTTGATCTGGTTGCCGAGCACCTTGTAGGCGGCGAAGCGGTTGTCCACGTAAGGCAACAGCTCTTCGCGGATGATCACCCGCAGGTGGTCCGGGTTGCTCTTCACCTGGGACTGATCTGCCTTGAGGCGGGCGAAGGTCTGCTGGGCAGCCTGATCCACCAGGGCATAGGGATCCGCGGCGCTGGCTTCTGCCTGGGCAGTCACGGCAAACAGCATGCTGGTCATCAGACCCAGCAGCAGGGCAATTTTCTTGAACATGGTTACTCCTTACTTGCTGGCAGCTTTGTTGTCGGCAGACTGACTGTAGAGGAACTTGCCAATCAGATCCTCCAGCACTATGGCCGATTTGGTGTCTTCGATCATGTCACCATCCTTGAGCATGTTGGTGCCCATCTCCTCGTCGGTGAAACCGGGCGCCAGACCGACATACTGCTCGCCGAGCAGACCCGAGGTCAGGATGGAAAGGGTGCTGGTCTCGGAAAACTCGCCGGCGCTCTTTTGCATCTGCAAGGAGACCACTGGCACCAGGCTCTTGGCATCCAGGGCGATGTCACTGACCCGACCGACGACCACACCACCGACCTTGACCGGTGAGCGGACTTTCAGGCCGCCGATATTATCGAAATGGGCGCGCAGGGTATAGGTTTCTCCTTCCGGTTTGAAGCTCAAACCGGCAACTTGCAATGCCAATACCAGAATGGCCGCGATGCCGGCCAGCATGAAGGCGCCGACCAGGAATTCTACTTTGCTGAACTTCATCTTTACCTTATCCAAACATGATTGCGGTGAGTATAAAATCCAGACCGAGCACGGCCAGGGACGAGTGGACCACGGTCCGGGTCGTCGCCTGACTGATCCCGGCCGAGGTCGGCTTGGCATCATAGCCATTAAAGAGCGCAATCCAGGTGACCACCAGGGCGAAGATCAGACTCTTGATGGCCCCTTGCATGATGTCATCCTGCCAATCGACGGAGGCCTGCATGGCAGACCAGAAGCTGCCCTCGTCCACCCCCAGCCAATCGACGCCGACCAGCTTGCCACCGAAGATGCCGATCAGGCTGAACATGAAGGCCAGCAGCGGCATGCTGATGACCCCGGCCCAGAAACGGGGGGCCACCACCCGGCGCAGCGGATCCACCGCCATCATCTCCAGGCTGGAGAGCTGCTCGGTGGCCTTCATCAGCCCGATTTCGGCGGTCAGGGCGGAACCCGCCCGGCCGGCAAACAGCAGGGCGGTGACGACCGGTCCCAGCTCCCGCAGCAGGGAGAGGGAGACCAGCGGCCCCAGGCTCTGCTCGGCACCGAAATCCTTCAGCACGTTATAGCCCTGCAGGGAGAGCACCATGCCGATGAACAGACCCGACACCAGGATGATGGCGACCGATTGTACCCCTACCACATAGAGCTGCTGCATCAGCAGGGGGAAGTGCTTGCGTGGCTGGGGGCGGCCCGCCAGCGCGTGAAACAGCATGATGGTGGCGCGGCCGATGGCGTTGATGAAACGCACCCCAACCCGACCCAACTTGCTTACTTGGCTTATCAACATCACAGATCCTGTAGCAGATCGCCTGCCGGAAAATGAAACGGAACAGGACCGTCTGGCAATCCTTGCAGGAATTGTTCGACTTCCGGATTGTGCTCCTCGCGCAGCTGATCCGGGGTGCCGTGCGCCACCACCTTGCGGTTGGCGATGATGTAGGCGTAATCGGCGATGCTCAGCACCTCCTTCACATCGTGGGTGACGATGACGGAGGTAATACCAAGGGCACTGTTGAGTTCCTTGATGAGCTTCACCAGCACCGCCATGGTGATGGGATCCTGACCGACGAAGGGCTCGTCATACATGATGAGGTCCGGATCCAGCGCGATGGATCTGGCCAGCGCGGCGCGCCTGGCCATGCCACCGGAGAGCTCGGACGGCATCAGTCTGGCCGCGCCACGCAGCCCGACGGCCTGCAGCTTCATCATGACGATGGTGTGGATCAGCTCCTCCGGCAGGCCGGAGTGCTCCCGCAGCGGGAAGGCCACGTTGTCGAAGACGGTCATGCCGGTGAACAGGGCACCGCTCTGGAACAGCATGCTCATCCGTTTGCGGACTTCATACAGGCGGGAGCGGGAGAGGGTGGGAATGTCTTCTCCATCAAACAGGATATGACCCGATTCAGGTTTCAGCTGGCCACCGATCAGGCGCAGCAAGGTGGTCTTGCCGATCCCGCTTGGCCCCATGACTGCGGTGACCTTGCCACGGGGAATGGTCAGGTTGATCCTGTCGTACAGCAACCGATCCCCGTGACTGAAGGTCAGATCGGAGATGGTGATCAGGTCATTGTTCAAACAATTGTCCATCCGGTATAAAAGAAGAGCGAATTTTATGGGCTAGTCTAGGTCTAAGCAACAGCAAGGAACAACTATTGAGCGTGCTTCCCCCCCAAATGCACGACAGTTTTATGTAACAACTTGCATCAGCAGGATGAGGTCCCGCATCCGATTCGCTTATCTCGGCAGACTTTTTTATAATCCCGCAGCAAATTTCGGCCCGGAGCTGTGTCTTTATGTCTGTAAAGCCTGAAAAAGTGTCTGAACTGTTCGATTTTCGTCGCAGTGCCCGCGCGGTGCTGGACATTGAAAAGCAAGCGATTGATGGCCTCTACCAGTACCTCGACGAGACCTTCGATCGGGCCTGCGAGATGGTGCTGCGCTGCGCCGGCAAGATAGTGGTCACCGGCATGGGCAAGTCTGGCCATGTCGGCAACAAGATCGCCGCGACCCTGGCCAGCACCGGCACGCCAGCCTTCTTCCTGCATCCTGGTGAAGCCAGCCACGGGGATCTGGGGATGATCTCCGCCGGCGACCTCATCATCGCCATCTCCAACTCCGGCGAGAGCGACGAGATCCTGGCCCTGTTGCCGGTGCTCAAGCGCCGGGGCATCCCGCTCATCTGCATGACCGGCAACCCTGCCTCGACCATGGCCAAGGAGGCCAATGTGCATCTGTGCATCAAGGTCGACAAGGAGGCCTGCCCGCTCGGCCTGGCACCGACCTCCAGCACCACTGCGACCCTGGTGATGGGGGATGCGCTGGCCGTGGCCCTGCTGGAGGCCCGTGGCTTCACCGCCGATGACTTCGCGCTCTCTCACCCGGGCGGTTCGCTCGGCAAGCGACTGCTGCTGCGGGTGGGCGATCTGATGCATCGCGGCGAGCTGTTGCCCCAGGTAGGGATAGATGCCACCATCAGCCAGGCGCTGCTGGAAGTGAGCCGCAAAGGCCTGGGCATGACGGCAGTCGTGGACGCGCAGGGGCTGCTGGCCGGCCTGTTCACCGATGGTGACCTGCGCCGGATCCTGGATCTGCAGGTGGACATCCATCACACCCCGATCGCCAAGGTAATGACGGCCAACTGTGTTACCGTAGGGCCTGAGATGATGGCGGCCGAGGCCGTCAAACTGATGGAAACCAGAAAGATTAACGGATTGCTGGTGGTGGATGAAGAGCGGCGGCCACTGGGTGCCTTCAACATGCACGACCTGCTGAAAGCCGGGGTGATTTGATGCAAGACGTACCGACCCTCTATGGTCCGGTGACGCGCGGCCAGTACGACAAGGCGGCGCAGATCCGCCTGCTGGTGTGCGATGTGGATGGAGTGCTTTCCAATGGCTTCATCTACATGGGCAATAACGGCGAAGAATTGAAGACATTCTGCACCCGCGACGGGGCGGGCATGCGTGCCCTGCTCAATGCCGGGCTGGAGATCGCCATCATCACCGGGCGCAACTCCCGCATCGTCAGCGATCGGATGCGCGGCCTGGGAGTGCAGCACCTAGTGCAAGGGGCGGATCAGAAGCTGCCCCACTTCGAGGCATTGCTGACCAAGCTCGGTCTCGAGGCGTCGCAGGCGGCCTATATGGGGGATGACACCATAGATCTGCCGGTGATGCAGGCCTGCGGCCTCGGCATCGCGGTGGCGGATGCCCATCCGCTGGTGCTGGCAAAGGCGGATCTGGTGACCCGGCTGGGAGGGGGCGTCGGCGCGGTACGCGAGGTGTGCGACCTCATCCTGCAGGCGCAAGGGTTGGGCGACTACCAGCCCGAGGCCTCACGATGAACAGACAGACGCTGCTGTTTGCCCTGCTGTTTCTGGTGGCGCTGGGGGCCTGGCAGTTTGGCGAGATCGAGCTGGCCCCCGAGCCGGTCACCAAGGTGGAGAATTATCAACCTGACTTCACCGCCAAGAATCTGATCACGACCCGCTTCAACGAACAGGGCAAGCGGACCGAGCGGCTGGAGTCGGAGTTTGCCGAGTATTTCCAGATCCTCGAGCAGGCGACCTTCGAGAAACCGGTGGTCTACATGTTCGATGAGCAGGGCGAGGCCGAGTGGAAGGTCACGGCCGAAACCGGGGTGCTCAACACCGACGACAACGTGATCCTGCGCGACAAGGTGCATCTGGACGGCCTGCTGCCAGCTTCCTTCATCTCCACCCTGGACACCCCCTATCTGGAGCTGGACCTGGTGACTCAGGACGTGAGAAGCAATCAGCACATCCGCATAGTGGGTCAGGAATTCCAGACCGAGGGGGTTGGCCTGAGGGGTCACCTGGATCGTAAATATTTCGAATTACTGGATAAAGGCCATGCCACTTATTTCAATGAAAAACGTTAATCTGGCCCTCGCCGCCCTGCTGTTGTGCGGTGCGGTGAACGCCAAAGAGTCTGACTTTGCCGAGAAGGTCTATGTGGACGCGGTCAAGCAAGTGGCCGAGATGCAGGACAATCGCATCACCTTCAGCGATGATGTGATCATCACTCAGGGCACCATCAAGATTAAGGCCGACAAGGTGGTGGTGATCCGCTCCGGCGATAAAGGCGCCGAGGTGATGACCGCCTATGGCAACCCGGCCACCTTCTTCCAGATCCTGGACAACGGCAAGCCGGTCAACGCCCACGGCAACAGCATCCGCTACGAGCTCAAAAACCGGCTGGTCACCATCACCGGCAACGGCCAGCTCAAACAGGAAGACAGTCAGGTCACCGGCGACCTCATCCGCTATGACATCGTCAAGCAGAAGATGATCGCCGAGAGCAAGGGCCCCACTCAGCGCGTCAAGACGGTGTTCCTGCCAGAGCAGGTAGAAAACTTCGACAAGCCCGCCGATCAGAAGAAGTAGGAAACAGAAGCCATGGCAGTGTTAAAAGCAGTCGGCCTGCAGAAGAGCTACAAGCGCCGCATGGTGGTCAGCGACGTGAGTCTGGAAGTGGGCACCGGCCAGATCGTGGGGCTGCTCGGCCCCAATGGTGCCGGCAAGACCACCTCCTTCTACATGATCGTGGGTCTGGTGCAGCGGGACGCCGGCCTCATCACCATCGACGATCAGGACATCAGCCTGCAGCCCATGCATATCCGAGCCCGTAACGGCATCGGCTATCTGCCGCAGGAGGCCTCGATCTTCCGCCGTCTGTCGGTGTTCGACAACCTGATGGGGGTCATGCAGACTCGCAAGGGCTTGAGCCGCGAAGAGCGGGAAGACAAGGTCGAGCAGCTGCTGGAAGAGTTCAACATCACCCACATCCGCGACAGCCTGGGGCAGAGCCTGTCGGGGGGGGAGCGGCGCCGGGTCGAGATCGCCCGCGCCCTGGCGGCAGAGCCGAGATTCATCCTGCTGGATGAACCCTTTGCAGGTGTTGATCCTATTTCCGTCATAGACATCAAGAAGATCATCCAGCACCTGAAAGAGCGGGGCCTCGGTGTGCTGATCACCGATCACAACGTCCGGGAGACGCTGGATGTGTGCGAAAAAGCCTATATCGTCAGCCATGGCAAGATGATTGCCGAAGGCGCTCCGGCCGATATCCTCGCCGATGAGCAGGTCAAGCGCGTCTATTTGGGCGATCAATTCAGTCTATAGTAAGGGGGCATCCCTCATTTTTGTTAGGTGGCTGCCTCGCTGAACATAAGGATATCCCGACGTAGATGAAGCCGACATTACAGTTGCGTCTCGGTCAATCCCTGACCATGACGCCACAATTACAACAAGCGATTCGTCTGCTCCAGCTCTCCACGCTGGAACTCCAGCAGGAAATTCAGCAAGCGCTCGACAACAACCCCTTGCTGGAGCAAGAGGAGAGCGAGACGCAGGAGACCAACCCGGAAGAGGCGGTCGATGCCAGTCAACTCGATTCCAGCGATGCCATGGCTCAGGACAAGATGCCAGATGAGCTGCCGGTGGATACCACCTGGGACGATGTCTATTCGGCCGGAACGGCCCAGAGCGCCGGCCCCATCCACGATGGGGAGGACAGCGTCTATCAGGGGGAAACCACCGAGAGCCTGCAGGACTATCTGCTGTGGCAGATGCGACTGACCCCCTTCAGCGATCTGGACGCCGCCATTGCCCTCGCCATCATCGATGCCATCGACGAATCCGGCTATTTGACCGTTTCTCTCGAGGATATTCAGGCTGCAGTCAGCAGCGATGAGGTAGAAGTCGAACTGGATGAAGTCGAAGCCGTGCTCAAGCGGGTGCAGCATTTCGATCCTATCGGCATTGCCGCCCGTTCGGTACAGGAATGTCTGCTGATCCAGCTCGCTCAGTATTCGCCCGATCTGCCCTGGCTCAATGAGGCAAGGGAAGTGATCAACGAGCACATGGACTTGCTCGGCAACCGCGATTACCGGACCCTGGCGCGCAAGACCAAACTCAAGGAGAGCGACCTCAAGGAGGTGCTGGATCTCATCCAGCAGCTGGAGCCAAGGCCAGGCAATGGCATCATCCAGAACGAGTCTCAATATGTGATCCCGGATGTGTCCGTGGTCAAGAAGGGCTACAAGTGGGTGGTGGAACTGAATCCGGATTCGGCGCCGCGCATTAGGGTCAATGAGACCTATGCGGCCATGGCCAGACAGGCCAAGACCAGTCAGGACTCCCAGTTCATCCGCTCCCACTTGCAGGAAGCCAAGTGGTTCATCAAGAGTCTGGAGAGTCGTAACGACACCCTGCTCAAGGTCGCCAGCTGCATCGTCGAACAGCAGCAGGGCTTCTTCGAGTACGGTGAGGAGGCCATGAAGCCCATGGTGCTCAACGACATCGCCGAGGCGGTGGAGATGCACGAGTCGACGATCTCGCGGGTGACGACCCAGAAGTACATGCACACGCCCCGTGGCATCTTTGAACTGAAGTTTTTTTTCTCCAGTCACGTCAATACGGAGGGAGGAGGAGAGTGCTCATCGACCGCAATTCGCGCCCTGATCAAAAAGTTGGTGACGGCAGAGAACCCTGCCAAACCGCTTAGTGATAGCAAGATCGCGGATTTGCTGGCCGAACAGGGTATTATGGTGGCGAGACGCACGATCGCAAAGTACCGTGAATCCTTGTTGATCCCGCCATCCAATCAGCGCAAACGCCTGGTTTAGGCAAACAAAAGGAAGACGTTATGCAAATTAACCTGACCGGACACCATGTCGAGATTACCGAAGCTCTGCGTGATTATGTGAATAGCAAATTTGCCAAACTCGAGCGTCACTTTGAACATATCAACAACGTGCATGTGGTGTTGAGCGTCGAAAAACTGAACCAGATTGCCGAAGCCAAGCTGCACGTCAGCGGGGGTGAGGTGTTCGCCAATTCGGAGCATGCCGACATGTATGCTGCGATTGATACCCTGCTGGATAAACTGGATCGGCAGATCATCAAGCACAAAGATAAGTTAAATCAAAAATAACTATGCAACTTGAACACATACTGAGTCGGGACTGCACCAAGAGTGCGGTCCCTTGTACCAGCAAGAAACGCGCCCTCGAGATCATCAGTGAACTGGCCGCAGAGCGCCTGGGCGCCTCCCGTCAGGTGCTGTTTGAAAGCCTGCTGGCGCGGGAAAAAATGGGCAGTACCGGGATCGGTGCCGGTATTGCCATTCCTCACGGCCGGATCGACGATGCGTTCGTCCCGACCGCCGTGCTGATGACCTTCTCCGAACCCATCCCATTCGATTCTATCGACAACCAACCGGTTGACCTGCTCTTTGCCTTGCTGGTGCCGGAAAGCGAGTGCAAGCAGCACCTCAAGACCCTTTCCCTGATGGCATCCAAGCTGGGTGACAAGGCCGTCTGCCGCCAGTTGCGCCAGGCGACCAGCGACGAAGAACTCTACCAGATCATGACCTCGGCCTGATGCCGGGCATGATACAGCCATGTTGGCGTGAGGGGACAAGATGCAGTTAATAGTGGTAAGCGGTCGCTCGGGCTCCGGTAAGACGGTGGCCCTGAGGGTACTGGAGGATCTGGGGTATTACTGTGTGGATAACCTGCCGGTCAATCTGCTGCCCCAGCTGATCGTCTCGGTCGAGAGCCAGTATGACAAGCTGGCGGTCAGCATAGACGTGCGCAACCTGCCCACTCAGCCCGACCGGCTGGAAAACTTGCTGGCCCAGGTGCGCAACGA
Source organism: Aeromonas sp. sia0103 (assembly GCF_963895295.1). Classification (NCBI taxonomy): domain Bacteria; kingdom Pseudomonadati; phylum Pseudomonadota; class Gammaproteobacteria; order Aeromonadales; family Aeromonadaceae; genus Aeromonas; species Aeromonas sp. sia0103. Next base: position 365,356 of record NZ_CAWQKG010000044.1, on the reverse strand, counting down.
GGGGCGGGTGGAGTTTTCCAGCTTCTTCTTCGATGCCGACAACAACACCCTGCTCAAGCGCTACGGCGAGAGCCGCCGGCTGCACCCCCTGTCTCGCAACAAGCTGTCGCTGGATGAGGCGATCCGTGAGGAGACCCACCTGCTGGCGCCGCTCTCCTCCACCGCCGATCTGCGCATCGACACCACCAGTCTCAGCATCCATGACCTCAGCGAGCTCATCAAGACCCGGGTGCTCGGCAAGAAAGAGAACGAGCTGGTGCTGGTGTTCGAGTCGTTCGGCTTCAAGTACGGTATCCCCAAGGATGCCGACTTCGTGTTCGATGCCCGCTTCCTGCCCAATCCGCACTGGATCCCCGAGCTCAAGCCCTTCACCGGTCAGGATGAGCCCGTGGCCAACTACCTGTCCGGCCAGCCGGACGTGATGCTGTTCATCCAGCAGATCGAGAACATGCTGGGGACCTGGTTGCCGCACCTTGAGCGCAACAATCGCAGCTATGTGACGGTCGGCATCGGCTGTACCGGCGGTCAGCACAGATCCGTGTTCATCGCCGAGCGGCTGGCCAGCGCGTTCCGCCTGCTCGGCAAGAACGTGCAGATCCGCCACCGCACCCTCGACAAGCGCTCAACCCAAGCCTGACAGATCAATAGGACGCTCAGATGACTGTTTCCGCCTCGGTAGAAGTCAAAAACAAGCTGGGAATGCACGCCAGACCGGCCATGATGCTGTTCGAGCTGGTGCAGGGTTTCGATGCCCATGTGCTGCTGCGCAACGAGGACGGCGTCGAGGCCGATGCGGACAGCGTGATCGGCCTGCTGATGCTGGACTCCGCCCAGGGCAAGCAGGTTGAGGTGCAGGTGGAGGGGCCGGAAGAAGAAGAGGCCCTGGCCGCCGTGGTGGCGCTGTTCACCTCGGGCTTCAACGAGGAGTGAGGCTCGCCTCCTCTCCCGTCATGATCCGGTGCGTGCCAGCGCCTTGAAGCTGGCGAAATCCCGACAAGCCAGCAGATTCTTGCTGGCTTTTTCGTTCATCAGCGCCAGGAACAGATCGTAGAGTCCCATCGCCTCCTCATAGTCGGCCTTGGCGATGGCCAGCGCGAAGATGAGGGTGGCGGTCTCGCCATTGCCCCACTCGATGCCCTGAGGCGCCAGCACCGTGTAGACCAGGGTGCGGCGCGCCAGCAGGCCGAGGGAGTGGGGCAGGGCTATGCCATCCCCCAGCATGGTGGAGACGATCCGCTCCCGCTCGTGCAGGGAGCCCCTGAACGCCTCCTCCACCAGATCCTCCCGCTCCAGCCGATCGCAGATCCGGGCAAACAGACTGGCCTGGCTGAGCGGTTCATCCACCACCATGAAGTGTTCGGCATCGAAGTACTTGTCGAGCAGGTAGGGGCGGGTGCGATCGATCAGCACCAGCTTGCCGAGCTGCTCCAGCTGGTACTGGGTCGGGAAGGGCGCCACCTGCACCACGGGGGCATTCTTCTCGCTCACCTTGACCGTGCTGATGACAAAGTCCTGCGCTATCCGTGGCAGGCTCTCGTAGTCCCGCACCGACTCCAGGCTGCTCAGCTGCAGCTGGGGGTATTCCCGCTTGATGCGCGCCTCCAGCACCCGGAAGGTGGCATTGCCCGCGTCGCACAGCAGCAGCGCCTGGGGTGGACGGCTGTAGCCGATGTCGTAGTGACGCTCCAGCCCGACCCCGATGTGGATCACCAGATAGCCTATCTCGTGATGGGTCAGGTGATAGGGGGTCTGCTTGATCCACTCCGAGATGGCGGCCAGGGTGATGTCGTAGGCGAGGGGATAATATTGCCTGATGTGTTCCGCCAGCGGATTGTGGCTGCCGATCTGGTATTTGATCCGCAGCAGCATGGCGCTGATGTGGGTCAGCAGATCGGAGTGCAGCTGGCTGTCGTGGCGCAGATCATAGGGATAGTGCTGGTGGATGTAGTCCAGCAGGTGTGCGACCAGCTGGGCGCTCTCGGCGGCCATGGTCGGGCTGAGCTGCGGGGTATCGGCGATGAGACGGGCCTGGATCTGGATGGCGAGGCAGATGATCTCCTGCTCGCCCGGCGGTGTCAGGGTCGGCAGCTCGGCATAGATGTCGCGGGCCACGGCCGCCAGGGGGGCGGTGAGGTCCTCGCTGCTGAATGCCAGCAGTTCGTGGCCTGCCGCCTGCCGCAGCAGGGCGACGGCGCAGTAGATGGTGAGCTGTTGCAGGCTCTCGTCCGCCAGCCGCAGCTGATGATGTCCGAGCTGCGCATGAATGCGATTGCCGATGACCTCCCGCGTCTTGCTGGGGCAGAGGTTCGGCAGCAAGCCTTGCAGCGGGTGGTTGCGAGTCTGCTCCCGATAGAGCAACTGGGTGAGGCAGGCCCGGATCGCCGTCTCCTCCCCCTGGATGCGCATGCCGAGCCGTGGCTTGCTGTCGATGCCGAGCCCGAAATGGGCGAGCCGCTCCCGCACTTCCGCCATGTCCCCCTGCAGCGCCGCCCGGCTCAGATACCAGGTATCCGCCAGCTCATCGAGCTTGATCCCCTGCTCGGCGGTGAGCAGCAGCAGCTGCAGATGCAGCACCCGCTCACGGCTGGTACGGGGCAGGCTGCTCTCCTGCTCCTGCGCCGCCAGCAACTCATCAAACAGCCCCTGATTGTAGATCTTGAGCTGGTAGCCGCAGCCGCGCTGGTGGATCAGATGGCCACCGTGGGTGGCAATCAGCTCGTTGAGGGTCGCCACGTCGGTGCGTACCGTGCGGGTGGAGACATTGAGGCGACGGGCGAGCTCTTCCTGTGGCAGCGGTTCGGCGTGGAGCAGGGTCAGCAGCTGATGGAGTCTGGGGTGGGGCAGCTTGGTCATGGGGAAGCGAGACTCCTGTCGCGGGATGAGGATCGATGTTAACAAGCGGGACATGCACAAGCCAGGCACCGGCCGGGAAGTGGGCCGGTGCCAGTCATATCACGCCAGCAGTCGCTTCACCATGGCGAGCAGGGTGCGCACATCCTCGGGGCGGGTCTGGCCGCTCTCGCCGTCGATGATGGAACTGTAGACGTGGGGGATCACCTTCTCGACCCCGGCCGCCAGCGCGATGCGGACTATTTCCTCGAAGTTGTCGAGATCGATGCCGCCGGTGGGCTCCAGCCAGAAACCGTGGCGGGCACAAGCCTCGGCCACCGCCTGGTACTCGTCACGGCAGGCGAGGCCGCCCATGGGGAAGAACTTGACCGAGCTGCCCCCCATGTCCTTGAGCAGGGCGATGGCGGTATCGATGGGCACTATGCCGTCGGCCTGGCCGGCGCTCAGCGGGCCGGTGGAGATCTTCACCATGCCGGGGGTGCCGGTGGGGGAGATGAGACCGTTGACCAGGGTGTGAGGCTGACCGAGCAGCGCCCGGCTGGCACCGACCCCGGTGAACACCTGGTTGACGTGCTGGGGCTGCAGCTGGCGGGCCAGCTCGGCCACCATGGCGGACTGGCGGGGATCGCCTGCGCCCAGGCCGATGGAGAGGGCGTTGTCGATAAGCTTCGCGTACTCACCCATGTCGGCGACGGCGGAGGCCACATCCGGGTAGTTCTTGGAGAGCACGCCGACCAGCACGTGGCCCTCGGCGGCCTCATAGATATCGACGGCATTTTGCTTGGAGCCGGCCAGCACGTTGAGGCAGATACGGTCAAGGTAGTAGTTGGGAGTAAGGGACATCAGCGGGTCTCCTGGGTTAGCTGGGCGATGGCGGCATGGATCTGGTCGAGCTGGGCCGGGCTGACGCTGCGCACGTCGATCTCGATGTGGCCCTCGTTGGCCTTGTAGCCGCGGCAGTAGATGGCCGGGTTGCCCTGCTGCAGGCGATCCACCAACTGCAGGGTGGTGATGCCGAGCCGGGCATGGTCGAAGGCGATGTCGGTGCGGGCGATGTCGCGCCCGGCACTGTCCCACACCACCTGGGCCCTGACGCCGGGCAACTGGTTGAGGCGCTCGATGAAGGGGGTCATCTTGGCCACCATGGCGGCGCCACTCTCCTTCTCCTTGACCAGATAGCGCTCGATGGCGTGGGTCAGGCCGAGGATCCCCTCCTTGCCTACCTTCATGGCGCGGCCTATGCCGTTGGTCTGCTGCTTGACCCACTCCACATACTGGCGTTTGCCGAGCACCAGGCCGCTGGTGGGTCCCTCGATGGCCTTGGCGCCACTATAGATGACCAGATCCGCCCCCTGGTTGTAGTAGAGCTGCAAGTCTTCTTCCGCGGCCGCATCGACGATGAGCGGCAGCTGGTGGGCCCTGGCCACCTCGGCGGCCTGGGCCACCGACAGAATGCTCTTCTGCACGCAGTGGTGAGACTTGATGTAGAGGATGGCGGCGGTATTGGGGTTGATGGCGGCGGCCAGCTGGGCGGGGGAGCATTCGTTGGCATAGCCTGCCTCCACCACCTTGCCGCCCCCCAGGTTGACCATGGTGCCCACCGGGGCGCCGAAGTTCACGTTGTGGCCCTTGGGCAACACTATCTCGCTCGGCACCCCGTGGGCATGGGCGTGCAGCTGCTCCAGCCGGTAGGCATCGCCGCGCACTATCACGGCGGCCACCGACTGGGCGATGCCGGCACTGGCGCAGGAGACCACCACCGCATCCTCCACGCCGAGCAGGCCGGCGAGGTAGGCGCCGGTCTTGTTGACCAGATCCTTCACCTCGAAGTAGTGGCCGAGGCCGAAGTTGACCGCGTCGACCACCTCCTGCTCCGGGGTGGAGACGCCGAGGAGGGTCATGCGCCCGGAGGCGTTGATCACCGGTTTGAGCTGATATTTCTCATACACAGAAGGCATGGTGGGATTTTCCATATTGAGTGAGAACCAGGTCACCGCCCACCAGGGCGGCGAGGGGAAGCAGTTGCAGATCGCCGTGGCGGGATTGCGCCTCGGTATCCATAAACAGGGCAGGGCCGCTGGCCAGTTCGAACAGGGTCAGATCGGCATCGGCCCCCAGCTCGAGCCGACCCTTGCCAGGGAGACGCAGCGCCTCGGCGGCCTGGCTGGTGACGCAGGCGAGCACCTGCTCCAGCGTCATGCCGATGGCGAGAAACTTGGACATCACGTGGGCCAGGCTGTACACCGGCCCCTTGATGCGGTTCTTGCAGTAGATATCCGAGCTGATGGTGTGGGGCAGGATCCCCTGACGGATGGCGGCCTCCGCCACCTCGAAGCTGAAGCTGGCGCCACCGTGGCCGATGTCGAGCCGCAGCCCCCGTTGCAGCGCCTCGCGCACCGCGACCCGCAGCTCGCCGGCCGGGGTCAGGATGCGGTTCGGCTTGCCGTTGAAGCAGTGGGTCAGCAGATCCCCCTGGCCGAGCAGGGCGACGATCTCGTCCAGCTCGGGCGGGGTGTTGCCCACATGCACCATCAGCGGCAACTGGCCGTGGGCCTGTTGCAGCGCCTTGGCCATGCGCAGCGGCTGCAGACCGTTCTCGCCCACTACGCTGCCGCTCATGCGGGCCTTGAGGCCGACGATGAACCGCGGGTGGCGGGCGATGGCGGCAGACGCCAGCCCGACATCCAGATCCCGGCTGTCGGCCAGCTCGTTCTGGCGCAGCAGGCCGATGCGGGAGATGTTGAGCAGGGCGTGCACCCGGGTCTTGCAACCGGCCGCCAGTCGCTGGAACGCGTCCACGTCGTCGGCGCCCGTGCTGCCGGCATCGATGACGGTGGTGACGCCGGACTCCACGCCGACCTTGTCAGGTTCATCCTGATAGATGGGGGAGGCGGGATAGCAGTGGGTGTGGCCGTCGATCCAGCCCGCGCTCACCCCGACCGCACCGGCCAGAGTGAGGATTTGCTTCGCCTCGGCCGCCGCGGGCAGCTGGCCGAGGGCCGCAATCTTGCCGTCCTGGATGGCGATGTCGATGAGCTCGCCGTTTCCCTGGCGCCCCGCTCTGATGATCATGTCATACATGCTGATGACCTCTGAAATGCCGCCCCGAAGGGCGGCCTGTGCTTAGACTAGGGCGATCGGGAAGAAGGTCCCGAGCAGCATGGCACCCAGGATGGCGCCGCCGGTGATGGGCTTGCCCCACACGTAGAACAGCAGCGCACCCAGCAGAGAGCCCAGCCCGATGGGGATGGAGGCGCCCATGGCGGAGAGGATGATCAGGGGGCCGAGGAAGCGCCCCGAGCTGTTGCCCGCACCCATCATCACATCCGCCCCGTAGGTGGAGTTGCTCTGGTTGATGGTGAACTTGCGCGCCAGGATGATGATGCCGCCGATGGCGACCCCGATGGCCATGCCGGTCACCAGCGAGGCACCGAAGTTCTCTATCGGGTAGACGATGCCGGCCCCCAGCAACAGGGCGGGCACACCCAGTCCGACCCCGGTCTGGATGGCGCCGCCGATATCCAGGATCCCCACCAAGGAGCCCTCGATGATGCGGGCGAACAGGAAGCTGGCCCCGAAGGCCGCGACCGCGCCATAGGCGCCGGTGTCCATCCCGGCTTTCAGCATGGAGACGAAGGCCACCTCGTTGAAGGCCCCGACTCCATACAGGTAGAACATGTGGGTCCCGGCGAAGACGCCGGCCGAGAGCAGGCCGACGAAGATGGGGAAGGACCAGTCGGCATACCAGAAGTTGTTTCTCAGTTTCTCATCCATGTGGTGGCCCCTTATTTGCCGCTAAGCAGGTTATGGACGTTCTCCAGCCACAGGGGAATGCCCATGTGGAAGGATTCAATCAGTTTCATATCGAAGCCGCGGAAGAATCCGCTCAGCACGAACAGCAGCACTATGGCGCCCATCATCACGCGAGTGACATGGTTCCAGCCGCTCTCTTCCACCCCTTTGCCGATCAGGATGCCGAGCACCAGACCCGGCACGGCGTTGCCCATGATGAGCTGCGCCAGACCGCCGAAGATGGTGGCCCAGAAGCCGGACTTCTTGCCCGCCTCGATGGCGGCCAGCCAGAAGATCACCGGCATGACGGTGTTGACCAGCAGGTTGGCGGCCGGCACCAGTACCTTGACGGCGGTGACCTGCAGGGCCTCGGGAACCGCGGCGGCGGTGCTGTTGAGGAAGGCGACAACGATGGCACCTATAATGCCGCCGGCGATGGCCATCTTCTTGGGGTCGTGCAATGTGGTGGCGAGATCCCGGTTCTTGACCAGCAGCGCGGCCGTGGCCCAGTGCGGGATGATGCGGTGATCCACGTCCTGGGTGAAGGCACCGGCCGCCACTGTGGAGGCCCAGGCATTGAAGAAGAAGCCGAGGCCGAAGGAGAAGTGGGAGGCGGGATCCCCTTCGCAGGAGTTGAGCTCACCCAGGGTGCGGAAGGCGCCCATGCCCTGCACGGTCGGGGCGTGGAACATCCGCGCCGCGCCGGCTCCCACCCCGACGCCCACCAGGCCGCCGATGATGAGTGACTTGATAAATATGATTAGAAACATCCAACATGTCCTTTTTGTGGGGTTGTGCCCATAGGGGCATCACACCAGGGTGAACGTCACCTTGTCGGCGTCCAGGCTGCTGACCTTGACCGTGATCTCCAGCTGGACGCGGAACTCGCGGCGCTGGCGCGGCAGGAAGAAGAACAAGAACTTCTCCACCCGGACCGACTCCTCGGCCTTGAGCACCCGTACCTCGACCGGCTCGATCCGCAGCATCACCCGCGGGTTGTCCTTGAGCAGGCTGTGCTGCACCTGGCTGAGGGCGGAAGCGAACGCCTGCTGGCGGGTCGTCCCCTTGCCGTTGACGATGACCTGGGTGGTGAAGTCCTCTTTCATCAGGCGCGACCGTGTTTCTTGGCGAAGGCTTCGATCAGCTTCTGGCCCAGCTCTTCCTTGTCCATGAAGCCGAAGCCGAGCACCACACAGCCGTCATTGATGGCGGTGACACCCTCCTCGACGGAGCGCATGCCGTAGCGGCATTTGTAGCCGTACTTGGTCTGGGCGGTGATGGCGCCGGCGCCGCCGCTGCCGCAGAAGGAGATGCCGAGATCCGCCTGCTCCTTGTTCATCACATCACCGAGCTTCATGTCCGCGGCCATGCCGGGGATGACGGTCACGCTGGCGCCGGCGGCTTCCGCCCCTGCGCCCACTTTCTGACCCTTGCCGAGACGATCTCCAATCACGAGTTTGATGGCTGACATTTAGTTATCTCCTGTGGTTACTGGTCGAGCAGCTGAGCTGAGTTCATTTTCTTTGGCAACTTCGAAATGGACGGACAAGAGGTGCGCCTCTTCATGGGCCAGCCCGTCCAGCCAGGCGACAACCTGTTCGGCCAGTCGCAGGGAAAGGGGGGAGATCTCCTCGAACAGGCTGAGGTCGACCTCCGGCAGGGATTCACCGCTATGAGAGCGCCACACCATGGCTTTGACGTGGGAGGCGAGCATCTGCTTCTGCACCTCGTTGGGGATGATGCCCTGCTCGCCGAGCAGGCTGTGGATGCGGGCCAGGACCAGCTCGGTCTTGCGCAGCAGCGGCGGGCTGTCCGGGGTCAGGGCGGTGTCATGGGTGTCGGTAGTCAATGTCTGCTCTCCAAGGCTGGCAGAAGGAATAGCCTTACCCTAAGCCCGGGGGGAAATGCAGAGGAGGCAGTGTTTTTCCGATTCGAAATGGAAATCCCAGGCCGGAACTCCTCGAAAAGGACCCTTTCTGTGTGCCAGGGGAGCAAAGGGGGGCTATCGGAGCCGACTCTATGTGATCGGGCCCGCACTTTCGCGGCGGTGACCAGGGTGGGATCGTTGGCGGAAACTGTGAGTCATCTCACGGAGTGGGGGAGAACTCATGGGGGGAACCAGGGAGGGAGGAATGACAAGGGGCGCCAATGCGCCCCTTGTGGTGGTCGGGTCTAGCCTCAGCTGGCGGAGGCGGCGCTGGTGCTCGGCAGGTTCTGGTAGCGCACGTCTTCCTCGATGACGACCTCGACGTCCAGCGGCTTGCCGTTGCGGATCACCGAGATGCGGAGCTTGGTGCCGGGGCGGCTCTCGACGATCCTGTCCATCACGGCCCGCACGCCGCTGATGGCTTCCCCGTTGATCTTGAGCAGCACGTCGCCCCGCTTGAGGCCCGCCTTGGTGGCGGGACCGTTGGGATCCAGACTCTCCACCACCAGGCCCTGCAGATCGCCGAGGTTCATCATGCGCGCGACTATGGGGTTGATCTCGACGCTGGAGACGCCGAGGTAGCCACGAATGACCCGGCCGTTGGCGATCAGCTCGTCCATGATGCGCTTGGCCAGCTTGTAGGGGATGGCGAAGCTGATGCCGTAGCTCTCCTGATTGCCGTTGAGGTGGTAGGCGGCGGTGTTGATGCCCACCAGATCGCCACGGCCGTTGACCAGGGCGCCGCCCGAGTTGCCTTCGTTGATGGCGGCATCGGTCTGCAGCAGATCCTGCCGGCCATTGCTGTCCGGCCCCATGCTGGAGAGGCCGATCCGGCCGGTGGCGCTGATGATGCCCTGGGTGATGGTCTGGCCGACGTTGTAGGGGTTGCCGATGGCGAGCACCACGTCCCCCACATCCGGCAGCCGCTCCGGATCCTGCGGGATGACCGGCAGGTTATCGGATTCGATGTAGAGCACCGCCAGATCGGTCAGCTTGTCGGTGCCGATCAGCTCGGCGCTGAATACCCGGCCATCTTGCAGCGCGACTATGATCTGGTCCGCATCGGCGATGACGTGGTAGTTGGTCAGCACGTGGCCGCGCTGGTTCATGATGACGCCTGAGCCCAGCCCCTGTGGCCTGAGTTCGGCCTTCTCGCCACGATTGCCGGCGAAGCTGCGGGTGTAGATGTTGACGACAGCAGGGCCGGCGCGATGGGCTGCGTAGGAGAAGCTCAGCTCGCGGGCATTGGTGATGAGGCCCGGCAGGGGGGCACCACCTCGAAAATTGGGAAACAGCAGCAACAGGAGCGCCGCGACGGTGAGGCCGAAGCCGACGGACTTGCCCAAGTAACTGATCAAAGGTGGGATTTTCATGTCATTCTCGTCCGTACATGCTGCGCGCAGAGAATAACACTATCGGTGGATAAAAATCACCCGCGGCGGTTGCCGCGGGTGTGAGGGACTTAACGGATCACCAAATAGAGCGAGGAGTCGCCGCGTTGAATGTTCAGTGCCAGCACGTCCGGCTTGTTCTTCAACACTTTGGTCAGCTCGCCCAGCGAGTTGATGCGCAGGCGGTTGACCCCGATGATGATGTCGCCCTTCTGCAGACCGGAGGCGGCGGCAGGGGAGCGCGGATCGATATCGGAGACGGCCACGCCGGTGACCGGTTCTGTGGTGGTGCTGAGCTTGGCGCCTTCCAGTGCCGGGTGCAGGGCACTGGCGAGGATCTCGCTGTCATCTGCCTTCTTCAGGGTGACCTTGACGCTTTGCTCCTTGCCATCACGGATCAGGCCAAGGGCAACCTGCTTGTCGGCCCCCATGGTCGCAATCTTGGCACGCAGCTCACCGAACGAGCGGATGGGCTTGCCATCGATGCTGATGATGATGTCCCCGGCCTTGATGCCGGCCTTGTCGGCGGCGGAGTCAGGCATGACCTGGTTGACGAAGGCGCCGTCCTTCTTGTTGTAACCGAAGGTCTTGGCGATTTCGTTGGTCAGCTCGGTGCCGGTGATCCCCAACTGGCCACGGCGTACTTCGCCGTACTTGACGATCTGATCGGACAGATCGCGCACCATGTTGGACGGAATGGCGAAGCCGATGCCGATGTTGCCGCCGTTCGGCCCCAGGATGGCGGTGTTGATGCCGATCAGCTCACCGCGCAGGTTGAGCAGGGCGCCGCCCGAGTTGCCGGAGTTGATGGCCGCATCGGTCTGGATGAAGTTCTCCAGGTTCTCGATGTTGAGGCCGCTGCGGCCCAGGGCACTGACGATGCCCGAGGTGACTGTCTGGCCCAGGCCGAACGGGTTGCCGATGGCCAGCGCATAGTCACCGACCCGCAGCTCGTCGGAGTCGGCGAACTTGATCTGCACCAGATCCTCGGCCTTGATTTGCAGCAGCGCGATATCGGACTGCTTGTCCTCGCCAATCTTCTTGGCGGCGTATTCACGGCCGTCCTTCAGATTGACCTTGATCTCGTCCGCATCGTGAACCACGTGGGCGTTGGTGATCACATAGCCCTTCTTGGCATCGATGATGACGCCTGAGCCCAGCGCCTGGAAGGGCTGCTCGCTCACCTGCTCGTCAGGCATGTTGGGGCCGAAGAAGAAACGGAATTGTTCCGGCAGACGCTGGCGCGTGATCTTCTTGCCAGAGACGGAGATGTTGACCACGGCAGGGGTCACCTGCTCGAGCACGGGGGCCAGGCTCGGCATTTCCTGAGTGTTCGACAGCAAGGGCAGGGCAGCCTGCGCTGGCGCCGCAGACAGGGCGATACCTACACTGAGGGCTAAGACACTGAACACAGAAAGAGATTTACGCATATGAGAAACAGCTCCCAGAAAAAGTTGCATGGCAATCGTCAAGGTCTGACCACGATAAGGCGTAATTAGTTCCACTAGGGACTAGCTGGGTTGTTTGAGCAGGCCGGAGGCGCCGGCATAGTCGCGCGGCGGCAGGCCCGGCTCCTCGTTGTTGGAGGCATCGCTGCCCTCTTCGACCTGAGATTCACGGAACAGCGGCTCCTGGACCTTGGCCAGGAACTTGCTCTGCTCGGCCATGTGGCGATAGAGGGTCTGGTATTGCTCGGCCAGCTGCTCCATCAGGGCGGCGCTGTCGGCAAAGTGGGTCGTGATCTGGCCCTGATAGCTTTCCAGTTCCTTATGGGCCTTTTTCAGCTCCTGTTCCAGGCGCCCGGCATCCCGGCTGCGGACCGTGAAACGACCGACCAGAACGCCGATGATCAGAGCGGCTACCGCCAGCAGGATCCCGTTTAACAGAGTCATAGAAGCTCCTTGTTACAGCTAAATCGATGAGTGTTGAGACGGCCAGATTGACCGCTATGCCTCGTTGGCACTATACCGTGCCCCCCGAGAGCGTGATACCATTTTGTCCTTCATTCAGGGACTTGGAGGCGGTTTACAGGATGACCCCGCAGCAAAAATATCAGCAGGATTTGCAGCGCCCCGGCTTTTTGGCCGACCCGGCTCAGGCGATGGCCGTGAGCCACCTGGAGCGACTCTATCAGGATTTGTGCGCCAGCCCGACTCCGACCAGATCCCGCGGCCTGTTGGGATGGCTGCAAAAACCCAAGCCACCGACTCCCGTCCTGGGACTCTATATGTGGGGCGGAGTGGGCCGAGGCAAGACCTGGCTGATGGATACTTTCTTCGAGAGCCTGCCGGGTGAGCGTAAACTGCGCATCCACTTCCACCGTTTCATGCACCGGATCCACGCCGAACTGAAGGGCTTGACCGGCCAGGCCGACCCCCTCCTGCTCATCGCCAGCAAGCTGGCCGGCGAGACGGATGTCATCTGCTTCGACGAGTTCTTTGTCTCCGACATCACCGACGCCATGCTGCTGGGCACCCTGTTCCAGGCGCTGTTCGGCCACGGGGTGGTGCTGGTGGCAACCTCCAACATCCCGCCGCAGGAGCTTTATCGCAATGGCCTGCAACGCGCCCGTTTTTTACCCGCCATCGCGCTCATCGAGCGTTATTGCGAGGTACTTAACGTGGACGGTGGCGTCGACTATCGCCTGCGCACGCTGGAGCAGGCGGAGATTTATCACTTCCCGCTGGATCAGCAGGCCAAATGCAACCTCGATCGCTATTTTGGGCAGTTGAGCGGTCAGGTGGAGGCCCGCTCGGCCATGCTGGAGGTCAATCATCGCCAGCTGAGCACGCTGGGGATGGGGGAAGGGGTGCTTTATATGGAGTTCGAGCAACTTTGCTGTACCCCCCGCTCACAGGGGGACTACATCGAACTGGCCAGGGAGTTCCATACCGTGCTGCTGGCCAATGTTCAGCCCATGGGCACCGGCACGGATGACGCGGCTCGCCGCTTCATCGCCATGGTGGACGAGTTCTATGAGCGGCACGTCAAACTCATACTGTCGGCGGCGGTGCCCATGTCAGCACTCTACGGGGATGGCCTGCTGAATTTCGAATTCAAGCGTTGTCTTTCGCGGCTTCAGGAAATGCAATCGCACGAATACCTTGCAAGAGTGCACCTTCCTTAGTCACAATACCGCGCCTGCCAGTCGGATGGGCATCTGCGGCAGGTAGGGCCGGGCGACATTTGCTAGCTTCATGGCAGTGAAATTAGCAGGTGATATTTAAGGCAACTTCACTTATAATCGCCCGGCCCACGTTACAGCTGTCGATAAGACAGCAACACTTTAAGCTTTACTTGTATTCGAAGGGGTACAGGTAGGCCATCGTTTGTTGTTTGTGGGAGAGCCCCCATAAGCAATTGGGTCTGTAACAGGTAATTGGGTTTAACTTAATGAAAACTTTCGTTGCCAAGCCAGAAACCGTAAAACGTGACTGGTACATTGTGGACGCAGAAGGTAAAACTCTGGGTCGTATCGCAACCGAGATCGCTGCTCGTCTGCGTGGTAAGCACAAAGCTGAGTACACTCCGCACGTTGACACCGGTGATTACATCATCGTTGTAAACGCTGAGAAGGTACACGTTACCGGTAAGAAATTTACCGATAAAATCTACCATTCTCACTCCGGTTTCCCGGGTGGTATCAAGTCAATCAGCTTCGACAAGCTGATTCAGCGTAAACCGGAAATGGTTATCGAAGCTGCCGTCAAAGGTATGCTGCCGAAGGGCCCGCTGGGCCGTGCCATGTTCCGTAAACTGAAAGTTTACGCAGGCGCCGAGCACGCTCATGCTGCTCAGCAACCTCAAGTACTGGATATCTAATCGGGAACTGGCAACATGGCAGAAAATCAATACTACGGTACCGGCCGTCGCAAAAGCTCCACTGCTCGCGTCTTTATGAAAGCGGGTAGCGGCAAAATCATCATCAACCAGCGCTCCCTGGAGCAGTACTTCGGCCGTCCGACTGCCCGCATGGTAGTTCGTCAGCCGCTGGAACTGGTTGAAATGACCGAGAAACTGGATCTGTACATCACCGTTAACGGTGGCGGCATCTCCGGTCAAGCTGGTGCGATCCGCCACGGTATCACTCGTGCTCTGATGCAGTACGATGAGACCCTGCGCGGCGAACTGCGTAAAGCAGGCTTTGTTACTCGTGATGCCCGTAAGGTTGAGCGTAAGAAAGTCGGTCTGCACAAAGCTCGTAAGCGTCCGCAGTACTCCAAGCGTTAATTCGCTTTTGGTACGCACTCTCACGAGTGTCAAAAAAGCCTGGCAACTGCCAGGCTTTTTTTATTGGTAATATTCCCTATGCCAATGCTAACCACAGGTCACAAAAGACAAATATTTGTGTATTTATTGTTTTCACCCATCGCTTCTCTTTCTTGTCAAATTGTTATCTTTTCTTTAAAATTTCCATGGTCTTTCTGTGTCAATTGCCATACGGCTTCCGTTGCAGTTGTCATCGGGAGAGAGGGGAACGGGGACACTATAAGAATGAGCAGAGTCCACATGGGAGAGTTTTTGGATGAGCAATGCGCCAGTTGATACCGGTCGCCGCAGATTTCTTACCTGGTCAACGGTTGCCGTTGGTGGAGTAGGAGCTGCTTTTACCGCAGTGCCGTTTATAAAGTCATGGAACCCGAGCGCCAAAGCCAAAGCGGCAGGGGCCCCGGTCGAAGTGGATATCAGTAAGTTGGAGCCGGGTCAGCTCATTCGCGTCGAGTGGCGCGGCAAGCCGGTCTGGGTGGTGAAACGCACCAAGCAGACGCTGGATGCCCTGGCTGCGCACGATGACAAGCTGCGCGATCCTGCCTCCGATGAGCCGCAACAACCGGACTACGCCCACAACGGCTACAGATCCATCAAGCCGGAGATCTTCGTCGCCGTCGGTATCTGTACGCACCTGGGTTGTTCGCCTTCCTACCTGCCTGACAGCTTCGGCGAGCAGGTGCAGGGGGTGGCCTCCGGCTTCTTCTGCCCGTGCCATGGTTCCAAGTTCGACATGGCTGGTCGAGTGTTCCAGGGCGTGCCTGCGCCACTGAATCTGGTCATTCCGCCATATCAATATCTTAGCGACACCACCATTCTGGTGGGTGCCGATGGCAAGGAGGCCTGACCATGTTTGCCAAACTCATGGGCTGGATCGACGATCGTTTCCCGCTCACCGCCATGTACAACGACCACATGGCCAAGTACCCGGCCCCCAAGAACCTGAACTTCTGGTATTTCTTCGGCTCGCTTGCCATGTTGGTGCTGGTCAACCAGATCATCACAGGCATCTGGCTGACCATGAACTACAACCCGTCGGCGGAGGGCGCCTTTGCCTCCGTGGAATACATCATGCGGGATGTGGATTACGGCTGGTTGCTGCGCTACATGCACTCCACCGGCGCCTCGGCCTTCTTCGTGGTGGTTTATCTGCACATGTTCCGCGGCATGATCTACGGCTCCTACCAGAAGCCGCGCGAGCTGCTGTGGATCTTCGGCATGCTGATCTTCCTGGTGCTGATGGCGGAAGCCTTCATGGGCTACCTGCTGCCCTGGGGACAGATGTCATTCTGGGGAGCCCAGGTCATCATCTCGCTGTTTGGTGCCATCCCTGTCATAGGTGACGATCTGACCCTGTGGATCCGCGGTGACTATGTCATCTCTGGCGCGACCCTGAACCGCTTCTTCGCGCTGCATGTCATCGCGCTGCCGCTGGTGTTGGTGATGCTGGTGGCCATGCACATACTGGCGTTGCACGAGGTGGGTTCCAACAACCCGGACGGCATCGACATCAAGAAGCACAAGGACGAGAAAGGCTGGCCGCTGGATGCGGTGGCGTTCCACCCTTACTTCACCGTCAAGGACATGATCGGGGTGGCGGGCTTCCTGTTCCTGTTCTGCGCCATCATCTTCTTCAAGCCGGACATGTGGGGCTACTTCCTCGAGAAGCCGAACTTCGAAGTGGCGAATGGTCTGAAGACCCCGGAGCACATAGCCCCGGTCTGGTACTTCACCCCCTTCTACGCCATCTTGCGGGCGGTGCCTGACAAGCTGCTGGGGGTCATCATGATGGGACTCTCCATCGTAGTGCTGTTCCTGCTGCCTTGGCTGGATCGCTGCAAGGTGCGCTCGGTGCGCTATCGCAGCACCCTGCACAAGCTGAACATCGCCCAGTTCGTGGTCTGCTTCGTCATCCTGGGTGTGCTTGGCGTCTTGCCATCGACTCCGACGCTGACCCTGCTCGCACAGATCTGCTCACTGGGGTATTTCGGGTTCTTCGTCCTGTTGTTCTTCTACAGCAAGAATGAAAACACCAAGCCGCTGCCGGAGAGGGTGACATTCAAATGAAAAGAATCATTTTTGCAGTGCTGGCCCTGCTGCCCAGCCTGGTGCTGGCGTCAGGCAGCGGTTTCCCGCTCGACAAGGCCGAGTACAACCTGAGCGACAAGGCGTCCCTGCAGCGTGGGGCCACCACCTTCATGAACTACTGTGCGGGTTGCCACTCCACTCAATATCAGCGCTACAACCGGGTGGCCACCGATATCGGTATTCCGGAAGAGCTGATGCGGGAGAACCTGGTCTTCACCGGCGCCAAGATCGGTGATCTGATGAAGAGCGCCATGTCCGAGAAGGATGCTGCGCGCTGGTTCGGGGCGCCACCGCCGGATCTGACCCTGGTGGCGCGGGTGCGTGGGGCGAACTGGATCTACACCTATCTGCGCGCCTTCTACGTGGATGAGACCCGGCCGTTCGGGGTGAACAATGCGGTCTTCCCGTCCGTGGGCATGCCCCATGTGCTGGAGCCGCTGCAGGGAACCCCCCGTGCCGAATTCGGCTCCCACGAGGTCGATGGACAGGCGGTGCAGCGAGTCGTCAGCATCAAATCTGACGGCAACGGTGAAATGAATAACGAAGAGTATGATCAGACGGTACTGGATCTGGTAAACTTCTTGGTCTACTCGGCTGAGCCGGTACAGCAGGAGCGCGAACGCATGGGCTTCTGGGTGCTCGGATTCATCGTTATCTTCTTCATCTTCACTGTGCTGTTGAAGAAGGAATTCTGGCGCGACGTTCACTAAGCGACCAGATCAGAGTAATATGACGCACGGCAATGAGGTTCGAAATGCTTCATTGCCGTTTCTGCTTTTTAATGACGGGAGGGTTCAATGGCTGTAGCTGCCAATAAGCGTTCGGTAATGACGCTGTTTTCCGGTGCCAACGATATGTTCAGCCATCAGGTGCGTATTGTCCTGGCGGAGAAGGGTGTTAGCGTGGATATCTGCCAGGTTGATCCGAGCAACCTGCCGGATGAGCTGGCCGAGCTGAACCCGTACAACACTGTACCGACCCTGGTGGATCGTGAGCTGGCGTTGTACACCTCGCGCATCATCATGGAATATCTGGACGAGCGCTTCCCGCACCCGCCGCTGATGCCGGTCTATCCGGTGGCCCGTGGCAACAGCCGTCTGATGATGCACCGCATCGAGCTGGACTGGTATTCGCTGGCCGACAAGATCATGGCGGGCACCGATGCCGAAGCCGCCCGTGCGGAGCTGCGTGACAACCTGCTGGCCATCGCCCCGATCTTCGGCGAGATGCCTTACTTCATGAGCGAAGAATTCGGTCTGGTCGACTGCTACATGGCACCCCTGCTGTGGCGCTTGCCGAGCCTGGGCATCGACTTCGCCGGTCGTGGCGCCAAAGAACTGAAGGCCTACATGATACGTCTGTTCGAGCGCGAATCCTTCCAGGCTTCCCTGACCGAGGCCGAGCGTGAGATCCGTGCCAGCGTATGAGTATGGAACCTACCATGACCCCCAGTCGCCCGTATCTGTTGCGGGCGTTCTTCGACTGGCTGCTGGATAACGAACTGACACCGCATCTGGTGGTCAACGTCAACGTCCCTCACGTGATGGTGCCGATGCAGTTTGTACAGGATGGCCAGATCGTCCTGAACATAGCGCCACGGGCCGTGGGGCAGTTCCACATGGACAATGAGGCCGTCAGCTTCAGCGCCCGCTTCGGCGGCGTGTCGCAGCAGGTCTACATCCCCATGGCGGCCATTTTGGCCATCCATGCCCGGGAGAACGGGGTGGGAACCCTGTTCCCGCCGGAGCCTGGCTATGATCTCTGGCTGGAGCAGGCCGAGGCACAGGCAGAGCCTGAGCCGGAACCACCGCGCCCAAGCGGACGTCCGACCCTGAAAGTCATTAAATAAAAAACGCAGCCAGTTGGCTGCGTTTTTTATTGCGGGTTGTTAGCCGCTCAGTTCTGGGCAAACTCGAATGCCTTGATGACCTGCTTCACGCCGCTGACGTGGCGGGCGATCTCGACCGCCTGATCCCCTTCCTTGCGGGTCACCAGGCCAATCAGGAACACCTCGCTATTCTCGGTCACCACCTTGACCTTGGTGCTGTCAAAGTCCTTGGCCGCCAGCATGTCGGCCCGCACCTTGGAGGTGATCCAGGAATCGTTGCTACGCACCCCTATGCTCACCGGCTTGCCGAGACGCAACTCGTTGTAGACGTGGCGCACCCCTTCGATCCGTCCCACTATCTTGCCCGCCTCCTGCTTGTAGGCGTCAGAAGGCGTCTGACCGACGATCAGCACACGGCCGTTGTTGCTGTAGACGCTAATCTTGCTGGCGCTGTTCAGCTGCTTGTTGTCGGCCAGCAGGTTGGCAGCCTTCAGCTCTATGGTCTGATCGTCCCACTGGGCTCCCAGGGTGCGACGATCGCCCGTCGCCTTGGCGGTGCCTGCCGCGCCACCCACCACGAGGGCGGCACAGCCCTGCAGCAGCAGGGAGCCGGCCAGCAGGCCGAGTACGAGAAAACGCTTGTTCATGGTTTCAATCTTCCTGTTGAGGGAAAAGAGTCTGGTCGATGAGATCACAGAGGCAGTGCAGGGTCAACAGGTTCACTTCCAGAATGCGAGGACGGCGGGCGGATGGCACCCGGATCTCCACATCGTTGGGACCGAGCAGACCGGCGATCTCGCCACCGTCACCGCCGCCGAGCACGATGATCGTCATATCGCGGGAGAGGGCCGCCTCCGCTGCCTTGATCAGGCTACGGCTGTTGCCGGTGGTGGTGATGACCACCAGGATATCGCCGGGCTGACCCAGGGCACGGATCTGCTTGGCATAGACCTCTTCGAAGCCATGATCGGTGGCGATGGCGCTGATGGTGGCCATGTCGGGGGTCAGCGCCATCCCGGGCAGGGAGGGGCGCTCGGTCTCGTAGCAGTTCACCAGCTCGGAGATGAACAGCTGCGCCAGCGCGGCGGAAGGACCATTGCCGCATGCCATCACCTTGTGCCCATTGAGCAGACAGATGGTCAGCATCTGGGCTGCGGTATGGATGGCATCCGGCAGGGCCTCGGCGGCGGCTATCTTGGTCTGGATGCTTTCGGTGTAATTCTCTTTGATGGGATCAGTCATGGGGTCCTCTTAAAATGCGTCCTGGATCCAGTCTGGCTGGTCGCCCTCGAACGCGATCACATCGAATCGGCAGGCCTGGCCGGCCTCGTTGATGGCATGTTGCTTGAAATAGTGGCGCGCGGCCAGCACGATCTTGTGCTGTTTGCGTCGGGTGACCGAGCCGGCGGCTCCGCCATGGCTGGCGTGAGCGCGGTATCTGACCTCGACAAACACCAGGGTATCCCCCTGGCGCATGATCAGATCTATTTCACCACCCCGGCAGCGGTAGTTGCGGGTCACGGGTTGCAGGCCCTGGGCCTGCAACCAGCGTTCCGCTACTCGCTCAAAGTGCTGTCCCTTGCTCGTCGCCGCCGACGGCAACAGGTTCAACCACTGCTGGTGCAGTTGTGCCAGTAGCCTCTTCATGGGAGCTCTCCTCGAGCTGGGGCACGGCGCTATCGCCGACCAGCTTGCCGTTCTGGTAGACGGCCCAATCCAGCATGCGCACTATGTTGCCCTGGGGATCCACGCTCAGCTGCCCGCTCATGCCAGGCTGCTGCATGGCATTGACCCTGCGCATCTGCTGCAGGTTGTCAGCCAGGCTGACCGCATCGTAGCCGAGGGCGAACAGTCGTAGCAGGTCACCCTGGGTCTGTGGCCAGAGCAGGGCAATCTGTTCCCGCTGTTTCTCGTAGCCGCCCAGCAGCAGTGGCATGTCGGAGATGTGCATACCGTTGAGCTCGGACGCCACCTCGGTCGCGGCGCTGTCGTAACCTCTGGAGCTGCTGTAGATCGGCAGGCTGCCCATGGGCTCGACCGAGATGTCCACATAGGGCTTGATCATCCGGGTCTCCAGGCTGTTGGCCACCACATAGACCGCATCGATGCTGCGGGGGGCCGCATCGGAGAGCTGGACGATTTCCCCTGCCCGGGCGCTGGATCGACCGCTCAGAGCATTCTTGACCATGCCCTGTACTTCGTTGCGCGCCCCGAAGGTGGCGACCACGGGCTTCTCCTGGCTCACGCCGGCCCAGGCCTGCTCGAACGCCTTGATGCTGCTGTAGCCAATCCGGCCTTGGGCCGCGATCAGCAGCGGCTTGCGGTAGCCCTGACCATAGAGGTACTGGGCAGCCTGAGACGCGTCAGCGGCGGCGGAGAGGGAGAAGTAGTAGGTGTTGTCGTTGACGATCGGCTTGTCCAGCTCATTGAGGGCCAGCACCGGCACGGCCGGGTTGGCCTTGAGCAGCTCCGCGACCCTGTCCTTGAGCAGCGGGCCAATGATCATGTTGGCCCCCTCCTGGATCGCCTGCTTGTAGAGCTCTCCCATCGCCTTGCTCTGGGTGTCGTAGAAGTTCAGGGTGAATTGACCCTGGTTCTCCTTGTAGGACATCAGCATGCCGTTGCGGATGGCCGCCCCCTGAGCCTCCAGATTACCGGAGAGGGGCAGGAAGACGGCGACCTGCTGCAGCGAGCCGACGTCGCCGGTGGCCAGATCCCCAAGCCCTGCCGGCATGTCGGTCTGGGCCGGGTGGTTCGGGAATGCCTGCTTCCAGCCCGCCAGCTGGCGGGCGAGCTGACTGGGCTGGGCCCCGAACTCGTTCACCAGCGCTGCCAGCCGCAGCCAGCCGGTGGTCACGTCGGGGGCCGGAGCCTCTTCCAGCGCCTGCAGGGTGGAGGGGGTCATGCTCTTGAGCATGGACCAGATCTGCTGGTGGTTGGTCGCCAGCTCATTCTGGGCCAGATAGGGCTCCAGCAGGATCAGCGACTTGGCGGCACCAAACTTGTTGTTGATGTCCAGCTGCAGCACCACGCGCTGGCGATACCAATCCTTCTGGGTATCGGCATCGAGCGCCACCTCAGGCTTGCCTTCCAGCAGGATCAAGGCCTGATTGGCGTTGCCCTGCGCCAGCAACAGATGTGCCTGCAACAGTTGCAGTTGCGCCTGCTGCTCCGGGCTCTTGGCCTGTTTCTGCAGTTGCTGATACAGGGCGGCAGCCGGTTTGGCTTGGCCCAGCGCCAGGTAGCTGCGGGCCGCCATCACCTGCCAGCTGAAGGCCTCGGCCGGTTTGGCGGGATCCACCTGCTCCAGATACCACTGGGCATTTTTGGTCAGATCCGAGAAAGCCGACGGCATGCCTGGCTGTCCGGAAGATGGGTTGGGCTCCGACGCACAGGCGGTCAGCAGTACTGCCGCGAGTAGGATGCCGAAGAGTCGTGATACACTTAGCTGCTTTGTAACCCGGTTCAAGTTCATTCCCCGACCAGTGTTGAAGTTCTCCATAGTGTAAACGGGCCAATATGGCGACACAATTGTCGGGACACTCGGAGATCCCATGAGTGACATCCCAACCCTGTATATAGTCCCCACTCCCATCGGTAATTTGGCGGATATCACCCAGCGTGCATTGAACATTTTACGCAGCGTCGATCTGGTGGCCGCCGAGGATACGCGTCATACCGGTATCCTGCTCAGCCACTACCAGATCTCGGTTCCGACCTTCGCCCTGCACGATCACAACGAGCAGCAGAAGGCCGATGTGCTGATCGGCCGGATCAAGGAAGGCAAGAGCGTGGCCCTGGTGTCGGATGCGGGCACCCCGCTCATCAGCGACCCCGGTTATCACTTGGTCACCCGCTGTCGCGAGGCCGGGGTCAAGGTGGTGCCGCTGCCGGGCCCCTGCGCCGCCATCACAGCGCTCTCTGCCGCCGGACTGCCCACCGACCGCTTCGCCTTCGAAGGATTCCTGCCGGCCAAGGCCAAGGGGCGTGACGACAGGCTGCAGGCCATCATCGAAGATACCCGCTCCCTGGTGTTCTACGAATCGCCACGCCGGGTGCAGGATACGGTGGAAGCGATCGCTCGCATCCTGGGGGAGCGTCAGGTGGTGGTGTGCCGCGAGCTGACCAAGACCTTCGAATCCATCCATGGTCTGCCCGCCTCCGAGATGCTCACCTGGCTCGGCCAGGACGATAACCGCTGCCGCGGCGAAATCGTGCTGGTGGTGGCCGGTGCCAGCAAGCTAGACGAAGAGTTGCCAGCCGAGGCGCTCCGTACCCTGGGTCTGCTGGTGGCCGAATTGCCGCTGAAGAAGGCGGCGGCGCTCACCGCCGAGATCCACGGCGTGAAGAAGAATGCACTCTACAAGTACGGTCTCGAGCACCACTAGGTCGGGAAAACCCCCATCGTCGATTCGCCCAATCAGAGGGCTGGGTGCCTGCACTTGATTGCGGGGTGAAGTGGAATACATTCTTCCAAAATAGCCTCTAGCACTATTAATCGCGGTGAAACTCAATTGCCGGTTTACCCGGGGTGGCGGACAAGGCTATAATCCGCGCCCGGAGTCGGCTGGGCAATCGCTGCTTCGTCGTTGTGTCCCTCGGGACAGACGGGCGGAGGGGAGGAAAGTCCGGGCTTCATAGGGCAGGGTGCCAGGTAACGCCTGGGAGGCGCGAGCCTACGACCAGTGCAACAGAGAGCAAACCGCCGATGGCCCGTAAGGGATCAGGTAAGGGTGAAAGGGTGCGGTAAGAGCGCACCGCGCGACTGGCAACAGTTCGTGGCACGGTAAACTCCACCCGAAGCAAGACCAAATAGGCCCCTATTGGCGCGGCCCGCGTTGGGGGCGGGTAGGTTGCTTGAGCCAGTGAGCGATTGCTGGCCTAGAGGAATGATTGCTACCGGGGCAACCCGGAACAGAACCCGGCTTACAGGCCGACTCCGGCCTATTCAGGTATGTGAATACCTTAAAATCCCGGCACCTTTCAGGTGCCGGGATTTTTATTTCTGGGTTGCGGAGCGCCGCATAGCACCTTTTGGGGATTTGTAATAAAGTTCTCGCCCTTTTCGGTCGCTCTATGTCGGCTGGACTATTTGTATCGATCACGCGGCTGGCCTGATGAGTGTCTCTATGGCACTAGGGCGAGATAAAAATGGCTAAGGTGGATTTGTAATGTCATCAAGCGGCGTAATGCTCACACCTTCTCGACTGCTCTCCGCTGAGCGGGGCAGAGACCTTCCCCATTATGATCTACTGGGCGTCGAGCGAGCCAATGTGGCGCGACTCAAGCAGCTCAACTCCCAATTGGGTTCCTTCTCATTACAGGCATCGGGTTGCATGGCTCAGCTCTTCAATGCAGCGGACTGCGATCTGACCTACCAGGATTTTTCCTCCGCCCAGCCACAGGATCGGGATGAACGCCTGATTTGGGTCGAGGCCCGCACTCCGCTCGATGCGCAGCGGATTGCCTATTTCTCCATTGCTCCTTCGGTGATTTACCGGCTGGCCGTGCTGTTTTTTGGTGGTTCCCTGCAACATAAGGGTGCCTCTGCCGTGCATGGCAAAGGGCTGACCGATACGGAGCAACGCTTGCTCTTGCGGCTGTGTCAGTACCAGATGGACATTTGGTCCGCCTGCCTTGGCCAGGGGGATCTCGCGTGGCAACTGAATCTGGTTACCCGGGATTCGGTGCCGGCATCACGTCTCTGGGTGGCGGAAGTAAACCTGATAGCAGGTGGTAGTACCCACGATTGGCAATTCTGGCTGGTGCCACCGCAGGAAACTCTCCTTAGTATCGGTAAGGGCCACCGGGTGCAAGCGGCGCAGCTGGAACAGGCCCTGACGCAAGTTCCGGTCTGTCTGCGGGTGGTCATGGGACAGATGTCCATGACCCTGGCCGATCTGGAGTGCCTCAAGGTGGGGGATGTGCTCTCGCTGGAGCTGCCCGAGGTCGTGCCGGCACTGATCGGTAACCGCCCCTGCTTTAACGGACGCATTGCTGAACATAAAGGCAGCCTGGTGTATCAGGTTGCAACTGTGGTAGAGGAGTAGTCGAATCATGAACGAACACAATTTGAATGACCCGCTGGATCTGGATGGCCTGGATCAACTGTTTGGTGATGATATCAGCATGCCGAGTGCGGCCGACTACATGGCCCCCACCAGTAGCAGCAAGCAGCGCGATCTTTCCTTCTTCCACCAGATCCCGGTCAAGGTGACGTTGGAAGTCGCCAGCACAGAAGTAGCGCTGGGTGAATTGATGCGTGTTGAGGAAGGTGCTGTCATCGAACTTGACAAGCTGGCGGGTGAGCCGCTGGACGTACGCGTCAATGGCCGTTTACTGGCCAAGGGTGAGGTTGTGGTCGTGAATGGCAAATACGGACTGCGTTTGGTCGACGTAGTCGATACCAACCTGCTGGGCGGTATGCACGACTGATGCGCTACCTGCTGGTTGCTCTGCTGCTGTTCTCGCTGCCCAGCTGGGCGGCGGATATGACGCTGTTCTCGGTCTCACCGGGGGCCACTGGAGGTGAGGATTACAGCATCAAGCTGCAGATCCTCTTCTTCATGACCCTGTTGGGTCTATTACCTACCTTATTGCTGATGATGACCAGCTTTACCCGGATCATCATAGTGCTGGCCATTCTGCGCCAGGCCATGGGCTTGCAGCAGAGCCCGCCCAACCGGGTATTGATCGGCATCAGCCTGATCCTGACCCTGGTGATCATGAGGCCGGTCTGGACTGACATACATCAGCATGCCTTCGTGCCATATGACCAGAACGAGATCACCTTGACCGAGGGGTTGGCCAGAGCGGAGAAGCCGTTGCGCCAGTTCATGCTGGCCCAGACCCGGGAGCCGGATCTGGAGCAGATGCTGCGTATCTCGGGGGAACCCACCACCCTTGCCAAGAGTGATGTGCCATTCGGCGTGCTCTTGCCGGCTTTTGTGCTGAGTGAATTGAATACCGCCTTCCAGATAGGCTTCATGCTGTTCATCCCTTTCTTGGTCATCGACCTGGTGGTTGCCAGCGTGCTGATGGCGATGGGGATGATGATGCTCTCACCCTTGATCATCTCGTTGCCGTTCAAACTGATGGTCTTCGTGCTGGTGGATGGCTGGTCCATGACGGTCGGTACCCTGGCCGCCAGTTTCGGTGGTGGAGGCTGACGTGAGCCCTGAACAGAGTGTGGCCCTGCTCGGTGGCGCCGTGAATCTGGTGGTGGTCATGGTCTCGGTGCTGATCGTACCAGGCCTCATCGTCGGGCTGGTGGTCAGCATCTTCCAGGCCGCGACCCAGATTCAGGAACAGACCCTCAGCTTCCTGCCCCGTTTCATCGTGACCCTGATGACGCTTATCTTCACGGGCAACTGGCTGTTGTCGCAGATCACCACCCTGTTTGCCGACCTGTTTCAGAAGATCCCCGGACTGATAGGATGAACTCCCTGCTGTCGCTCAGTGCGACCGAGCTGACAGCCTGGCTGGGACAGTGGTGGTGGCCCTTCATCCGCATCGCGGCTGCTTTCTGGGTGATGCCGGTGTTTGGTGATGGCCGTATTCCGGCTCAGGTCCGCATCTTTCTAGCCTTCATCATCAGCCTGCTGATTGCCCCCATGCTGAAAGGAATGCCGGCGCTCGATCCCTTCAGTGCCGGGGCGCTGGTGTTGACGCTGGAGCAGTTGATGTTCGGATTGCTGTTCGGGCTCTGCATCCAGATGCTGTTCATGGTCATGACCATGGCGGGCCAGATCCTCTCCATGCAGATGGGGCTCGCGATGGCGGTAATGAATGACCCATCCAATGGCGACACGGCGCCCATCATCAGCCAGCTGATGTTGATATTCTGCTCGCTGCTGTTTCTTGGCCTGAATGGTCACCTGGTGACCCTGGATGTGCTGGTGCAGAGCCTGCGAAGCTGGCCGCCAGGATCCTCCGTCTATTCACTGGATGTGAAAGGGGTGATTGGCCTGTTCGGCTGGAGTATCGGGGCGGCTCTGATCCTGACGCTGCCCGCCGTGGTCGCCATGCTGATGGTCAATCTCACCTTCGGGGTGATGAACCGCACCGCCCCCTCGTTGAACATCTTCTCGCTGGGCTTCCCCATGACCCTGTTGCTGGGACTGCTGACCATGGCCATCTCCATCAGCGGGGTGCCTGCTCGCTATCTGGATCTAGTCAGCCATGTGCTGAGCCAGCTCAAGGCGCTGACACCGGCATGAGTCAGAACAGCGCCCAGGACAAAACCGAAGAGGCCTCTTCCCAGAAACGGCGCAAGGCGAGGGAAGAGGGACAGATAGCGCGTTCCAAGGAGCTGAGCTCGGCTGGTCTGTTGCTGCTCGGGGGGCTGGTCATGCAGTGGATGGTGCCCAGTTTTGGCCTGTTCTTTGCCGAACTGATGAAGCGCCCCCAACGCTTCGACTGGCAGGGGGCACGGGATCCGCAGATGATGATCCATTGGACGGCGGAGGCCCTGGTCGGCATGTTATGGGTACTGCTGCCGCTGTTTGGTTTTCTGGGGCTGTTGCTGATTTTGCTCAGCATAGTGCCGGGTGGCATGGTCCTAGCCTGGAAGAAGTTGATGCCCAGCGGTGAGAAACTCAATCCGCTCAAAGGCCTCAAGCGGATGTTCTCTTCCCACAGCCTGATGGAGCTGCTGAAATCCATTCTCAAGATCCTGCTGATCGGTGGCACCCTGGCCCTGCTGCTCAAGCATCAGTGGCCCCTGCTTTTGATGATGAACCGTATGCC
Organism: Aeromonas sp. sia0103; assembly: GCF_963895295.1. Classification (NCBI taxonomy): domain Bacteria; kingdom Pseudomonadati; phylum Pseudomonadota; class Gammaproteobacteria; order Aeromonadales; family Aeromonadaceae; genus Aeromonas; species Aeromonas sp. sia0103. Next base: position 338,463 of record NZ_CAWQKG010000044.1, on the reverse strand, counting down.
ACCACAGGCCGCCATGGAGCAGGCGCTGGGGATCCTCTCCCAGGCATTTATCTTGCTTGGCAGCGTGCAGATGCTGATCGCCGTGCTGGATGTGCCTTACCAACGCTGGTCCCTGAACAAGCAGTTAAAGATGACCAAGCAGGAGGTCAAGGACGAGCACAAGAACAGCGAGGGGCGCCCGGAGATCAAGGCTAAGATCCGCCAGGTACAGGGCATGCTGGCGCGAGCCCGTATCGAACAGCGGGTTCCGCAGGCGGATGTGATCATCGTGAACCCGACCCATTATGCTGTGGCCATCAAATATGATCCCGAGCGGGCCAATGCGCCCTATGTGATCGCCAAGGGGATAGACAGCATGGCGGAGCGGATCCGCCAGGTGGCTAAGCAGCACGACAAGATGGTGATGAGCCTGCCGGACCTGACCCGGGCCATCTACTACTCCACCAGGGTGGATCAGGAAGTGCCAGCGGGCCTGTACACCGCAGTCGCCTATGTATTGAATCACGTATTGCAGCTACGGGCCTATGAGGCTGGCAAGGGCAAGAAGCCCCATTCCCTTGCCCCTTTGCATGTGCCGCCCGAGTTACGTCAACCTGAGAGGTAAGTTGTGAACTGGCGTGTATTGACCCAATCCTATACCGCGATCCCCATGATGTTGTTGGCGATCCTGGCGATGATGATCCTGCCCCTGCCCGGTTGGCTGCTGGATGCCCTGTTCACCTTCAACATAGTACTGGCCGTGCTGGTGCTGCTGGTCTCGGTCTCGGCTCGTCGCCCGCTCGACTTCTCCGTGTTCCCGACTGTGCTGCTGGTCGCGACTCTGATGCGGCTCTCCCTCAACGTTGCCTCCACCCGGGTCGTGCTGCTGCATGGTCACGAGGGGAATGAGGCTGCCGGTAAGGTCATCCAGGCGTTTGGGGAAGTGGTCATCGGTGGCAACTACGTGGTGGGTCTGGTGGTCTTTGTGATCCTGATGATCATCAATTTCGTGGTGATCACCAAGGGGGGAGAGCGGATCTCCGAGGTTTCCGCCCGCTTCACGCTGGACGCCATGCCGGGCAAGCAGATGGCCATCGATGCCGATCTCAATGCCGGCACCCTGGATCAGCACCAGGCCCGGGCCCGGCGGGAAGAGATCGCCAAGGAAGCCGATTTCTACGGCGCCATGGACGGTGCCTCCAAGTTCGTGCGTGGCGATGCCATCGCCGGCTTGCTGGTGCTCATCATCAACCTGGTGGGGGGGCTGGCCATCGGTATCTTCCAGCACTCGCTGCCGGTTTCCGATGCGTTCCGGATCTATGCCCTGCTCACCATAGGTGATGGCCTGGTGGCCCAGATCCCCTCACTACTGATGTCCACTGCCGCCGCCATCATAGTGACGCGCGTCAGCGACGAAGGGGAGATGTCGGATCAGGTTGGCCAGCAGATCCTGGCATCGCCCCGGGTCATCTACACGGCGGCGATCATCATGCTGGTGCTGGGCCTCGTACCTGGCATGCCCATGCTGGCCTTCCTCAGCTTCGCCGCCGTACTGGCATGGACCGGCTGGAGCGTGAGCAAGCGTCGGCTCAAGGATCCGGCTCTGGACGCGGCCCAGGAACTGACCCGGCAGATGGTGCAACCCGAGCCCCAGGGGCTGGATTGGCAGGATCTGCCACCGGTGGACTCCGTCGCCATCGAACTCGGCTATCGGCTGGTGCCGCTGGCGGAAGTGGACAAGGGGGCCGAGTTACTCGCCCGGGTTCGCGGCATTCGAAAAACCCTCTCCGAGCAATATGGCTTCCTGCTGCCGGAAATTCGGGTACGTGACAACTTGCAACTGCAACCCGATCAATATCGTATCAAGCTGTCCGGCATCGCCCTGGCCATGGGGAATGTGGATTGCCAGCGGCTGATGGCCATCAGCAGCGGAGAAACATACGGTACGCTGGATGGAGAGCTCACCCAGGACCCGGCCTACGGCATGAGTGCGGTCTGGATTTCGCCGGACAACAAGGCCAAGGCGCTCAACCTGGGCTATTCGGTGGTCGACTCTGCCACCGTCATCGCTACCCATGCCAGCAAGCTGCTCAGAGAGCAGCTCGATGCGCTGTTTGGTCACGATGAGGTGGGCAAACTGGGCCAATATCTGGCCATTCAGTCTCCCCGCCTGGCGGAAGAACTCAATCTGGCCCTGACCCAGATGCAGCAGTTGCGGGTCTTCCGCCAGTTGCTCAAGGAGCAGATCAGCCTCATCGACATCCGCACCATAGCGACCACCTTGCTGGATGCGAGCGAGCTGACCAAGGATCCCGTCCTGCTGGCGTCGGATGTGCGTTGTGCCTTGAAGCGTCAGGTCGTCAAGCAGGCGATAGGCTCGCGTGACATCCTGGCCGCCTTCACCCTGGACGATCGCCTGGAGCAGATGCTGTTGACGGCGATGAATCAGTCCCAGCAGCAGGGAAAAATCCAGCTGGACAGCTTCCCGGTCGATCCCCAGTTATTGGCGCAATTGCAACAAAATATGCCGCTGGTGAAGGAGCAGTTGCAGCAACAGGGATATGCTCCCGTATTAGTGGTCATGCCCCAGCTCAGACCGCTGATCGCCCGTTATGCCCGCTCTTTCTCAAAAGGTCTCAAAGTACTCTCTTATAACGAGATCCCGGAAGATTTGCGGGTCGAGGTTATTGGGACTCTAGGCTGAAGTTGAATTGCCAGTAGTGCAGGCTAGCAGGAAGAGGCTATTCCGCATATCCGCTTGAATTGTCTTATAAAGCCGTTATCATGTGACGGCTTTTGACGTAACGATATGTTAAAAAAATAAAACAATATTACAAAATATAACAAACTACATGTGTCACATGGCTTTAGGGACAACAGAGCCATGCCATCCTAATACGGATCGTCGCATGATAAAGGCAAACTGAACTGAAAAGTCAGGACGCAAAGCCTCCGGTCTAACAGCATTGATGCTAATGATAGCGGGGTTACCAAGGCTATGATTCCAGCCTTGTTTCCATGCCTAATATAGAGCGAGCGCTCATTAAGAAGCGTTGCTTTTGTCGTGGTGCGTTTTTATTTTTGCACGTCAGTTCTGTTGATTGATTAATGTACAATCACAGGTTCGGGTTTATATGCTTTTTGATTCATCTATCAAGGAAAGTTCAATATCACTCGGTATTGAAGCGCTGCCACATCTATTATTTGTCTCCCCATCGTTATCAAATGGAAACGATATTGAGGAGATATTGTTGAATTCTGGCTATCGTGTTTCCTGCCTGGATTCCCTTCCTCAAACGAAAACATTTCTCTCCCAACACACGGTCGATCTGATCCTGCTCGACATGGCGGCCATGACCGAGGCGGGCCCCTCCGTGATGCATCAACTGGCCGTTACCAGCTGCATCATCATGGTCAATGAGCATCAGGCCTATCTGGCGGCGGAAGCCATGCGGGCCGGCGCCATCGATTACATCATCAAGCCTTTCAGCCCGCGACAGATGATCGAGGTGGTCAGGGGAGCTCTGCGCCTGCGTCAAGCCATTCCCAACCTGATCGCGGCCTCCTCCCTGAGCCAGCAAGTGCTGCAACTCGCCAGGCGAGCCGCGAAGACCTCGGCCACCATCCTCATCGGCGGCGAGTCGGGCACGGGCAAGGAGCGCCTGGCTCGCTATATCCATGAGATGTCCAGCCGTGTTGGCAAACCCTTCGTGGCCATCAACTGTGCGGCCATTCCGGAGGCCATGCTCGAGTCCATCTTGTTTGGGCACAGCAAGGGCGCCTTCACCGGAGCTATTGCCAGCCAGCAGGGCAAGTTTGAATTGGCGCAGGGGGGCACCCTGCTGCTTGATGAGATCTCCGAGTTGCCACTGGCGTTGCAGGCCAAGTTGCTGCGGGTGCTGCAGGAGAAAGAGGTGGAACGGCTGGGCAGCCATCAGGTGATCGCGCTGGACGTAAGGATCATCGCCGCCAGCAACCGGGATCTGCGGGATCTGGTGGCACAGGGAGAGTTTCGCGAAGACCTGTTCTACCGGCTCGATGTTCTGCCCATGAGCTGGCCCGCGTTGCGGGAACGGCAAGACGACATCCTGCCGCTGGCCGAGTACTTCATCGAGCGTTACGGCGCACAGCAGGGCTATCGTCTGAGCGAGAGCGCGTGTAAACAGCTGCTCGCCTATGACTGGCCAGGCAATGTCCGCGAGCTGGATAACGTCATCCAGCGGGCCTTAATTATGGCTCGCGGATTGCATATTCAGGCCGTCGATTTGATGTTGCCCCATTACACCGTCGAAGCCGACAACCTGTTACCGGAGACACTCGCCGCGCCGGAAGGGCTCAGCGAGACGAGGCGGTATGCTGAATTTCAATTCGTGCTAGAGACCTTGCGTCGTTTTCGTGGTCATCGGACTCGTACGGCTGAGGCCCTTGGGATGACGACCCGGGCGCTTAGATACAAGCTGGCTGCCATGCGTGAGCAGGGCATAGATGTCGAGCAGCAGATTCAAAACTAAGGGATAACCGAGTGAAGATTGAGATCATGTCATCACAGGTGACGCTCCTGCAGCAGATGCAGGAAATGCAGCGTGTCGCCAATCAAACCCCTTCCATAGAGCCGAATGATGCATCGACTGTATCGTTCAGCGACGCCATGCGCGACGTCGTCGGACGCGTTAACGAGCAGCAAAATATCGCGTCCAGTTTGATGACCGCCGTCGACGCGGGTCAGAGTGACGATCTGGTCGGGGCCATGGTGGCCAGTCAGAAAGCCGGTCTCAGTTTTTCCGCTCTGATGCAGGTGCGCAACAAGCTGATGGCGGGTTTCGATGACATCATGCGCATGCCGCTCTGAGGTTGGTAATGACTGAACTGGTATCGTCCACTCAAGAGTCTCCTGGCTCTTTCATGACTCGGGTCCAGGAAGGGCTGCGCAATTGGCGCACCCTGTCCCGCGACAACAAATCCATTCTGACCATTGCCCTGCTGGCCGCGATCGTCGCAGGCACCATAGTGGTGATCCTGTGGACCTCCAGCAAGAACTACGTCCCCCTCTACGGCAAGCAGGAGCTTTACGACACGGCCAACATCATGGAGATGCTGGAGAAGGAGCAGGTACCATTCCGGCTGGAGAAGAGCACCGGCCAGATCCTGGTGCCAGAAAATCAGCTGGCTCATATCCGGATGGCGCTGGCGGCTCGTGGGGTCAGAGCCGCCATGCCGGCCGGTCTGGAAGGGCTGGATACGGTCACCGGGCTGGGCACCAGTGAGTTCATGGAAGGTGCACGTTATCGGCATGCGCTGGAAGGGGAACTGGCCAGAACCATCATCTCGCTGGACGCGGTGCGCAGTGCCCGCGTGCACCTGGCCATCCCCAAGAGAACCCTGTTTGTCGGCCGTGACGAAGAGAAACCCAGCGCGTCTGTGATGCTGGATCTGCAGCCTGGACAGTCCATGGAGCCTGGTCAGGTGGAGGCGATCGCCAATCTGGTGGCGGGCAGTATCTCCGGCATGAAGCCGGGGGCCGTGACCATAGTGGATCAGGCCGGCCAGCTGCTGAGCGCCGAGCTGGGAGACCGGGCAGGCTTCGGCAAGCAGAGTGTCCAACAGATGGAGTATGTGCGCAAGCTGGAACAATACATCCGCCAGCGTGCCAGCGACATGCTCTACCCCATGCTGGGCACGGGGAACTTCCGGGTACAGATAGCAGCAGACGTCAACTTCAATGCGGTGGAAGAGACTCAGCAGCAGCTGGATCCGCAAGGCGTGGTAACCAAGGAGTCCAACAAGTCTGACAAGACCATAGATGCATTGGCGCTCGGCATCCCGGGAGCACTCTCCAATCGTCCGCCCGAGACGACGCCTCCGGCTGATCAGGCGGCTCAGGGGAATGCTGCGACGCCCGAGCCTGCCAAGAACGACACCCGCACCGAACGCCAGGAAATCAGCAAACAGTATGAAAACAGCCGCACCATAGTGCACACCCGCTATCAGCAGGGACGACTCGAGCGGATGAACGTATCCGTCTTGTTGAATCAGCAGAGTGGCCCCAAGGAGGGCTGGAATGCCGAACAGCTGGAGCAGATCCGGCAGATGGTGGAGCGCTCGGTAGGGTTTGATACTACCCGTGGCGATCAGTTCAGCTTGCAGGTGTTCGACTTTACCGGTGCTGCCCCGATCACTCCGCCGGAGTCCAGCTGGCTGGAGACGCCGTACTGGCAGGATTCACTGCGCTATCTGGTGGGGGGCTTGCTGGGCCTGACGCTGGTGTTCTTCGGTATCCGGCCGCTGGTAAAACACCTGGTACGCACCCAGCAATATCCCGATGCAGAGCCATCGGAGGAGCAGGATGAGGCACAGGAACCCACGGTCGGTCTCTCCATGCGCCGTGAGGCCGATGCGCTGCTGGAGGGAAGATCGGCCAGCAATGGCCTGATCCATGCCGAACACAAGATGGAACCCCAGTTCTCTTCGCTGGATCTGGAGGAGCTGCCGGAACCTGGTTCTGAACTGGAAGTCCAGCTCAAGCACCTGCAACTGCTGGTGGAGAAGGACACGGCCCGCGTGGCAGAAGTGGTCAGATCATGGGTGAGTGGTAATGAGCAACGTTAATCTGAACCAGAATGCCGTCGACATCGATATCGACAACCTCGAGAAAGCCGCCATCCTGCTGCTGAGCATGGGGACCGAGGCCGCCGCCAAGGTGATGCAGAAACTCTCGCGGGATGAGGTGCAGAGCCTCATCTCCAAGATGGCAGGCCTGTCCGGTGTGAGCTCGATCGAGGCGAAGTGGACGCTGCAACAGTTCTTCAATCAATACCGCGAGCAGAGCGGTATTGGCAGCGCCTCAAGAGAGTACCTTGAACAGACGCTGGATCTGGCGCTGGGTCAGCGTCTCTCCCGCAGCCTGCTTGACAGTCTGTATGGCGATGTGATGAGCCAGGATATCCAGCGTCTGCAGTGGGTGCCTGCCGATGTCCTCGCCCGTTTCTTCCGCAATGAACACCCGCAGATGCAGGCGGTGTTGCTCGCCTTCCTTCCTCCCCAAACAGCGTCGGCCGTACTCGATGCCTTGCCCGGTTCGGTGCATGACGATCTGCTGGTACGGGTCGCCAGCCTCAGCAGTGTCAGTGAACACGTGCTGGGGGAACTGCGACTGACCCTGGATCGCTGCCTAGCCTATGTGGCCGATCAATCTGGCGCCAAGGTAAACGGGGTGCGGCAGGTGGCCGACATCCTGAACCGCTATCAGGGCGACAAGGAGCAGATGCTCTCCCTGCTGCGGGAACACGACGGTGACATGGCGCTCGAGATAGAGAAGAACATGTTCGACTTCATGGCCTTGCGTCGTCAGAGCGACGACACCCTGCAGCGTCTGGTGCAGGAACTGCCGGCCGAGCTGCTGGCCCTGGCGCTGAAAAATACCGAGGCGGGCTTTCGCAAGGTGGTGTTGGGCGCCATGCCGAAGCGGATGGCACAGGCGTTGGAGGCCCAGATCCAGGATCAGGGCAGCGTCTCCCTGCGCAAGGTGGAGCAGGCACGGGAAGAGGTGATGCAACTGGTAAGGGAGCTGGTGGAGCAGGGCGAGATCGAGTTCCAGCTGTTCGAAGAACCGACGGTCAGCTAACAGGAGACAGGCATGAGTCAGCATGTGCGCAAACTGGCGGCAGGCGCCACCCGTCTCTACCGCTTCCCCACATTGGGGCAGAGTGGGGAAGAGGCCCAGAGTCAGCAGGAACAGTTCGAATATGGCTACCAGCAAGGACTGGAACAGGGGCAGGCCGAAGGTTACCAGGCTGGCTACCAGCAAGGGCTGACCAGCGGGTTGATCGAAGGGGAGACCAAGGGTCTGCAACAGGGTCAGGTGCGTGGCCTGGCACAGGGACTGTCCGAGGGCAGGGCCTCATTCGATCAGGCCATGATCCCCTTCGCCAAGTTGCAACAGCAGTGGGAATCCCTGACCCGGGCCCGCATGCAGGAGCAGAAAGAGCTGATCGCCCAACTGGTCGCCCAGGTTGCCAAGCGGGTGATCCAGGCCGAATTTACCCTCAATCCGCAACAGGTGCTCAGTCAGGTCGAGCAAGCCCTGGCGGCCCTGCCAAACGAAGTGGAAGAGCTGGTCATCTACCTCAGTGCAGGGGATCGTCAGCGGTTGGCCGAGCAGGGGGTGACCCGCTGCGAGAAGTGGCCGCTACAGATAGATGCGACACTGGGGGTCGGGGACGCAAGGATCGAGACCCGCGCCGCAGTGATCGAGATCAACACGGCGGAGCGACTAGATCATTGTCTCGGCCAGCTCAACGCCAGTCTGGCATTGCCGCAGGATGCATGAGGAGCTGCAGCAGGCGCTGACCTCAGCCCTGGGAAATCTGGATGATATCCCCGGCTTTCGCCGTTATGGCCGTTTGGTGCGGGTCACCGGGCTGACCCTGGAGGTGGTGGGCTGTCAGCTGGTGATGGGGCAGCGCTGCCGGGTGGACTCGGCGACGGGTGAGTCGCTGCTGGCAGAAGTGGTCGGTTTCAACCGGGATGTCTCTTACCTGATGCCATTGCAGCCTATGAGCGGTCTCTATGCTGGTGCCCGGGTGCTGCCCATCGATGGGGAAGAGACGATCCTAGTTGGTGATCATCTGCTCGGGCGGGTGCTCGATGGTCTGTTGCAACCCCTGGATGGCCGCCCCCTGAAAGAAGCAGGGGAACGGGTTCCCCTGTTTGCCTCTCCCCCCAATCCGCTGCTGCGCACTCCCGTGCGCGAGCCACTGGATGTCGGTATTCGCGCCATCAATGGTTTGCTGACGGTTGGCAAGGGCCAGCGGCTGGGGCTGTTTGCCGGTTCAGGTGTGGGCAAGAGTATGTTGCTCGGGATGATGACCCGCAACACGACAGCCCAGATCGTGGTGGTGGGGCTCATCGGTGAGCGAGGCCGGGAGGTGCGGGAGTTCATCGAACACAGCCTGGGAGCGGAAGGCCTGGCGCGCGCTGTGGTGATCGCCGCCCCGGCCGACCAATCCCCCCTGATGCGACTGCGGGCGGCCCAGCTGTGTCACCGCATCGCCGAACATTTCCGTGAACAGGGGCAGGACGTGCTGCTGTTGATGGATTCCCTGACTCGCTATGCCCAGGCCCAGCGCGAGATCGCGCTGGCGATCGGGGAGCCTCCCGCCACCCGGGGCTATCCGCCCTCGGTCTTCAGCATGTTGACTCAACTGGTCGAGCGCGCGGGCAACGGCATTCATCCCGATGGCAGCCTGAGTGCCTTCTATACCGTGTTGGCAGAGGGAGATGATCAGCAGGATCCGGTTGTGGATGCGGCCAGAGCCATTCTGGATGGCCACATAGTGCTGACTCGCCGACTGGCGGAAGAGGGCCACTATCCGGCCATCGACATCGGGGCCTCGGTGAGTCGGGTGATGCCGCAGGTGGTGTCGTCCGAGTGGCAGGCCATGGCGGTGAACTTGCGCCAGCTCTGGGGCCGTTATCAGCAGGTGCGTGAACTGTTGCCACTGGGAGGCTATCAGCCGGGAGCCGATCCCCAGATGGATGAGGCGGTGCAGCGCTATCCCGCCATCGCCGCCTTCCTGCAGCAGGGCATCCATGAGGAAACCCCCTTCGTGCAGGTGATGAACGGCCTCAAGCAAGTGCTTGGCAGAGTCTAAGGAAGCCACATGCTGAAATCCTACCTCGGGCTGCAACAGGGTGCGCTGGACGTCATGGGCAAGGAGCGACAGCGCCTGCGCGAGGTTGCGATACGCGAGGAGCGACGGGCCAGGAAGCTGCAAGAGGTGATCGAGACCCTGCAACCGGGGTCGGCCAGCTTTCACCCCTTGCTGTGGCAGAACAAACAGCAGATGCAGGGGCAACTGAGCCAACTGCTTGCACACCAGTTGCAGCAGGCCACCCTGGCCAGTCTGGATCTGGCGCGCCATGAGGGGCAGTTGCTCAAACAGTTTGGTCGGGTCAAGGGGTTGGAGCTGTTGCTGGACAAGCGGGAACTGGCGGCCCGTCGGCAACGGGAACTAGGGGATCAGCGTCAGCTGGACGAGCTGTCCAGTCTGCGTCATCGCGCCTTGCAAGGGCGCTGAGCATTCAATCGGGAAAGCGCTCCTGCTGGCCATAGGATGACTCCTGGCCCAACAGGGTATTGATCGTCTCTATCTGTCCTGCCAGCAAACGACCATTGAGCTCGTTCTGGCGTCGACATTGTTGCAGCAGCAACTCGAGTCGCTGCCATTGCTCGCCGACGCTCTGTTGCAACGGACTGGGCAGCTTGGTGATGAGTGTCGCCATTCCCTTCTCATCGGGTTTGAGTCCCAGCGCCAGCAGGTGCTGGCAGCGTTGCTGGGCCTGTTGCTGGATGTCGGCCAGCAGCTTGGTCTGTTGCCGATTGTGCTCGGTCAGCCCGTCGACATCATGGCTGGCCAGCAGACCGTGCTGGTTTCTCAACAACTGCTGCAGATCGGTGTAGCGACCACAGTCTTGCTGGATGCCGACGATCAGCTGCTTGACCCTCAGCTTGGGGGTCATGCTCATCGGCGGTGCATATCCAGGATGGCCTGGCTCAGGGCATCCATGTCGAGCTCGAGCTTGCCCTCGCCGATGGCCTGCCGGATCTGGTTCACCTTCTCCATATCCACGTCCGAAGTGGAGACCAGCTGGCTCCTAGCCTGATTGATGGTTTGTGCCGTGGTGCTGATCCGGGCATCGCCATGGCTCGTCCTTGGTTGTGACTGAGCAGGCGCGGCATCCTGCTTGCGTTGCGGCTGGGTCTGGACATAGAGCGGATCGGTACGGGTGATTTTCATAACGTCATTTCCTGATGGTCTATCTGTGACAGGCGACCCAAGAGCGCCCCAACTTAAATCAAACTCGATTCCTGGCTCAAAAATGGGTCTCGACCTCTCCCTTCTCGATGATCCAGGTCTGGATCTCCTTGCCGGACTGGCTGTTGCGCACCCTGATCCCGTCACCTATGGCGCCACTCTCCAGTGCCTTGCCACGAGTGGTGGCGGAGAAGCCCTCCTGACCGGCCCGGATCAGCACCCCTTCCCCTTCCTGCACCGCCCAGGCTTTCTGCAGATCCAGCTCGCCGATCAGCTGGCCCATTCTGAGGTGGCGATGGCTCTTGCTGCCCACCAGTGATTCGCTGGTGGGGATGAAACCCCGCTGCAGCCGGCTGACATCCAGTGCCTTCTCGACCAGGTCTCCGGCCTGGATGGCGCTCCCTTTCCGGATCTCCTGGGCCGTGACCCAGACCGGTAACATCAGTGTGACCTCGACCCTGGCTCTCAACTGCCAGGCTGGCGCTGTGCATTCCACCAGATAGGGGCGCCGTCCCCAGGGCTGACGATACTGCCCACCAGCCTGCAATCGCACCGCCTGCTGGCAGGCGGGGAGGTGTGCGACGGCAGGGGAGAGCCAGATCTGGTACTCGGCCTGCGGGCTGGGCCAACCCTGCTGTTGCAGATAGTCGTTGAGCGCCGCCGTCGCGTCCTCTTTCAACCCCGCCTCCAGCTGTTGCGACAGGGAGAGGGGGGCGGCCCGCAGCGGGAGTGCCAGCATGAGCATGCCCAACAGGCTGGCCCACTTCCATACGGGAAACAACACTTCCCCTTTTGTCAGGCTTATCAGCCACTGTCGGCGCCGTAGCCAGCGAAAATAACGGGTTTTCATGGTTGGCATGAGTCTTGATAAAGGATGCACCGGTCTGACTGGTTTATAAGAAGGATGAAGCATGAGTATCTCATTTGACAGCGCTCTTGGCGTGCACCCCTATGCTCTCGATGTGCGGGCGGATCGGGCACGTATTCTGGCAGGGAACTTGGCCAATGTGGATACCCCAGGATACCTGGCTCGGGATGTGGATTATAAGACGATCCTCGGCCGTGTCGCCCAGCAAGTTGCAGCGGGTGATGAGGGCCATGCCATCAGCCAGGGTGCCATGAGCACCGACATGCAGCATCCCCTCTATCGCATTCCCTACCAGGTCTCCATGGATGGCAACACGGCCGAGCTCAGTGTGGAGCAGAGCAAGTTTGCCAACAATGCCACCGACTTTCAGACCAGCCTCACCTTCTTGAATATGAAAATCACCGGGATCGCCAAGGCGATCGAGGGCCGTTAATCATGTCGTTCAATCGAATCTATGACATCGCTGGCAGTGCCATGCGGGCGCAAACCGTCCGCCTCGACACAGTGGCATCCAACCTGGCGAACGTCGACAGCGCCGCAGGCAGCGAAAATACCGCCTTCCGTGCCATCAAACCGGTGTTCTCCACCCTCTATCAGCGGGTACAGGATGCAGAGGGGCTTGGTGCCGCTCAGGTGCAGATCGCGGGGATAGTTCAGTCGGATCGCCAGGTCGAGAAGCGTCTCGAGCCCAATAACCCGCTGGCCGACGGGGATGGGTTTGTCTACTACTCCAACGTCAATGCGGTGGAGGAGATGGCGGACATGATGAGCGCCTCCCGCGGTTTCGAGACCTCGGTCGAGGTGATCAATCGCATCAACAGCATGCAGCAAGGGTTGCTGCGTCTGGGTCAGGGGGCATAAATGAGCCTGCCTCAAGTCAATAGCCTGGATACCGCCCGCAGCGCCAGCCAGCGCAGCGCGACCCCGGAAATCGCCGCCAACGGTCCCTCTGAAGGGCAGGGTGTCCAGCTACGCAACGAATTTCTGCAGATGATGGTGGCCCAGATCCAGAACCAGGATCCGACCAATCCGCTCGACGGTGCCCAGTACGTCACTCAGCTGGCCCAGTTCAGCATGGTGGAAGGGGTGGAGGGCCTCAAGGTGCTGCAGCAAAAGTCCATCAACATGATGGATACCCAGCAGGTACTGCAAAGCACGGCGCTGATCGACAAGGAGGTAATGGTGCCGAGTCAGACCCTGAGCCAGAAGGATGAACAATCCATCCGTGGGCAGGTGGAGCTGACCGGTGCGGCCGATCTGGTTGAGCTGAAGGTTTACGACAAGCACGGCACCCTGGTTGCGACCAAGAGCTGGGGTGAGAGCAAGCCTGGCGGGCTGGATTATGAGCTGCCCCCCCTGCCAGCTGGGGAGTACAGCTTCGAGGTGAAGGCTTCCCTCGCCGGGGTTGCCACGACCACCAAGAATTACGTGGCCAGCAAGGTCGAGCGGGTCAGCCTGCCTGGCACGGGTGAAATCATGTTGCAGGTAGCCGGAGTTGGGGACGTGCCGCTGTTCAGCGCAGTCCAGTTTGGTAAATCGGCGTAATCAGATAGGAGCGAAACTGTGTCTTTTAGTATCGGATTGAGTGGCCTGCGCGCCGTAAACCAGGAATTGAGTGTCATCAGTAACAACGTGGCCAACGCCAGTACCGCCGGCTTCAAGTCCAGTCGTGCCGAGTTTGCCGCCATCTACGGTGGTGGTCAGGCCGGGGGGGTCGAGATGAGCAACGTCTCTCAGAACTTCGATCGTAACGGCGACGTGATGCGGACGGGGCGGGGATTGGATCTGGCCATCTCCGGCAATGGCTTCTTCGTACAGAAAGACAGCAATGGCCAGGTTTCCTACACCCGGGCGGGTATGTTCCAGCGGGATGCCAACAACTATCTGACCACGGCCAACGGGACTCGCCTGCAGGGCTACACCACCAACGAGGCGGGTGAACTGCAGTCGGGTGTGGTGGGAGATGTGCAGGTCAAGGCGGGCAGCCTGCCCGCCAAGCCGTCCGACAGCTTGGAGTTCGTGGCCAACCTCAAGGCGGATGCCAGCGTCATCGATCAGACTGTGCACCCGTTCGACCCCACCAAATCCGAAAGTTTCAGCTACTCCCAGTCCAGCAAGGTCTATGACTCCCTCGGCGTTGAGCACACCGTCACCCAGTACTTTGTGAAGACGGGCGACAACGCCTGGCAGGTCAACTACGCCTTCAACGGTACCCAAACCGGTTCCCCGGTGACCATGGAGTTCAACACCAACGGCACCCTGAAGATCCCGACCACGGCGCCGGTGCTGAATCTGGCCCCCGCCGGTGCAGAGCCCATCGCTCTCAAGGCGGATCTGGCCAGAGTCAGCCAGTATGCCTCCGACTTCAACGCCACCCGCAACCAGTCCAACGGCTATGCCGCCGGGGATCTGACCGGGGTCAGGGTGGATGCCGATGGCGGTGTCTACGCCACCTTCACCAACGGCCAGAGTCTGCTGCAGGGTCAGGTGGTGATGGCGAGCTTCACCAATCCCAACGGTCTGCTGCAGGCCAATAACACCACCTGGCAGCAGTCGTTCAGCTCCGGTCAGCCGGTGCTGGGGGCCCCCGGCACCGGGACGCTGGGTACCCTGACGGCCGGCGCCTATGAGGGATCCAACGTCGATCTGACGGGGGAGTTGGTCAGCCTGATGACCTCTCAGCGCAACTACCAGGCCAACGCCAAGACCATCAGTTCGGCCGACAAGATGACTCAGGTTCTCTTCAACTCCTTCTAAGGCGTGATGCGTGGAAAAGCTTATCTATACCGCCATGTCGGGTGCGCAACATACCCTGATGGCCCAGCAAATCCGGGCCAACAACCTGGCCAACGTCAATACCGCCGGCTTTCGGGCCGATTTTGAGCGGGCCTCCGCCTATGCCTTGACCGGTGATGGTTATCCGAGCCGGGTCATGGCCCGCGAGGAGTTGGCGGGCACCGACTTCAAACCCGGTGCCCTGATGCAGACGGGCCGCAAGCTGGATGTGGCGGTGCGTGGCGAGGGCTTTCTCACGGTGCAGACGGCCGATGGCAAGGAGGCTTACACCCGTGCCGGCAACCTGGAGGTGGATGGCGAGGGACTGTTGACCCTCAATGGTCGTCCGGTGCTGGGTGACGGTGGGGAAATGGTGCTGCCAGCCTATCGTGACCTGAGTTTTGGTAAGGATGGTTCCCTCAGCATCACTCCGCCGGGGGGCGGGGCCCGCCTGGATGTGGGTCGGCTCAAGCTGGTCAATCCAGACCCGGCCGATCTGGTGAAGGGGCTGGATGGTCTATTCCGTCAGCGTCAGGGAGGGGATGCCGAGATCAGCGAGCAGGTGGTGCTGGCGTCCGGCTTCCTCGAAGGCGCGAATGTGAACGCGGTTGACGAGCTGATCAGCAGCATGTCGCTGACCCGTAACTTCGAACTGCAGGTCAAGTTGATGAAGACCGCGGACGATCAGGCTAGGCAAGGGGCCAGGCTGATCTCCGGTCAGGGCTGACAGAGTTGAACGCGGTGGGCCTGGCCGGACCGTGAGCAAGAGTTGATGGGGCGCCTCGGCGCGCTCGAATGAATAGGTGGAGAAACTAAGATGCACGCAGCACTGTGGGTGAGTAAAACGGGTCTGTCGGCACAAGATGCCAAGATGGCCAGCATTTCCAACAACCTGGCCAACGTCAACACGGTCGGCTTCAAGCGTGATCGGGTGGCATTCGAGGATCTGTTCTATCAGGTCCAGCGTCAGCCGGGGGCCCAGCAGGATCAACAGAACCTGTCGCCCATCGGCATCCAGATGGGGAACGGCGTACGGGTCGTCGGCACCCAGAAGGTGTTTACCCCGGGGCAGTTCCAGAACACCAACCAGGAGCTGGACATGGCCGTCGTCGGGGCCGGTTTCTTTGGGGTCGAGCGCCCGGATGGCGAGACGGCCTACACCCGCAATGGTCAGTGGCACCGCAGCGCGGAAGGTCTGCTGGTCAATTCCGATGGCCTGCCCATGCTGCCGCAGATCCAGATCCCGGACAACGCGACCAAGGTGGCCATCGGCACGGATGGGACAGTGAGTGCCACCCTGCCAGGCCAGCAAGAGAACGTGGAGCTGGGGCGCATTACCCTGACCAACTTCTCGAACCCGTCCGGGCTGGAAGCCTTGGGGGGTAACCTCTATCGTGCAACCGGCGCGTCCGGTGAGGCCATCGAAGGTGTCCCAGGGGAAGAGGCCATGGGCGCCATCAAGCAGTTCACCCTGGAGAGTTCCAACGTCAACGTGGTGGAGGAGATGGTGGACATGATCACCACCCAGCGCGCCTATGAGATGAATGCCAAGGTGGTCTCCTCCGCCGATCAGATGCTCAAGTTCGTGACCCAGGCGCTGTGATGGTGATGAAGAGATCGATGTGGTGTTGGTTCGGATTGTTCCTGCTGCTGGGGGGATGCTCCACCTATGAGCTGCAGGCCCCTGAGCCCGGAGATGAAAAATGGGCTCCCTCCCGTTCCAAGATGACGAAGACAGGCATGGGAGAGGATGGCAGTCTCTATCGTGGTGACTACATGATGACGCTGTTTCAGGATCGCCGTGCCTATCGCATCGGCGATATCCTGACCGTGATGCTGGAGGAGCGGACTCAATCCAGCAAGAAAGCCAACACCAGCACGAACAAGAGCAGCAGCATCAATGTGCCCGCCCCCTCCATTGGTGGTGTGTCCAGGCCCGATTGGGGTCTCTCGGCAAATGCCGATCGGGACTTTGACGGCGGAGCCACCTCCAGCCAGCAAAACACCCTGGCGGGGGCCATTACCGTCACCGTGGCGGAAGTGATGCCAAACGGGGTGCTGGGGATCCGGGGGGAGAAATGGATACGCCTCAATCAGGGGGATGAATACATTCGCCTGGGGGGCATGGTGCGGGTCGAGGACATCAGTCAGAGCAACCGCATCTCTTCCCAGCGCATCGCCGATGCCCGCATCACCTATGCGGGTCGCGGTGCCCTTGCCGACAGCAACCAGATGGGCTGGTTGTCGCGTTTCTTCAGCTCCGCGTTTGCCCCCCTGTGAGGATCCACATGAACAGATGGTGTATCGCCTTGCTCTGCCTCTCCCTGTCGGGTGTGGCGGGGGCTGCCGCCCCTGCCAAGCGAGCCCTGCTGGACATCGCCGACGTGCAGGGGATGAGAACCAACCAGCTGGTAGGTTACGGCCTGGTGGTCGGACTCTCCGGCACCGGGGATCGCAGCCAGGTCAAGTTCACCGGTCAGTCCATGACCAACATGCTCAAGCAGTTCGGCGTGCAACTGCCGGATGACATCGATCCCAAACTCAAGAACGTCGCCGCCGTGTCGGTGCAGGCGACCCTGCCGGCCTTGGCCGGCAAGGGGCAACTGGTGGATGTGACCGTGACCTCCATCGGCGATGCCAAGAGCCTGAGAGGGGGGTCGCTGCTGTTGACCCCCATGCGCGGCATCGACGGTGAGGTTTACGCCGTTGCCCAAGGCAATCTGGTGGTGGCCGGGGTCAAGGCGGAGGGGCAGTCAGGCTCGTCCGTCACCATCAATGTGCCAACGGCGGGCATCATCCCCAACGGTGCCATCATCGAGCGGGAGGCGGTCAGCAATTTTGCGGACAAACCCGAGGTCACCTTGAATCTGCATCAGCCAAATTTCAAGACGGCACGCAACGTTGAACGGGAGATCAACCGCCAGTTGGGGCCAGTTGCCAAGGCGGTCAGCGCCGGGCGCATTCAGATTGCGGCCCCCCGTGACGAGAGTCAGCGGATCTCCTTCATGGCCTTGCTGCAGGATATTCAGGTGGACATGGGCAAGGAGCGGCCCAGGGTCGTCTTCAACAGCCGCACCGGCACCGTCGTGATGGGGCAAGGGGTCAAGGTGCGCAAGGCCGCGGTCAGCCACGGCAGCCTGACGGTGACCATAGGCGAGAGTAAGACGGTCAGTCAGCCCAATGCCTTCTCCAACGGCCGAACTACCACGACCCCGAATTCGCAGGTCCAGGTTGACCGGGAGCGTAACAACATGTTCGTCTGGCCGGAGGGAACCTCGCTGGAGGTGATCGTCAAGGCAGTGAATTCGCTGGGGGCGACCCCGGATGATGTCATGGCCATACTGCAAGCTCTCGATGAGGCGGGAGCCCTCGAGGGAGAGCTGGTTGTCATCTAAGGATATCCATATGACCAAGATAACGTCAGAGCCTGGTTTCTATCAGGATCTCAATGAACTGCAGCAGATAAAGAGCAACCCGGATCAGCGCGCGGCCCTGGAGGCGGCGGCTGGCCAGTTCGAGGTGAGTTTCCTGCAAACCGTTCTCAAGCATATGCGCTCGGCCTCCGATGCCATGCAGGATGAAGATGACAAGCTCATCAAGGGAGAAGCGCTCTACCGCGACATGTACGACAACCAGCTGGCGATGAGTCTGGTGAAGCGGGGCGGCATGGGACTGAAAGAACAGATGGTCAATCAGCTTGCCCCGACATTAAAGAATGCCGAGCCAGTGGTCGCTTCAGAACAGCAGACCCTGGCTGCCTTCAGTCAGCCTCTGAATTCGGCAAAAATGAGGAAGATTGACTGATGTCGCTGCTCAATATCGGTTTTAGCGGACTCAACGCGGCTCAGATCGCGCTCAATGTCACCGCCCAGAATATCGCCAACGTCAATACCGTCGGCTACAGCCGCCAGGAGGCCATGATGGGCAGCCTGTCCGGTTTTGGTCGACTGGATAACGGCATGGGGGTGGAGGTGACCGGTGTTCGCCGGATCACCGATGATTACCTGGTGTCCCAACACTGGCGTAGCCGCTCCTCGACCGGTTCATCCTATGCGTTTCATCAGTACATCAACACCACCGAGCAACTGCTTGGCAGTGAATCGATGAATATCGCCAAGGGGCTGGACAGCTTCTTTGCCTCCCTTAATGCCGCCCTCGACAGTCCGGAGACGCCGGCGCAGCGCAGCCAGATCGTCAGCTCTGCCGGGGCGCTTGCCAATCGCTTCGGCCAGCTGAACGAGAGCCTGCTGACCCAGGAGAAGCAGATCGATGATCAACTGGGCAGCACCATCTCCCAGGTCAACAGCTACCTGAAACAGGTGGCCGAGCTGAATACCCAGATCGGCGAGCAGGCCTCCAAGGGGGTCAATACCTCGGTGCTGGAAGACAGCCGTGAGCAGATAGTGCGCGAGCTGTCGACCTTCATGGAGGTCAGGGTCAATCGGCAGAGTGACGGCTCCTTCTCCCTGAGCCTGCCTCAGGGTCAACCGCTGGTGCTGGCGGGCAGCAGCAGTACCCTCTCCCTGGCTGGTGACACCCTGAGCCTCCACTTTGGTCCGCAATCCTTCGAGGTTCCCAAGTTACAAGGGGGGACCCTGGCCGGGGTGTTGGAGTATCGCACGACTGTGTTGCGGCCCTTGCGTACCGAGTTGAATCAGATAGCGAAGAAGCTGGCGGATGATTTCAATGCCAAGCAGGGGGGCGGGGTCGATCTGAACGGCGATCCGGGTAAACCCCTGTTCAGTTACGATCCCCTCAACCCCTCGGGCACCCTGCAGGTAGCGGATGGCTTTACCGGCGATCACCTGGCCTTCGCCAAGGCGGGGGGTGGCAACGGCGATAACCGCAACTTGCAGGAGCTGCTGACCATCAAGGACAGCCAGTATGACGCCTACAGTGCCCTGCTCGGCCGCATGGCGGTGCAGAGCGGTCAGGCCAAGGCTACCATGGAGGCCGATGCCAACATGGAGAAGCAGCTGGCCACCAAGCTGAGCGGCGTCAGCGGGGTCAACACCGATGAAGAGGGGGTCAAGATCATGGCCTACACCAAGGCCTACCAGGCCAACGCCAAGGTGATCAGTACCTCGGATCAGCTTTTCAATTCCATCCTGAACATGTTCTGACGGAGCGACCATGCGTATCAGTACCAACCAGATCCAGCTCAGCATGCTCGATAACCTGCAACATGGCTTCGGTGAATACGCCCGACTCGATCGTCAGATCTCGAGCAACAAGCGAATCCTGCAACCCTCCGACGATCCCGTCGGCAGCGTGCAGCTGCTCGGCCTGAAGAAAGAGCAGACGGCGATGGAGCAGTACCAGAAGAACATCGCCAACGCCAAGAGCCAGCTGTCACAAGGGGAGATCCAGCTCGAGACCATGACAAACATGCTGAGTCGTCTGCGCGAATTGACCCAGACGGCGGCCAACGGCTCCCTCTCGGAGGATGACCGTCGCGCCGTTGCCAGCGAAACGGCCATCATCAAGGATGGGCTGCTGGATCTGGCCAATGCCCGCAACGAGAGCGGCTCCAGCCTGTTTGGTGGTAGCCAGGTGGACAAGACTCCCATCGTCAAGGGACCCGGCGGTGACTATTCCTATCAGGGGGATGCGCTGGTGCGTGAAGTCGGCATCGCCAGAGGGGTGACGGTGGAGCTCAATCATACCGCCGACAAGCTGTTCATCCAGAACGGGGATTTCTTCAAGCAACTGGACGAGATGGTTACCGCCTTCGAGAGCGGTGCACCGGATGCTGCGGATCAGGCAAGGGTCATGCTGGATCGCAGCCAGACGCTGCAGGATGACATCAGCCAGATGGTCAGCTCCATCGGGGCGCGCATCAATCTGCTGGATCAGGTCGACGAAGGTCATGCCGAGAAGAGCACGTATAGCAAGGAAGTGAGCAATCAGATAGAGTCCCTCGATTATGCGGGCGCCGTGACCCAGCAGGCTCATGTACTGATGGCCCTGCAGGTGCAGCAACAGGCCTTCGCCAAGGTGAACGGTCTGAGCCTGTTCAATTACATGCCCTAAGTCTGTCAAGGAGCCAGGATGCAGATTCAACAAACCCGTCTGGGCGGTGTGGCCGAAACATCGGCCCAGCCCAAGCTGCGTGGACGTTCGACTGCTCCGGCCACCTCACCGCAAGCCAGCCGCAGCGAACGTCAGCCCAATGTCATCCGATTGGACCGCTGGGCGCTGATCGGCACGGCCCAGCAGCGCATCGCCCATGCCCAGGGAGGCGAGCAGGCCCTGAGCCAAGTCTGGGGTGAGTTGAAACGGCTGGAGCAGCAGCTTGGACAAAATCGGACGGCGAGCGGGGAGCAGGTCTCCCGCCTCAAGCTGCTGGAAGATAAGCTGACCCAGCCGAAGGCGCCGCTGACGGCGGAGCTCAAACCTCGTTTACTGACATCGGCCATGGACAGCCGGATGCACTACAGCGCGGACAGGCTCGATCTGTTGAGCCCCAAGTCGAGCGCCGAACGGCTGGTCTTCTCATTCCCACAGACCAGCAGTGCCGTCGAGGTGGTGCTGCCCGCCGGTGCCAGCGAGTCGGAAACAGCCTCTCGTCTGGATCGGGCATTGCGCAAGGAACATATTCAGGCACGGCTGAACGAGCTGGGCAAACTGGAGCTGAGTGTGCCTGAGCAGCACAGGCGCAAGCTGGATGAACCCGTGCTGCTGAGCGGGGAGGGTATTCGCATCCCCGCAGGCAACCCGGTCCCGGTGCAGTTCAAGCCCAAGGCCGGGCAGTTGACCCAACTCGGCGAGGGGCTCGACAAGGGGGAACTCAAGCAGGAGCAGCAGCGTTTGAAGCGTTTGCTCGGCGAGATCGAACAGTCGGTGCGGGATCTGAAACAGTTTCGCCAGAAGATGATCAAGCAGCTCGACCGAGTCAAGGCGCGCAGCCAGAACCTGCAGCAGGAAGAGCTGGAGCAGTTGCAAGGCAAGCTCAGCCTGCAACTCAAGGAGGGTGGCTTCATGGGCACCATGTCCGGCCTGCTGGCCCAGGCCAATGTGTCACGCCAGAACGTGGTTGCGCTGTTGGTGTAGGGCCGAAATGAAAGTTTGAGAATAAAACCGCCATGCAGATTGCTGGCGGTTTTTTTCAGGGTTTCAGCAAGGCATAGAGGGTGAGGTCCGACGCAAAACCAGATTCACTCAGCCCTTGCTCCACCGTCTTGAGAAAGCCTGCATTATGCTGGCGTATGGTGTGGTAGCTATAGAAGAGGTTGATGACGTCCTGCTCTTCCAGCTCCTTGTCCATGGCCAGCAGGCACAGATAGTTGCGCAGTAGGAAGTAATCTATCACCAGCAACTGATAGGCCTGGAACTGGGTGTTCTGCAACAGCGGGAAGTTGTGGTGATAGACGTAATAGAGCAGGTAGTTGTTCAGTATCTGGGGTCGGGCTGCCAAGAAGGGCGCGACCTTGTTGTGCCAGGTTTGCTGCAATAGCACGAGTTTGCCCTCATCATATATCCCCTCCAGCAGCTGATTGATCTTGTCGAGGCAGTGTTGCATGGTCTGGCGTCCCCGCTTTCCCCCTCCCTGTGAATAAGCCAACAATTGGTGCGTGATGGTTCTTAGTCCCCACCACTGTAACTTGGGCAAGATAGGCAGTTGATCGAACATGGTGAGGAGCTCTCCCCGTTCGGCCAGCATAGCCACCTGATCCAGGAAGGATTCGTGTGACAGCTGAGTCGGATCCCGGTGGATCAGCATGCCGATGAGCCACAGGCGGATCTCGGTGGGGACATCCGTGGCCGCCAACACATGGATACTCAGGCTGTGCAGGGTTGCCATGGTTGTGGAGGGGGGAGAGACAAACGGCAGGCGCTGATCCAGCTGGGTCACTTCGGTTTGCATCGCCATGGGATCGAGCAGCAACTGCCGGCACACCTCGGGGCAAGAGAGCATCAGGGATTGTTTGATCTGGTTGCCGATACGAGCCTGGGATCTGGGGTATGTCTTGCAGGTATGGCTCAGCGCCTGTGGCCCGGCCTTGCTGTGGATCTGGCACAGGCGGTTCTCATCGAGGAAGGGACAGGCGCCCTGCTCATCCAGTGTGATCTCCCCCCAGCGCTCATTGCTCATCTTTACCTTGCGGATATGCAGCTTGCTCAGGGATTTCACCGTGGAATCGGCGTGTTGCTCGTAGTTACGGAAGGTCTTCTTGTCGATGCTGATGGTCCAGCTATGACAGCAGTTATCTTCACAGCGATCCCCTACACATTGGAAATGTTTAACGAAATGAGGTGTACAAAGAGAGGCAGCCATGGCGCGGTCCGGTGATGGAAGATGGCTAGTGCAAAGCAATAAACATGCCGGATGAACTGGCACTGCGGTATCGGACTGACTGAGGAGAGGCGAGAGGAAAAGATAAAAATATGCGAATGGAAGCCTACATTTCTGCGAGAAAGGGGTCGCCTATATCAGATGTCAACCTAACAGGCTGCACGGCAGCGTCATATCGAGGAATACATCATGGGCTTGTCCATCCATACCAACTTCGCTTCTCTGACCACCCAGAGCCAGCTGAACTCCACCAACAAGATGCTGGGCACCGCGATGCAGCGTCTGGGTACCGGTCTGCGCATCAACTCCGCTGCCGATGACGCCGCTGGCCTGCAGATGGCCACCCGTCTGCAATCCCAGTCCAGCGGCCAGAAAGTGGGCATGCGCAACGCCCAGGATGCCGTCTCCATGATGCAGACTGCCGAAGGGGCCATGGACGAGATGAGCAACATCGTCCAGCGCATGAAGGATCTGGCCACCCAGTCTGCGAACGGCACCAGTACCGCCGAAGACCGCACTGCCATGAACGCCGAGTTCACCGAGCTGCGCGCCGAGTTGGACAACATCACCAACAACACCACCTTCGGTGGACAGAGCCTGCTCAAGACTGGCGGTGGCTTCCAGGGGGACGTGACCTTCCAGATCGGTGGTACTGCCGCCGAGAAGCTGGAGCTGAAAAGCACCGGCACACTGGCAAAGGCATTGGCAGAAGTGGTCGGCACCGGCAAGGGTACCGATGGCGCTGCGGTGAAGGTCGGCATCGGCGATCAGGCCAAGGCCACTGCCTCCATGGCCGAGCTGGATACCTTCTCCCAGAAGATCGGTGAATCCCGCTCTGCCTTCGGTGCCAACATCAACCGTCTGGAGCACACCGTCAACAACCTCTCCAACATGAAAGAGAACACCGACCTGGCGAACGGCCGCATCATGGATGCCGACTTTGCCCAGGAGAGCACCAACATGACCAAGAACCAGATGTTGATGCAGGCTGGCATGTCCGTGTTGTCCAACTCCAACCAGATGACTGGCATGGTCACTTCCCTGCTGCGTTAACCCCAGTGGCACTCATCCCGGGATGAGTGCCATCTTCCTCCTGCCCATTTCCTCCAGATTCCGCTTTCCGCTTCCTCATCATATTTTTCGTTCTCCATTCAAGTCTTGGCCGACTCCCGTCGCTTCTCATTTCTATAGGGTTACCTGCTGCATTGCAGCCTTCTTGAGGAGTAGATCATGGGTTTGTCCATTCACACTAATTTCGCCTCGCTGACCACTCAGAGCCAGCTGAATTCCACCAACAAGATGCTGGGTACTGCTATGCAGCGTCTGGGTACCGGTTTGCGCATCAACTCTGCTGCCGATGATGCCGCCGGTCTGCAGATGGCCACCCGTTTGCAATCCCAGTCCAGCGGCCAGAAGGTCGGCATGCGCAACGCTCAGGATGCCATCTCCATGATGCAGACCGGTGAGGGTGCGATGGACGAGATGAGCAACATCGTCCAGCGCATGAAGGATCTGGCCACCCAGTCTGCGAACGGCACCAGTACTGCTGACGATCGCAAGGCGATGAACGCTGAGTTCGGCGAGCTGCGTGCCGAGCTGGACAACATCACCAACAACACCACCTTCGGTGGACAGACCTTGCTGGCCAAGGATAAGGGTTTCCAGAAGGCAGTGACCTTCCAGATCGGTGGCACCGGTGCTGAGAAGCTCGAGCTCAAGGATGATGGCACCCTGGCAACCGCACTCAAGGGTGTCGTTGCCGATGATAAAGGTACCAAGGGCACTGCGGTTGCCGCCGGTATCGATGATCAGACCAAGGCGACTGCAGCCATGACAGAACTGGACACCTTCTCCAAGGGGATCGGTGAGGCACGATCCGCCTTTGGTGCCAACATCAACCGTCTGGAGCATACCGTCAACAACCTCTCCAACATGAAAGAGAACACCGATCTGGCGAACGGTCGCATCATGGATGCCGACTTCGCTCAGGAGAGCACCAACATGACCAAGAACCAGATGCTGATGCAGGCTGGCATGTCCGTGCTGTCCAACTCCAACCAGATGACCGGCATGGTGACTTCCCTGCTGCGTTAATGGATTTCAGGCTGCCCGCATGGGCAGCCTGTGGTTCCGCGTGTTTATTGGAAAGAAGCGGGGCTCTTTTCAACGGGCATGCCACCGATAAGTTGATAAGGATGTGATGATGCAAGTAGATCCGGCCAGCATGGCGATGCAACTGGTAGCCATCGAGCGCCAGAACATGGACAAGCTGTTGAAGAAACAGCTGGACAGTGTCAAGGGACAGCAGAGTGCCATCAGCACGCTCAACACCAAGCTGTCGAGCTTCCAGACCATGCTCAAGGATTTGAACAAGGCCACCAACCTGCAGGCCCAGAAGGCCACCATGTCCCAGGACGGGCTCATGACGGTGACGAGCAACGGCAAGGCTAGCTCGGGCCAGTACAACTTCTTCGTGGAGCAGCTCGCTCAGTCCCATCAGGTCGGCCTGAAGCTGGATAGCGATACCACCCCCTTGCCGGCGGATGGCGTCTTCTCCCTGACTGTCAAGGGCAAGACCATCGACATCGATCTGGCGACCCTGCCGGCTGGAGCAACCGCTAAGGACCTGGTCTCCCAGATCAACAATGCCAAGGATAACCCGGGCGTGAAGGCGACTCTGGTGCGCACCAACGGCAAGATCAGCATGGTGCTGACTAGCAAGGAGAGCGGGGTGGAGAACGCCATCACCCTCAACTACAGCGGAGATGCCACTAATGCGCTGGGGGCTGCCGTGGCTGGCAAGACCGATATCACACAGGCGCAGGACGCCAAGCTGCGGATGGGGGGGGATAACCCGCTGACCATCACCTCTGCCAGCAACAAGATTGAAAACGTGGTGGATGGGCTGACCTTCCAGCTGACCAAGGCACAAAAAGCCGGGGATGCGCCGTTGCTGGTGACAGTGGATCAGGACAAGGAGGCCGTCACCGGCTCCCTCAAGAAGTTCGTCGACAGCTACAACGAGCTGGTGGATGAGCTGGCCAAGATGACCTCCAGCGATCCCAAGGCACCAGGGGCACTCTCCTCCGACAGCGGTGTGCGCAGCCTCAAGAGCATGCTGTCTCGCAGCGTGCGGGACTTGCCCAATGATCTCAGCCTCAGCAGCCTCGGGATCAAGACCGACAAGACGGGCAAGCTCTCCTTCAATGAGACCGACTTCAACAAGGCGCTGGAGAAGGATCCCGAACTGCTTGGCAAGGCGCTGATGGGGGACGATGGCCTGCTCAAGCGGATGGGCGATTCGCTCGATCCTTATACCAAACGAGATGGTGCGCTGAAGGGGCGCAAGAGTGGTCTTGAAGCCAGCGAGAAGCGGGTGAACGAACGTATGGAGGCACTGGATCGCCGTATGGATTCCGCGTATAAGCGCTACCTCAATCAATTCACCACCATGAACCAGATGATGCAAACCATGGGGGCTTTGTGAGTCGGTGATCGCGTTTCATCCTGAATAAGTGAGTCTCTGATGTTTGAACACCAAGATGGTTATGATGCCTATCAGTTTGCTGCCACCCAGGCCAAGGCGGCGAGCGCCGATCCGCACCAGTTGGTGCTGATGTTGATGGATGGCTTGCTCGATGAGATTGCGCGGGCCGAAGGCCACATCCTGGCCAAGCAATATGAGCGCAAGGGTCAGTCCATCAACAAATGCCTGCAGATCCTGGGGGGGCTCGACAGCGCCCTCGACATGGACAAAGGGGGTGAGCTCGCGACCAATCTGCACCGCTTGTACGACTATTGCGGGCAGCGGCTGTTCGAGATCAGCGTCGGCAACGATGTCACGGGCTTTGCTGAGGTGCGTCGCATTCTGCTGGAGCTGAAAGAAGGCTGGGAAGCGATGGCGCGCCATCCTCGCTAAAGCGGAAGCCGGCTTTCCTCATCTGCAGTGGGGTGATGGTAAAGTACTGAAATTCAACAGATACATATCTGGCCTACTCCTTGCTTATTGGCAGGGTCGTCTTATTTTGAGGCCATCATCATGTCCATGACCGAGGCTGTGCAACCCAGCACGGAACACGAGACTCGCCAGCGCCAGCTATTGGGATTGGGGCGTCTGATCCTACAGCAGGCCCGTGCCGGGCAGTGGGATGCAGTGCGCCTGGCGGATCATCGTCTGGCCCAGTTCATCGGCCATGTGCGCTTGCAGCCGGCATTATGGCAATCCCTGGCTTCGACCCGGAATCAGGTCCGAGTCTGGCATCGGGAAGCCTTTGAGCTTTGCCAGCAAGAAACCACCCTGCGCAAACAAGAATGGCAATCGCTCTCTTACAAAAGAGAAGGGTTGCAAGCCTATGATGAGGCACAAGAATGGGCCTGATCCAGTTCGTCGCGGCCGACCCGGTGCCAACCCTTGAACCAACAGGTTTCACCCGTCTCACCCGTCTCACCCGTCAGCCTGAAGGGCAGGAGGGACTCTATCAGCCTCTGGAGTTTCAGCAGGAGGTCCTGGTTACCCCCCCTCTGGATGAAGTGTCTGCCGAGGAGTCTGATACCGATGCAACCGAGCCTCCTTCAACGGATGTGACCGAGCAACTGCAGGCCTTTACCCATATGCAGCCCGTATTCGTGCGTCATGAAGAGGCATCATGGCTGTTGGTCGCACGCCAGACACAGGATCCGATTTCCCCTCTCGGTGTCGGTATTGGGGGGGCTCATGATGAGCGCCCTTCCGTATCAGCGGTATTGCGTGCCCTGTCTAGCTATGAGCGTCGGGAGACTGAACGGACTCCGGTCGTGGAACCCGCCTTGGCGCAGAAAGACAAACCAGCGCCACTCACGGGCGAGTTCGCCCGGTTCTTGAGCCAGTCAGTCGGCCAGGGTGACAAGCTGCCGCTGCCCGACAAGCTGCTGACCAGCTTGCAGCCCCTGCTTGGAGGGGATGGCTCGTCTGAACGGGAACCCCTGATATCCGACCTGAAAGGGGTGGCGGGACAGTTGGTGCCAATGTCGTTGACCAAGACGGCAGAGTATCAGTGGGCGCCAGCCCGTCTGGCCGACAGTCCAGCCCAGTGGGGTCAGCAACTGGTCGAGGTGTTGAAGGACAAGGTGGAGCTGCAGGTCAACCAAGGCATCAAACAGGCTCATATCCGCCTGGACCCTCCTGAGCTGGGCCGTCTCGAACTGACGGTCAGGGTTGAAGGAGATCGGCTCAACGTGCAGCTCAACGTGACCAACCCGGCGGTACGTGAGGCTCTGATCCAGTCGATGGAGAGACTACGCATGAGTTTGGCTCCCCACCATGCCGGCGGTGTCGAGGTGAATGTCGGCCAGGGGGGAGAGCAGGAGCGAGGGGACCGCTGGCAGCAGGACAAGATCCTGGCGGGCCGGCGGCAATGGCAGGAAGAACAAGACTCATCCAGCGGCTCTGGTCAGGATTGGCTCAATGCCCTGGTGTGACATTTTCAAAGTCCGGCAATAGCGAGAGTGATGTCAAATTATGCGGCGTGTCATGAAGTGGATGATGATGGTGGTAATGGCGCTGTGCCTGCTGGCGGTGCTGGCCTATGGTGCCTATCTCAAGCGAGATACGGTCGCCGTCTGGCTGGGTCTGGCGGAGGCGAAGCCTGAGTTGAGCAAGACTCCGCTGTTCAAGCCCATGGAGCGCTTCGTCATCAGCCTTGAGGGAGACAGCGAGCCCCACTACCTGGTGCTGGAGCTGGCGCTGGTAACCCATAACCCCAAGCAACTGGAGACGCTCAATGAGCTGACGCCGCTGATCCGCAATGCGATGGTGCAGTATTTCAGCCATCGTTCCCACGATGCCGTGAAGAGGGAGCTGCAAAACATCTCCGCCCTGCAGGCCTCTCTGCTCGTCAAGTTGGTGGCCACGCTGCAGGGATATGGCTACAAACCCTATCTGGATGAAGTGCTGGTCACCAAGGTGCTGGTGCAGTAACGGGAATGATGGACTCTGACTGGGACACTCCCTGCGAGCTGGCGACCTCGCCGCCCCGCACCGGTGAGCATGCAATCCTGACTCGCTATCTGCCGCTGGTGAAGCGGGCGGCCAGCCACCTGCGCAGTCAGGTCTGCGCCTGCTTCGATCAAGAGGACATGGAGCAGGTCGGCATGATGGGGCTGCTGGAAGCCTGGCGCCGCTACGGCAGCGAGCCGGATGCCCAGTTCGAGAGCTATGCCTTCAAGCGGATCCGTGGCGCCATGCTGGACGAGTTGCGCCGTCTGGACTGGCGTCCCCGTCAGCTGCGCCAGCAGGTGCATGGTCATAATCAGGTACAGCGGGAGCTGTATAACCGATTGGGGCGTAACCCGACCGAGCAGGAACTGGCGCTGGCGCTGGATTGCTCGATTGAGGAGGTTCGCCAGCTGGCCTACGCCAGCCAAGCCGAGGCCCTGCAGAGTCTGGAGGAGTGGCTGGAAAATGGCGGCAGGGCTCCGGCCAGTGAATCTGACGATGTGGACCTGGCCATGACTCTTAGCAAGGTGCTCGGCTCGCTGGACAAACGGGAGCAACTGCTGCTCTCCCTCTACTACCAGCAGGAACTGAACATGAAGGAGATCGCGCTGGTGCTCGGTCTGACCGAGTCGCGGGTGTGTCAGCTGCACAAGCAGTGCGTCCTTCAGCTCAAGCAGCGTTTGGTCGACTCCATATATTAATGCCTCTTCCCATGGGGAGGGGGCTTCTTGAATTCTGCGGGAGCATCCATGCAAAAACAGATTGGTCTTGGTGTCATTTTCATTTGTGTGCTGGGCGGCTTCATGATGGCCGGAGGGCGCCCCATCGCCCTGTGGCAGCCCGCCGAGCTCATCATCATCATAGGCGCTGCCGCCGGTTCCATGTTCCTCGGCAACTCCAAGGAGGTGATGCATGAAATGTGGCGTCAGGTGAAGCTTTGTTTCAAATCCAACAAGGATGAGAAGGAGATCTACCGCGAGTTGCTGACCCTGATGCATCAACTACTGGAAGAGACCCGTAACAAGGGGATGAAGGCGCTGGATGAACATGTCGAGAACCCGCAGCAGAGCTCGGTCTTCCTGATGTACCCCCAGGTGTCGGAGGATCCGCAATTACTGGGTTTCATCATCGACAACCTGCGCTTGCTGGGCATGGGCAAGATCACACCCCACGAGCTGGATACCATTCTGGAGCAGGAGATCATGGCCATCGAGGAGGACATGCTCAAGCCGTCTCATGCCCTGCACAAGACAGGAGAGGCCTGCCCTGGCTTCGGTATTCTCGCGGCCGTGATGGGGATCATCATCACCATGCAACAGCTCGATGGCCCGCTTAGCAACATCGGGGTGCATGTGGCCGCCGCGTTGGTGGGAACCTTCATCGGTATCTTCCTCTGCTACTGCCTGTTGGAGCCTATCAGCAATGCCATGGAAGAGATGGTCAAGCGCCGCATCGGCATGCTGATGTGCATCAAGTCGATCCTGATTGCCCAGTTACGCGGCAAGACGCCGTTGCTCTCCGTCGATTCGGGCCGCAAGATGCTGGAGCCCGACGTGAAACCCAGCTTCCTTGAGTTGGAAGACTGGGTGACGAACAGGGCCATGTAATGCGTAATCACGAGCAGATCATCATCAAGCGCCAGCAGCGGCGCAGCAGTGGCCCCAAGAGCGGCGGGGCATGGAAGGTTGCCTTTGCCGACTTCACCCTGGCGATGATGGCCTTCTTCATGGTGCTCTGGATCCTGGCCGTTTCCAGCCAGGAAGAGCGCGAAGTGGTCGCCAGCCGCCTGCGTGACTACAGCATTATGGACAGCGAGGCGAACCCCTTCGACATCAGAAATAGTCCCTATCCGGTGGATCTCGGTGGCAATCCATCCGTGCTGGAAGAGCTGAGCCCCCAATTTGTGGCCGAGGGGCAGCGCATGCCTAGGCATATGGAACGCAACCGCAGCATCTTCACCGATGGCGCCAATGGTGGCTATGAGAGCCTGTTGGCGGGCAAGATAGAGGGAGAGGCACAGATGAAGCAGCTGGCCAGTTTCATCGCGTCCATGGCGGATCAGATGCAGGCGAAGAACAACCTTGAGCTGCAACTGGTGCCACAGGGACTCAGGATCCTGATCCGCGATGATGATGAGCGTGAGATGTACAGCCGTGGCAGCACCCGCATCAGCCCCTATTTCCGCCACCTGCTGATGGCATTGGCTCCCATATTCCAGCGCATCGAGAATCGGGTCATGATCTCCGGTCACACCGACAGCTCGCCCTTTGCAGGCGATAACTACAGTAACTGGGAGCTGTCTTCCGACCGTGCCATGATGGCAAGACGGGTGCTACTGGCAGGCGGCATGCCGCCCGAGCGGGTGGGCCAGGTGGTCGCCATGTCGGACACCATGCTGGAAAATACCTCCGATCCCAGGGGCAGCCAGAATCGCCGCATCGAGTTGCTGGTGATGACGAGCCAGGCAGAGAAGAATCTGGAACAGCTATTCAGCGCCCAAACCCAAGCCGCCACCCAGCAAGCCAAGGATGCCACTGCCCATGGGAACCCCTGACCTCTATCTGCCGGAATCAACCCCATTCAATGACCCCAGGCGCAAGCTACCTCGCTGGTATCTGCATGATGGTGCTACCCCGCTGGAATCCCAGAGTTGCGGCATCGCAGCCCGGCTCATGGTGTCGGGTCTGCTGTTTGACAAGCGAATCGGTCGGGTGGTGATCAAGGACATTGGGCCGGGCGGGGTGGGCTTTCTGGCCCCCGCCCGCTTTGCATTGCCCGATACCGTCAGTCTGTCATTGTCACCTCGGATCGTGCTGGAATGCCAGATCACCCATCGGCGGGCGATAGGCCAATACCTCAGCTTCTATGGTGCTCGCTGGGGTGACCCGGGGTCTGTCGATCTTGCCCCCATACTCAGCCACTGGCGTCACAGTTTCATGGCGCCAGCAGAGGGCGGGTCTGCTCCAATCCCAGTGGATCCGGCAACGGTGCGAGGCTGAGACCTCCCCGGCTCATGTTCAACCCTCTGGCTGGTTGTAGCAGCAGGGGATCATGCAGACTCTCCAGCGACACGGCACGCACCAGCAGGGGACGTTCACTCTCGCGTACTGCCGGGGGTGTTTTGCCGCGACCATAGACGATTGGGCAGTTGCTTACCCCCTGGGCATCGGGCAACTGCCAGGCCGGGTTCCAACGGCTAGCCTCATTCATGGACACCCCTTTGGCCATCGCCCAGCTCAGCAGGGAGCAGCTTCCAGGCTGCTGCCATACCTGTATGCTGTCCCCTTCCTGCCACGACGGCAGAGCAAAATTGTAGTGTGCAGCCCGCTCCAGCAACTGAGACAAGGCGAGGAAACGTGCCACGTAGAGGCGCGTCTCGGTAGGCAGCGACAGTTCCCACAGGTTGCGCGTTCCAGCACTGAGTACGGCCTTCAATACCCGCCCTTCCCCCGCGTTATAGGCCGCAAGTGCCAGCAGCCAGTCTTGGCCAAAGAACTGATATAACCAACCGAGATAGGACAGCGCAGCTTCCGTTGCCAGGGGCAATGAATAGCGACCATCGAAGCTAGTTGTCATGGGGACGGAGAAACGGGCAGCGGTATCCGGCATCAGTTGCCAGGGGCCGGCGGCTCCCGCAGAGGAGACCACATCAAGACGATAACTGCTCTCTATCAGGGGGAGTAATGCCAGTATGGAAGGCATTTTGCGTTCGCGAACCTGCTGCTCCACCCAACGGATCATGGGTTGGGATTGGGCAATCCGCCCCTGCAGGTGCACTCGTTGTTGCAGCAGAAACTGCGTCTGCTGGGTGACCAGTTCGGCTCCTTTTCCTGCTATAGGGGTAGGAAAGCCCGCCTGCCAATGATAAGTATCATAGGAGTAACAATAAGTACTGTTCAGCAGCGGCAGGCTGGCAAGGAAACGGAATAATAGTCTCATCAGGGGGGTAATGACCTGGCAGGAAGGCGATAAAAACATGATGAATCTCAACAGTTTTTGACAGTTTCTGTCGACTGTTCATGTGGTATCCAGGACGTGATGAGCATGATAACACGAGTAAAAAAGACCCCAAAGGCGGGTAGGGCGATCCAGAAGTTTTTGCTTTACCTGATCCTCGTTAATTTTGGTTTGATGTGGCTCTACGTCATGTATGCAGATGAACTGACATTTGGTTCCAACCTTCTGCTGACTTTCCTTCTCATCGTCTATAACCTGCTGCTCTGTCAGCTGGTCTGTTTGCGCGCCCGGCGGGCGGGGGACGGATACATCATTTATCCCGTGGTGGGGGTGTGCATCATCTTGTGCGCCGTCGTGCTGTTTCGTTTCATTATTTCCCCCTGAGCTCGATTATTTACAGGTGGTTCCTGATGAGGGAGATTTATTTTATTCATGAATAACTTGTGGAAAATCAATTCATTTAATCGGTAGTGCCCCGGTGTTGCGTCAATATGTTCCCCATGCCCGCCATCCTCGCTTGAAAAGCCTCCTGCTCGTCCTTAAACTTCATGGTGGAGAAAAGTGGATCAAAGTGGTTTTATCAGGCAGTTTGCCTCCTTAAACTCACCTTCGGGGACTGCAATTTGTTGCGTGGCGCTCACGCCATCAGCCTGGACAGCAAAGGGCGACTGGCGATTCCGACCAAATACCGAGATTGGCTGCGCGATGAAAGCGACGGCCAGCTGGTCTGCACCATCGACATTGCCCACCCTTGTCTGCTGCTTTACCCCCTGAATGAATGGGAAGAGATCGAGCGCAAGCTCAAGACCCTTTCCAGCACCAATCCGGCGGAGCGCCGCCTGCAACGCCTGTTGCTCGGTCACGCGACCGAGTGCGAGCTGGACGGCAATGGCCGCCTGCTGCTCAGCCAGCCGCTGCGCAGCCATGCCGGCTTGGACAAGAAAATTATGCTGGTGGGCCAGCTCAACAAGTTTGAGCTGTGGGATGAATCCCGCTGGCAGCAACAGATCAATGACGATATCCAGGGCCTGCCCGAGGATGATTGGGCAAGCTCACCACGACTACAGGACTTTTCCTTATAAATGACCCAAGCCGCTGAACACATCACAGTGCTGTTGCACGAAGCCGTCGAAGGGCTGGCCATCAAGCCGGACGGCATCTACGTCGACGGTACCTTTGGCCGGGGTGGTCACTCTCGTCTCATTCTCCAGCAGCTCGGCCCGAACGGCCGTCTGATCGCCATCGACCGGGATCCCCAGGCGATCGCCGAGGCCGCCAAGATCCAGGATCCCCGCTTCGAAATCGTGCACGGTCCCTTCTCCGGCATCACCACCTATCTGGCCGATCGCGGCCTGCTGGGCAAGGTCGACGGCTTCCTGCTGGATCTCGGTGTCTCTTCCCCCCAGCTTGACGATGCCGAGCGCGGTTTCAGCTTCATGAAGGACGGTCCGCTCGACATGCGGATGGATCCGACCAGTGGCCAGAGCGCCGCGCAGTGGCTGGCTCGCGCCGACGTGGACGACATCGCCTGGGTCTTGAAGACCTTCGGCGAGGAGCGCTTCGCCAAGAAGATTGCTCGTGCCATCGTCCACGATCGGGTCACCGAGCCCTATGTGCGCACCCGCCAACTGGCGGAGATGATCGCCCGGGTCAACCCGAGCAAGGAGAAGGGCAAGCACGCCGCCACCCGCAGCTTCCAGGCCATCCGCATCTATATCAACAGCGAGCTGGACGAGATCGAGACCGCACTGGACGGCGCGCTGCAGGCGCTGGCTCCCGAGGGGCGCCTCTCCGTCATCAGCTTCCATTCGCTGGAGGACCGGCTGGTCAAACACTTCATCCGCAAGCATGAGAAGGGACCCGAGGTGCCGCGTGGCATCCCGCTGACCGAGGCGCAGCTGGCCGGTGGCCGTAAATTGAAAGCGATCGGCAAGGCGCTCAAGCCTTCCGAGCACGAAGTCACCGAAAATACCCGATCCCGCAGC
Source organism: Aeromonas sp. sia0103 (assembly GCF_963895295.1). NCBI lineage: Bacteria > Pseudomonadati > Pseudomonadota > Gammaproteobacteria > Aeromonadales > Aeromonadaceae > Aeromonas > Aeromonas sp. sia0103. Next base: position 303,815 of record NZ_CAWQKG010000044.1, on the reverse strand, counting down.
TCAGTGCTGCGGGTCGCCCAGCGGCTGGCGGACTGAGTCATGAGCGAGGTGCGTGTCCATCTGGCCAAGGAGATCATCGGCGATCTCTGGCGGCACAAGCTGCAGATCGTGCTGTCCGTTGCCGTGCTGCTCACCGCCTTTGCGGTGATCCTGGTGACCAACATGACCCGCGGCCTGACCGCCCAGCAAAATGACCTGATGGCGGAAGAGGATAGGCTCAACATCGAGTGGCGACACCTGCTGCTGGAGCAGGGCACCCTGGCCGAACACTCCCGGGTGGCGAGTCTGGCCATGGACAAATTGCAGATGGCTCGCCCGCTGGTGACCACCGAGAAGGTAATAACACAACCATGACACGCAAGGCCGCCACCAAAGCACCGGCAAAAGACAAAGCCAAGGCTAAAGCCCCGTCACTCTATCCGTGGCGCTTTCGCACGCTGGTGTTCTTCATCGGCATCGCGTTTGCCGGCTTGATCCTGCGGCTGGCCTGGATCCAGGTGATCGACCCGGACCGCCTGCGTCAGGAGGGGGACATGCGCTCGCTGCGTACCACCTCAACCCAAGCGGTGCGTGGTATGATCACCGATCGCAACGGCGAACAGCTGGCGGTGTCGGTACCCGTCGAGGCGGTCTGGGCCGATCCCAAGACGGTGCACGAATCCGGCGCCATCCATAACGAACGCGCCTGGCTGGCGCTCTCCGCCGTGCTCAAGCTCGACATCAACACCCTCAAGCACCGCATCTCCAACCCGAGCAAGCGCTTCGTCTACCTGCAGCGGCAGGTGACGCCGGCGGTGGCGGAATACATCAAGGGTCTCAAGCTGGGGGGCATCTATCTGCGGCCCGAGGCTCGTCGCTTCTATCCGACCGGCGAGATCAGTTCCCACCTGGTGGGGGTGACCAACATAGATGGCAGCGGCATCGAGGGGATCGAGCGCAGCTACAACGAGTGGCTGACCGCGACCCCGGGCGAGATGCGGGTGCGCAAGGATCGTCAGGGCCGGGTCATCGAGCGGCTCGGGCTGGTCAAGGAGGGCAAGAACTCCAACGATCTGCAGCTGAGCATCGATCAGCGGGTGCAGGCGCTGGCCTATCGCGCGCTCAAGCGGGCCACCGACGAGAACAAGGCCACCTCCGGTTCCATGGTGATGCTGGATGTGAAGACCGGTGAGGTGCTCGCCATGGTCAATACCCCCTCCTACAACCCGAACAACCGTGGCCAGTACCAGAGCTTCCGGGTGCGCAACCGGGTGGTGACTGATACCTATGAGCCGGGTTCGACCATCAAGCCATTGATCTTGTTGAGTGCGCTCCAGGCGGGTGTCACCAGCTGGAAGGATACCATCCAGGGCGGCCCCCTGTTCATCGGCGCCAAGCAGATCCGCGATGTGAGCATTCACAAGGCGACCAACCTGTACGATATCCTGCGCTACTCCTCCAACATCGGCATGTCGCGCATCGCGCTGCGGATGCCCGCCCAGGAGATGATCAACACCCTCAGCATGGTCGGCTTCGGCATGGACACCGGCAGCGGCCTGATGGGCGAGAGCAGCGGCATGCTGCCCCAGCGTCGTCGCTGGTCCGATATCGAGCGGGCGACCCTGTCATTCGGCTACGGCCTGCGGGTCACCCCGCTGCAACTGGCCTCCGCCTACGCCACCCTGGCCAACAAGGGCAAGCGGGTGCCCCTCTCCATCATCAAGGTGACCCAGCCGCCCAAGGGTGAGCAGGTCATCGACCACAACAACGCCACCGCCATGCTGCAGGCGCTGGAATACGTGGTCAGCAACGCCATCCCTAAGGCGCAGATCCCGGGTTACCGGGTCGGTGGCAAGAGTGGTACCGCCAAGGTCGCCGTCGCCGGGGGCTATGGCAAGGACTACATGGCCTGGTTCGCCGGCTTCGCCCCGGCCAGCAATCCCCGCTTCGTCATGGTGGTGGTGATCAACGAGCCCAAGGGCAGCGCCTACTACGGCGGTGCCGTCGCGACCCCGCCCTTTGCCGAGGCCATGGGCGGCGTGTTGCAGCTCTTCAACATTCGCCCCGATGGGCTAGCGCCTGCTGTGCCCGCCAAACTCGCCCGTGTGGAGGCTCCCAATGCCGCGCCACGCACCTGATTGGCGTCAAGCTCCCGCCCGCGACCTTGGTCGCGGGCCTTTTCCCCTGTCGTCGCGCCGTTCGGGCGCCTGTATTCCTGCCCAGTTGGAGGCTTCTCATGTTGTCCCGCGCGCTTGATCAACTGCTGCGCCCCCTCGGCATCTCTGCCCCGGCGCTCCCCCTCACCGACCTCCAGCTGGACAGTCGGCGGGTCGGGCCCGGTTGCCTCTTTGTTGCCATTCGAGGCCACCAAATGGATGGCAGACGCTTCATCGAACAGGCGGTGGCTCAGGGAGCGACCGCCGTCCTGTTTGAGGAGGACGGAGAATTTGTGGCGCCAACCCTGGCGGTGCCCTGTTTCGGGATCCCCCATCTGTCCGCTCGCCTCTCCGGCCTGGCCGGTGATTTCTACGGCCAGCCCGCCCGCCAGCTGCAACTGGTGGGCATCACCGGCACCAATGGCAAGAGCACCACGGCGTTGCTGGTGGCGAACTGGCGCACCCTGCTGGGGGGCAAGGCCGGGGTGATGGGCACGGTCGGCAACGGTCTGTTCGGTGAGCTGGTGGAAGCGGAAAACACCACCGGCAGCGCCCTGCAGGTGCAGGCGAATCTGGCGGCCCTGCAACGGCAGGGGGCGGATTTGGTGGCGATGGAGGTCTCCAGCCACGGTCTGGTGCAGCATCGCGTGGCGGCGCTGCCCTTCGCGGCGACCGTGTTTACCAACCTGAGCCGGGATCATCTGGACTATCACGGCACCATGGAGGCTTATGGCGCCGCCAAGGAAGAGCTGCTCAAGCTGGTCGAGGAAGCCAATGCGGTCATCAATGCCGACGACGAGGTGGGGCAGGCATGGCTGGCACGTTATCCCGAGGCCGTGGCGTTCGGGGTGAATGGCCCGATTGAAAACCATCCTGGGCGACAGTTAACGGCGCAGGATCCCCATTTTCACCAACAAGGTTTTCACACCAGGATTAACTCCAGCTGGGGGAATGGTGTATTATCCGCCCCCTTGCTCGGCCGCTTCAACGTCAGCAATGTGCTGGCGGCGATGGGTGCCATGCTGGTGCTCGGTTACGACTTCGATGCGCTGCTGGCCAGCGCGCCGCAATTGCAGCCGGTGACCGGCCGCATGGAGTGCTTCGGGGGCGGCAAGGCGCCGCTCGCCGTGGTCGATTATGCCCATACCCCGGATGCGCTGGAGAAAGCGTTGCAGGCCCTGCGGGTGCACTGCGAGGGCCAACTCTGGTGTCTGGTGGGCTGTGGTGGCGACCGGGATCGCGGCAAGCGTCCCATGATGGCCGCCATGGCGGAGCTGCATGCGGATCGCGTGATCCTGACCGACGACAATCCCCGTACCGAGGAGCCGGCCCAGATCATGGCGGACATGGTGGCGGGTCTTCGCGATCCCGACTCGGTGCAGATCGAGCACGACAGGGTCAAGGCGATCAATCTGGCCATCGGTCAGGCGAGCACACAGGACATCATCCTGGTGGCCGGTAAGGGTCACGAGGATTATCAGATCATTGGAACCGACAAGCGGCACTACAGCGACCGGGAAACCGTCGCGGCCGCCTTGCACACATTATTGGAGTCATTCACATGATGACCCTCAGGCTTGCCGACCTGGCGCAGGTGCTCGATGCCCGTCTGATTGGTGACGACGCGGCGATCACGGCGGTCAGTACCGACACCCGTACCCTGGGTGCGGGCGCACTCTTTGTTGCGCTGCGCGGCGAGCGTTTCGATGCCCACGACTTCTGCGATCAGGCCGTCGCCGCCGGGGCCTCGGCCCTGCTGGTGGAGCGCGAGCTGCCGCTGGCCATTCCCCAGCTGATCGTCGCCGACAGCCTCAAGGGGCTGGGGCGGCTCGGCAAGCTGGTGCGCGAGCGCCTCAACCCCAAGGTGCTGGCGATCACCGGCAGCTGTGGCAAGACCACGGTCAAGGAGATGGCGACCGCCATCCTGCGCCACGAAGGGGAGGTGCTGGCCACCGCCGGCAACTTCAACAACGAAGTGGGGGTGCCGCTCACCCTGCTGCGCCTCGAGCCGCAACACAGATTTGCGGTGCTGGAGCTGGGGGCGAATCATCCTGGCGAGATCGCCTGGACCACCTCCCTGGTCAAACCCGATGCCGCCATCATCAACAACGTGGCGGCCGCGCATCTGGAGGGATTCGGTTCCCTCGAGGGCGTCTTCCACGCCAAGAGCGAGATCTTCGCCGGTCTGGGCCCGCAGGGGACGGCCATCGTCAACGCCGACAACGAGTTCTGGCCAAAGTGGCAGGAGAAGGGCATTCACTGCGCCTTCTCCATCGAGGATCGAAGCCAGCCATTCCATGCCCGCGACATTCGTTTCAATGCGTCAGGCTGCGCCGAGTGCGTGCTGGTGACCCCGCAGGGGGAAGTGAGCCTGACCCTGGCCATTCCCGGCCGCCACAACGTGGCCAACGCCCTGGCCGCCACCGCCGGTTGCTTGGCGCTGGGTGCCTCGCTCGCTTCCGTCAAGGCGGGACTGGAGCAGATGGCGCCGGTCAAGGGCCGCTTCTGCGTGCAGCGCTGGGGTGGTCTCACCCTGGTGGATGACACCTACAACGCCAGCGTGGAATCCGTGCTGGCGGGTATCGATGCCCTGACCGCCATGGGCGGCTACAAGGTGCTGGTATTCGGTGACATGAAGGAGTTGGGTGAGGAGTCTGCCGAGCAACACGCCCGGGTCGGACGCCACGCCCGCGAGCGCGGTCTTGACGCCGTGCTGACAGTAGGGGAACAGAGTCGCCACACCGCAGATGCCGCGGCTGGCCGACATTTCGATAACAAGGCGTCGTTGTTTGAAGTGCTTGCGCAAATGATAAATACACATCAAGAAATTTCGATTCTGGTCAAGGGGGCCCGCGGCTCCCGCATGGAAGATATCGTCAAGATGGTCGCTGACCGTCAGGAGTCAGCCACATGCTAGTCTGGCTGGCGGAACTGCTCACCCCGCACTTCACCTTCTTCAACGTCTTCTCCTACCTGACGTTTCGCGCCATCCTGTCGATCATCACCGGTCTGGCGGTGGCGCTCTGGATGGGGCCTCGCCTCATCCGCCGTCTGCAGATCCTGAAGTTCGGCCAGGTGATCCGCAACGACGGCCCTGAGTCTCACCTCAGCAAGAAAGGCACCCCGACCATGGGCGGCCTGATGATCATCGCCGCCATCTTCATCTCGGTGCTGCTCTGGAGCCGCCTCGACAACCCCTATGTCTGGCTGGTGCTGTTCGTGCTCGGCGCCTACGGTGCCATCGGCTTCGCCGACGACTACCTCAAGGTGGTGCGCAAGAATACCGACGGTCTGATCGCCCGCTGGAAGTACTTCTGGCAGTCGGCGGTCGCGCTGGGGGTGGCGGTGTTCCTCTACGCCACGGCCACCCATGATGGCCAGACCCAGCTGGTGGTGCCCTTCCTCAAGGATGTGATGCCGCAGCTTGGCCTGATGTTCATCGTGCTGACCTACTTCGTCATCGTCGGTACCTCCAACGCGGTCAACCTGACCGACGGCCTGGATGGTCTGGCCATCATGCCGACCGTGATGGTGGCGGGGGGCTTCGCCCTGATCGCCTGGGCGACCGGCAACGTCAACTTCGCCAACTACCTGCACATCCCCTACGTACCCTATACCTCCGAGCTGGTGATCGTCTGTACCGCCATCGTCGGCGCGGGTCTTGGCTTCCTCTGGTTCAACACCTACCCGGCCCAGGTCTTCATGGGCGACGTCGGCTCGCTGGCGTTGGGCGGTGCCCTCGGCACCATAGCCGTGCTGGTGCGTCAGGAGTTCCTGCTGGTGATCATGGGTGGCGTCTTCGTGATGGAGACCGTCTCGGTGATCCTGCAAGTGGGCTCCTACAAGCTGCGCGGCGTGCGGATCTTCCGCATGGCCCCGATCCATCACCACTATGAGAAGAAGGGTTGGCCTGAGCCGCGCGTGATAGTGCGCTTCTGGATCATCACCCTCATGCTGGTGTTGCTCGGCCTCGCCACCCTGAAGGTGAGGTAAGCCATGGTCATCATCATCGGACTCGGTAAAACCGGACTCTCCTGCGTCGACTACTTCCTGAGTCGCGGCGTGACGCCGCTGGTGATGGATACCCGCGCCAACCCGCCAGGCCGGGATCAACTGCCGGCCGAGGTGGAGCTCGTCCAGGGGCTGGACGCCGATCGGCTCAAGCTGGCCCACATGATAGTGGCGAGCCCGGGCATCGCCCTGGCCACCCCCGAGCTGCAGGCCGCGGCCGAGTTCGGGGTGCGCATCATCGGCGATATCGAGCTGTTCGTGCGCGAGACCCAGGTGCCGGTCATCGCCATCACCGGCTCCAACGGCAAGAGCACAGTGACCACGCTGGTCGGTGAGATGATCGCCGAGGCGGGCCTCAAGGTCGGGGTCGGTGGCAACATCGGCACCCCGGCGCTGGAGCTGCTCAAGCAGCCGATGGATCTCTGCGTGCTGGAGCTCTCCAGCTTCCAGCTGGAGACCACCCACAGCCTGCGCGCCGCCGCCTCGGTGGTGCTGAACCTGTCCGAGGATCACATGGATCGCTACGCCGGCATGGCCGACTATCGCGCCGCCAAGCAGGAGATCCATCAGCATTCCCAACACATACTGATCAACCGGGACGATGCCCAGACCCTGCCTGACGTGGGCCTGGTGTGGCAGAGCTTCGGCCTGGATTGCAACGGCTACGGCCGCTGCCTGCTGGACGGCCGCCACTGGTTGACCCTGCACGGGGAGCCGCTGCTGGCCGTCGACGAGATGAAGATCGTCGGTGCCCACAACCAGGCCAATGCCCTGGCGGCCATGGCCCTGTGCGATGCGGTCGGCATCCCCCGTGAGCCACAGCTGCGGGTGCTGCGCCGCTTCGAGGGCCTGCCCCACCGTGCCCGCTTCGTGCGGGAGGTAAACGGGGTGCGCTGGATCAACGACTCCAAGGCCACCAACGTGGGGGCGACTTTGGCGGCTGTGGCCGGCGTGCGCGAATCGGTCAAGGGCCGGCTGCTGCTGCTGGCCGGTGGCCAGGGCAAGGGCCAGGACTTTGGCCCGGTGCAGGCGCTGCTCGGCAACCAGATCGATCACCTGTACTGCTTCGGCCAGGATGCCGAGGTGCTGCTCGCCCTGGGTGAGCAGACCGAACGGGTCGCCGATCTCGATGCCGCCGTCGCCAAGGCCGCCGCCGATGCCAGACCCGGCGACTGGGTGCTGCTGGCGCCGGCCTGCGCCAGCCTGGATCAGTTCAAATCCTTCGAAGCCCGTGGCGATCGCTTCACCGAACTGGTGCTGGCCCTATGAATGCCTTGCGCACCATCGCAGCTCTGCTGCAACGCTGGTTGTTACCGGCGCGCCCCGCCGGTCTCTACGATCGGCAGCTGGTGGTGCTGGCGCTGGCGCTGATGTCGGTGGGCCTGGTGATAGTGGCGTCGGCCTCCATTCCGGAGGGGATCGCCATCAACAACGACCCCTTCATGTTCGTGAAGCGTCACGGCCTGTTCCTGGTGATGGCGCTCGGTATTTCCTGGTTCGTGCTGCAGGTGCCGATGGCGCGCTGGCAGCAATACAACAGCCCCATGCTGTTGCTTGCCATCCTGATGTTGGTGCTGGTGCTGCTGGTGGGCCGCAGCGTCAACGGTTCTATCCGCTGGCTGCCGCTCGGCCCCTTCAACCTGCAGCCTGCGGAATTTGGCAAGCTGGCGCTGTTCGTCTACTTGGCGGGCTATCTGGTGCGTCGCCAGAACGAGGTGCGTGAGCGCTTCATCGGCTTCATGAAGCCCATGGCGGTGCTGTTCGTGGTGGCCATCTTGCTGCTGGCCCAGCCGGATCTGGGCTCGGTGGTGGTTATGTTCGTGACCTCCCTTGGCATGTTGTTCCTGGCAGGGGCGCGGCTAGTGCAGTTCATCGGCCTCATCCTGGTCGGGGTGAGCGCCGTGGTGACCCTGATCATCGCCGAGCCCTACCGGATGCGGCGAGTGACCTCCTTCCTCGATCCCTGGGCCGACCCGTTCGGCAGCGGTTATCAGCTGACCCAGTCGCTGATGGCATTCGGTCGCGGCAGCTGGTTTGGCGAGGGGCTAGGCAACTCTATCCAGAAGATGGAATACCTGCCGGAGGCGCATACCGACTTCGTGTTCGCCATCCTGGGGGAAGAGCTGGGGTATGTGGGCGTGCTGGGTGCGCTCCTCCTCATCTTCGCACTTGCGTACAAGGCATTGCGGCTCGGCCATCAGGCGCTGGTGGCGGAAAAGTTGTATGAGGGCTATCTGGCCATCGGCATCGGCATCTGGTTCAGCTTCCAGACCTTCGTCAACGTCGGCGCGGCCAGCGGCATGATGCCGACCAAGGGCCTGACCCTGCCCCTGGTCAGTTACGGTGGTTCCAGTCTCATCATCATGATGGTGGCGGTGAGCATGTTGATTCGTATCGATTTCGAGTTGCGCCAGGCCAGTGCCCAGGCGCGCGTGCGGGAGGTTTCGTGAGCAAGACGCTACTGGTGATGGCAGGCGGTACCGGGGGCCATGTGTTCCCCGGGCTGGCGGTGGCCGATCGCCTCAAGGCCCAGGGCTGGACCATTCACTGGCTCGGCACCGCCGACCGGATGGAGGCCGAGCTGGTGCCCGCCCACGGTTACCCCATCTCCTTCATCGACATCCAGGGGGTGCGTGGCAACGGCATCAAGCGACTGCTGGCGGCCCCTTATCGTATCGTCAAGTCGGTGCTGCAGGCCCGCAAGGTGTTGAAGACCATTCGCCCGGACGTGGTGCTCGGCATGGGGGGCTTCGCCTCCGGCCCCGGTGGCGTCGCGGCCTGGCTGTCCGGCATTCCCCTGCTGCTGCATGAGCAGAATGCGGCGGCCGGCATGACCAACAAGCTGCTGGCGCGGCTCGCCAAGCGGGTGCTGATGGCCTTCCCCGGCGCCTTCGCGCCGAGCCGCCGCACCGCCGTGGTCGGCAACCCGGTACGCCCGGAAGTGGTGGCCCTGCCGGATCCGCAGCTGCGCAGCAGTGCCGAGCCGCTGCGCCTGCTGATCGTCGGCGGCAGCCTGGGCGCCAAGGTGCTCAACGAGCAGGTGCCCCCTGCCGTGGCCGCCGCCGGTGTGCCCATCCAGGTGCGCCACCAGTGCGGCAAGGGCAATAGCGACGCCGTGGCGGAGGCTTACGCCAGGCTGGGGGCCGGTGCCGAGGTGAGTGAATTTATCAAGGACATGGCCGACGCCTATGCCTGGGCCGATCTGGTGGTGTGCCGCGCGGGGGCCCTGACGGTCTCCGAGGTGGCCGCCGCCGGCGTCGCCGCCATCTTCGTGCCGTTGCCCCACGCGGTGGACGATCACCAGACCCGCAACGCCCTGACCCTGGTCGACGGCGGTGCGGCCGAGTTCCTGCCCCAATCCGAGCTGACCACGGCCTCGCTGGCCGCGCGTCTCTCCTGGCTCGCCGGGCGCAGGGAAACCCTATTGAACATGGCCCAAGCCGCCCGTCGCGTCGCTATTACCGATGCCGCCGAGCGGGTTGCCGATGAATGCAAACGGCTTGCGGCAGACTGAGAGAGAACTATGACCAAGGTTGAACTGGCAAAACTGCGTACCGTGATCCCCGAAATGCGCCGGGTGCGCCGCATTCACTTTATTGGCATCGGTGGCGCCGGTATGGGCGGGATCGCCGAGGTGCTTGCCAACGAGGGGTATCAGATCTCCGGCTCCGATCTGTCGCGCAATGCGGTGACCGAGCGCTTGGCCTCGCTCGGTGCTCACATCTTCGTGGGCCACAGCGCCGAGCATGTGAACGAGGCGAGCGTGGTGGTGGTGTCGACCGCCATCAAGCAGGACAACCCCGAGCTGCTGGCCGCCCGTGAGCTGCGCATCCCGGTGGTGCGCCGCGCCGAGATGCTGGCCGAGCTGATGCGCTTCCGTCACGGCGTCGCCGTCGCCGGCACCCATGGCAAGACCACCACCACCAGTCTGGTGGCGAGCATCTATGCCGAGGCCGACCGGGATCCCACCTTCGTCATCGGCGGCCTGCTCAACAGCGCCGGTACCAATGCACGCCTGGGCAGCAGCCGTTACCTGATCGCCGAAGCGGACGAGAGCGATGCCTCCTTCCTGCATCTGCAGCCCATGGTATCCATAGTGACCAACATCGAAGCGGATCACATGGACACCTACGGCGGCGACTTCTCCAAGCTGAAGTCCACCTTCATCGACTTCCTGCACAACCTGCCGTTCTACGGATTGGCCGTGGTGTGCGTGGATGATCCCGTGATCCGTGGCCTGCTGCCGGAGATCGGCCGTCCGACCATCACCTACGGTCTGTCCGCTGATGCCGACGTGCAGGTACTGGATTTCGTGCAGACCAGCCATCGCAGCCGCTTCCGGGTGCGTCGCGCTGGTGCCGGTGAGCTGCAGGTGACCCTCAATCTGCCGGGGGTGCACAACGCGCTCAACGCCGCTGCCGCCATCGCGGTCGCGACCGAAGACGGGATCGGCGACGAGGCCATCATCCTGGCGCTTTCCAAGTTCGAGGGGGTGGGTCGCCGCTTCCAGCAATATGGCGAGTTCGAGACCGGTCGTGGCAAGGCCATGCTGGTAGATGACTACGGTCACCACCCGAGCGAGGTGAAGGTGACCATCAATGCCGCTCGCGCCGGCTGGCCCGAGAAGCGCCTGGTCATGGTGTTCCAGCCACACCGTTACAGCCGGACTCGCGATCTCTATGAAGATTTTGCCGACGTGCTCTCCAAGGTGGACGTGCTGGTGATGCTGGAGGTCTATGCCGCCGGTGAGGAGCCTATCCCGGGGGCCGACGGCCGCGCCCTCTGTCGCACCATCCGCTCCCGCGGCAGCCTGGAACCCATCTTTGTCGCAACGCCGGACGATGTCCCTGCGGTGCTGGCGGAGCTGATCGGTGAAGGGGATCTGGTGCTGACGCAGGGCGCGGGGAACGTCGGTGCCCTGGCCCGTCGCCTCGGTGAGATGAAATTGAGTGTGGATAGCATGAAATCCGGTGCCTGAGGGCCCAATGAGTATTTTGACCGCCAAGCCGGGGCCTATATAATGGCGGACCGGTCTGCAAGTGGCCGGCATGGCGCGTTAAACGGGGATTGAGCGGGTGGAGGCAAGGGCACAAGGGCGCACCAAGGGGGGCTTCATCGCCGGGGTGGCATTTTTCATCCTGGTCATGTGGGGGCTCTACCAGACTGCGCTGGATGTTAAAGACTGGCTGACGGATGCCAGTCGGTTGCCCATGAGCGAGCTGTTGCTGCAGGGGCAACACGAATATTTGAAGGCCGATGAGTTGCGCGCCGCCGTGCTGGATGGCGCCGAACTGCGCAACTTCTTCGAGCTGGATGTGAACGAATTGCAGGGGCGTTTGAACGCCCTGCCCTGGGTAGCCCAGGTCTCGGTACGCAAGAAGTGGCCGAACAAGATCAAGGTCTACCTCACCGAACAGGCGGTGGCGGCACGCTGGAATGGCAACCGCTTCGTCAACACCAAGGGTGAGGTATTCAGTGCACCGGACAGGGTGAAAACACCCCTGATGCAGTTGTCCGGGCCCGATGATCAGGCCGCCATGGTGCTGGAGGCCAGTCACCAGTACGAGGCGCAGCTGGCTGCCAAGGGATACAAGTTGTTGGGGGTGAATCTGACCCCTCGCCATGCCTGGGAACTGACCCTGGATGGCAACATTCAGCTGTTTGTGGGGCGCGCGGACATCGCGCTTCGCCTGCAGCGGTTTATCGATGCCTTCCCGGTCATCGAACCCCGTGAGCAAGTGGCTTACGTGGACCTTCGATACGACACCGGAATGGCGGTTGGCTGGAAGAAGAACGAAGAGAAAGTGAATGACCAACACCGCAGATAGGAATTTGATTGTCGGACTGGATATCGGCACGACCAAAGTGGCGGTACTGGTTGGAGAAGTATTGCCGGATGGCGAGCTCAATGTCATCGGCATGGGCAGCCACGCGTCTCGCGGGATGGAGAAGGGCGGGGTCAATGATCTCGACTCCGTGGTCAAGTCCCTGCGCCGGGCGGTGGAAGAGGCCGAGATGATGGCCGACTGCCAGATAAGCTCGGTCTATCTGGGCTTGTCCGGCAAGCACATAGATTGCCGCAACGAGACCGGCATGGTGCCCATCTCCGACGAAGAGGTGACCCAGGAGGACGTGGACAACGTCATCCACACCGCCAAGTCGGTGCGATTGTCCGATGAGCTGCGGGTGCTGCACGTGCTGCCCCAGGAGTTTGCCATCGACTATCAGGAAGGGATCAAGAATCCGGTCGGCCTGTCCGGCGTGCGGATGGCGGCCAAGGTGCACCTGATCACCTGCCACAACGACATGGCTCGCAACATCGAGAAATGCGTTGAGAAGGTCGGTCTGCGGGTGGATCAGCTGATCTTCTCGGCGCTGGCCTCCAGCTATGCCGTGTTGACGGAAGACGAGAAGGAGCTGGGTGTCTGCGTGGTGGACATCGGGGGTGGCACCATGGACATGTCGCTGTTTACTGGCGGCGCCCTGCGTCATACCAAGGTGATCCCCTATGCCGGCAGCACAGTGACCAGCGACATCGCCTACGCCTTCGGCACACCGCCGCTGGACGCAGAAGCGATCAAGGTGCGCTACGGTTGCGCCCTCGGCCGCCTGGTCAGCAAGGAAGACAATATTGAAGTCCCCAGTGTCGGCGGCCGTCCGGCGCGTAGCCTGCAGCGGCAGACACTGGCCGAAGTGATTGAACCCCGTTACACCGAGTTGCTCTCCATGGTGAATGATGAGCTGGTGCGGGTGCAGAGCGAGTTGAAGGCACAGGGGGTCAAGCATCAGCTGGCGGCCGGGGTAGTACTGACCGGTGGCGCGGCCCAGATCGAAGGCATTGTGGAGTGCGCAGAGCAGATCTTCCAGAGCCAGGTCCGGGTGGGCGAACCCATGAACATACGTGGATTGAGTGATTACGTGCAGGCACCGGTGTACTCGACCGCGGTCGGGTTGCTGCAGTACGGCCGAACCCATCAATCCACCGGTACGAGCAAAGAATATGCTGCCAAGGCAAGCGTAGGTGGCCTGGTCAAACGGGTCAGCAACTGGCTGCGTGGCGAGTTCTAAAGATTTTGCTGAGTCAGGCAAATAAAGCGGAGAGACAACATGTTTGAATTTATGGATAGCCACACTGACGAAGCCGTCATCAAGGTGATAGGTGTGGGTGGCGGCGGCGGCAACGCAGTCGAGCACATGGTTCGTCAAAACATCGAGGGTGTTGAGTTCATTACCGTCAACACCGACGCCCAGGCGCTGCGCAACTCCAGTGCCAACACCACTCTGCAGATCGGCGGTGGCATCACCAAGGGTCTGGGTGCCGGAGCCAATCCGGAAGTGGGCCGTGACGCCGCCATGGAAGACAGGGAAGCGCTGCGTGAGCTGCTGACCGGTTCAGACATGGTGTTCATCGCCGCCGGCATGGGTGGTGGTACCGGTACCGGTGCCGCGCCGATCGTGGCCGAAGTGGCACGCGAGATGGGCATCCTGACCGTTGCCGTCGTGACCAAGCCGTTCTCCTTCGAAGGGAAGAAGCGGATGGGCTTCGCGGCACACGGCATCGAGGAGCTGTCCAAGAACGTCGACTCCCTGATCACCATCCCCAACGACAAGTTGCTGAAGGTGTTGGGTCGCGGCATCTCCCTGCTGGACGCCTTCAAGGCGGCCAACGATGTGCTGCTGGGTGCGGTACAGGGCATCGCCGAGCTGATCACCCGCCCGGGCTTGATCAACGTCGACTTCGCGGACGTGCGTACCGTGATGCGCGAGATGGGTACTGCCATGATGGGGACAGGTTCTGCCTCCGGTGATGACCGTGCCGAAGAAGCCGCAGAAAAAGCCATCTCCAGCCCGCTGCTGGAAGACGTGGATCTGGCCGGTGCCCGTGGCATCCTGGTCAACATCACCGCCGGTATGGACATGACCATCGAAGAGTTCGAAACCGTGGGTAACGCGGTCAAGGCCTTCGCCTCCGAGAACGCCACCGTGGTGGTGGGTACCGTAATCGACCCGGAAATGCACGACGAACTGCGGGTGACCGTGGTCGCGACCGGTATCGGTGCCGAGCGCAAGGCCGACATCACGCTGGTCAAGAACAACATGGTCCAAGAGCGTCCGGCCCGTCAGCCCCTGATCAGCGAAGCACTGCAGTCTCGCGTGATGGAAGAGGCCCCGGCCAAGGTGGTTAACGCCGAGCCGCAAGCTCGTCGCGAACCGGATTATCTGGATATTCCGGCGTTCCTGCGCAAACAAGCTGACTAAGCCTCTGATGGCTCTGGTTTGTTTGTTGCTTAAGGATTGTGCTAAGATGGCCCGGCAACGACCATCTGGTCCGGAATTTGAGCTGTTAAGCGGATATACCCATGATTAGACAAAGAACCTTGAAAACGAGTGTTCAGGCCACCGGTGTGGGCCTGCATTCGGGCCGGAAAGTCACAATGACGTTCCGTCCGGCGCCTGTTAACACAGGGATCGTTTACTTGCGTACCGATCTGAATCCTGTGGTAGCGCTGCCAGCCAACGCCGATCAGGTGCGCGATACCGTGCTTTGTACCGCTCTGGTGAACGAAGCCGGTGTACGCGTTTCTACCATCGAACACCTCTCTGCCGCCCTGGCCGGGATGGGGATCGACAACCTCTATGTGGAGGTTGACGCACCCGAGATCCCGGTGATGGATGGCAGTGCGCACCCGTTCATCTACCTGCTGCAAGAAGTCGGTATCCGTGAACAGAATGCGCCGAAGCAGTTCGTGCGGATCAAGCAGAGCATCCGGGTTGAAGACGGCGACAAGTGGGCGGAATTCCACCCCTATCGCAACGGCTTCAAGATGGATCTCGAGATCGATTTCCAGCATCCGGTGTTTGAAGGCCGCAACCAACGTTGCGTGCTGGACTTCTCCGGTAGCTCCTTCGTGAAAGAGATCAGTCGTGCCCGTACCTTTGGCTTCATGCGCGACATCGAGTACCTGCGTTCCCAGAACCTGGCATTGGGCGGAAGCCTGGAGAATGCCGTGGTGCTGGATGACTATCGGGTGCTGAACGAAGATGGTCTGCGGTATGAAGACGAGTTCGTCAAGCACAAGATGCTGGATGCGATCGGTGACCTCTATATGTGTAACCGCAGCATCATCGGCGAATTCCGTGCCTACAAGACCGGCCACGCCTTGAACAACAAACTGCTGCGTGCCTTGCTGGCCAAGCAGGAGGCCTGGGAACTGGTGACCTTCGAGGGTGAGGGCGAGAAAGCGCCCATCGCTTACTACGATAACGGTCTGGTTCTGGCCTGATAGCTGTGCAACAGGACGTCGGTCATCTC
Organism: Aeromonas sp. sia0103; assembly: GCF_963895295.1. NCBI lineage: Bacteria > Pseudomonadati > Pseudomonadota > Gammaproteobacteria > Aeromonadales > Aeromonadaceae > Aeromonas > Aeromonas sp. sia0103. The sequence goes on along the minus strand of NZ_CAWQKG010000044.1, from coordinate 288,356 downwards.
TCCGCACCGACGTCCTGTCATTTGTTTATTCCATCCTTTAATACCGATTATCTCCCGGTTTTATTGCCCGTGCAGGCTCCTGGCCGCACCTGACCGAGAAGACAGATTTCTATGAGCATTACCCTGATCCTCAACGGTAAGCAGCGCCGCAAGTTGCACTTACCCAAACAACGTCTGGCCTGGGTCGGCGGTATCCTCTTCTCCCTGTTGGCACTGGGTGGTGGTTGGCTCTGGCAGAGCTGGCACCAGCAGATGGAGGCGCTGGAAATCGCGCTGGCCAAGGCCGAACAGCAAAAATCCACGCAAGGGGCCGATGAAGCCCGTGAACAGCTTGCCATGCTGGCCGCCCAGGTGGGCACCATGCAGGGGCAACTGGGCCGCCTCAATGCGCTCGGAGAGCGGCTGACCGAAAAAGCCGATCTCGATCCCGACGAGTTCAATTTCAAGGAGTTGCCCCCGATGGGCGGTCCCTCCTATGATGCCGACCTGGAAGTCAGCCTCAACGAGCTGCAAGACTCCATGGCGCACCTCAACCGCCAGCTCAGTAGCCGTGAAGAACAGCTGTCGGTACTTGAATCTTTCATCATGAATCACCATATCACCGATGCCGGCTTCATTGCCGGTTCGCCGGTCAAGCAGGAGCGAGTCTGGATCTCCTCCGGCTTCGGTGGCCGGGTCGATCCGTTCAACGGTCGAGCCAAGATGCACAAGGGCGTGGATTTCCGTGGCAAGCCCGGCACCCCCATCATGGCGACCGGCAAGGGGATCGTCAGCTGGGCGGGCCGCCACCCGGAATTTGGCAACATGGTCGAGATTGACCATGGCAATGGTCTGGTGACCCGCTATGCCCACAACTCCAAGTTGTTGGTGGATGTGGGCACCCTGGTCGATGAGGGCCAGAAGATAGCCCTGATGGGGCGAACCGGTCGCGCGACCGGGGTGCATTTGCATTATGAAGTGTTGAAAGATGGTCGTCAGGTCAACCCCGCACGCTTTCTGAATGCCAGACGGGGTTAGGTTTTTTCTTCAGGTTCCAGTGACGGAACGCTCAAATATAACCAAAACAGTTGGTACCCATGATTAGCACACTGCTCACCAAGATTATCGGCAGCCGGAACGACAGAACGCTCAAGGCTTTGCGCAAAATTGTAAAACAGATCAATGCGATGGAGCCTCAGTTCGAGGCACTGTCCGATCAGGAGCTGCAGGCCAAGACCGCTGAGTACCGTCAGCGTCTTGAGCAGGGTGAGACGCTGGAACAGCTGTTGCCGGAAGCGTTCGCCACCGTGCGCGAAGCCTCCCGCCGGGTGTTTGGCATGCGTCACTTCGACGTGCAGCTGATCGGCGGTATGGTGCTGAACTCCAACCGCATCGCCGAGATGAAGACCGGTGAAGGTAAGACGCTTACCGCTACCTTGCCGGCTTATCTGAACGCCCTGAGCGGTCGTGGCGTGCACGTGGTGACGGTGAACGACTATCTGGCCAAGCGTGATGCTGAGGCGAACCGCCCGCTGTTCACCTTCCTCGGCATGACGGTCGACTGCAACGTGCCCGGCATGGATGCGTCCCAGAAGCGCGACGCCTACGCCGCCGACGTCACCTATGGTACCAACAACGAATTCGGCTTCGACTACCTGCGCGACAACATGGCGTTCTCGCCGGAGCAGCGCGTGCAGCGTCCGCTCAACTACGCGCTGGTGGATGAGGTGGATTCCGTGCTCATCGATGAGGCCCGTACTCCGCTCATCATCTCCGGCCCGGCCGAAGACAGCTCCGAGCTCTACATCCGCGTCAACAAGCTGATCCCGCTGCTGGTCAAGCAGGACAAGGAAGACTCCGAAGAGTACACCGGTGACGGCCACTACACGGTGGATGAGAAGAACCGTCAGGCGCTGCTGACCGAAACCGGCCAGATCTTCGTGGAAGAGCTGCTCAAGAAAGAGGGGCTGCTGGCGGAGGATGACTCCCTGTTCTCAGCCACCAACATCAGCCTGTTGCACCACGTCAACGCCGGCCTGCGCGCCCATACCCTGTTTGAGCGCAACGTCGACTACATAGTGCAGAAGGACGAGATCGTCATCGTCGACGAGCACACCGGTCGTACCATGCCGGGCCGTCGCTGGTCCGATGGTCTGCATCAGGCCGTCGAGGCGAAGGAAGGGGTCAAGATCCAGAACGAGAACCAGACCCTGGCCTCCATCACCTTCCAGAACTACTTCCGTCTGTATGACAAGCTGGCGGGGATGACGGGTACCGCCGACACCGAAGCCTTTGAATTCCAACAGATCTATGGTCTGGATACCGTGGTCATCCCGACCAACCAGCCGATGGTGCGCAAGGACATGGGCGATCTGGTCTACCTGACTGCCCAGGAAAAGTATGCCGCCATCGTCGAAGACATTCGTGGCTGCGTCTCCCGTGGCCAGCCGGTGCTGGTGGGGACTGTCTCCATCGAGAACTCCGAGCTGCTGTCTGGCATCCTGAACAAGGAGAACATCCCGCACAAGGTACTGAACGCCAAGTTCCACGCCATGGAAGCCGAGATCGTCGCCCAGGCTGGCCAGATTGGTGCCGTGACCATCGCCACCAACATGGCCGGTCGTGGTACCGACATAGTGCTGGGTGGCAACTGGCAGGCCGAGATCGCCGCGCTGGAGAACCCGACCGACGAGCAGATCCGCGAGATCAAGGCCGCCTGGCAGATCCGCCACGATGAAGTGCTGGCCGCCGGCGGCTTGCACATCATCGGTACCGAGCGCCACGAATCCCGCCGTATCGACAACCAGTTGCGCGGCCGTTCCGGTCGTCAGGGTGACCCGGGTTCTTCCCGTTTCTATCTCTCCATGGAAGATACCCTGATGCGGATCTTCGCCTCCGACCGTGTCACCAGCATGATGAAGAAGCTGGGCATGGAAGAGGGCGAGGCCATCGAGCATCCTTGGGTGACCAAGGCCATCGAGAACGCCCAGCGCAAGGTGGAGGGTCGCAACTTCGACATCCGCAAGAACCTGCTCGAATTCGATGACGTGGCCAACGATCAGCGCAAGGTGGTCTATGAGCAGCGCAACGAGTTGCTGGACACCAATGACATCTCCGACACCATCCACGTCATCCGCGACGACGTCTATGGCAGCGTCATCGACGAGTACATCCCGCCCCAGTCCCTGGAAGAGATGTGGGACGTGCCGGGCCTGGAAGCGCGCCTGAAGTCCGACTTCTCGCTGGATCTGCCGCTGCAGCAGTGGCTGGCGGAAGATGACAAGCTGTATGAAGAGAAGCTGCGCGAGCGCATCCTGGAAGAAGCCACCAAGCTTTACGCCCACAAGCAGGAGCTGGTCGGCGTCGAGGTGCTGCGCAACTTCGAGAAGGCGGTGATGCTGCAGACCCTGGATGGCCTCTGGAAGGAGCACCTGGCGGCCATGGATCACCTGCGTCAGGGCATTCATCTGCGCGGCTACGCCCAGAAGAACCCCAAGCAGGAATACAAGCGCGAGTCCTTCGATCTGTTCACCCAGATGCTGGAAACCCTCAAGCGCGACGTGGTCAGCATCCTGAGCCGGGTGCAGGTGCAGGAGCGCGACGTGGAGGCGATGGAAGAGCATCAGCGCCAGCAGGCGGAAGCGGCTCCCCGTACCTATACCCATGCCGCCGCCGAGAACCAGCTGGCCGACGGAGAGGCCCAGCCCGAAGAGGGTCATGTCACCTTCGTGCGTGACGAGCAGAAGGTCGGTCGCAACGATCCTTGCCCCTGCGGTTCCGGCAAGAAATACAAGCACTGCCACGGTCAGTTGACCTGATCCCTTGTCGTGATTCATGCACCGCCTCCGGGCGGTGCATTCATTTCAGGGCCCCCAAGGAAGGAGAGATAAGATGAGCAAGGCGCCGACAGGGTGGGACGAAGAGGCCCATGCCAGCTGGCTGCAGGAGAGGCGACAGGAGGCGGTCCAGCTGGTGCTGGCACGACTGAACGGGGAGCGCCTCAAGCCCGCACCCCTGCAGCTGCAGTTTGCCTATTACCTCTTTCTGTCTGGCGATCCGGCCTCGGCCGCACAAGTGCTGGAACTGGCCCATCAGACCGAACCCGATGACAACGAGGTGCTGCGCAACCTCTGTGTCTGTCTGTCGCGCTCCGGCCAATATGAGCGGGCGCTGCTGCGACTGACCGAGCTGGCGCGACGGGAGCCGAGGGAATATCTGGCCCAGGATGGCCTTTGCACCTCCCTCGCCAAGCTTGGGCGTCATGCCGAGGCGGCGCAGGCGGGCACCCGTGCACTGATCCTGAAGGATGAGGCGAGCGGTCAGCCGGCCGAGGGGTGGGCGCTGCCCGCAGGTGGCCCGGATACCTGGCTGGCCGAGCGCCCCGACCGGCAGAAGGTCATCGCCTTCTCCCTGTGGGGCAGCGAGCGGCGCTATCTGCGCGGTGCGCTCGACAACGTGCTGGCGGCGGCCTATCTCTATCCGGGTTGGCGGGTGCGTTTCTATGTGGATGCGAGCGTGCCGGCAGCCTTGCTGGCGTGTCTGCAGGAGCACGGTGCCGAGGTGCTGGTGCAGCCGGCCGGACAGTCTCTGCGCCAGCGCCTGTGCTGGCGCTTCCTGGTGGCCAACGATCCCGGGGTGGGGCGCTTCCTGATCCGCGATGCGGATTCCGTGCTGAACATCCGGGAACGTCTCGCCGTCGATGCCTGGCTTGCATCGGAGCGCTGGTTCCATATCATGCGTGACTGGTGGAGCCATACCGATCTGGTGCTGGCGGGAATGTGGGGAGGCGTGGCCGGCATCCTGCCGCCGCTGACCCCGCTGCTTGCCACCTATCAACCGGGTACCATGGAGACACCGAATGTGGATCAGTGGTTCCTGCGCGACTGCTTGTGGCGCTATCTGCGCCAAAGCTGCTTGGTGCATGATCGTTGCTTCACCCCGCCCGGGGTGAGCCCCTGGCCACAGCCCGCCCCGAGTGGGAATGAGCATGTGGGGCAGGATATCTTTACGGCTCAGGAGGCGCAGCAGGCCAGTCGGCTGGCCCCCTGGATTGCCGCGTTGCCGTGCTTACGTTGAGGACAGAGATGGAACCGAAGAAACGGATCTGGGTGGCGGTCGGCGTCATCGAGAATGAGAAGGGCGAGATCTTCCTCGCCAAACGCTCCTCAGACCGCCATCAGGGCGATCGCTGGGAGTTCCCGGGGGGCAAGGTGGAGTCGGGAGAAGACCTGCTGACCGCGCTGGACAGGGAGTTGTGGGAGGAGATCGGGATCCGGGTACAGGATTGCGCACCCTTCATGGAGCTGTACCACGATTATCCTGACAAGCAGGTGTTGCTGGATATCTGGAAGGTGACCCGCTTCAGTGGCGAGCCCTTCGGCAAGGAGGGGCAGGAGTGCCGCTGGGTGCCGCTGGCCGATTTGCACGAATACCGGTTCCCGGATGCCAACGGCCCGATCGTGGCGCGGTTGCAGGCATCGCTGGCGGAGTAATTTGCCGGGGTGCCGATATTAAAAAAGGGCCCTGCGGGCCCTTTTTGGTATCTGGCTCATTGCCACTGCTCACCCTCGTCCGGGTAGGGCAGCAGATCCGGATTGATCTCGCCCGGGATGCGCTTCTCTTCATCGGCCCATTCGCCGAGATCGATCAGCTGGCAGCGCTTGCTGCAGAAGGGACGAAGCGGGCTCTGCGGGCCCCACTCTATCTCGGTTTGGCAGGTCGGACACTTCACCTTGGTGACCATATTGGCTCCTTGACCGTTAGCAACAGGCTAGCTGGAAGGGGACGTCGCCGATCTGCTGCTCCGTCGTCGGCTGGAAGCGCAGGGCGAACCGGTTCTTGTGACCGCTCAGGGTCGGATAGCAGGAGTGGTTGCCGAGGATGCGGATGCGGATCAGCTCGGCGCCCTCGGCGGTATCCTGGAAGAAGCCATTGGTGGCGACCTGGTCGCTGAAGTGGCCGGACTCGCGCCACAGCCGCAGCAGCAGGGAGATGGCGTTCATCAGCAGGTTGATGTCGCTGAGCCACTGTTGCATCTGTTGATGGCGAGCGACGGCCGGGGTCGCCAGCCAGTGGTGCAGCTGTGGCACGTCGAAGGCGCACAGGCCACCCGGAATGGAAAAGCGCTGGCGAATGGAGCCGAGCAGGCGATCCTCTTTCAGGCGAGCACCGGGCCGTGGCGAATTGAGCAGGCTGCGGGAGAGTTGGGCGCTCTCCTGCTGCATCCGCTGGATCTGCTCGAGATCGACCTCCGGCAGGCTGGCCCAATGGCTCAGACGCTGACCGAGCCGCTCCAGATCCTTGATCAGATCGGCACGCAGATCGCCGCGCTCCAGCAGCTCCTGCAGATCGAACAACCCCTTGAAGAAGGCGATGTGTGCCCAAGGCTGGTCACTCTCCAGATTGTCGCGGATCTGGGAAAACAGGGACTCCAGACGAAGATAGGTCCGGCTTTTTTCGTTGAGGGGGAAATCGTAAATCATGCCTAATCCTGGCCAGCCATAAACCGGCCTAGTGTACTCACACTTGGCGGGCTTGTTGAGTGGCAAATGCCAGATATGTCTCGTGCAGCGCCAAAATTCGCGCCCGGATGGTCTCACTCGTACCACTCTGGTTGTCCAGCACATCATCGGCCACCGCGAGCCGCTCGGCCCGGCTCGCCTGGGCGGCCAGAATGGCCTCCGCCTGAGCGCGGCTCACCCCGTCCCGGCGGCAGGTGCGTTCGATCTGGGTCGCCTCATCCACGTCGATGACCAGCACTCGATCGGCCAAGTTCATCAACCGGTTCTCTACCAGCAACGGCACCACCAACAGGCAGTAGGGCGAGCTGGCCGCCGCGCACTGGCGCAGCATCTCGCTGCGAATGAGGGGGTGGAGCAGGGTGTTGAGCCAGTGTTTGGCCGCCGGCTCGCTGAAGATTCGCTCGCGCAGGACACGCCTGTCCAGTCGCCCCTGTTCATCCAGGATGCCGGGACCAAAATGGCTGGCGATGGCGGTCAGTGCCGGTGTGCCGGGCTCCACCGCCTCGCGGGCGATCAGGTCGGCATCGATCACCTCGATACCCAGAGCTGCAAACTGGTTGGCGACGGTCGTCTTGCCGCTGCCGATCCCGCCGGTGATAGCTACTACATACATTGTCAGGGCACCCTTGTGTTAGAGGACGGTGTTCAGATACCAGCGGGTGATGCTATCCCCCCACAGCAGCGCGATCCAGCCCGCGATGGCGAGATAGGGGCCAAAGGGAATAGGGTTGGCTTGATGATGCCGACGCAGGGCGATCAGCGTGAGGCCGATCAGGGCGCCGATCAGGGAGGAGAGCAGCAGCACTATGGGCAGAGCCTGCCAGCCCAGCCAGGCGCCGATGGCGGCCAGCAGTTTGAAGTCACCGTAGCCCATCCCCTCCTTGCCGGTGAGCAGTTTGAAGGCCCAGTAGAGGCTCCATAGCACCAGATACCCGGCCATGGCCCCGATCACCGCATCTCCCAGCGGGACGAAGCCGCCCAGCAGGTTGAACAGCAGGCCTCCCCACAGCAGTGGCAGGGTGAGCTGGTCCGGCAGCAGCATCTTGTCCAGATCGATGAAGGTGAGCGCGACCAGCACCCAGGTCAGCGCCAGAGCGGCCAGGGTGCCCCAGCCCGGGGCCAGGGTCGCTGCGACGGCCACCGACAGCAGGGCGGTCAGCAATTCGACCAGCGGATAGCGGACCGAGATGGGAGCCCGGCACTCTCGGCAGCGCCCCTTGAGCCAGAGCCAGCTCAGCAGGGGGATGTTCTCCAGCGCCCCGATGGGATGGTTGCAATGAGGGCAGCAGGAGCGCGGTACCATCAGGTTGTAAGGCGTGGTGGGGGCGGGCTCGGCATCGCTGTCAAAATAGCTGCGGTATTCCGCGTGCCACTCCCGCTCCAGCATGATGGGCAGGCGATGGATCACCACGTTGAGGAAGCTGCCGATCATCAGGGAGAAGAGAAACGTCAGGGAGAGGTAGAGCCAGGGCAGGCCGTGGGCCAGTTCGATCAGAGACGCCATAATCAACCGTTTTATATTGGGAAAGAGAGCCATAAAGGATCGTACCCGCGCCGGCTGATGCCGGCGGGGTTTGCCACCCGGGTCTGCAGGTCGGGCCGCAGGGGGTCAGTGTATCACAGAGCCCAGCTTGAAGATGGGCAGGTACATGGCGACGACCATGCCACCGACCAGCACTCCCAGCACCACCATGATGAAGGGCTCGAGCAAGCTGGTGAGGCCATCTACCATGTCGTCCACTTCCTGCTCGAAGATGGCAGCCACCTTGGAGAGCATGTCATCGATGGCGCCGGATTCTTCCCCGATCATCACCATCTGGATCACCATGTCGGGGAACAGGTCCACGGTACGCATGGCGACGTTGATCTGCATGCCGGCCACGACCTCGTTGCGGATGGCCATGATGGCGGTGCGGTAGACATAGTTGCCGGAGGCGCCGGCGGCCGAGACCAGGGCATCAACCAGCGGGATACCGGCGGAGAAGGTGGTGGAGAGGGTGCGGGCGAAGCGGGCCATGGCCGCCTTGTGCAGGATGGAGCCCACTATGGGGATGGTGAGGATGAACCTGTCCGTGTTATCCCGTACCTTCTGGGAGCTGCGCCAGGCGCGCACGTAGAGGAAGATGGCGAGGGCGATGCCGCCAAAGATCGCATACCACCAATGCTGCATGAAGCGGGAGATGCCGATGACGAACTGGGTGAAGATGGGCAGTTCGGCGCCGAAGCTCTTGAAGATCTCCTCGAACTGGGGAATGACGAACAGCAGCAGGATGGAGGTCACTATGATGGCCACCAGGATGACCATGGCTGGGTAGAGCATCGCCTTCTTGATCTTGGACTTGAGTGCCTCGCTCTTCTCGCGGTAGATGGCGATCCGGTCGTAGATGGTCTCCAGCGCACCGGATTGCTCTCCCGCCTCTACCAGGTCGCAGTAGAGTGTATCGAAGTGGCGGGGGTGGCGGCGCAGTGCCTCTGACATGGGCGTGCCGGTTTCTACATCGGCGGCGATCTGGCCGATCAGGTCGCGTACCGCCGCCTTTTCGTGGCCGCGCGCGATGATCTGCAGGCTTTGTACCAGCGGCACACCGGCGGAGAGCATGGTGGTGATCTGGCGGGAGATGACGGCGATGTCCATCGGCTTTATCTTGGCGCCACCCTTGGAAAACAGCCCCTGGCTCTGCTTGCTGACCTTGGTGACGTTGACGCCTTGCTTGCGCAGCTCGCTCTTGACGGTGGTGATGCTGTCGGCCTGCAACTCGCCAGAGACCTTCTGCCCCTTGCGATTGACCCCGTGCCAGCGGAAGGAGAAGACCTTTTTGGGCGGGTTACGTTTTTGCGCTAATGTTGCCATCACTGCATCCTGCAATTGGGCGACGGTGGCCGGATGATATAGCTCCCTGTCCGGGCCGCCTTGGCTTGAAGAACATCCTCGAGGGATGCCGCATGGGCATCACCCGGGTGAATGGGTTGGAAACGCTGGGCTCAGTTGGTGGTGATCCGGTTGATCTCGGCCAGGCTGGTGACCCCCAACCTTGCCTTTTCGAGACCTGAGATACGCAGATTACGCATGCCCTCCTTCTGGGCAATGGCAGCTATTTGCAGGGAGTTGGCCCCCTGCATGATCAATTTTGCGATGTTGTCGGACATGAGCATGATCTCATAGATGCCGACGCGGCCTCGGTATCCTCCCGAGCACTCCTTGCAACCGACCGGCTTGAACAGCCGCAATCCGGCGGCCAGTTGCTGGGGGGTAAAGCCCAGCTCCAGCAGCTCGGCGTCCGGCACCACCTCCGGCGTCTTGCAGTGATCGCATAGCTTTCGGGCGAGGCGCTGGGCCATGATGAGAGTCACCGAGGAGGCGATGTTGAAGGCGGGGACCCCCATGTTCATCATCCGCGTCAGGGTCTCGGCCGCCGAATTGGTGTGTAGGGTCGAGAGCACCAGATGACCGGTCTGGGCCGCCTTGATGGCGATCTCGGCTGTCTCCAGATCCCGTATCTCCCCCACCATGACGATATCCGGATCCTGGCGGAGGAAAGAGCGCAGGGCACTGGCGAAGGTGAGTCCGGCCTTGGGGTTGATCTGCACCTGGTTGACGCCGGGCAGGTTGATCTCCACCGGGTCCTCGGCGGTGGAGATATTGACCTCGTTGGTATTGAGAATGTTGAGGCCGGTATAGAGTGAGACCGTTTTACCGGATCCAGTGGGGCCGGTGACCAGGATCATGCCCTGGGGTTTGGAGAGGGCTTTCAGGTATTGGGCCTTCTGCCGGTCGTCGAAGCCTAGTTGCTCTATGTTGAGGCGAGTCGCCGAGGAGTCCAGCAGGCGGATCACAATCTTTTCACCCCACATGGTGGGCAGGGTGTTGACCCGCATGTCCATGGATCTGTGGCGTGACAGCCTCAACTTGATCCGGCCATCCTGGGGCAGGCGTCGCTCGGCGATATCGAGCCGCGCCATCACCTTGAGACGGGCGGAGAAGCGGTTGGCCAGGTTGACCGGTGGGGTGGCGATTTCATGCAGAATGCCGTCGATCCGAAAGCGGATCCGGTACTTGGTCTCATAGGGTTCGAAGTGCAGATCCGAGGCGCCGCGCTTGATGGCATCCATCATGATCTTGTTGATGTACTTCACGATGGGGGCATCGTCATCCGCCGTATTGACGCCCTCATCGAGCCGAGAGCCTTCGTCAGAGACTTCGAGTTCCGAGATTTCGGACTCGTCGATATGGTCCATGCCGAGCGCATCCTGCTCGTTCTCCATCAGCTTGCCGATGGCGGTGGTCAGTTTGCTCTCCTCGACCAGCAAGGCTTCCGTGTGCAGGCCGAAGCTGAAGCCGAAATCCTCCAGTGCCGACACATTGGTCGGATCCGACATGGCGATATAGAGGGTGTGGCCCTGGGTGTAGATGGGCAGCACATGGTGTTTCTCAATCAGCTTCTGATTGAGGTATTTCTGCGGGATCTCGGCCAGATCGAAGGCGGCAAGATCCAGCAGAGGTACCCCATATTCCAGCTCGCAGAAATCCGCCAGCGCCTTGCTGTCGAGGATATCGTTTTCGATCAGGAAGGTGACAAAAGGCTTGCGCTGCGCCCTGGCCTGGCTCAGGAAGCGCTGTGAGTCCGGCTCACTGAGGAGGGAAGAGGCGGCCAGGCTGGTGGCCAGGCCGCTATTGGGGCTAGAGGTCATGCGTTAGCAGATACCAGAAGTCAAGCATAAACTACCGCTTGCCGCATTGGTCCATATAACTTGGCCATTAGTAAATTGACCGCCCAAAATGTAAGTTTTCTCCGCATCTTCGAAGGGAGGGTTCGCCCCGGTGGCCAATATTTCAACTGCACCACTAGCTGTCCCTGGGCCTATGGTAACTGACGCAACAAAACTACCAGCGGCACCACTGACATCTTGTGGGATACCATTGCTTCCTGCCGTTGTACAATTCGCCATATCACCATCTTTCTGCGCGCACACTTCTACCGCGGTTTTAAATGCACCAGTCGCAGTGACAACTTCTGAGAACTTCGCTTTTTTGGTGTAGGTCTGATAGGCCGGCAGTGCGATGGCGGCCAGGATGGCGACGATCGCAACCACTATCATCAATTCGATAAGCGTAAACCCTGATTGTCTTTTCATGTCAAATATCCTTTTGTCCATGGTTCCTGATAAGTGCTGGTGGAAATCTATCCACAAGGCAGTATCTTATCCGAGCGCTTCGGGTTGGCAACAGAGGTTATCCCTTTGTTAACCACTTTTCTGTCATTTAGTGAAAATCATAGAAAAATCAAACATTAATTAGCCTCTAATGGCTCTTTTCTTCATCGTCGGGAGGGCCCATCTTCACACTCCTTATGCCGTGGGATCCTGCATAAAGAAAAGGCGCCAGTGGCGCCTTTTGCAAGTTTCGAGACCTGTAATATCTGGCAGGGCGAAACGAAGGGTTTCTCTCCCGTCCGCATTCAGACAAAGCGCATCGAGAGATCCAGCGCCCGCACATGCTTGGTCAGTGCACCCACCGAGATGAAGTCGACGCCGGTGGCGGCATAGTCGGCGAGCGTCTCCAGGGTGACATTGCCAGACACCTCCAGCTTGGCGCGGCCCTGATTGAGGGTGACCGCCTCGCGCATCATGGTCACATCGAAGTTATCCAGCATGACGATGTCGGCGGCGGCGCTGAGGGCCAGCTCCAGCTCGGCCAGCGACTCCACTTCCACTTCCACCGGCTTACCCGGGTTGAGGCGGCGGGCCTCGGCGATGGCCTCTTTGATGCCGCCGCAGGCGAGGATGTGGTTCTCCTTGATGAGGTAGGCATCAAACAGACCGATCCTGTGGTTCTTGCCACCGCCACAGGTGACGGCATATTTCTGGGCGTTGCGCAGGCCGGGCAGCGTCTTGCGGGTGTCGAGCAGGCGACATTCGGTGCCTGCCAGCTCGGCGACATAACGGGCGGTGAGGGTCGCGACGCCGGAGAGGGTCTGCACGAAGTTCAAGGCGTTGCGCTCGCCGGTCAGCAGGATGCGGGCCGGGCCATGGAGGCGGAACAGCTCCTGACCCGGTGAGAGCTGTTCACCATCCTGGACCTTCCATTCCACCTTGACCTCGCCACCTAGCTGGGCGAACACCTCATCGACCCAGGGCTGGCCGCAGAACACGCCAGCTTCGCGGGTGATGACACGGGCGGTCGAGATGCGATCGGCCGGGATCAGCTGGGCCGTGATGTCGGCGCTGGCGTCCGGTTGATCCAGTACGGTGAGGGCTTGACCTAAGTCTTCGAGTAGTGCGGCGCGTACGGCGCGGCTGATGTCCTGTTGTAACATGCCTTATTCCTGCAAGGGTCTGAGAAGCAACTGCCTGTCTTTCTGGCGCAATTCCAGCCGGCCGAGGGCATTCATGCCCACCAGGATCTCCTCCCCGTCGGCCGCCGGATTGATAAACACGGACAAATCGTACAAGGTCAGTGGGCCCATCGCCAGGCTTTCGATCTGGCTGGTATGGACCTGGATCTCGCCGGCCGCCGTGTTGACCCGGCTGCGGCCGGTGGCGATCAGGCCGAGGCGGTTGGCCACCTGGCTCGGTACCGTCACCCGGGTGGCTCCCGTGTCCAGCAGCAGTTGCACCGGTTGACCGTTGATGGCACCCTCCAGACGATAGTGGCCGCTGGCATCGGCCTTGAGCAGCAGATCGCCGCTGGCGGTCACGGTCGGCTGAGCACCTGAGTAGAAGTAGAGGGTCAGTAGCCCCAGCAGGGAGAGCCAGGCCAGCAGCCAGAGACGGCGTGCCATCGGGTGCATATGGGGTCCAGTGCCTTGCGAATGATGGTTCAGCCTAACACAGTTTCACCCATGAATTCAGATGCTTGTTCCCAGTTTATGATGGGAGCGGCCGCCCGCTAGCGGGCACATTTCCATTGTGGATCGAGTAGATGATGACGCAGCCCATAGCAGTTTTTTCCATCGATGCCGAGGGGTGGTGTGAGCAGGCCCGTCGGGTGCCATCCCCCCACCAAAACGAGCGGGCCAGCCCGGACGACATCTCCCTGCTGGTGGTGCACGGCATCAGCCTGCCACCCAGGCAGTTCGGCGGTCCCTGGATAGATGACCTCTTCCTGGGGCGACTGGATCCTGCCGCGCACCCCTATTTCGCCGAGATCCATCAGCTGCGAGTCTCGGCCCATTGCCTGATCCGGCGCGATGGTGAGCTGGTGCAATATGTGCCATTCGGTGCCCGCGCCTGGCATGCCGGGGTGTCGAGCTGGGAGGGCAGGGAGGCGTGCAACGATTTCTCCATCGGCATCGAGCTGGAGGGGACAGATGAGCTGCCCTACGAGGAGGCGCAGTACCTGACGCTGGCGGGGCTCACCCGAGCCATATCAGGCCAATATCCTGCCATCACCCCGGAGCGGATTGTCGGTCATTGCGATATTGCCCCCGGTCGCAAGACGGATCCGGGCGATAGTTTCGAATGGGCTCACTATCGCCATCTGCTCAACTTCAAGTGACAAAGCTAAACTTTAGTTTGTATTTTTAAAATCAATGGCTTGTCTCTATGGCGAGCCATTCTTTCAGGCTGTTGGCCAAATGTTATCTGTGAGGAAGCTCATAAATATTGGTCAGACCATTTTCTTTGAGCCACATCATAATTCCCGTCTTTTACCCCTAAAGTGGCAACCTTCAATCTTGATGCAGATCATATTTTGGGTGGACTTTTCCTATGCCCTCTGCTAATTTTCGCCCCAATCATAGAATTGGTAATACCAATTTAACAAAGTAGCCCCATGCCCTATATCAAGATTACTCAGCCCAAGCTGGCCGACGCCATCGTCGCCGAGCTGGAAAGCATGATTCTGGAAGGCAGCTTGCAGCCGGGGCAGAAGCTGCCACCGGAGCGCGAACTCGCCATCCAGTTTCAGGTATCGCGCCCCTCCCTGCGCGAAGCCATCCAGCGCCTGGAAGCGAGAGGACTCTTGTATCGTCGTCAGGGTGGCGGCACCTATGTGCAGAATGCCCTGAGCAAGGGGATCGCCGATCCCCTGTTCGAACTGCTCAGCACTCACCCTGAAGCCCAGTACGATCTGCTGGAGTTTCGTCACGCGCTGGAAGGCATCTGTGCCTACTATGCCGCACTGCGGGGGACCGAGGCCGATTTCGAGCGGATCCGCCAGGCGCAGTCCGCCATCGAAGAGGCGGGTCAGCAGGGGTCGCTGGTGGTCGAATCTGCCGCCGTCACCCAGTTTTATCTGGCGGTCGCCGAGGCATCGCACAACGTGGTGCTGCTGCACCTGTTGCGGGCCATGGGCCCCATGCTCGAACAGAATATTTTACGAAATAATGAAATTTTGAATCGCCGTCCGGGAGTGGTAGCCAAGATCCGTCGCCATCGTGCGAGCCTGATCGAGGCTATCCTGTCGGGGGCTCCGGAGCGGGCCAGGGCTGCTTGTCATGAGCACCTGGCCTTTATCGAGGACACCTTGTTGGATATGCAGAGGGAAGACAGCCGGATCCAGCGATCCATGCGTCGGATCCGTCAGCAGGAAAACTAATCCCACAAGGCTTTATTGTCGAATTCTTGCGCATCTTAACCGCCGTGCAAATAACAATAGGAACCAGCCATGTCTGATATCCTGAAGAACGATGTGGACCCGATAGAAACGCTGGAGTGGCTTGCCTCTCTGGAATCCCTGCTGCGTGAAGAGGGTCCCCAACGCGCTCAGTTCATCCTTGAACAGCTTACTGAGAAGGCACGCATCAGCGGTGTTGACGTGGCTGAAAAGGCGAATCGCGACTACATCAATACCATCCCTGCCAGCGACGAACCGGCTTACCCGGGCGACCTGGAGATGGAACGTCGCATCCGCGCGATCATCCGCTGGAATGCCATGATGATAGTGCTGCGCGCCTCCAAGAAAGACCTGGACCTCGGCGGTCACATGTCTTCCTTCGCCTCTTCCGCGACCATCTACGAAGTCTGCTACAACCACTTCTTCCGCGCTCGCAGCGAGAAGGACGGTGGCGATCTGGTCTACTTCCAGGGCCACATCTCCCCGGGCATCTACGCCCGTGCCTTCGCTGAAGGTCGTCTGACCGAAGATCAGCTGGACAACTTCCGTCAGGAAGTGGACGGCAAGGGCATCCCTTCCTATCCGCACCCGAAACTGATGCCGGACTTCTGGCAGTTCCCGACCGTTTCCATGGGTCTGGGCCCCATCGCCGCCATTTATCAGGCTCGCTTCCTGAAGTACCTGACCGACCGTGGTATCAAGGATTGCTCCGAGCAGACCGTTTACGCCTTCCTGGGTGACGGCGAGATGGACGAGCCGGAAGCCAAGGGTGCCCTGACCGTTGCCGTGCGTGAAAAGCTCGACAACCTGGTCTTCGTGGTCAACTGCAACCTGCAGCGTCTGGACGGTCCGGTCGTGGGTAACGGCAAGGTCATCAACGAGCTGGAAGGTCTGTTCGCAGGCGCCGGCTGGGATGTCACCAAGGTTATCTGGGGTCGCAAGTGGGATGAGCTGCTGAAGAAAGACACTTCCGGCAAGCTGATCCAGTTGATGAACGAAACCGTGGACGGCGACTATCAGACCATGAAGTCCCGTGACGGCGCTTACGTCCGTGAGCAGTTCTTCAACCGTTACCCGGAAACCGCCGCGCTGGTCAAAGACATGACCGACGAGGAGATCTTCGCTCTGAACCGCGGTGGTCACGATCCCCGTAAATTGTTCGCCGCCTTCTCCAAGGCCGCAGCGACCAAGGGCAAGCCGACCGTCATCCTGGCCAAGACCATCAAGGGTTATGGCATGGGCGAAGCGGCTGAAGGCAAGAACATCGCTCACCAGGTCAAGAAGATGGATCTGGGCTCAGTGCGTCACCTGCGCGATCGTTTCAGCCTGCCGGTCACTGATGAGCAGCTGGAAGAGTTGCCGTACCTGAAGATCGAAGAAGGTACCGAAGAGCACAAGTACCTGCACGCTCGCCGTGCCGCGCTGAAGGGCTATGTACCGACCCGTCTGCGCGAGAGCACCACCAAGCTGGAAATCCCGGCGCTGGATGCCTTCGGCCCGCTGCTGGGTGAGCAGGCGCGCGAGATCTCCACCACCATGGCGTTCGTGCGTTCCCTGAACGTGCTGCTGAAAGACAAGTCCATCGGCAAGCGCATCGTCCCGATCCTGGCCGACGAAGCCCGTACCTTCGGGATGGAAGGTCTGTTCCGTCAGATCGGCATCTACAGCCCGCACGGTCAGCAGTACACCCCGCAAGACCGTGACATCGTCTCCTACTACAAGGAAGACAAGCAGGGTCAGGTTCTGCAAGACGGTATCAACGAGCTGGGCGCCATGTCCTCCTGGCTGGCTGCTGCGACCTCTTACAGCACCAACGATTGCCCGATGATCCCGTTCTACATCTACTACTCCATGTTCGGCTTCCAGCGGATCGGCGACATGGCGTGGGCAGCCGGTGACCAGCAAGCCCGTGGCTTCCTGCTGGGCGCGACCTCCGGTCGTACCACTCTTAACGGAGAGGGCTTGCAACACGAAGATGGTCACAGCCACATCCTGGCCGGCACCATCCCGAACTGCATCTCCTACGATCCGTCCTACGCCTATGAAGTGGCGGTGATCGTACAGGACGGCCTGCGCCGCATGTACGGTGAGAAGCCGGAGAACGTCTTCTACTACATCACCACCCTGAACGAGAACTATGCCATGCCGGCCATGCCGGAAGGCGCCGAGGAAGGCATCCGCAAGGGTATCTACAAGCTGGAATCCGTGGCCGGTAACAAGGCCAAGGTACAGCTGCTGGGTTGTGGCTCCATCCTGGGTCACGTGCGTACCGCCGCCCAGATCCTGGCGAGCGAATACGGCGTGGGTTCCGATGTGTTCAGCGTGACCTCCTTCAACGAGCTGGCTCGTGATGGTCAGGACGCCGATCGCTGGAACATGCTGCACCCGACCGCAACTGCCCGCGTACCCTACATCACCTCAGTGCTGGGTAGCGATGCCACCATCGCCGCGACCGACTACATGAAGTCCTTCGCCGAGCAGGTACGTGCCTTCGTGCCGACCGAGCACTACCGGGTACTGGGTACCGATGGTTACGGCCGTTCCGACAGCCGTGCCAACCTGCGTCGTCACTTCGAAGTGAACGAGTTCTATGTCGTCGTTGCTGCCCTGACCGAACTGGCCAAGCGCGGTGAGATCGACAAGCAGGTTGTGGCCGACGCCATCGCTAAATACGGCATCGATGCCGACAAGGTTAACCCGCTGTACGCGTAAGAGGATTGAGTGCCCTGTCCGGACCTGCGTGCCGGACAGGGCCTTGCCCAGGTTAATGCGACATAAGGGTAAGAGGACAAACACAGGGTTCGGACGGCAACAACGAGCCGGAACCTGCTCTTGCCAAGGTTAACGCGATAAACGTACGCGTAAGAGGATAAATCACAATGTCCAAACAGATTATGGTGCCGGATATCGGTGCCGATGAAGTTGAAGTGACCGAAATCATGGTTGCCGTGGGTGACAAGGTCGAGCTCGACCAGTCCATCATCGCGGTAGAAGGCGACAAGGCCTCCATGGAAGTCCCGGCTCCGGCCGCGGGTATCGTCAAAGAGATCCTGATCAAGGTGGGCGACAAGGTTGCCACCGGTTCCCAGATCATGATCTTCGAAGCCGAGGGTGCGGCTGCCGCCGCGCCGGCTCAGGCTGCCGCCCCGGTTGCTGCTGCAGCGCCGGCTGCTCCTGTTGCTGCCGCTCGCAAAGACGTGCACGTGCCGGACATCGGTGACGACGAAGTGGACGTGACCGAGATTATGGTTGCCGTGGGCGATATGGTCGAAGCCGACCAGTCCATCATCGCCGTGGAAGGTGACAAGGCCTCCATGGAAGTACCGGCTCCGTTCGCGGGCCGCGTGGTCGAGATCAAGGTTGCCGCCGGCGCCAAGGTTTCTACCGGTTCCCTGGTGATGGTATTCGAAGTGGCGGGTGCCGCACCTGCCGCCGTGGCTGCCCCGGCTCAGGCTGCCGCTCCCGTGGCTGCTGCCCCGGCTGCCGCCGCTGCCAAAGAGGTCAACGTACCTGACATCGGCGGTGACGAAGTGGAAGTGACCGAAATCATGGTCGCCGTGGGTGACAAGGTCGAAGCCGACCAGTCCCTGATCGCGGTCGAAGGTGACAAGGCCTCCATGGAAGTACCTGCGCCGTTCGCCGGTATCGTCAAGGAAATCAAGGTGAAGGCCGGTGACAAGGTCTCTACCGGTTCCCTGATCATGGTATTCGAAGTGGCTGGCGCCGCACCTGCCGCCGCCCCGGTTGCCCAGGCTGCTGCACCCGTTGCCGCTGCACCTGCCGCCCCGGTGGCTCAGGCCGCTGCCCCGGCTGCCGCTTCTTCCGACTTCGTCGCCAACGATGCCTATGTTCACGCCTCTCCGGCCGTGCGTCGTCTGGCCCGTGAGTTCGGCGTCAACCTGGCCAAGGTGAAGGCCTCCGGTCGCAAGGGCCGCATCGTCAAAGAAGACGTGCAAGCCTACGTGAAGGATGCCGTCAAGCGCGCCGAGTCCGCTCCTGCTGCCGGTACCGGCAATGGCAACGGCATGAACGTGCTGCCATGGCCGAAGGTGGACTTCAGCAAGTTCGGCCCGGTCGAAGAGCTGGACCTGACCCGGATCCAGAAGATCTCCGGTCCTGCCCTGCACCGCAACTGGGCCATGATCCCTCATGTCACCCAGTTCGACGAAGCCGATACCACCGATCTGGAAGCGTTCCGCAAAGAGCAGAACATGCTGGCCGAGAAGCAGAAGCTGGATGTGAAGATCACCCCGCTGGTGTTCATCCTGAAAGCCGCCGCCAAGGCCCTGGAGGCGCATCCGCGCTTCTGCAGCGCCCTGTCCGAAGACGGCAGCAAGCTGATCATGAAGAAGTACATCCACATCGGTGTGGCGGTTGACACTCCGGGGGGCCTGGTAGTACCGGTCGTTCGCGACGTCAACAAGAAGGGCATCTATGAGCTGTCCCGCGATCTCGCCGAGATCTCCAAGAAGGCCCGTGCCGGCAAGCTGACCGCTGCCGACATGCAGGGCGGTTGCTTCACCATCTCCAGCCTGGGTGGCATCGGCGGTACCAGCTTTACCCCGATCGTCAACGCGCCGGAAGTGGCCATCCTCGGTGTTTCCAAGTCCGAGATGAAGCCGAAGTGGAACGGCAAGGAGTTCGTGCCGCGTCTGATGCTGCCGCTGGCACTGAGCTATGACCACCGCGTCATCGACGGTGCTGACGGTGCTCGCTTCGTCACCACTCTGAGTGGTGTGCTGTCCGACATTCGTCGACTGGTTCTGTAAATGTAAATGAGAGGGCGAGCACAGAGCTCGCCCTTTTCACTTCTCATTTCATTAACAAAATTATAAACTTGCCCCGTTTTTTTCACGGCTGCAGCCGCCTTCTTTGGCATAAGACTGTGCTGTCCGGGGATATAGAACGACAAAGAGGTCATGATGAGTAAAGAAATCAAAACTCAGGTCGTAGTACTGGGTGCCGGCCCTGCCGGTTATTCCGCTGCTTTCCGTGCCGCCGATCTGGGTCTGGATACCGTTATCGTCGAGCGCTACTCCACCCTGGGTGGCGTCTGCCTGAACGTGGGCTGCATCCCGTCCAAGGCGCTGCTGCACGTCGCTAAAGTCATCGAAGAAGCCAAGGCGCTGGCCGATCACGGCATCGTCTTCGGTGCCCCCCAGACTGACATCACCAAGGTCCGTCTGTGGAAAGAGAAGGTCATCAACCAGCTGACCGGCGGTCTGGCCGGCATGGCCAAGATGCGTAAGGTCCAGGTTGTGAACGGCTTCGGCAAGTTCACCGGCCCGAACACGCTGGAAGTGACCGGGGACGACGGCAAGACCACAGTCACCTTCGACAACGCCATCATCGCCGCGGGTTCCCGTCCGGTGAAGCTGCCGTTCATCCCCCACGATGACCCGCGCGTATGGGATTCAACCGATGCGCTGGAACTGACCACAGTTCCGGGCAAGCTGCTGGTCATCGGTGGCGGCATCATCGGCCTGGAGATGGGTACCGTGTACTCCTCCCTGGGTTCCGAGATCGACGTGGTGGAATTTGCCGATCAGCTGGTGCCGGCTGCCGACAAAGACATCGTCAAGATCTACACCAAGCGTGTTGCCAAGAAATTCAACATCATGCTGGAGACCAAGGTCACCGCAGTTGAAGCCCGTGCAGACGGTCTCTACGTCTCCTACGAAGGCAAGCACGCCCCGGCCGAGCCGGTTCGCTACGACAACGTGCTGGTCGCGGTCGGTCGTGTGCCGAACGGCAAGCTGATGGACGCCGAGAAAGCCGGTGTGGCCGTCAACGAGCGCGGTTTCATCGAGGTGGACAAGCAGCTGCGTACCAACGTCGCTCACATCCACGCCATCGGTGACATCGTCGGTCAGCCGATGCTGGCGCACAAGGGTGTGCACGAAGGCCACGTGGCGGCCGAAGTCATTGCCGGCAAGAAGCACTACTTCGACCCGAAAGTGATCCCGTCCATCGCCTACACAGAGCCAGAGATGGCCTGGGTCGGTCTGACCGAGAAGGAAGCCAAGCAACAGGGCCTGAACTTCGAAGTCGCCACCTTCCCCTGGGCTGCCTCCGGCCGCGCCATCGCCTCCGATTGCTCCGACGGCATGACCAAGTTGATCTTCGACAAGGACAGCCATCGCGTCATCGGTGGTGCCATCGTCGGTACCAACGGTGGTGAACTGCTGGGTGAGATCGGTCTGGCCATCGAGATGGGTGCCGACGCCGAAGATCTGGCGCTGACCATCCATGCTCACCCGACTCTGCACGAGTCCGTGGGTCTGGCTGCCGAAGTGTACGAAGGATCCATCACCGATCTGCCGAACGCCAAGGCCAAGAAGAAGAAATAATCTTCTTCCTGCCGTGATGAAAAAGCCGCTCCCATGAGCGGCTTTTTTGTTGTCTGTCACCTGGCTGGCTGGCTGGCTGGCTGCTGTCAGCAGCGCCCTTTCTTGGCCTGGCCTGGCGGACAAAAGGAGCGATAACCCTCCTGGCGATGGTGGTGACCATCATGGCGGTAGTAATAGCGATCGGGGTGGCGGTCATCGTAATAGCGGCGGTAATAGCCATCGTGGTGATGGTGGTCATCGTAATAGCGATAGTAATGACCCCCATGGTAGCGGTAGTAGCCGTCAGTGACCCGGATATGGGCATCGTCCACACTGAAATCTGCGCCATGTACCCGTATTGGGCCACTGGTGCAGGCGGTGAGCAGCGCGCCAAGCAGTACCATCAGAATCCGCTTGTCCATAACAACCTCCTATGGTTTCCCCTGATTATGCTGCCGTTCCCCATGGACACCGGGGTGCGTTGGTGGCGTTGCGTCATGACTTGCCGCTGGCATAACAGGGAGCATGCGGTGTTCCCTCAAGTATGGGGCAGAACGCGTATTTCGAAGGTCATGACCGGCAGCGATGCGCCCTTGCTTGCGTCGCCGTTTCATTGCCGCGCCATGTCGGTGCCACCCTATGGTGGGATGGCTGATATGCCCGGCCAGAGCGACACGAGATGGTGTTGAGGGAGAGCCGTTCCGGCCAACTGTCTGCATCCTGTAGAGGGGCGTCCGGCGAGCGATCGGTTCGAGCCTGAATTGACTCGGTGCCGAGCAGGGGAAGCGTCAAGGGCGTGGCCCATAGCGGGGCTCAAGGCAGTGGAAGAGAGGCGTATCCCGGCTGATATGGTAGTCGATGCCGGCATGGGATGGCGCTATGCCGTGGGGGCCAGTGCCGAGGAGGTGAGGCAGGTGATAGTCGAGGGGAGGCGGTCAAACCTTATGGGGCTGCATCGCCGGGGTGGAGTACTAATATCCGCCGCCGCCCGCATTGGACGCGCGCTTGCAGCAGGCCGACCAGCAGATGACGGCCATAAAAAAAGGCGCTAGCAGCGCCCTTTCTTGGCCTGTCCCGGGGGACAGAAACGACCCCGTTGGCCGCCGTGATAGTCATCATCGTAATAGCCATCATTATGGCCGTCGTAGACCCGGATCCGGGTGTCATCCACACTGACATCGGCGCCGTGCACTCGCACCGGCCCGCTGCTGCAGGCCGACAACAGCGCCCCCAGTACCATTACCATCATCAGTTTACCCATTTCCGTTCTCCTTGGTTCTCCTCTGATTATGCGTCATTCCTGCCGGGATCCTGAGTCGAGTTGGCGGTGCTGCGTCATGGCTTGCCGTTGTCGCAAAAAGGGAGCGCGGCTGCGCTCCCTGGATGAGGGGAAAGGGCGGAGGAGACTCAGAGCCGGAAGTTGCCGACCAGCTTGTCAAGCTCGCCAGAGAGCTGCTGCAGGCTGCGGCTGGACTCGGTCAGCTGGTGGGCGATGTCGGCGGTCTCCATGGTCAGCTGGTTGATGTCTTCCACGTTGCGGTTGATCTCGCCGACCACGCTGGATTGCTCCTCGGTGGCGGTGGCGACCTGGATGTTCATGTCGCTGATCTGGGTGATATGGCCGGTGATCTGGCCGAGGGCCGCATCGGCCTCGTCGGCCTGGGCCACCACCGCCAGACTCTGGCTGCGGCCCTGGGTCATAGCGCTGACGGCGCGGGCGCTCTGCTCCTGCAGGCGGTTGATCATGCCCTGGATCTCGGCGGTGGAGGCGGCGGAGCGGCTGGCGAGGTTGCGCACCTCGTCGGCCACCACGGCGAAGCCACGGCCCTGCTCACCGGCACGGGCGGCCTCGATGGCGGCGTTGAGCGCCAGCAGGTTGGTCTGCTCCGAGATGCTGCGGATGGTGTCGAGGATGCTGCCGATGGAGTCGGTCTGGTTGGCCAGCGATTCGATGACGCCGGATACCTGCTCGATCTCGTCGGAGAGGCCGACGATACCGTGGCGTGCCTGGGCCACCATCAGGGCGCCTGCATCGGCCTGCTCGTTGGCCTGCTTGGCCACGTCGGCGGCCAGGGAGGCGTTGCCGGCGATCTCGCCGACGGTGGCGCCCATCTCGTGGATGGCGGTGGCCACCTGCACTGTTCGATCGCGCTGGGCGGTGCAGTTGTGCTGGGTCAGCTGGGCCTTGCTGGCCACCTCGTTGGCGGTGGCGGCGAGCTGGCGGGAGTTGCTGGCCACCTGCTCGATGGAGCCGTGGATCTTGGCCACGAAGTTGTTGAAGCCGGTCGCGACCTGGGCGAGTTCGTCTCGTCCCTCCACCTTGAGGCGCTGGGTCAGATCCCCGTCACCACTGCCGAGTTCGCGGAACAGGCGGGCCAGTTCGTTGAGTGGGCGGCTGACCGAGCCTGCCAGCAGCACGCCTAGCAGCCCCATGCCGACGGCGATCGCCAGGCTCACCAGCAGGATGTGCAGCCGGGCCCGATCCAGCTCGGCGTAGATCTCGGCCTCTGGTACCTGGGCCACCAGGTACCAGTCGAGCAGCGGAATATAGCTGGTGGCGAGCACGACCGGCTGGCCATCGATCTCGGCGTGGGTGGCGGCGAATGCCTGCTTGGTCAACAGGCCAGCGGCACTGGCCCCGGCCAGCTGGGACAGGGTATCGCGGTCGATGCGGGCGGCGTCCGGGTGCAGCTTCACCTTGCCGCTGCCATCTGTCATGAACACGAAGCCGCTGTCGCCGATGCGGAAGTTGGCCAGCATGCTGACCATGCTGTCGAGGGACTTGGCGAGCCCCGCCAGGCCGCGGCCGTCGAGCTGTTGGAAGTTGACGAACAGCTTTACCTCGCCGTTGCTCTCGCGAAAGATGCTGAGCATCAGATCCTGCGGGCTCTTGGTGTAGCCGTAGAACCAGCCATCCTGCTCCGGGGTCAGGTTGCGCAGGAAGCCGTCCTGGTTGTAGTAGGCGGCGCTCTGTCGATCGGCGAAGGAGGCGGTGACCAGGCCGTACTGGGCGGTCATGTCCTTGAGCTGATCGACGAGGATGGACTCCTGCTCCTTGGGCATGCCACGGGCCACCCAGTCCAGCACGAAGCGATCGTTGGCGAGCTGTTTGGCGGCATTGGCGACCGAGGTGAGATCCTTCTCGATCTCCTTGCCGATGCGCTGGGTCAGGTTCGGCAACTCCTGCTCGAACATGCGGGTCTCGATCAGCTGCTGGGCCGAGCGCTGGCTGAAGTAGCCCACCAGCAGGCAGGAGAGCGCCACGGCCAGGATGACGGTGGCCAGAATTTTCTGTTTGAGTGTCAGGCTTGCAAACATAGGGTGACTCGGGAGTGTGGGCCGAAGGTTGAGCCCATATTAGCGGCCGCCGACCCGCGCCCTTGAGGCGATGCCGGCGTTTATTGCCGATTAACGTTTGCGCTCACATCAGGCCGGGACTGGATTGACGCCGCCCATGCTCCCGGCCGGCCGACGGGATCTTGATGAAATCTCGCCAGCACAGGCAGTTGCGGTTACAGTTCCTCATCTTATAGTAGGCATCACGGCTCACTCGGCTCGCACTGGATCAATGGACAATCATATGCGCATCTTTCATCGGGGATGGACCCACCTGCTTCTGCTCTTGCTGGCGACCCTGCCTTTCATGGCGGCGGCCCAGTCTGATCGACCCAGGATCGCGTTGGTGCTGAGCGGTGGCGGCGCCAAGGGGGCGGCCCACATCGGGGTGCTCAAGGTGCTGGAAGAGAAGCGCATCCCGGTCGACATAGTGGTGGGCACCAGCATGGGCTCCTACGTGGCGGGCATGTACGCCATGGGGCTCAGCGCCGAGGAGGTGGAGCGCATGACCCTCTCCATCGACTGGAACAAGGGCTATCAGGACAAGGTTGGCCGCGATGAACTCTCCCTGCGCAAGAAGCAGCAGAGCGAGAAATACCAGCTGCGTACCGACATCGGCGTCAATGGTGATTCTGTTCAGTTGCCGGACGGCTTCTTCCAGGGCCAGTCCATGGCCAGCCTGCTGCGTCACGCGACCTCCAACCTGCCGGTGCAGAAGAGTTTCGACAACCTGCCCATTCCCTACCGCGCCATGGCCACGGACATGGAGACGGTGACCCCCTTCGTGCTGGATCACGGCAGCCTCGCCAAGGCGATGCAGGCCTCCATGTCCATCCCCGGCGCCCTCAAGCCGGTGGAGTGGGAGGGGCATATCCTGGCCGACGGCGGCACTGTCAACAACATGCCGGTGGACGTGGCCAAGGCCATGGGCGCCGACATCGTCATCGCGGTGGACATAGGTGCCAAGCTGCGCACCCGCGAGTCGCTGAAGTCGGGGCTGGCGATGATCGATCAGCTCACCACCTACATGACCCAGGTCGGCACCGACAAGCAGAAGGCCCTGCTGGGGCCCAAGGATGTGCTGCTCAGCCCCGAGTTCGGTGACATGGGCATCGCCGATTTTGCCCGCATGCCGGAGGGGATCCGGGTCGGGGAGGTGGTGGCCAACCGCGCCTCTAGCCAGCTCGATGCCCTGTCGCTCTCGCCGGAACGCTATGCCGATTACCGCAACCAGAAGTTGAGCCGCCGCGCCGAGCGCAGCGGTCAGCCGGCCTACTACATCGACAAGGTGGAGATCGTCAACAAATCGCGCCTCTCCGACGACACGGTGCGCGCCATGCTCAAGGTGCGCCCGGACAAGGTGCAGACCTATGAGAGCCTGGAGGCGGGCATCCGCCGGCTCTATGCGCTGGAGTCGTTCGATCGCATCACCTATGAGGTGGAGGAGCGGAGCGGTGAGAACGTGCTGGTGGTCAATGCCAGCGAGAAGAACTGGGGGCCGGGTTATCTCAACTTCCAGCTCGGTTTCTCCGATGATTTCGAGAGCACCTCCAACTACAACGTCGGCATGTCCTACAACCTGACCAACGTCAATGACTGGGGGGCCGAGTGGCTGACCGAGGCTTCCTTGGGCACGGCCAAGCACCTCAAGACCGACTTCTACACCCCGCTCGAGCCCTCCCAGACCTTCTTCGGCGAGGCGAGCCTGGCCTATGACAAGACCCAGCGCCGGGTCTTCTTCCCGGAGGATGAGG
This sequence comes from Aeromonas sp. sia0103, assembly GCF_963895295.1. Taxonomy (NCBI): domain Bacteria; kingdom Pseudomonadati; phylum Pseudomonadota; class Gammaproteobacteria; order Aeromonadales; family Aeromonadaceae; genus Aeromonas; species Aeromonas sp. sia0103. The sequence goes on along the minus strand of NZ_CAWQKG010000044.1, from coordinate 261,883 downwards.
TGCAGACGTCCGGCGTGAGCTACCTGGACTCGGAGTACAGCTTCACCAGCGTGGATCTCTCCGTCGGCTGGAACCGTCAGCCCTGGAGCCGGCTGTCCCTGGGGCTGGAGGGCAAGGTGGGCAGCGTCGATATTCAGAACCTGTCCGATGCGGATGCGGATGCCTCCTCCTGGGGACCCTATGTCCGCTTCGAGCACGATACCCTCGACAGTCGCTACTTCCCCTACGAGGGGATCTACTGGGACATCAAGGGCGGCTACTCCCACATCAAGGTCGAACCGACCAATGCGCCGACCGAAAATACCGAGGGGATCAACTATCACCTGGCGCTGATCAAGCCCTGGTCATGGGGGCGACACAGCCTCAACCTGATGCTGGAAGGGGGCGGCTCCACCTCGGAGGAAGAGGTGCCGCTGTTCGTGCAGGATCTCGGCGGCCTGTTCCGGCTGTCCGGCTTCCAGCACTACCAGCTGAGCGGCCGCTACAGCCTGTTCAGCGGTCTGCGCTACATCTATCGGGTGGCGGACAACGACTTCGGCGCGGTCAAGGCACCGCTGTTCCTCGGTGGCTCTCTCGAGCAGGGCGGGGTCTGGGACAAGGGTAAGGACATCAGCCTGGAGTCCTCCTACACCGCCGGCTCCGTCTATGTGGGGGTGGAGAGCTTCCTCGGCCCCATCTTCCTCGGTTATGGCGTGGCGGAGGGGGGCCACGACATGTTCTATCTGCAATTGGGCACCACCTTTGAATAAGGGCTAAATGCTGCTTTTTTGTTAACTCTGGTCGGGTGTGTTTTTTGTACTTTTAAAAAACCTGAACAAGGTTAGATGGTTATGTTGATTTGATGAATAAGTGAACAGGGTTTGGATTTTACTTACTCGTTAAAACTTATATAGTGGGGGGCACCCTACGGGTGTCCCGCAAGGACGATCGCCGCGAGCTTGGGCGAACCCCAAAAAAAAGACCAAAGAGGAATTAGTCGTGCTTGAAACCTACCGTAAACACGTCGCAGAACGTGCCGCCGAGGGCGTGGTTGCCAAACCTCTGGATGCAGAGCAAGTCGCCGCCCTGGTTGAACTGCTCAAGAACCCGCCCGCCGGTGAACAAGATTTTCTGAAAGAACTGTTGTCCTCCCGAATTCCACCTGGTGTTGATGAAGCGGCCTATGTGAAGGCCGGTTTCCTCACCGCCGTCGCCAAGGGCGAGGCGCACTCCCCGATCCTGACCGCGGCCGAAGCCGTCGAGCTGCTCGGCACCATGCAGGGTGGTTACAACATCCAGCCGCTGATCGATCTGCTGGATGATGCCGAGCTGGCCCCTCTTGCTGCCAAGGGCCTCTCCCACACCCTGCTGATGTTCGACTCCTTCCACGACGTGGAAGAGAAGGCCAAGGCCGGTAACGCGCACGCCCAACGGGTGCTGCAGTCCTGGGCCGATGCCGAGTGGTTCCTGAACCGCCCGGCCCTGGCCGAGAAGATCACCGTCACCGTGTTCAAGGTGACCGGTGAGACCAACACCGATGACCTGTCACCGGCACCGGATGCCTGGTCCCGTCCCGATATCCCGCTCCATGCCCTGGCCATGCTGAAAAACGCCCGCCCCGGCATCACCCCGGACAAGGATGGCGTGATAGGCCCGGTCAAGGCCATCGAAGAGCTTAAGCAGACCGGCTTCCCGCTGGCCTACGTCGGTGACGTGGTCGGTACCGGCTCTTCCCGCAAGTCCGCCACCAACTCGGTGCTCTGGTTCATGGGCGACGACATCCCGTTCGTGCCAAACAAGCGTGCTGGCGGCGTCTGCCTCGGCGGCAAGATCGCCCCCATCTTCTTCAACACCATGGAAGATGCCGGCGCCCTGCCCATAGAGGTGGATGTCTCCAAGCTGGAGATGGGCGATGTGATCGACATCTTCCCCTATGAGGGCAAGATCACCCGCCACGGCACCGGTGAGGTGCTGGCCGAGTTCACCCTCAAGACCGAGGTGCTGATCGACGAGGTGCGCGCCGGTGGCCGTATCCCGCTGATCATCGGCCGCGGCCTGACCGACAAGGCGCGCGAGGCGCTGGCGCTGCCGTTCTCCACCGTGTTCCGTCGCCCTGTGCCCGTGGCCGACACCGGCAAGGGTTACACCCTGGCCCAGAAGATGGTGGGCAAGGCCTGCGGCGTGCAGGGCATCCGTCCCGGCACCTACTGCGAGCCCCGCATGACCACGGTCGGTTCCCAGGACACCACTGGCCCGATGACCCGCGATGAGCTGAAAGACCTGGCCTGCCTCGGCTTCTCCGCCGATCTGACCATGCAGTCCTTCTGCCACACCGCCGCCTATCCGAAGCCCATCGACGTGCAGACCCACCACACCCTGCCGGACTTCATCATGAACCGCGGCGGCGTCTCCCTGCGTCCCGGTGACGGCGTCATCCACTCCTGGCTGAACCGCATGCTGTTGCCGGACACCGTGGGCACCGGCGGTGACTCTCACACCCGTTTCCCCATCGGGATCTCCTTCCCGGCGGGCTCTGGTCTCGTGGCCTTCGCCGCCGCCACCGGCGTGATGCCGCTGGACATGCCGGAATCCGTGCTGGTGCGCTTCAAGGGCGAGCTGCAACCGGGCATCACCCTGCGTGACCTGGTTCATGCCATCCCCTACGCCGCCATCCAGCGTGGCCTGCTGACCGTGGAGAAGGCGGGCAAGAAGAACATCTTCTCCGGCCGCATCCTCGAGATCGAGGGGCTGCCGACCCTGAAGGTGGAGCAGGCGTTCGAGCTGGCCGACGCCAGCGCCGAGCGCTCCGCCGCCGGTTGTACCATCAAGCTGGATCAGGCACCGATCATCGAGTACCTCAAGTCCAACATCGTCATGCTCAAGTGGATGCTGTCCGAAGGCTACGGCGACGTGCGCACCATCACCCGCCGTATCAGGGGGATGGAGGAGTGGCTGGCCAATCCGGTGCTGATGGAGGCGGACAAGGATGCCGAGTACGCCGAAATCATCGAGATCGATCTCGCCACCATCAAGGAACCCATCCTCTGTGCGCCGAACGATCCGGACGATGCCCGCCTGCTGAGCGATGTGGCTGGCTGCCAGATCGATGAGGTGTTCATCGGCTCCTGCATGACCAACATCGGCCACTTCCGCGCCGCCGGCAAGCTGCTCGAGAAGTACCAGGGCGAGCTGCCGACCCGCATGTGGATAGCCCCGCCCACCAAGATGGACAAGGATCAGCTGACCGAAGAGGGCTACTACGGCATCTTCGGCCGGGTCGGTGCCCGCATCGAGATCCCGGGTTGCTCCCTGTGCATGGGTAACCAGGCGCGGGTTGCGGAGGGGGCTTCCGTGGTCTCCACCTCCACCCGTAACTTCCCGAACCGTCTGGGCAAGGGAGCCAACGTCTACCTGGCCTCCGCCGAGCTGGCCGCGGTTGCCGCCATCACCGGCAAGATCCCGACCGTGGCGGAGTACCTGCAGTACGCCAAGGCGCTGGATGCCACCGCGGCCGATACCTATCGCTACCTCAACTTCAACGAGATCGCCTCCTATACCAAGAAGGCCGATGCGGTGATCTTGCAGCAAGCGGTGTAAGGCTGGGCGCCGACGCGGCGCACGCAGTCTGATAAAAAGCCCCGGCCCATGTCGGGGCTTTTTCATGGCGCCAAGCAGACTGAGACGCCTCAGGATCCTACGGCCTGACGCTGGCGAGATAAGGGGAGGGGAACGCCCCCATGCCCCGCCATCCCCCTCGACGCATTTCTCTCTTTATTGAGTAAAAACTGATCTGGTTCGTGAGCGCAACGGATCGGCCGCTGTATCATGCCCCGCTTTTTTGGCTGCGACTCTGGGCCTCATGCCGGCGAGGTGCCGATGTCATGGGGCTGGTCGTTCTATCCGCCTCATTCCTGGATGGTCAGACAATGTTTCTATTGGGATTAGATGCCGCGCGCCCCTGCTGGCGGCTGTTATGTGCCTTGCTGGTGTTTGCGCTCCCGACCTCGGTGGGCCTGTGGGAGCTGCACAGCAACTATCTGCACACCCTGGACAAGCAATCCGAGCTGGCCGCCACCAAGGCGGTGCGCCTGATGGAGGCGATGCTGCATCATGCCGAGGGGGCCAACAGAAACATCTTCCCGCTGATCAGGCACCCCTGCAAAACCTCATTGCTGACCCTGCGCAGGGAGGTCACGCTGGCCCCTTTCGTCCGTAGCGCCAGCCTCATCAACGACTACGGGGTCTACTGCAACTCGCTGTTCGGGGATGTGCACTGGGAGGACGATGTCGGTGCCTACAGCGGGGGCTTCCTGCGCCTGCTGTCGGGCAATCCGGTCAGGGCCAATCACCCCATGCTGGCGGTGCGCACCGAATCGCAGGATGGGGCCGTGCTCAGCACCATCGACAGCGAATACCTGAAGCTGATGCTGGCCCTGAGTGCCCCGGTCTCGGGGGAGGTGCAGCTGCATGTGGGCAACGCCTGGCTGGATGAGAAGGGGCACCTGATGGAGGGCTATCACAGATTGCCGACCCTGGCGGTGCACAAGCTCAAGTCCGAGCACTATCCGCTCTCCGTCTATGCCGGTTTCGAACTGCCCTCCATCTGGGGGGCGCTGTGGCATGTCAGGCACCTGACCATCCTGATGCTGCTGGGCTTCTCGCTGTGCATCTCGCTGCTGGTGTGGTGGCTGCTGGGGCGGCCACGCTCCATGGAGGGGGAGCTGAAGCGGGCGCTGCGGGCGCGGGAGTTCGTGCCCTATCTGCAACCCCTGGTGACCAGTGGCGACGGCAAGGTGATGGGGGCCGAGGTGCTGATGCGCTGGCAGCACCCAAGCTCTGGTCTGATCCGCCCCGACCTGTTCATTCCCCAGGCCGAGGAGTGCGGGGTGATAGTCCCCATGACCAGCCAGCTGATCCAGGCGGTGGCCGTGCAACTGGCGGCCCGGCAGGACAAGCTGCCGGACGGCTTCCATGTCGGACTCAACATCAGTGCGGCCCATTGCCGGGATCTCTCCCTGCTGGAGGAGTGCCGCGGCTTCCTCGCGCACTTCATCCCGGGCCGGGTGGTGCTGGTGCTGGAGCTGACCGAGCGCGAGCTGCTGGTGGCGGACGCGCACACGCTCTCCCTGTTCAAGCAGCTGGACGAGATGGGGGTCAAGCTGGCGGTCGACGACTTCGGCACCGGCCATTCCAGCCTCCTCTATCTGCAGCAGTTCCACGTGGACTATCTCAAGATCGACCGCTCCTTCATCGGCCGGATCGGCACCGAGTCCCTCTCCGAACACATAGTGGACAACGTTATCGATCTGGGCTCGCGGCTGGGGCTGGCGCTGGTGGCGGAAGGGGTCGAGACCGAGGCGCAGGCCGACTATCTGCGCGACAAGGGGGTCGACTATCTGCAGGGCTACCTGTTCGGTCAGCCGATCCCGCTGCCGCAATTCTGCGCCGAGCTGCAGCCGGAAGCCGGGTCGGCGGAGCCGAGGCTCGCGGATCTTGCCTAGAGGCGCCTCATGGCGCCCGCCAGAACATCTTCGTATGGTTGTTTTTTGTACGGTTAGGCCTGGGTTCAGTTTCTATCGTTAACATGGCGGTCCTTGTGCAGCAGGACCACCCATGACCTATTCCCCCGCGTTCGACACGGCTCGGCCCTGGCTGCGTCTGACCATCACCTTGCTGGTATTCACACTGCCCATGCTGCTCGGCAGCTGGGCGTTGTACAACCGTTATCAGGCGGGTCTGTTGCTGGAGTCCAATCAGGCGGCGGATCGCGCCATGACCATGCTGGAAAACATGCTGGGGCATGCCAAGGAGGCCAACCGCAATGCGTTGCCGCTGCTGGGCAAGCCCTGCGAAGCCGTGCTGTTCGATCTGAGGGAGAAGGCGGCCATGGAGTCTTTCATCCGCTCGGTCAATCTGGCGCATCAGGGCAACATCTACTGCACCTCCTTCTTCGGCTCCTATCAGATGCCCTATGCGGCGGAGAAATACAGCCAGGGGCAGCTGCTGCTGAGCAACAGCAGCCCCGTTCGCAATGGTCACCCCTTCCTGGCGGTGCGGGCCGTGCAGGGGGAGGCGTCCACCCTGGCGCTGATCGATGGTGACTACCTCAGCTTCATCCTGAGCCTCCATATTCCCTCCCTCGAGCTGATGCTGAACGTCGGTAGCCACTGGCTCGACGAGCAGGGCAACTTCTTCAGCGAGGCCCCCGCCCTGTCCGGCGAGGCCCATGTCATGCTGCGCTCGCAGGATTATCCCCTCGCCATTTACGTGGGGCAGAAGTTTTCCACCAGCTGGCATGGGTTGTTGCAGCACCGTTGGTTTGGACTGCTGGTGCTGACGGGGATCTGCATCGGCTTTGCCCTGCTCATGTGGTGGCTGCTGAGTCGTCCCCGCTCCCCGGCCAATGAGCTGGCGCGCGCCCTGCAGGCGCGGGAATTTGTCCCCTTCCTGCAGCCCCTGGTGTCGACCGATGGCGAGCGGATCATGGGGGCCGAGGTGCTGATGCGCTGGCAGCATCCGAACGCGGGCCTGATCCGCCCGGACCTGTTCATTCCCCAGGCGGAGGTCAGCGGCCTGATCGTGCCCATGACCAGCCTCATCATGGCGGAGGTGGGCCAGCGGCTGGCCGCCGAACAGCGGCGTCTGCCCGAAGGTTTTCACATCAGCTTCAACATCAGCGCGGCCCATTGCCGCGACTACATCCTGCTGAGGGAGTGCCGCGAGTTTCTCGCCCGCTTCGAGCCGGGCAAGGTGGTGCTGGTGCTCGAGCTGACCGAGCGTGATCTGCTGGTGGCGGATCCCCATACCCTCTCGCTGTTCAGGCAACTGAACGAGATGGGGGTCAGGCTGGCCATGGATGACTTCGGCACCGGCCACTCCAGCCTGGTCTATCTGCAGCAATTCAATGTGGACTACCTCAAGATCGATCAATCCTTCATCGGCCGGATCGGCACCGAATCCCTGTCCGAGCACATAGTCGACAACGTGATCGACCTCGGTAGCCGGCTCGGACTGACCCTGATCGCCGAAGGGGTCGAGACCCGCCAGCAGGCGAATTATCTCAAGGGCAAGGTGACCTACCTGCAGGGCTATCTGTTCGGTCGCCCGGTGCCGCTCCGGCAGTTTTGTGCTGTGCTGCGGGCGGAGGCGGCCAGCCGGGCCATGTCGCTCGCCAGCTGATCGCGCTTGGGTCTTGCGATGGCCGCCAGCATCCCCGCTTTGCATGGGTCAGGCCTTCGTTATCCACCCCTCGACTGTAGGGGCTTGTTTTTCATGCCTTGCGGCTCACTTTTCGGTAGAATTGACGCTCATTTTGAAGTCAGATGAGGCGCGGTATGACGGTCAGGTTCCAGGCATTTCACAGCATCAAGGCGATTGGCAATCGAGAGGTGCTGTTCAACTGGTCCAGGACCAACCCCCTCGGTGCGCTGGAGCAGGTGTGGCGCCCGACCAGCCGCGACCAGCTGCAACGCCTGCTGCGTGAACATCCCGAGCGCAAGCTGCGGCTGATCGGCTCAGGGCTCTCCTTCGAACCCATTCACAGCGTCTATGCCGAGGGCAGCCAGGCGCTGCTGGTGGACTTGCATCATCTGCGTGGCCAGCTCAGCAAGACAGAAGAGAGCGTCACCTATCAGGCGGGGACGCCGCTCGATACCGTCTATGGGGATCTCATCGCCATGGAGCGGATGCTGCCCGCCTCGCCGGGGGTCATCGGCATCCAGACCCTGGGGGGCGCGCTCAGCACCGGCACCCACGGCCAGGGGCTGCACCAGTCCGCCCTGTGCGATGCGGTGGAGGCCATGACCCTCATGCTGGCCAATGGCGACCTCATCCGGGTGGATCGCACCGACCCGCGCTTCGGCGCCTTCGTGATGGGCATGGGGATGCTCGGCATCCTGCTCGACGTCACCCTGCGCACCGTGCCGAACCGCATCATGCGCTGCACCAAGTTCACCACCGATTACCCCTTCCTGCTGGAGCACAACGAGCGGCTCAACCGCGAGCACGGCTTCGTGAAGAGCTGGTGGTTCGCCTGGACCGGCGAGAGCCACATCTGGCTGGTGGATCCGGCCAGTGACGAGGAGGTCGATCGTTACCGCGCCGCGGGCAGCGAGCCGCTGCTGCTGGAGGGGGACATCGACGCCCGCATGAATGCCACCATAGATGCCACCCTGCAGAAGATGGCCAAGGACACCAAGGATGAGGCGCGGCTCGGGGAGCACTTCGAGACGGTGCGCCGCTTCAAGGACGCCTCCGATCTGGTGGGCAACGTCTACCAGATCCTCTGCAAGGGGATACCCGCGCCCCAGATCAACTGCGAGGTGGCGGTGCCGCTGCATCGCATGGCCGAGGCGCTGGAGATCCTGCAACGCTGGCAGCAGGCCAACCCCGGCGTGCTGCACTACCCCTTCATCCTGCGCTGCACCGGCCCCTCCGAGGCCTGGCTCAGCGCGGCCTATGACCAGTCGGTGTGCTGGGTCGGCTTCCTGGTCTATCTGGCGGCGGATGGCACCTTCGTCAATGGCTCCATGGAGCAGATGCGCGAGCTGCAACAACTGTTGGTGCCGCTCGGCGGCATTCCCCACTTCGGCAAGCACCTGGCGATGGATCTCTACGACTTCCCGGCCCTGCTGCCGCGCTGGCACGACTTCCTGGCCCTCAAGGCCGAGCTCGATCCCTGCGGCCGGTTCGAAAACCGCTGGCTCGCCGATCTGTTTGCCAACCGATGAGGCGCTAACATGACCGATATGCAAGATACCCGCATTCCCGTCACCCTGCTGACCGGCTTCCTCGGCAGCGGCAAGACCACCTTGCTCAACCACTGGGTCAAGCAGCCCGAGCTCGGCGAATGCGCGGTGCTGATCAACGAGTTCGGTTCTGTGGGGCTGGATCATCATCTGGTGCAGCAGGTGGACGAGCAGGTGGTGCTGCTCGATTCCGGCTGTATCTGCTGCTCGGTGCAGGGCTCCCTGGTGGAGGCGCTGCAGGGGCTGTTTATGAAGGCCATCCAGCGCAAGATCAAACCCTTCAAGCGGCTCATCATAGAGACCACCGGGCTGGCGGATCCGGCCCCCGTGCTGTTCACCCTGAAGGAGGAGGGCTTCATCGCCCAGCGTTACCGCTTCGATGGCACAGTCACCGTCGTGGATGCCGGCCATATCGAGCAGCAGCTCGGCCAGCAGTACGAGGCGGTCAAGCAGGTGGCGCTGGCGGATCTGCTGGTGGTGAGCAAGGGCGACCTGGTGGAGACCGAGGTGCTGGCTCGGGTGGAAGCCCGGCTGGCACTGCTCAACCCGGCGGTGCCGATCCAGCGGGTGTGCAATGGCGAGCTGTCGCCGACCGTGCTGGAGAAGCTCGGCGCCTACAACGAGGCGGCGGGGCGCGATGTGCGCCAGCTGCTGGCCTGGCTGCGCACCGAATCCCCGAAGCAGGGGCTGGCCTCGCCACTGCAGCCGAGGATGACGCCGGTCGCGGCCAGGGTGGGCACCGCCACCCCGACCCACTTCGAGCACGGCAACATCGAGAGCTTCTCCCTGCGCATCGGCGAGCCACTGAAACCCTCCCGGCTGCTGGCGGCGATCGATGCGGTGCAGGCCCAATACGGCGACGCCCTGCTGCGGCTCAAGGGGATACTGCTGCTGGAGGGAGAGAGTCAGCCGGTGGTGATCCACGGCGTCCACGGCCAGCTCTATCCGCTGCAGACCCTGGGGGAGTGGCCGGAAGGGCGGGCCCAGTCCAGACTGGTGTTTATCGTCAGGAGCCAGGACAAGGCCGGGATCGAGACCCTGTTCCTCGAGACTCTCAAGGCACCTGAGCCCACGCTCGAAGAGCAGCTCAGAGCCATGCTCGGCCAGCCGGATGCCTGATATCCTGATGTGACCCGCCCCGTTTTCAAAAAGCGAGTGCGGGTCTCTTTTTAGGTCAAGACAACAAGGAGAGGTTGCTGCCCATGCCCGAACACTCGCACCTGGTTACCCCTGCCCAACGCAAGTGGCTGCCCCTGCTGACCGCGGTCGGCTTCTTCATGCAGACACTCGATGGCACCATACTCAACACCGCCCTGCCCAGCATGGCCGCGGCGTTGGGGGAGAGCCCGCTGCAGATGCAGTCGGTGATCATCGCCTACATGCTGACGGTGGCGCTGCTCATCCCCGCCTCCGGCTGGCTGGCGGACAGATTCGGCACCCGCCGCGTCTACCTGGCGGCCATACTGCTGTTCACCCTGGGTTCCCTGGCCTGCGCCGCGGCCAACAGCCTGCCCATGCTGGTCGCCGCCCGGGTGCTGCAAGGGGTGGGCGGAGCTTTGCTGATGCCCATAGGGCGCCTCGCCGTGCTGCGGGTCTACAGCAAGCATGAGCTGCTGCGGGTGATGTCCTTCGTCACCATCCCGGGTTTGCTGGGGCCGTTGCTCGGCCCGGCGCTGGGGGGTTGGCTGGTGGAGGTGGCGAGCTGGCATTGGGTGTTCCTCATCAACCTGCCGGTGGGGGTGATAGGTTTCATCGCCAGCTGGAGTTTCATGCCGGATCTGCGCCAGCATACCGCCCGCTTCGACTGGCAGGGCTTTGTGCTGTTCAGCGCCGGCATGGTGCTGGTCTCGGTCGGCCTGCAGGGGCTGGGTGAACACAGCATCTCCACCGGTTGGGCGCTGTTTGCGGTGCTGTTTGGCCTGGCGGCCATGGCGAGTTACTGGCTCTATGCGGCCAACACCGAGCAGCCGCTGTTCAGCCTGGCGCTGTTCCAGACCTCGACCTTTGCCATCGGCATCTGGGGCAACCTGTTTGCCCGTCTCGGCAGCGGCGCCATGCCCTTCCTCACCCCGCTGTTCCTGCAGTTGGGGCTGGGCTTCTCGCCGAGCAAGGCGGGCATGACCATGATCCCCACGGTGATCGGCGCCATGCTGACCAAGACCCTGGTCAACAAGCTGATCCCCAAGGTGGGTTATCGCCGCATCCTGATCGTCAACACCCTGGCGCTGGGGGTGCTGATCGCCAGCTTCTCCCTCATCGACAACCAGGTGCCGCACTGGCTGCTGCTGGCCTGGCTGATGGTGTTCGGTGCCATCAACTCGCTGCAATTCTCCGCCATGAATACCCTGACGCTGCAGGACTTGAGCGCCGACCATGCCAGCAGCGGCAACGGCCTGCTGTCGGTGGTGATGCAGCTCTCCATGAGCCTGGGGGTGGCCATCGCCGCCAGCCTGCTCGGGCTATTCTCCGCCGGGCAGCCGGCAGAGGGCAGTGAGCAGTGGCTGGGTGGCTTCCACCTGACCTATCTCTGCATCGGCCTGATGTCCATGCTGGCGGCGCTGATCTTCGCCCAGCTGGCCAGGAAGGAGCAGGGGTGAGCGGGGCCTGGTGCCCCGTTCGGTCAGATGAAAAGCAGTGATCAGGCCTGCGCCACGGGCAGGTAGCTGACCTGGCAGGGCAGGGCCACCAGCAGGGTGGTCAGGTGCTCGGTCGCCAGCAGGAAGGTCTGCTCCGGGTGGCCCGGGGTCCAGGTGAAGGCGTGGTGGGCCAGCAGGGCGGAGTCCACCAGCAGCGGGATGTCGGCACGGGGCAGGAAGGGGCAGACGGCCCCCGGCAGGCAGCCGATCTCCGCCTGCATCTCCTGTGGCGTGCAGATGGAGGGCTTGGCCCCCAGACTGGCCTTGACCGCCTTGTTATCCAGCCGCCCGTCCCTGTGGGTCAGCAGCAGGGCGAAGCGGCCATCCTTGAACTTGAGGAACAGGGTCTTGCTGAATTCAGCCTGCCAGCCGAGGCGAGCCTTGACCCGCTCGTCGGTGGCGTAATCCAGGATGGGTTCGTGTTGATAGTGCTGGTGAGGCAGAGTGCTCAGCAGCTGGCAGTTGAAGTCATGAATGGTATCGAGTGGCATTGTGCTCTCCTGTGTCAGGGCCATGCTGCCAGTCGCCGGGGCTTGGGCCCAATCACTCTTTCTGATGGCTGATAAGCACAAGGGCACCGCGAGGTGCCCTTGTGCTTCAGTGAGGCTGCAACTCGCACGCCGCCCAGTGGAAGGGTATGGGGCAGAGTCGCTGCGATGCCTTGTCGTAGCAGTGCCACAACTCCCCCAGGGTGCGGCCATCGGTGGGATGGCGCAGGCTGGAGGCCAGCTCGGCCAGCGGCCAGAGCACGAAGGCGTTGCTGAGGATCTCGCCGCGAGGCAGTGCCACCGGATCCTCGCAGACCAGATCCCCATAGAGCAGCAGGTCCAGATCCAGGGTGCGCGGGGCGAACTTCTTGGCGTCCGGCTCGCGGCCATGGGCGAACTCCACGGCCCGTAGGCGCTGGCACAAGATCGCCAGCGGCAGCTCGGTGTCGGCACCCACCACCAGGTTGTAGAAGGGGCGGCCGGCAAAGCCCACCGCCTCGCTCTCGAACACCCGGGAGACCTCAAGCTCGCCAAATTCGGCCTGCAGGGCATCGAGCCCGGCCCGGATGTGGCGCTCCCGCTCGATGTTGGAGCCCAGGCTGATGTAGATGCGGGTCATGCTGTCACCGCCCTGATCGTCATCGGTGCGGATGCCCATCACTGGGCACTCGCGGCCGGGATACGGTGGCGCAGGATCTCGACGCCGACGCCGGCGGCGTTGGGCACGGCGCCCGGTTTGGTCAGCACGACCCTGACCCACTGCACCCGCTCATCGGCCAGCACCAGGGCGGCGACCTGCTCGGCCATGGTCTCGACCAGCTCGACTATGGTGCCGGCGGCGTGATCACAGATCTTGCGTGAGAGGGTGGCATAATCCAATGCCAGCTTGATATCGTCGGTTGCGGCGGCGGGGCGGTTGTCAAAGCCCATCTCGAGATCGAAACAGAGCTTCTGGCGAATGCCTTTCTCCCACTCATATACCCCTATGGTGGTCAAAACCTCGAGTCCGCGAATAAACACCTTGTCCATGACAGTACTTCTTCTTTACTCTTGATGGGCTGTGAGAACAGCGCAGGGATGCAGGTCTGGCCAGCAGATTGCTGCTGACGGTCGGTTTGGGCGACACGCTGTTGGGCAACCCCAAGCCAGAGAATGTGGCCCGCATCATACCCCATTCATATCGTGGTAAAAACGACCAAGATGACGGCCCTGACGATTTTGATGATTATTCTGGCCTATCTGGGCGGCTCGCTGTCCAGTGCCGTGCTGGTCTCCCGCATCAGGGGGCTGCCGGATCCTCGCGATCATGGCTCCCACAACCCGGGGGCGACCAATGTGCTGCGCCTCGGCGGGCGGATGGCGGCGCTGGTCGTGCTGCTGCTCGATGTGCTCAAGGGCACGGCGCCCGTCTACCTCGCCTGGTATCTGCAGATCAAGCCCATCTACCTCGGCTTCATCGGCGTGGCGGCCTGTCTCGGTCACATGTATCCCATCTTCTTTCACTTCCGGGGTGGCAAGGGCGTTGCCACGGCACTGGGTACCATGCTGCCCATCGGTTTTGCCATGGGGGGCGCGGCGATCGCCACCTGGCTGCTGGTGCTGCTGGTAAGCGGCTATTCGTCGCTGGCCTCCATCGTCACCGTACTGCTGACCCCGCTCTTCACCTACCTGCTCAAACCGGAATACACCCTGCCGGTCTCCTTGCTCTCCTGCCTCATTCTGATCCGCCATCACGAGAACATCACCCGCCTGTTGAAGGGAGAGGAATCTCGACTCTGGGGCCGTCGGGAGGTGGCTTCACCTGCGGAAGTGATAAAAACGGGCGATGCTGCGCAAAAAAGAGACGAACGAGACGGAAAGTGAAATTTCCCGTTGACCACCCGCCCTAAAATCCGTTTAATAGCGCCCACGCCCAGATAGCTCAGTCGGTAGAGCAGGGGATTGAAAATCCCCGTGTCGGCGGTTCGATTCCGTCTCTGGGCACCAAGATTTGGTGCCATGAAGTGAAAATGTGTTCATGCACAGTGGTTTAAAGTGTGCCGGCTTAGCTCAGTAGGTAGAGCAACTGACTTGTAATCAGTAGGTCACCAGTTCGATTCCGGTAGCCGGCACCATTTGCCCAGATAGCTCAGTCGGTAGAGCAGGGGATTGAAAATCCCCGTGTCGGCGGTTCGATTCCGTCTCTGGGCACCAATTAAGGATGATGAGATAGCGATATCTTGCATCCAAAGTACAATTCCTCCTTAGTTCAGTCGGTAGAACGGCGGACTGTTAATCCGTATGTCGCTGGTTCAAGTCCAGCAGGAGGAGCCAACACAAAAGCCCAGCTGCAAAGCTGGGCTTTTTCTTTGCCTGTTTTTCACGGTTGGTTGATCTGGGGACAGGTTTGCTGGGCGCTATCGATATATCGCTGCCCTCTTTTCTTAATATCATCTTTAAAAGTCGGGGCTTCGCTGGCCGCCGCCTCAATTTCTTCTGGGCCCTTCTATCGGGATGATGGGGGCCCGTATATCCGCTACTAAAGGCATATATCCTCCTTATTCCAGTCGGTAGAACCGCGGTCTGTTTGATCCATGTGCCACTGGTTCAAGTCCAGTAGGAGGAGCCCATGGTTATTCACTCAGTCGCCATCCATCACCAATATCCCAGGCCATAAGAAGTCCGCTATTGAGTGAAAACGTTTTTCTGTTGAAGGCAGAGAAGTGCATGAAAAACAAACAGTAAAATGAGTGGTAAATAGTCTCTGCGCTTAAGGTCCTGTACATGATTTCGCCTATAGAATGGCGGCCATACATAACAAGGGCTGAACGCCCACCATTTAGCATTGATGAGGCTATACGATGAACTTACGACTGACTCCTGTCTGGATTGCACTGGCATTGGCAAGCACTGCAGCTCACGCTACCGACGACATCTATTTTGGTGCCGGTATCGGCGCCACCCACTTCAACGGCCTGAATAACGCGGCTGTCGAAGATGGTACCGAAGATGCGACTGCCACCAACCTCTTCATGGGTTACAACTTCAACGAAACCTTCGGTGCCGAACTGGGTTACCAGTACGCCGGCCGTGGCAGCACCGATGGCGAGCGCTATGAGAACCAGGGCGCCACCCTGTCCGGTATCGCCCGTCTGCCGCTGAGCGAAGATTTCTCCCTGTTCGGTGAAGCCGGTGCCTACTGGGCCCACACCGATGGTCTGGACAACAGCGATACCCGTGTCTCCCCGTTGGCCGGTATCGGTCTGACCTACAAGCTGAACGATGCGCTGGATCTGCAGGCGCGCTACCGCTACATGTGGGACGTGGCTGACCTGACCACCTCCACTGGCGAGCAGTACAAGTCCAACCAGAGTGTAGCGACGCTGGAAGCGGTATATCACCCGTTCCGCACCTCCTATGTTGAGCCTGTTGCTGCACCCGTCGTTGCAGAAGCGGCCCCTGTGGTTGTCGAGAAGAACTTTGCCCTGAACTCAGACGTGCTGTTTGCCTTTGGCAAGGCAGAACTGAAGCCGGAAGGGGTTGAAGCCCTGAACGGTCTGTATCAGCAAATCGTTGAATTCCAGCCGAAAGATGGCAGCGCCGTCGTTGTCGGTTACACCGACCGTATCGGTTCCGAGGCTTACAACCAGCAGCTGTCCGAGGCGCGTGCCCGCACCGTCGCAGACTTCCTGGTGAGCAAGGGTCTGGCCACCAGCAAGATCTCCATCGAAGGTCGTGGCGAAGCCGACCCGGTAACCGGCACCCAGTGCGATGGCATCACCGCCAAGGATCAGCTGGTCTCCTGCCTGTCCCCGGACCGTCGCGTCGAAGTCCGCGTCTCCGGCGTGCAGGAAGTACAGCAGTAATCTGACTCAGCTCAGATAATGCGAAGAGGGGATGCCATGGCATCCCCTTTTGCTTATCCGCAATGCAGAGCCGTGGCTGGCCAGGAAAGGTGGTTGTGACGAGCGGTTCGAGCGTTGCATTGTGGGCTGCAGCTCCGCATATCACCGCTGCAAGCCAAATCCCAGAGCGCAATTCAAGAGCCCGGCCGCAACGCCGGGCTTTTCTGTTTCTGTGGTTCCCGGTTCCTTCCTTGACGCCCGGGGAGGGGAGCAGCTTTATTTAAAGCTAGCCGTAGCGGTTGCAATGGACGGCCCGTCGAGCGATGCAACAATGATAGAGAGGAGCGCGAGCGGTATACGACGATTCACAATCCAAGCTGAAAAGGAATAACGCTATGATATTAAACCACTTATGGGGATTGTATGCCCATCCTCACACCGAATGGCATACCATAGACGAGGCGCACGACAGTTTCAGAAACAGTCTGACCCATATTCTTATCGTGGCCCTTATCCCGTCAGTCTGCGCCTATTACTCCGCCGTCCATATCGGCTGGAGCATAGGTGTAGGCGATCCCATCACCCTGACCTCGGACAGCGCCTTCATGCTGTCGGTGGCCATGTACGTGGCGCTGGTCATAGGGGTGTTTGCCCTGGCCTATCTGGCGCACTGGATGGGTCACACCTTCGGCTCCGACCCCAGCTACACTACGACACTCGAGCTGGCAGCCTATACCTCCACCCCGCTGTTCATGGTCGGGCTATCGGCCTTCTACCCCCATCTCTGGTTCGTCATGATCATCGGCCTCATCGGGCTCAGCTACTCCGTCTACCTGCTCTATGTCGGCGTCCCTATCCTGATGCACATTCCCAAGGAGCAGGGGTTCATCTATGCCAGCTCTGTGGTCACGGTCGGATTGGTGCTGCTGGTCTGCGTGCTGGCGACCACCGCCGTTCTGTGGGGCTCTGGCTTTGGTCCGGTGTTTACCTAGCGAGGCAGGGGCCTGCACCAGGTCCTTCATCGGAAATGACAAAGGCGCCTCTATGGCGCCTTTGTCATCGTTCGATACAGGTTCACTACGCCTCCGCAGGGCCCATCCCTGCCAGCTCCTCCGCCGTCATGGGCCTTAGCACCTTGCAGGGATTGCCGACGGCGACCACATTGGCCGGAATATCCCTGGTCACCACTGAACCGGCGCCGATGACGCTGTTGTCGCCTATGGTGACGCCGGGGCAGATCACGGTGCTACCGCCGATCCAGACGTTGTGGCCGATCCGCACCGGCTTGCCGAACTCGACCCCGGCCACCCGTGGCACCACCGCGATCGGGTGGGCGGCGGTGTAGATCTGCACCCCGGGCGCCAGCAGCACGTTGTCGCCGATATGCACCTCGCACACGTCGAGGATGGTGCAGTTGACGTTGGCGTAGAAGTTCTCCCCCACAAAGATATTGGCGCCATAGTCGCAGAAGAAGGGTGGGTTGATGGCACAGGAAGCGCCGCGGCTGCCGAGCAACTCGCGCAGCAGGGCGTCCCGCTCGGGTTTCTCCTGCCAACGGGTGTTGAAGCTGTGATAGAGGCAGCGGCAGCGCTCGCGCGCCGCCTTGAGCTCGGGGTCAGCCGCATCATAGGGCTGCCCCGCTACCATCTTGTGCCATTCCTGGCCACGTTCTGGCTGTGGCTGAGTCCCCTGTTGCGACTGGGTTGTCACCATAGTCGTTGCTTCAGTCATCGTCTACTCCACCAGCCAGATCAGGGATTCATAGGGGCGCAACCTGCAAGATTGCGGGTTGGCCGGGCTGTCTTGGTAGTTGCCAAGCAGCAGGCGTCCCTCGCCTGCTTGCATCCCTTCGGGCAGGGCAAAGTCCGCCGGCTCGCCGTAGAAGTTGCTGACCACCAGCAGGCGTTGCCCATGCCAGCTGCGGCTATAGGCCCAGATCTGAGCATGCCCCGGCAGCAGCTCCTGATAATCCCCCTGAGTGAAGATGGGGTGCGCCTTGCGAAGCCGGATCAGATCCCGGTAGTGCCAGAACACCGAGTTGGCGTCGGCCAGCGCGGCCTCGGCATTGATCTCGGGGTAGTTGGCGGCGGGTTTGAGCCAGGGGGTGCTTTTGGTGAAACCGGCGTTGGTGGCGGCGTTCCACTGCATGGGGGTACGGGAGTTGTCCCGCGACTTGGCGCCGAGGATGGCGAGGATCTCCGCCTCTGGCACCCCTTCGCCCTGCTTGATGGCGAAGATGTTGCGACTCTCCACATCCTGATAGTCATGGATGCTGCCATAGCCGGGGTTGGTCATGCCGATCTCCTCCCCCTGATAGATGTAGGGGGTGCCCTGCAGGCCGTGCAGGGTGCTGGCCAGCATCTTGGCGGCCGCCACCCTGTGCTCGCCCTCGTCGCCGAAGCGGGAGACGATGCGCGGCTGATCGTGGTTGCACCAGAACAGGGCCGACCAGGCCTTGCCGTGCATGCCGCTCTGCCAGTGGTTGAAGATGCGCTTGAGCTCGAGGAAATCGAAGGGGGCCTTGGTCCACTTGTCACCGTTCGGGTAGTCGACCTTCAGATGATGGAAGTTGAACACCATGGAGAGCTCTGAGCCATCCAGCGCGCCGTAGCGCTGGCAGTGCGCCAGCGAGGTGGAGGACATCTCGCCCACCGTCATGGCGCCCACCGGGGCGAAGACATCGCGGCTGATATCCTGCAGGAATTCGTGAATGCGCGGCCCGTCGGTGTAGAAGCGACGGCCATCGCCCAGGTCGTCGTTCGGGAAGGCCTGATCCTTGGAGATGAGGTTGATGACGTCGAGCCGGAAGCCATCGACTCCCTTGTCGGCCCAGAAGTGGATGACCTTCTTCACCTCGGCCCGCACCGCCGGATTCTCCCAGTTGAGATCCGCCTGTTCGCGGGCAAACAGATGCAGATAGTACTGGCCGGTGGCGGGGTCCAGTTCCCAGGCGCTGCCGCCAAACTTGGACTGCCAGTTGTTGGGCACGCCGCCCGCCACAGGATCTTGCCAGATATAGTAGTCGCGATAGGGGCTGTGTTTATCCCCCATGGCGGATTTGAACCAGGCGTGTTCGGTGGAGGTGTGGTTCACCACTATGTCCATCACGATGCGGATGCCGCGCTCGTGGGCGGCCGCCAGCAGCGCCTCGAAATCGGCCATGGTGCCGTAGGCGGGATCGATCGCCAGGTAGTCGGCGATGTCGTAGCCGTTGTCTATTTGGGGGGAGACGTAGACCGGGGTCAGCCAGAGGGCATCTATCCCTAAGGTCTTGAGGTAGTCGAGGCGGGCCATGATCCCCTTGAGATCGCCGGTGCCGCGGGCGCCGGAATCCTGAAAGCTCTTGGGGTAGATCTGGTAAATCACGGCACTCTGCCACCAGGGAGTCTGTTTCATGGTCGGGTCGCTCATCTTGTTGAAACGGGTAACGGATTGAAAAAGGACGATAAAAAGGGCGGAGCCTGGGCTCCGCCTCTGTGCCAGCCACTTAGGCGGCAGTCAGTTCCAGCTTGCCGGCCGCCTGCTGGCGTTTGTAGACCAGCAGGGTCAGTGCTAGGGGCACCACTATGGCCACCAGCATGGCGACGGCATAGATGGCCCAGTACTGCGGCTGGATGGAGAGGATGCCCGGCAGGCCGCCGACCCCAATGCCATTGGCCATCACCCCGGCGAAGCCGCAGATGAGGGCCGCGCAGCTCGAGCCCACCATGGCGCACAGCATGGGGAACTTGTACTTGAGGTTGATGCCGTACATGGCCGGCTCGGTCACGCCGAGGTAGGCGGAGATGGCGGCAGGCACCGAGATCTCCCGCTCGTTCTCCTTGCGGCTGATCAGGATGATGCCCACCACCGCGGACGCCTGGGCGATGTTGGAGAGTGCGATCAGCGGCCAGATCGGGGTGCCACCCATGCTCTGCATCAGCTGCAGGTCCACCGCGTTGGTGGTGTGGTGGATGCCGGTGATGACCAGGGGGGCGTAGAGGAAGCCGAACAGGGCCGCGCCTATGGGGGCGAAGGAGCCGGTCATGGCGGCCTTGGCGGCGAAGCCAACGCCTTCACCAATCCAGCGGCCGAAGGGGCCGATCAGGGTGTGGGCCAGGATCACCGCCAGCAGCAGGGAGATGAAGGGCACTATCACCAGGTAGAGATAGGCCGGGATGATGCGCTTGAGGTTGGTCTCGATATAGGCGAGCGCCACCCCCGCCAGCAGGGCCGGAATGACCTGGGCCTGATAGCCCACCTTCTCGATGACGAACAGACCGAAGTCCCACACCTCGGGCACCTGCTGGCCGATGGCGTAGGCATTCATCAGCTGCGGAGAGACGAGCGTGATCCCCAGCACTATCCCCAGGATCTCGGAGCCCCCCATCTTCTTCACCGCGGACCAGCAGACGCCGACCGGCAGGAAGTGGAAGATCGCCTCACCCAGCAGCCAGAGGAAGGCGTGCACCTGGGCCCAGAACTGGCTGATCTCGGTGAGGGTCTTGCCATCGAACATCTTGATGTCGCCGATGACGTTGCGAAACCCCAGGATCAGACCGCCGGTGATGATGGCGGGCAGCAGCGGCACGAAGATCTCCGCCAGATGGGAGATGCCGCGCTCCAGCGGGTTCATGTTGTGGCGCGCCGCCTGCTTGGCGGCATCCTTGCTGGCACCGCTGACCCCGATCTCCTCGGTGAGCGCCTTGTACCACTGCTCCACCTCGTTGCCGATGACCACCTGGAACTGGCCGCCCTGGGTGAAGCTTCCCTTCACCGCCGGAATGGTCTCGATGGCCTTGGAGTCGGCCTTGGTAGGGTCATTGAGCACGAAGCGCAGCCGGGTCAGGCAGTGGCTGACGGTGGCGATGTTCTCCTTGCCGCCGATCTTGTCGATAAGCTGGGCCAGATGTTGTGCGTTGATCTTGGACATGAGTCTTCCCTCTGTGACTCTATTGAGTTTGGTATGCATCACCCTGTAGGGCCAGCCTGCTGGCCCAAGTGTTCTTGGTATAGTTCCTATTTAGCATGCTACCAATCGCTCCCGACAGAAATGGGAACGTTCCCATTTCGTGGTGAGAGTCACAGAATGTGCGAATTTCGCTCAGCAACGAGTGATGAGGCTCACAACAGCTGGCAGGGGGCTATGGTGGCTTGCGGCGATCTGCCCTGCTCGATCTGACCGAGCAGCTGGCGTGCGGCTTGCTCCCCCGCGCCCTTGTAGCCGAGATCCAGGCTGAGGGCGTTGGGAAACAGGAAGCTGAGCAGGGGATTGTTGCCAAGGCCGGTCACCAGCACCTCGCCGCGGCCTTGCTCCTGCAGGTATTTGGCCGCGCCCATGGCGAGGGTATCGCTGGCGCAGACCAGCGCCTGGGTGGTGGGGGTGAGCAGCTCGGCCGCCAGCCGATAACCGCTCTGCAGGCTGAGATCCCCGAGCGCGGAGCGCGGTAGGCGACCCTGTTCCCGGCAGTAGGCCAGATAGGCATCCAGCCGACGCTGGCCGGTGGTGAGATCCGAGGCATCCACCCCGAGGTAGGCGATGTCGCGGGCGCCGCGTGCTTCCAGCTGTGTCAGCATGGTGCGCACCGCCCCCCCATCGTCGAAGCAGACCGAGGAGAAACCGGGGTATTCGCGGGCCACCAGCACCAACCTCTCTCGCAGCGGAGTCATGGCGGCATAGTCGAGATCGTTGAAGGCAAACAGGATGATGCCATCCACCCCGCGCCGCGCCAGCACGGCCAGGTGTTCGCTCACCTTGTCGGGGGAGAACTTGCTCTCCATCAGCACGGCGTCGTAGCCGCGGGCGTAGAGGGTCTCCAGCATGCCGCGCACCGCTTGGTTTTCCGAGCTGGAATCGAGCCGGGAGACGATGATGCCCACCACCTGCTGGCTCTGGTTGCGCATGGCCCTGGCCGACTTGCTCGGCACGAAGCCGTGCTGGGCGATGACCTGCTCCACCCGCTCGCGGGTCTGTGGCTTGACCTTGGGGTCCTGATTGAGCACCCGGGAGACGGTCGACTTGCCGACGCCACAGAGACGGGCGATGTCGAGGATGGTCAGTTTCTTTTCCATAGGTCGGGTGCTTTCCACATCAGGGCTGCAGGTCATTGCCCACATTGTTGTGATTAACCCCTGTGAATACAAGCCCATGGCGTTAGAATGGCGGCTCTTCCCCTCTCCATTCCGGCTGGCGGCCTGCCGCTCGCATCGCACAGGACGCGCATCATGGATCTGTTGGCAAGTCTGCACTTCTCCCTCTCCATCACGGGCCCCATCTGCATGGTGCTGCTGCTCGGGATCTGGCTCAAGCGCCTCGGTCTGTTGCCAGACAGCTTCGTCGAGTCCGCCTCGCGGCTGGTGTTCCAGGTCACCCTGCCGGCCCTGCTGTTCCTCAGCATGGTGCGCACCGACTTCTCCACCATGCCGAGTCCCTGGCTCATCCTCTACGGCTTGCTGGGCACGCTCGCCGCCTTCCTGGTGCTCGAGGCATTGGCGTCCCGTTTCATCGCGGAGCCGCGCCAGCGCGGCATCTTCGTGCAGGGCAGCTTTCGCGGCAACATGGGGATCATGGGGCTGGCCTATGTGCAGAATGCCTATGGCCCAGAGGGGATAGGGGCCGCGGCGCTGCTGGTGGGGGCGGTGACCGTGCTCTACAACATTCTCGCTGTCATCACCCTCACCCGTAGCCTGGGGGGAGGGCGGGGGATCAAGCCGATCCTGAAGGGGATCGCCAAGAACCCACTGATCATCGCCATACTCTCGGCGCTGCCTTTCGGCCTGCTCGGCATCGAATTGCCGCAACTGGTCATCACCACCGGCAACTACTTTGCCAACATGACACTGCCGCTGGCGCTGCTGTGCACCGGCGCCAGCCTCAATCTCAAGGCCCTGCGCGGCGGTGCGACGCTGACCGGCTGGGCCACCGCCAACCGCCTGTTCTGTATTCCGGTGCTACTGGTGGTGGGGGCCTGGGCGCTCGGCTTCAGCACCCAGGCGCTTGGCATTCTGTTCCTGATCAGCTCCACGCCGACGGCGGCCGCCAGCTATGTGATGACCCGCGCCATGGGCGGCGACAGCGTGCTGGCCGCCAACATCATCGCCACCACCACGCTCGGTTCATTGATCAGTACCAGCCTGGGCGCCGCCCTGATGAACTACCTCGGGCTGATGGGCTAGCGATGCATCCGATGACGGCGTGTTCGCCGTCAATATGTCATCGCCACCACCACCCTGGGCTCGCTGATCAGCACCAGCCTGGGTGCCGCCCTGATGAACTACTTGGGACTGATGGGATGACGGTGAATACAGGGCATGTTTATTGATGACGAGCGGGGCTTGACCTTGCCGCTAGCGGTAGCTTTAGGCTGAGATCACATCAACAGAGGAGACATCTCATGACCATAGAACTCAAAGTATCCGGCATGTCCTGCGGTGGCTGCGCCGCCAGTCTGCAGAAGGCCCTGCTGGCCCAAGGCGCCGTCAGTCAGGCCCGGGTCGACTTTGGCAGCAGCAAGGCCGTCATCGAGAGCGAGCTGAGCAAGGCCGAGTTGATCGCGCTGATCGAAGCCAAGGGGTTCAGTGCGGAGTGATTTATCCCTATGTGGGTAAAAATCAGACCAATATTCTGTTTACTTGTTTTTATTGTTGAGAGTGATCACTTAAAAACGATTCAAAATGGATGAAAATGCTGCAGTCAACTAACCCAAAAGGATTGCAGCATGACCCACCCTATCCGCAAGACCCTGCTCGCCGTCGTCCTCGGCATGACCCTCTCCCCCATGGCCATGGCTCTGCCCAGCGTGCACATACTGGCGACGGGCGGCACCATTGCCGGGGCAGGGCAGTCTGCGACCCAGTCCAACTACGAGGCTGGAAAGGTCGCCATCGAGACGCTGATCGCCGCCGTGCCCGAGATGAAGAACATCGCCGCGGTGCAGGGGGAGCAGGTGGTCAAGATCGGCTCCCAGGACATGAATGACGAGGTGTGGCTCAAGCTGGCCAAACGGGTGAATGAACTGCTGGCCAAGGATGACGTGGATGGCATCGTCATCACCCACGGCACCGACACCATGGAGGAGACCGCCTACTTCCTCAACCTCACCGTCAAGAGCGACAAGCCGGTGGTGCTGGTCGGCGCCATGCGCCCCTCCACCGCCATGAGCGCCGACGGCCCGCTCAATCTGTACAACGCCGTGGTCACCGCCTCCGATCCCGACTCCAAGGGCCGTGGCGTCATGGTGGCCATGAACGACACCGTGCTGGACGCCCGTGACGTCACCAAGACCAACACCACAGGGGTGCAGACCTTTGCCGCCCCCAACTTCGGCCCGCTCGGTTACATCCACAACGGCAAGATCGACTACCAGCGCAGCCCGGCCCGCCTGCACACCAGCAAGACCCCGTTCGACGTGAGCAAGCTCGACAAGCTGCCGCAGGTGGGCATCGTCTACAACTACGCCAACGCCACCGATCTGCCCGCCAAAGCCATGGTGGATGCCAAGTTTGACGGCATCGTCAGCGCCGGTGTGGGCAACGGCAACCTCTACCACACCCTGTTCGATACCCTGGCCAAGGCGAGCAAGGATGGCATCCGGGTGGTGCGTTCCGCCCGCGTGCCGACCGGCGCCACCACCCTGGATGCCGAGATCGATGACGCCAAGTACGGCTTCGTGGCCGCCGGCACCCTGAACCCGCAGAAGGCGCGCATCCTGCTGATGCTCTCCCTGACCCAGAGCAAGGATCCGGCCCAGATCCAGCGCTGGTTCCAGCAGTTCTGATCCCGGGGCTCAACCCGGCTGACATAACCCCATGAAAATAAACAAGGGCAGGATCTCATCCTGCCCTTTCTCATGGCGTCATGCATACAAACCAGCGCGGCCTCAGCTCACCCCCAGCCAGCCACAGAAAGCGAGATAGACCAGCCCCACCCAGGCCAGCCTGGCCGCCGTCATCCTCCCCCGGCGAAAGCCCCACCACAGCAGCACCACCGCCAGCAGGGTCACCAGCGAGGAGACCAGCATGGTGCTGTCCAGCAGCCAGGGGGTGAACAGCAGGCAGAACGCCTTGGGAATGGTGCCCTGGATCATCATGGCGCCGGAGATGTTGGCCAGCGCCAGCCGGTTCTTGCCCTGGCGCACCCAGATCAGCACGTTCATCAGCTCCGGCATCTCGGTCGCCACCGGGCTCAGCAACAGGGCCGCCAAGGCGGGGGAGAGGCCGAGCAGTTCGCCCATGCTCTCCAGCTGATGAACAAAGAGTTGAGCCGCCAGCGTCACCGCCAGCAGCGCCCCGAGGGTCTGCAGCAACACCTTGCCCGGCGCCGGGGTCCTGGCCCCGGGATCCAGCTTGAGGGGGGCCGGCAACGAGACCTCATGGCTGTCGGTCTGCCTCAGCTCACGCCGCACATAGACCAGATAGATCAGCACGAACAGCGGCGCCAGCCAGGCCTTGCCGTCGAAGCTCACCATGCCGAGCGCCACCGCCACCAGGAAGATGCCGGCAAACCAGAGTTGATCCCGGCCTATCTCCCGTTGCACTGCCTCCTCGATGACCCTCTGCTCGGGGCTAAGGCAGAGCAGCAGGGTCAGGCCGACGGCGGCATAACCCAGGGTGGAGAGCACCAACGGACCGCCGAGGGCGGCACCTATCCCTATCTGTTGCTGAGCAGGGGCATCCCCCATCAGCAGGGCGCTCAGGGTGACGATGCACTCCGGCAACGCCGTGCCGAGGGCGGCAAGCAGGGAGCCGGTGGCGCTCTGGGATAATTTGAGGTGATGACCGGTCCACTCGATGCCGTTGACGAAATATTCGCAGGCGAGATAGATGGTGACGGCGGAGAGCAGGAACAACAGCAGGGTGATCGGCATGATGGGCAACCGCCAGGCGAGCAGAACAACCGATGGACCCGATACGGCTCGCCTGGCTGGCTAGCATATCGAGGCCAAAGGTCTTGCAGAGCGATAGATGCTATCGCCGCCCATGCCATGGACCGAAAGATCCAAGAATGTTGACATGAGCCCTGCCCGGATCACGGGCGGGTTGCTACTCCCCAATGACAGTGCAGGTTTTTTACCAACCCGGTGGCCGTCTCACAAGGGAAATTAATAATAATGGGATCAACAAGTTGTAAGGGGATGTAACGCCCGGTCTGTTTCCTTGCCCACCTTAGCTGCGCATTGGCACAGCGATTGCTATCAGCTGAGTACTGTCCACAATGCTCTGGGAAGGATGAACGATGAAACGGTGGATCCAACATTTCTATCAGCTGAACCGCCTCAACTGGCTCATGGTCTGGTTGCTGCTCTGCTGCAGCATCATCTTGCTGTTTCCGGCCGGCCTGATGAAGGGGGCCGTCAGCCAGTGGGCCACGGTACATGCCGCCTGGCTCGGGGTTGGCATGCTGATCGCCATCTCCTACTTCTGCAGCCAGGGTTTCCTGATCGCCTGGGAGTGGGCCTGTGACGAGTGGCAGTCCCGCCGTCAGCAGGGGCTGCTGGCCCAGATGATCGGCTTCCTCGATTTCAACGAGAAGGCGGTGCTGCGCGAGTTCGTGCTGCAGCGTAAAAGCGTCATAAACTTGCCGATCACCGAGCCCGCCGTCAAAAACCTGATGGATGCCGGGGTGCTGACCTATGCCTACGGCAAGCCGGTGCGGGAGAAAGAAGACGAGAACCAGATCCGCGCCCTGATGATCGCCCTGCCGGCGCGGCCGCTGCTCACCTACAAGGTGTTGGGGCTCTCCCGTGGCAAGATGAGCGACGAGCAGGTGGAGCAGATCATGAACGCCAGGCCCAAGTTCGCCCAGAAGAGCCTCCAGCGCTGAGTCGCCGTCATCCTTCACATGAAAAGAGCCGGACAATGTCCGGCTCTTTGCTATCTGGCTGTTTTTATGCGGTTCTGGCTTTCAAGTAACCGGCGCAGATTGTTGGATCTGCCGTTATTCGGTTCTGGCCTTCAAGTAACCGGCACAGATTGACGGATCTGCCGTTATTCGGTTCTGGCTTTCAAATAACCGGCACAGATTGGCGGATCTGCCGTTATTCGGTTCTGGCTTTCAAATAACCGGCACAGATTGGCGGATCTGCCGTTACTCGGTTCTGGCTTTCAAGTAACCGGCGTAGTCGGGGATCTGCACGCTGAAGGCCCGCTGCATGTGGGGGCTGTCCATGATGAAGTCTGCGGTTGCCTCGTTGGTGGCGACCGGGATGTTCCACACCGCCGCCAGGCGCAGCAGCGCCTTCACATCCGGATCGTGCGCCGCGGCATTGAGGGGATCCCAGAAGAAGATCATCACGTCGATCTTGCCCTCGGCGATGAGGGCGCCCAGCTGCTGGTCGCCGCCCATGGGGCCGGAGAAGAGGCAGGTGATGGGCAGCTGTGCCTGCTTGCCGAGCAGGGTGCCGGTGGTGCCGGTCGCATAGAGGTGGTGGAGCTTGAGCTCCTCCTTGCGGCGCAGCACCCAGTTCAGCAATGGGGTCTTCATGTTGTCGTGAGCCACCAGCGCCACCCGCTTGTGGGGCGCCATCTCACGTGTAATCTGGTCCATGGATATCATCCGTAGCATAGTGATGGAATGTAGGGCTGTATCCTAATCGAAAGCGGCGCCCGCTGCCTTGCCGGGCGCCGTAACTGTGATCACTTCGACTGTTCAATCCACTGCTGATTCTTCCGCTCCAGCACCGAGATGGGCAGCATGCCGTATTCCAGCACCTGATGGTGGAATGCCTTGAGGTCGAACCGGCCGCCCATGGCCTGCTCGGCGGATTCGCGCATCCGGATCAGTGCCAGCTGGCCTGCCTTGTAGGAGGTCGCCTGACCGGTGTAGGCCATGTAGCGCGGCACTTCTGAGCTGATGTCTCCCGCCCCCAGCGCCGAGTTCTCCTGCATGTAACCGACGGCCCTGTCGTGGCTCCAGCCATACCAGTGAATGCCGGTATCCACCACCAGCCGCATGGCCCTGAGCATCTCCTCGTTGAGGCGCCCGAAGTACTGCAACTGGTTGTTGAACGCAGGCGAGCCCTCCACCTTGGCATCTCCCACTGCGGGGTCGTAGAGGCCACGGCCCTGATAGAGCCCCATGTCGTGATCCGCCAGGTATTCGGTGTAGAGTGCCCAGCCTTCCGCATAGGCGGTGTAGGAGGCGTTCGCCACGTACTGCGGGAAGTCGGGATCCTTGGCCGCCAGCTCCTGCGCTATGGTGATCTGGAAGTGGTGGCCCGGCGCGCCCTCGTGGGCCAGCAGGGTGCTGATATTCCAGCTCTGCAGGCCATAGGGGTAGAAGGTGTTGAGGAAGAACTGCCCCTTGCGCCCGGTCTGCGGGTTGCCGTCCTGATACCAGGCGACCCCGCCGTAGGGCGCATCCCCGTAGGCGACGGGCACCACCTCGTAGTCCAGTTTGGGGATGGTGCGCTCGGCATCGAAGAAGTCCGGCAGCACCAGCGCCGCCTTGCTCTTGAAGGCGTTGTACTCCCGCAGCGCCCGCTCATGCTCGGCCAGCGCCTGTTGCTGCGGCTCGCTCAGCGCAGCCCCGGCCGCGTTGCCCGGATTGAGGCCGGCAGACCAGGCCGACAGCGGATTCTGGTAGAAGAAGCCCGGCTCGTTGAGGTAGCGGAAGAAGGCGTAGATCTGGCCGTTCTGCTTGCTCTTGGCCACCTCCTTGCTGTCACACTTGCCGACGGTATGGCACACCTTGACCATGGCGCCGAAGATCCGATCCACCTCGCTCAGCCCCAGCTCATGCACCTCCTCCGGCGTCATGTTAGTGGTGCTGTGCTTCTTCAGCAGCCAGCGATACCAGTCGCGACCATTGGTCATGCCGCAGAAGCCGTCGTCGCACTCACCGCTGCCCAGGCGTACCGCATAGGCACCGCCATGCCGATAATCCAGATAGTCCCGCAGCGCCAGATAGCTGCCGTTGATTCTGTCCAGCACCCCCTTGTAGTCGGTGCGCAGCGCCTCGTCGGCCTCCCCCGGCAGTTGTTGCCAGCCGAGATAGGCGCCGGCGATCGCCTCACCATCCAGCTTGCTGTTCAGCTGGGCCAGCAGCCTGTCCACCAGCTCATCCGGCAGGGTGTTGCCCTGGGCGCTGCCCAGTTCGAATTGGTGCTTTACCTCGGCCAGATAGGCGTCATAGGCCTTGAGCCAGGTCAGATGCTCCTGATACCAGGCCAGGGGGGCCGTCGCCGCCCGCGCCTGAGTGGCCGGCGCAGGTGCCGTGGCCGTGCGGTCGAGATCCCGCCGCCAGGCGGCATCACCCGGGGCCACCCTATCTGCCGAGCTCTGCTCGAAATAGTCGAAGCCGCTGCCGACGGTGCGGGCGGCCCTGCCACTGGCGGGGGCTGTGCCGACCTCATCGGCCAGATCCACCACCCGGTTGCGGAAGTGATGGATGGGGATTTGGGATTGGGGCAGTTCGTAGCCGGCCAGGTTGATCTGCAGATCCCAGCGGATCATGTCGTAGAACAACCGATCCCGCTCGCTCAGTACGTTCGGGTCCATGGCGTCCAGTCGCTTGAGCAGCGACCCGTCGAGCGCCTTGCGTTTGGCGAGGGTCTGTTCATCGATGGCAAAGCCATAGGGATCCAGCGCCTGGCTCTCGCGCAGAGCATCGTCCATGGTTTGCATCAGGGCGGCCTTGGTGGCGGCGGGATCCGCCGGGGCAGTGGAGCTGTTGTCGTTGCAGGCGGTCAGCGTGAGGGCGATGGCGCAGGCCAGCGTCACCTTGTTGGGCAAGAAGTGCATGTTTTAGTCCTTTAAAGCATTGTTATTGTGAACTCCCAAAGGGGTTCCAATAGTGCACCTCCGAGGATCGGTTTTTTGCGACTTGCTTAACAAAAATAACCTTGCTTTTCATATGTATAAGCGTGATGAAAAGCTATGCATGGGGAGCATAAAAAACCCGCCTCAGCGGGTTTTGGAGTCGTTTATTCATGCGATAACTATTCAGGATGTGCCCGAGTGGAGCTGTGATTGCTGATAGTTTTCCAGGCCGATGCGATCGATGAGATCGAGCTGGGTCTCCAGCCAGTCGACATGTTCCTCCTCGTCCTCCAGGATATCCTGAAACAGGTCGCGACTGACGTAGTCATGCACGGACTCGGCGTAGGTGATGGCCACCTTCAGGTCGGGGATGGCATCCATCTCCAGGGAAAGATCGCAGCGCAGCATCTCTTCCACTGTTTCGCCGATGCGCAGCTTGCCCAGATCCTGCAAGTTGGGCAGCCCCTCGAGAAACAGCACCCGCTTGACCAGCTCGTCGGCGTGTTTCATCTCGTCGATGGATTCATGGTATTCCTTGTGCCCGAGCCCCTTGAGGCCCCAGTCATCGTAGATACGGGCATGCAGGAAGTATTGGTTGATGGCAACCAGCTCATTGGCCAGCACCCTGTTCAGGTGGGCAATGATCTTGGGATCTCCTTTCATCGACATTACTCCTTATGTTCGTGCCTGCGGCGTCGATCACTAGAGCTTAGTCCAGAAAGATGACCATAAGAGGGCTGACGAATTGGCTCGCCTGAGGGTGCGGGGATCCCATGAGGGATCTGCGTAGAAAATCAAATCGCGGTATCAGGCCACTTCGTAATAGAGCGGTTCCTGATCCGATTCCACCTTGTCGAGTTCGGCGGCGATGATCTCCATGGTCGTACGTACACACTTGCCGCACTGGGCACCCACTTCCAGCGACTGTTTCAGTTGACGGAACTCGGTCTTGCCTGCCTGTACCGCCTTGCGGATCTGGGTATCTGTGATGCCGCGGCACAAACACACGTACATAATTCTGACCTCATGCTGGATTGAGATGAAATCTAAATGAGAACTGTTCGCAATGCAAATAACAATTAGGAATAAGCTCACCCGCTTGCCAGCCATTCGCCCCTTGGGGACAATGCTCCCATCAGAGAGGAAACTACCATGCTCAAGAAACTGTTTAGCACCCTGTTCAAAGGCCAACCGACACCGGTTGTCGAGGTGACCCCGACCGAATACGCCGGTTATCTCATCTACCCCGAGCCCATGGCGGAAGTGGGCCAGTACCGGCTGGCGGGCCGCATCACCAAGGAGGTGGATGGCGCCCTGCTGACCCACCGCTTCATCCGCTCCGATCTGTTCGCGAGCCCGGCCGATGCCGAGCGTTTCATGGTGCAGAAGGCGCATACCTTCATCGATCAGATGGGGGAGCGCATGTTCGAGCCCCGCGTCAAATCCGGCGACCACGGCGCCTCATGACCCCCGCCGAGTCGAGTACCCTGCGCCGGGCGCTTGCCCATGGTGGCGAGCGGCGTCTGATCTGGCTGGAAGGGGTGGAGGCGGATTGCATTGCCCGGGCCGAGCCCCTGCTCGGGGAGGCTGTCTTCTGGCTGGGGGAGGGGCCTGAGCGGTACGCCCCCTTGCCGGCCGCCAAGGCGTTGCAGCGGCTGGGTCAGGAGTGCGACACGCTCGTGCTAAACGCATTCAGCGGTTTTCATCCCGATGCCTTCGGCGCCTTGGCCGGCACGCTGCGCGCCGGCGGTCTGCTGTTGCTGCTGACACCGCCCCGGGCGCAGTGGCCCACTTATCCGGATCCGGACCGGCTGCGGCTGGTGGCCCAGCCGGAGGATGCGGGCCGGGCGGGGCACGGCTTTATCGCCCGGCTGGTGCGGTTGCTGGCGGGGGATCCTGCGCTCTCCCTGAGCCCGCCGACCGGGGTGGAACCCTGGCAACCCCTGGGACCCGGCCGGCCACTCAGTGCCGATCAGGCTCATGCCCTGCCCGCGATCCACAAGGTGTTGCATGGTCATCGTGGCCGCCCGTTGGTGCTCAGCGCCGACCGTGGCCGCGGCAAGAGCGCCCTGCTCGGTCTCGCCGCCGCCGACTTGCTGCGTCAGGATCCCGCCCTGCAGATAGTGGTGACGGCCCCGTCCCAGGCCACGGTCGCGACCCTGTTTGCCCATGCCGCCGAGGCGCTGGCGAGCACGCCGGAGCGGCTGGCCGGGCTGAGCTATGTATCACCGGACCGGTTGGTACAGGGGGATCTTCAGCCGGCGCTGCTGCTGGTGGACGAGGCGGCCGCCATCCCGACCCCGCTGCTGGAGGCCATGCTGGCTCGCCACAGCCGCATCGTCTTCGCGACCACGGAGCACGGCTATGAGGGCACGGGACGCGGCTTTCATCTGCGTTTCAAGCGGGTACTGGATCGGCAGACCCCGGATTGGCAGGAGCTACACCTGGCCGAACCCATTCGCTGGAGCCAGCACGATCCGCTGGAGCCACTGGTGTTCCGCCTGCTCGGCCTCAATGCCGAGGTCCTGTCACCACCGCCCCCGACGGCGCCAGGCTGGCGGCAGATCGGGCAAGACAAGCTGGCGGAGGATGAGGCGCTGCTCGATCAGGTATTCGGCCTGCTGGTGCTGGCCCACTACCAGACCAGCCCGAGCGATCTCAGATCCCTGCTGGAGAGCCCGGATCTCGACATCCACCTGCTGGAGCAAGAGCAGAGCCTGCTCGGGGTCGCGCTGGTGGCACGGGAAGGCAACATAGCGCCGGCGCTGGCCCGCGATATCTGGGCCGGGCGGCGACGACCCCGGGGTCATTTGTTGCCCCAGTCCCTGCTCGCCCACGCCGGGTTCACCACGGCGGGCGAGCGCAGCTATGCCAGGGTGATGCGCATCGCCATCCATCCGCTGCTGCATCGCCACGGGCTGGGCTCCTTGCTGCTGGGCAAGCTGGAGACACATTACCGCGCACTGGGGCTCGACTATCTGGGCTCCGCCTTTTCCGCCAGTGCCGACTTGCTCCCCTTCTGGCGCAAGGCGGGGCTGAGGGTGCTGCGCATCGGCCTGCAACGGGATGCGGCCAGCGGCAGCCATGCTGCCCTGCTGCTCAAGCCGCTGAAAACGGCGCTGGAGCCGGAGCTGACCGGATGGCGGCGGCGCTTCGTGCGTCAGTTGCCGACCCTGCTGGCGGGAGAGCTCAGGGGGCTGGACACCGAGCTGATCTGGCAGTGCCTGAGCGGGGATATGGTCACCGATGTGGCCGAGCCGGATGAGTTTGAGCACCAGGAGCTGATGTGCTTTGCCCATCATCACAAGCCGTTCGAGCTGTGTCAGTCCAGCCTGCAACGCTGGCTGGCTGCCCGGGTGGCCGCACTGGATGAGCTGGTGCCCGACGAGCGCCGGCTGCTGATCGCCAGCATCTGGCAATATGCCCCCTGGTCTGAGCTGGCCAGGGCGCTGAAACTGGCGGGCAAGCCTGCCCTGATCAAATCCCTGAGGACCCTGGTGGCCCGGTTGCTGGACGGGGGCGAGGACAGGGGCTGAGGCAGGAGGGGACGGCCCGGGTCGGCAAACCGGCATGGTGAGTCAGCATAGATAAACAAGGGGCGCCATGCGCCCCTTGTTTATCTGCCACTCTTCAGGAGCGCGGCTCACCATCGGATTCGATGAAAATCGCTCTGATGAGTCCATCTTGATCGGCCTCATTTTGGCTTTTTCGGAATATGGACTAATACTTGATTGTGAAAGTGATTTTAATAAATGCATTATTTTCAGATGGTTAGTTATGTCAGCGGTTAATGCTCACCATCTTTTCTAGCGTGCACAGGGAGTGCCATGTGGGAAAAAATGCAATTAACCATGGCGCATGGCTGATATGTCTCGCTGGCGGCAGTGTTTCCGCCAGCGAAATAACATTCAACATGACGCGCGGGGCCACCGCTATCAGTCAGCGGGTCTATGACCTGCACATGACCATCTTCTATATCTGCTGTCTGATCGGGCTGCTCGTGTTCGGGGCCATGCTCTGGTCCATCATCCATCATCGGAAATCCCGTGGCGCCAAGGCCGCCCAATTCCATGAGAGCACCCGTATCGAATTGCTATGGACCGCCATCCCCGTGCTGATATTGGTGGCGATGGCCGCCCCGGCCACCTCGACCCTGTTGAAGATGGAAGATACCTCCAAGGCCGACTTGACCGTGCTCATCACGGGATCCCAATGGAAGTGGCATTACAAGTATCTCGAGCACCCGGTGGAGTTTTATTCCCTGCTGGCCACCAGCAAGAAACAGATCTCGGGTGAGCAGCCCAAGAGCGACACCTATTTGCTGGAGGTCGACCACCCCCTGGTATTGCCCGTCGGCAAGAAAATCAGATTCCTGATGACCTCGGATGATGTCATTCATTCCTGGTGGGTGCCCGCCTTCGCGGTGAAGAAGGATGCCAACCCGGGCTACATCAATGAGTCCTGGACCAGGATAGACAGACCCGGCACCTATCGGGGGCAGTGTGCTGAGCTATGCGGCAAGGATCATGGCTTCATGCCCATAGTGGTGGTGGCAAAACCGGCCGAAGAGTTTGATGGCTGGATTGCCAAGACTGCAGATGATCAGGCCGCCGCCAAGGCCCAGCAGCAAGACCTGGTCAGCCAAACCATGACTCTGCCGCAGGCCATGGAGTTGGGGGAGAAGGTATTCCTGGGTCACTGCGCCGCCTGCCATCAGCCCGCGGGTACCGGCTTGCCCGGCATCTTCCCCGCGCTGAAGGGCAGCAAGATCACCACCCTGGCCGAGAACCGGGCCCAGCACCTGAACCTGGTCCTGCATGGCAAGAGCGGGACTGCGATGCAGCCCTTCGGCAAGCAGCTCACGGTCCAGGAGCTTGCCGCCGTGGTGACCTATGAACGCAATGCCTGGGGCAACAATACCGGTGACCTCATTCAGGCTGCCGATGTGCAGTCCCTTCTGAAAAATGACAAGTGAGGAGCCGGCATGAGTGATGGAATCACGGATACCCTGCACGCAGACCACTCCCACCGGCCGGCATCGGGGCTGAGGCGCTG
The DNA here is from genome assembly GCF_963895295.1 of Aeromonas sp. sia0103. Lineage (NCBI taxonomy): Bacteria > Pseudomonadati > Pseudomonadota > Gammaproteobacteria > Aeromonadales > Aeromonadaceae > Aeromonas > Aeromonas sp. sia0103. Next base: position 227,417 of record NZ_CAWQKG010000044.1, on the reverse strand, counting down.
GCTCTATACCACGAACCACAAAGATATCGGCACCCTCTACCTGCTCTTCGCCCTGGCCATGTTCTTCACCGGCGGCACCATGGCCATGGTGATCCGGGCCGAGCTGTTCCAGCCTGGGCTGCAACTGGTCGAGCCGCTGTTCTTCAATCAGATGACCACTGTGCATGGCCTCATCATGGTCTTTGGTGCCGTGATGCCGGCCTTCACCGGCCTGGCCAACTGGTTGATCCCCATGATGATCGGGGCGCCGGACATGGCGCTGCCCCGGATGAACAACTGGAGTTTCTGGATCCTGCCGTTTGCCTTCCTGATCCTGCTGTCGAGCCTGTTCATGGAGGGCGGCGGCCCCAGTTCGGGCTGGACCTTCTATGCCCCCTTGTCGACCAAATACAGCGGCAACAGCACGGCGCTGTTCGTCTTCGCCATCCATATCATGGGGATCTCATCCATCATGGGGGCCATCAACGTCATCGTCACCATCTTCAATCTGCGGGCGCCGGGCATGGGCTGGATGAAGATGCCGCTGTTTGTCTGGACCTGGCTGATCACGGCCTTCCTGCTCATTGCGGTCATGCCGGTACTGGCGGCGGCGGTGACCATGGTGCTGACGGACAAGTATTTTGGTACCAGCTTCTTCGATGCGGCCGGAGGAGGGGATCCGGTGATGTTCCAGCACATATTCTGGTTCTTTGGCCATCCGGAGGTGTACATCATGATACTGCCGGCCTTTGGCATCGTATCCAGCATCATTCCCACCTTCTCCCGCAAGAAACTGTTCGGCTATCGCTCCATGGTCTATGCCACCAGCAGCATAGCGTTGCTGTCCTTCATGGTCTGGGCTCACCACATGTTCACGACTGGGCTGCCCGTGGTCGCCGAACTGTTCTTCATGTACGCCACCATGTTGATCGCGGTGCCGACCGGGGTGAAGGTATTTAACTGGGTTGCCACCATGTGGCGGGGTTCCCTGACGTTCGAGACCCCCATGCTGTTTGCCATCGCCTTCATTACCCTGTTCACCATAGGGGGCTTCTCGGGGTTGATGCTGGCTATGATCCCGGCCGATTTCCAATATCACGACACCTATTTTGTCGTGGCCCATTTTCATTATGTGCTGGTCACCGGCGCCGTCTTTTCTATCCTGGCCGCGGCTTATTACTGGTTGCCGAAGTGGACGGGGCACATGTATGACGAGCGGCTGGGGCAGTGGCATTTCTGGTGCTCGCTGATCTCGGTCAACATGCTGTTCTTCCCCATGCACTTCGTCGGGCTGGCGGGCATGCCCCGCCGGATCCCCGACTATGCGTTGCAATTTGCTGATTTCAATATGTTTATCAGTATTGGTGGCTTTGCCTTCGGGTTGTCGCAACTGCTCTTCGTCTGGGGCGTGATCAGATGTATCAGGGGGGGAAAGCCAGCCACAGCCCAGGTGTGGGAGGGGGCGGAAGGGCTGGAGTGGACCTTGCCCTCTCCCCCGCCTTACCACAGTTTCAAGACCCCACCAGAAGTGCAGTAGGGAGGACATATGACACAAGTGAATCACGGCCCCCTGCTCAGGAAACTGGCTTTGGTGATCGTCGTTATGTTCGGCTTTGCCTTTGCCTTGGTGCCACTCTATGACGTCTTTTGCCGGATCACCGGCCTCAATGGCAAGACAGCCGCCCAGCCGGCCTCGGCCGAGCGTGCGGTGATCGACTCCAAACGTACCGTCCAGGTCGAGTTTCTGGCTCATGCAGACACTCAGATGCCCTGGCAATTCAGCGAGGAGACGAAGCGGCTATCGGTGCGACCGGGCGAGATGATGCAGGTCAACTATCGGGTGTTCAATCCGACCGACCGTACCATGATCGGTCAGGCTGTGCCCTCGGTCTCCCCCGGCCCTGCCGCGGCCTATTTGAAGAAGGTGGAATGTTTCTGTTTTAACCGTCAGGAGCTGCAGGCGGGGGAGAGCAAGTCGATGCCGCTCAAGTTCTATATCGATCCGGCCCTGCCCGAAGATATCAACACCATCACGCTCTCCTATTCGCTCTATGACATCACTCAGTCCAAGCCGGCCCCGGCGCTCGCACAGAGGAAATAATCATGGCCAAGGTGAACCAGCATTATTATGTTCCTGAGCAGAGTCGCTGGCCGATCATAGGTGCCATGGCGCTGTTCCTCCTGGCCTTCGGGGCGGGCCATCTGGTCAATGAAATCGCGAGCAAGCAAGCCGGCGTGGGCCCCTATCTGATGACGGCGGGGGTTGCCCTGCTGGTATACATGCTGTTTGGCTGGTTTCGCCACATCATCCACGAGTCCATGACAGGGTTGTACAGCGCCCAGATGGATCGCTCCTTCCGACAGGGCATGGTCTGGTTCATCTTCTCCGAGGTGATGTTCTTCCTGGCATTTTTCGGGGTGCTGTTTTATGCCCGCCAGCTCGCCATGCCCTGGCTGGATGGGGCAGGCAACAAGGCGATGACGGCCCAGCTGCTGTGGCCGGATTTCTCGGCGCACTGGCCCATGCTCAAGACGCCGGGAGGCACCACGACCCAGGCCATGCCCTGGCATGGGATCCCCCTCGTCAACACCCTGATCCTGCTCAGCTCCTCCGTCACCCTGCTGTTCGCACATATGGGATTGGAGAATGGCAAACGCAGTCGACTCAAGTGGATGTTGCTCGGTACCGTATTGCTCGGGCTGAGCTTCCTGTGGCTGCAAGGTTATGAATACATTCATGCATACCGGGAGCTGGGCCTGAAGTTTGACTCTGGCATCTACGGCAATACCTTCTTCATACTGACCGGCTTCCACGGCCTGCATGTCACCCTGGGGACTGTGTTCCTCCTGATCATCTGGCTGCGGATAGTGCTGAAGGATCACTTCACCGCCGAGCGTCACTTCGCTTTCCAGGCCGCCGCCTGGTACTGGCACTTCGTTGACGTGGTCTGGCTCTGCCTCTTCGTATTTGTCTACCTGCTATGAGGCTTAATAGGGGCGAGGATTGGGCTCCAGCCAGCCCATCGCCAGCGAGAGCAGCAGGATTACGACCACCAGCAGGGAGAGCAGCACGCGGCGACCCAGTGGGGCCGACATTTTCTGCCCGGCCTGGCCGGTACTCAGCATCAGCCAGAGGGCGTGAAACAGCTGCCCGATGATGAGCAGCAACATGAGCACCAGCACTATCTTGATCAACATGTTAGGGCCCTCCACAAGATGCGCGACATGGCGACATGGCATAAGCAGCGACCGTTCCATCACAGGCGCTGGTTTGTTCTGATATTCACTCTGGTTGTGTCGGCCTGTTTGTGCAAGCTGGCCCTCTGGCAATGGCAGCGGGCGGCCGAGAAGGAGGCCTGGCTAGGGCACGTGGCTACAATGCAGTTGGCCGATCCCTTGACGCTGGCGGAACTCGACTGGCGTCATCCTGATCGCCTCGATGGGATGCCACTGCGGGGGCGGGTGGCGTGGGTCGCTCCCTATGTGTGGCTGCTGGACAATCAGCTGGTTGAGCAGCAAGTCGGCTATGACGTGATCATCCCGGTGCGTGCCGATGCCCACTCTCCCCTGCTGTTGGTCAATCTGGGCTGGCTGCCGGCCCCTGCCGAGCGGCAACGGCTGCCACAGCCGGCGATTCCCCCCACCCTCGAACTCGATGGCCTGCTGCGTATCCGGCCCGGTGGCATCTTGCTGGGTCAGAACATCGAGGCTGGCCCCTATCCGAACCGGCTGCAGTCCATCAGGGTGGATGCCCTGAGCCAGATCCTGGGCTCGCAGCTCGTCGATGCCGTGTTCTATCAGAAGAGTTCCCCGTTCCTCTATCACTACCAACAGAATGTCATGCCGCCGGAGAAGCACAGGGCGTATGCGCTGCAGTGGCTCGGACTGGCGCTGGTGATGCTGGTGGGCGGGCTGGTGCTGACAAGGAGGTTGTCCCCATGAACAGATGGTCAAGATGGAAGGTGCCTGCCCTCTTTGCGCTGGTGATCCTGCTGCCGGTGTTGTTGGCGGCGCTGATCCTGCGCCAGGGCTGGTATGAGCCCGGTACCCGCAGCAAGGGGCAGTGGCTGAGCCGGGACATCTATCTGTTGCAACCGCTTCCCTCGAGTCAGGTCAAATGGCGACTGGTGTACCTGGAGGCCGGGCGCTGTGAGGCCGAATGCCGGCAGGTGCCGGTCTTGATGCAGCGGATCCGGAGTGCCCTTGGCCGCAACCTGGACAAGCTGGCGCTGGTGCAACTGGCCGCCGAGTCCGGACCCGAGGCCCGCGCCGAGATGCAAGCGGGGGATCTGATGCTGGTCGACCCGCAGGGGTTGGCCATACTGCGCTATGAGGTGCCGGCCAGCACGACCGAGTGGCCGCTGTTTGGCAAGGGCGTGCTGTCGGATCTGCAGCAGTTGCTCAAGTATCAGCGAGGTGTGCAATGAAAGCGCACATGAGGCCTGTGTTGTGTGTCATGTCGCCATTATCCGGATGCAGGCGTCAGCGAGGTGCCGTATGAAGATACAGAAGCAGCTGGCATCGATCGCCATCGCGCTGGCGGTGCTGGTCATCGTGCTCGGGGCCTATACCCGACTGACGGATGCCGGGCTGGCCTGCCCCGATTGGCCCGGCTGTTACGGCTCCCTGACAGTCCCCCAGTCCGCACATATGGAGCGGGCGGCCCAGCTCTACCCGGACACGCCGCTGGAGCCCCACAAGGCGCGCAGCGAGATGGTGCACCGCTACTTCGCCGGTGTGCTGGGTGGTGTGATTGCGCTGCTGTTCGTGCTGAGCTGGCGCGCAGGCGGCCGTCTGCGTCGCCTCTCGGGGGCTTTGCTGGTGCTGGTAGTTGGGCAGGCGGCGCTGGGCATGTGGACTGTGACGCTGGCGCTGCACCCTCTGGTGGTGACCATCCACCTGCTGGGTGGGTTCGCCATCCTGACCCTGCTCTGGCTCTATCGGACCGAGCTTGCGCGCTCCCCCGCGAACCCGCCCGTCTGCCGCGGTCAGGGCTTGCCCAGGCTCGGCAATGCGGCCTGCGGCGTGCTGCTGGTGCAGATAGCGCTGGGTGGCTGGACGTCGGCGAACTATGCGGCGATGGCCTGCGTCGAGCTGCCTCTCTGCCAGGGGAGCTGGCAGGCGCAATTGAACTGGGAGGAGGCCTTTCATCTGCCACTCGGCCACGCCAGCTATGAGTTCGGGGTGCTGAGCAAGGAGGCGCGCCAGACCATACATATCGCCCATCGTCTGGGGGCCCTTGCCACCGCCCTTCTGGTGGGGGGCTTTGCCCTCGCCCTGATCCGCCAGGGAGCCCCGTTGCGCTTCCTGGGGGGGCTCTTGCTGACCCTGCTGCTGGTGCAAATTGCCTTGGGGCTGGCGAACGTCCACCTGGCCCTGCCGTTGGCGAATGCACTCGCGCACAACCTGGTGGCGGCGCACCTGCTGGTGTGTTGTGTGCTGGCCCGTGGGCGGCTCTCTCGTCCCCGGCCTTCCCTTTCGCTGTCGCCCGAGGCGATCAGGAGTCAGACATGAACAGCAAGCCCTTGGCTCACTTCATCGATCCCCGACTGCTGCGGGACTATTACCAGCTGACCAAGCCCAGGGTGGTGGCCTTGCTGTTGCTGACGGCCTGGGTCGGCATGCTGCTGGCCGAGCCGACGGTCGCTTCGCTGGATCGCATGATGCTGGGCCTGGTGGGAATCGGGTTATTGGCGGCAGCGGCGGCGGCCATGAACCATACCCTGGATCGCGGCATCGACGCCCAGATGCGCAGGACGCGCTGGCGCCCGGTCGCCAGAGGGCGGATCGGGTCGCGGCAGGCGATGACCTTTGCACTCTGGCTGGCCCTGCTGGGCTTTGTCCTGCTCTATTGGGGAGTGAACCCGCTGACCGCCTGGCTGACCCTGGCCAGCCTGTTTGGTTACGCGGTGGTTTACACCCTGTTGCTGAAGCGGGCCACGCCGCAGAACATTGTCATCGGCGGGCTGGCGGGGGCCATGCCGCCTCTGCTGGGCTGGACCAGCATCACAGGGCAGCTCTCGGCCGAGCCCTGGCTGCTGGTGATGATCGTCTTCGCCTGGACGCCGCCCCACTTCTGGTCGCTGGCGATCCACAGGCGCGATGAGTATGCCGGTGCCAACATTCCCATGTTGCCGGTCACCCACGGCATAGAGTTTACCAAGACGGCGATCCTGTTCTACCTGCTGATCCTGAGCCTGATCTGCCTGCTGCCCTACCTGATCGGCATGTCGGGCCTGCTCTACCTGATCGGCAGCCTGGCACTGAACCTGCTGTTCTGCTGGCACGCATGGCTATTGAAGTTTGCGGACCGGCCCGGCCAGGCGATGCGCACCTTCCGCTTCTCCATCTACCACCTGATGCTGCTGTTCGGCCTGCTGATCCTGGATCATCACTGGCTATGGCGACTGTCATAAGGAGTGGAGGTTGTGTCTGGGGGATGTCGGGCTGAGGTGAGGATTGGAATGCGGATCCATGCAGCAAGGCTGGCCCCGGGGCCAGCCTTGTCGTTTGTCAGAGCTTGACCATGATGTGGCGCGGCACAGTGTAGTCCTCCAGCGCGTAGAGGGAGAGATCCTTGCCGTAGCCGGACATCTTCATGCCGCCGTGGGGCATCTCTGAGCAGAGCATGAAGTGGGTGTTGATCCAGGTGCAGCCATATTGCAGGTGGCTGGCCACCTTGCTGGCGAGGCCGAGATCCCGGGTCCAGACCGAGGAGGCAAGGCCATAGTCCGAGTCGTTGGCCCACTGTACCACCTGCTCGGCGTCGTTGAAGCGGGTCACCGAGACCACGGGGCCGAACACCTCGCGTCGCACTATCTCATCCTCCTGGCGGGCGCCGACGATCAGGGTCGGCTCGAAGAAGAAGCCGTTGCCGGGGCGGATCTTGCCGCCAGCCGTGACCTCCACATGGCCGCTGCTCACCGCCCGCTCCACGAAGCTGGCGACTCTGTTGCGCTGCCGGTCCGAGATGAGTGGCCCCATCTCCACCCCTTCCTCGCGCTGGCTGCCCACCCTGATGGAGGCCACGGCCTCGGTCATGGTGGTGACGAACTTGTCGTAGATCTTGCCCTGGGCATAGATACGGCAGGCGGCGGTGCAGTCCTGACCGGCGTTGTAGAAGCCGAAGGTGCGAATGCCCGCCACCACGGCCTCCAGATCCGCGTCGTCGAAGATGATGACAGGCGCCTTGCCCCCCAGCTCAAGGTGGGTGCGCTTCATGGTGCGGGCGGCACTCTGCAGTATCTTCTGGCCGGTGGCGATATCGCCGGTCAGCGACACCATGCGCACCAGCGGGTGCTCCACCAGCGGCGCCCCCACGCTCTCGCCCCGGCCACAGATGACGTTGATGACGCCGCGGGGGAAGATCTCGCTGGCGAGCTCGGCCAGGCGCAGGGCGGTGAGCGGGGTCTGCTCCGAGGGCTTGAGCACCACGGTATTGCCGGCGGCTAGTACCGGCGCCATCTTCCAGGCGGCCATCATCAGCGGGTAATTCCAGGGGGCTATGCTGCCCACCACGCCGATGGGATCCCGGCGGATCATGCTGGTGTGGCCCTCTATGTACTCCCCGGCCAGCGGCCCCTGCAGGCAGCGGGCCGCCCCGGCGAAGAAGCGGAAGCAGTCCACCACCGCCGGCAGCTCGTCATTGAGCACCGCCATATAGGGCTTGCCGCAGTTGAGAGATTCGAGCGCCGCGAACTCCTCGGCGTGACGCTCTATGGCATCGGCGAGGCGCAGCAGCAGGTTGCTGCGCTGGGCCGGGGTGGTGCGGCTCCACTGGGCGAAGGCGCGCTGGGCCCCGTTCACCGCCCGGCTGACCTGCTCGAACGAGGCTTCAGGCACCGAGGCGAGCAGCTCGCCGGTGGCCGGGTTGAGGATGGGCTCGGCCTGGCCATCACCGGTGACAAACTGGCCGTCGATCAAGAGTTGGGTAGAGAGCTTCATGTTGCATCCTTGCGCAGGCGTTGAGTCATCACTTGCCACTGCCGGCGACGTCCTGGCCGTCGCGGGTGAGGTAGTAGGCAAGCAGAATGGGGATAGTGGTGAAGGCCACTATGATGAGTGCCACCACGTTGGTGACGGGCCGATCGCGGGGGCGGATCAGCTCCTGATACATCCAGATGGGCAGCGTGGTCTGCTGGCCCGCGGTGAAGGTGGTGACTATCACCTCGTCAAAGCTGAGCGCGAACGCCAGCATACCCCCCGCCAGCAGGGCGGTGGCGAGGTTGGGCAGGATCACATAACGCAGGGTCTGGAAGCCGTCGGCGCCGAGATCCATCGAGGCCTCGATCAGCGACTGGTTGGTGCGGCGAAAGCGCGCCAGGGCGTTGTTATAGACCACCACCACGCAGAAGGTGGCGTGACCGATGACGATGGTCCAGAAGCTGAACGGGATCTCCAGCAGGCCGTAGGCGGAGCGCAGTGCGATGCCGGTGACGATACCGGGCAGGGCGATGGGCAGCACCAGCAAGAGCGACACCGCCTCCTGGCCGAAGAAGCGGCTGCGGGCGATGGCCCCCGCCGCCAGGGTGCCGAGCACCATGGCGGCCAGGGTCGCGAGCCCCGCCACCTCCAGCGACAGCTGGATGGCGCGCCACACATCGGGTCTGTTTAGCGTCACCTCGAACCACTTCAGGGTCAGCCCAGGCGGTGGAAACTGGTAGCTCTTGCTCTCGCTGGTGAAGGCGTAGAGGAAGATAAACAGGATGGGGATATGCAGGAACAGCAGCCCGCCGATGGCGGCGTACTTGAGCAGGCCGGAGGGGCGCTGACCCTGATCCTGATTCATAGAGGGATTAGAGTGCATCAAAAGCCCCCAAGCGTTTCGCGATGGTGAGGTAGATGGCGATGATCAGGATAGGCACCAGCGAGAAGGCGGCGGCGAACGGCAGGTTGCCCGCCGTGCCCTGCTGCATGTAGACCACCTGCCCTATGTACATGGTTGAGTTGCCTATGATGCCGGGGATGATGTAGTCCCCGAGCGTCAGGGAGAAGGTGAAGATGGAACCCGCCACCACCCCCGGCAATGCCAGCGGCAGGATCAGGGTGCGAAAGGTCTGCGCCGGGGTGGCGCCGAGATCGCTGCTCGCCTCGATCAGGGAGCGCGGGATCCGCTCCACCGCCGCCTGGATCGGCAGGATCATGAAGGGCAGCCAGACATAGACGAAGACGATGAAGGTGCCGAGCCGCGAGAACGACAGGGAGGGGCCGCCGATCATGGGCAGTGAGAGGATGCCGTCCAGCAGCCAGTCCAACCCCAGGCTGTCCGCCAGCCAGCTGATGACCCCCTCCTTGGCCAGGATCAGCTTCCAGGCATAGACCCGCACCAGGTAGCTGGACCAGAGCGGCAGCATGATGCCGAGATAGAACAGGGCCCGGGTCTTGCCGCTGGTGTAGCGCGCCATGTAGTAGGCGATGGGAAAGCCGAGCAGGGCGCAGGCCAGGGTTACGGCAAGCGACATGCCGGCGGTGCGGGCGATGACGTCCAAGTTTTCTGCCCGCAGCAGGGCGACGAAGTTTTGCAGCCCCAGCTCGTGGCGCACCTGGCCGCTGAACTCGTCCAGCCCGAAGAAGGCGTTGGAGAGCAGCATCAGCAGGGAGCCCACATAGATGATGCCGAGCCAGAGCAGGGGTGGGCCGAGCAGTATCCCCAGCAGCAGGCCGGGGCGGCCGTACAGCAGGGTGGAGAGGCGCCGCAGCGGGCGGGGTCTGGTGTGGGTGGTGGCGTGGCTCATGGTCAGGCTCGCACTGTGGGGGAGGCTCATGATTGAGCCCCCGTTTCGGCGGTGCTCAGGCGATGGATCGCCTGCTCCGGCCAGCTGAGGCTGACTTGGGCGCCACGGGCCAGGCGGGCCTGACCCTCGTTGGGGTGATTGACGATGATCTCGAGCCGTTCCCCCAGGTCGACTCTATAGCGCACGAAGGCACCCAGGTATTCCACCTCACGGATCTCGCCGGACCAGCCGGGGCTGCCGGCCTCGCTCAGCCGGATCCGCTCCGGGCGCACCATCATCTGCTGACTGTCGCCGCACAGCCGCCTGGCCTGCTCCCCCTCGAACAGGTTGACGGTGCCGACGAAGCGGGCGACGAAGGGGGTGGCGGGGGCGTCGTAGACCTGATCCGGGGCGGCGATCTGCTCGATCCTGCCCTGGCTGAAGATGCAGATGCGGTCGCTCATGGAGAGCGCCTCCTGCTGATCGTGGGTGACGAAGATGAAGGTGATGCCGAGCTGGCGCTGCAGCGCCTTGAGCTCGAGCTGCATCTGCTCGCGCAGCTTGAGATCCAACGCCCCCAGCGGCTCGTCCAGCAGCAGGATGCGCGGTTGATTGATGAGGGCACGGGCGATGGCGATGCGCTGGCGCTGACCGCCTGAGAGCTGGCCCGGCCTGCGGTTGCCGACGCCGGGCAGGCGCACCAGCTCCAGCATCTCGTCCACCTTGCGATGGCGCTCCGCCTTGGGCACGCCCCTGATCATCAGGCCGTAGCCGATGTTGTCGCGCACATCCATGTTGGGGAAGAGGGCGTAGTCCTGGAAGACGGTATTGAGGTTGCGATCGTAGGGCGGCACCCGGGAGCAGGGCTCGCCGAACAGGCGGATCTCCCCCGCGCTCGGGTATTCGAAGCCGGCGATCATCCGCAGGCAGGTGGTCTTGCCGGAACCGCTTGGGCCCAGCAGGGTAAAGAATTCACCGGAGGGGATCTGGAAGGAGATGTCGTCGACCGCCTTCACCTCGCCGTAGTGGCGGCTGACCCGGTCAAATTGTACGGCTGTCATGGTACATCCTTGTCATCGAACAGGGCCGGGTCTCCACCCGGCCCACAACGGCGTTGTCTCGGCGGGACTCAGCGACCGCCCAGAATGGCGATATAGTCAGACACCCAGCGATAGTAGGGCACGCAAGTCCCCTGGCTCTTGCACTGGGAGACGGGGGTACGCCAGAAGTGCACCCGGTCGAAGTTCTCTATGCCGTTGGTCTTGCAGCCCTCTTTGCCCAGCAGGGCATTGCCCTCGCAGGCGGCGGGCACCACGGGCACAGAGCCGAACCAGGAGGCGAGATCCCCCTGCAGCTTGTTGTTGAGGGAGTGCTCCAGCCACTGGTAGGCGCAGGTCAGGTTCTTGGCCTCGCTGTGCACCATGCTGGTGTCGGCCCAGCCGGTGACCCCTTCCTTGGGTACAGTGGTGGCGATGGGCTGCTTGTCGGCGATCAGGGTGTTGGCCTGGAACGGCCAGGAGTCCGAGGCGACCACCCCCTCGTTCTTGAAGTCATCGATCTGGACGAAGGCGTCGTGCCAGTAGCGGCCGACCAGCTGACGCTGCTTGCGCAGCAGCTCGAGGGAGGCCTTGTACTGATCCTCGTTCAGCTCGTAGGGGTCCTTGATCCCCAACGCCGGCTGGTGGGTCATCAGATAGAGGGCGGCATCGGCGATGTGGATGGGGCCGTCGAACGCCTGCACCCGACCCTTGTTGGACTTGCCGTCCGGCAGGGTCTGCTCCTCGAACACCAGGCTCCAGGAGTCTGGCGCCTTGGGGAACACCTTGGTGTTGTACATCAGGATGTTGCCGCCCCACTGGTAGGGCACGCCGTAGTGCTTGCCTTCCACCGTGTGCCAGGGGGCGCTCTGCAGGCGGGGATCTATCTTGCCATAGCTCGGGATGAGCGCCAGGTTGAGCGCTTGCACCTTGCCGCCGGCGATGAGGCGCAGGCTGGCGTCGCCGGAGGCGGTCACCAGATCGAAGCCCCCCTCGTTCATCAGGGCCACCATCTCGTCCGAGGTGGCGGCCGTCTTGACGCTGACCTTGCAGCCGGTCTCCTTCTCGAAGCCGGTGACCCAGTCGTAGTTCTTGTCGGTCTCGCCGCGCTCGACATAGCCGGCCCAGGCCACGATGTTGAGCTGGCCTTCACCCTTGCCGAGTTCGGTCGGGGCGGCCTGGGTCTGGCCTGCCAGCAGCGCCGGGATCAGGGCCAGGGTCAGGGGGGTCAGTTTCATCTTGCTCTCCTTGCATCAACTTGAACCATGGCGATGCCACGATGGCATTAACATCCTGTTAACCAGTCATGAGCGTAGGAGAAGCGAGCAGTAATGAGAATTTCAATTTTTAATCGCCCAGGTATCTACTAAATCGATATCGAGTGCATATGAATCTGAATTTTCGTGGCGTTCGGGGGGATGCTCCTAGCGGGAGGCCGTCTGGCGGGCCCGCAGCCGGCTCTGATCCCGCACTATGTCGATGAATTCACGGGCGGTCCAACTCAGGTGTGAGCCGCGCCGCCACACCAGGCCGATGTCGATGGCGGGGATGGGTTCCTTGATGGCGCGGGCCTCGACCCGCTCCTGTTCCAGCGACCAGGGGCGGTAGGCGAAGTCCGGCAGCAGAGCGGCGCCGAGCTGGCTGGCCACCAGGCTGCGCACCGCCTCCACCGAGGCGGTGCGCAGCACTATGCGGGGCTGGATGCCGTAGCGGCGCAGGCCAGAGCCGATGATCTGATCCAGCTGATCGGCGGTGAGGGAGATCATGGGCTCCTCGCTCAGCGCCTTGAGGGAGAGGGTCGATTCGGCGCAGAGGGGGTGATTGGCGGCGAGCCAGAGCCGCAGCGGCGAGCGGGTCAGCAGCTCGGTATCGAACGCCTCCTGACGGATGGTGCGGTTGGTCATCAGGATCCCCACGTCCACCTCGCCGTTGACGATCTGATGCTCGAGAAACGGCTGCTCGTCCTCCTTCACCTCGATGCGCACCGCCGGGAAGGCGCGCCGGAAGCGGCCGAGCGCCTCCGACAGGTAGTAACCGGCTACCAGCGTGGTTACCCCTATGGTGAGCTGGCCCTGATCCTGCTGTGCCACCGCCTTGAGGGACTGGCCCGCCTCCGTCATGGCGCCCAGGATGCGTCTGGCATGGAGCAGGAACTGGTGACCCTGGGCGGTGAGGCTGACGCCACGGGGGTTGCGCTCGAACAGGGCGGCGCCGAGCTCGGTCTCCAGCTCGCGGATGGCGCTGGTGACCGCCGACTGGGAGATGTGCAGCTCGGCGGCGGCGCGGCTCACCGAGAAGCTGTCGGCCACGGCCACGAAATAGCGGATCTGGCGAAAGGTAAAGTTCATCTGGGCATCCTGCCACGAGCGACGAGGTTGGTTGCCAGCTTAACCTCGAATCCCGTCCAAACAAAAGGCGCCCGCAGGCGCCTTTGTCATTGTTTTTGAATGCTTAGCGAGAACTGGCCGCCTCGATCACCGGGATCCGGTTCACCGCCTTGCCCAGGTAGGCGAGGGTGATGGTCACCAGGATGCAGGTGAAGCTGAGCCACATGTAGGGCAGGTAATCCAGGGTCGCCACCCCCAGCACCCCGGCCATGAAGATGCCGTTGTCGCTCCAGGGCACCATGCCGCAGGTGAGGGTGCCACCGAACTCGGCGTTGCGGGAGAGGTTCTTGCGCTCCAGCCCCAGCCGGTCGTAGTTCTTGGCCATGATCTTGGGGGTCAGGATCAGCGACACATACATGGCCGAGCCGAACACGTTGGCCAGGAAGGCGGTGGCTATGGTGTGGCTGGTCAGGCTGCCGACGCTGTTGATGCGCTTCTCGAAGGCGCTGGCGATCACCGCCAGGATGCCGACCTTCTCCAGCAGGCCGCCGAAGCCCAGCCCGAAGATGATGACCGCCACCGAGCCCAGCATGGACTCCATGCCGCCGCGGCCCAGGATGTTGTCGATGAAGTCGACCCCCGAGGTGATGGCGAACGGGCTGTAGGCGGAGTGCATGGCCTTGACCGGATCCATGTCCTGGAAGGCGATGGCCCAGACCAGGCCGAGCAGGGCGCCGAAGCTGATCACCGGGAAGGCGGGCTTGCGGTTGGCCAGCAGCCCCAGCACCAGTATCACGGGCACTATGGCCAGCGGGGTGATGTTGAACTGCTTGTCGAGCGCCTCCATCACCAGGTTGACCTGCTCCAGGCTGACGTTGCCCGAGTACTGCATGCCGACCACGGTGAACAGGGCCGCCGTGATGACATAGGAGAACAGGCTGATGGGCAGCATGCCCTTGATGTGCTCCACCACGTCGACGTTGGACATGGTGGAGGCCAGCACCACGGAGTCGGAGAGTGGGGAGAGCTTGTCACCAAAATAGACGCCGGAGAGTACGGCACCGGCCACCAGTGGTGCAGGCACGCCCAGGCTGTGGCCTATGCCCATCATGGCGATGCCGGCGGTGGCCGCCGAGCCCCAGGAGGTGCCGGTGGCAAGGGAGGTGAGGGAGCAGATGATCAGGGTCGCCAGCAGGAAGATGGACGGGTGTATCACCTTGAGCCCGAAGTAGATGATGCTGGGGACTATGCCGCCCGCGATCCAGGTGCCGACCAGGGCACCGACGGAGACCAGTATCAGGATGGCGCCCATGCCCTTGGCGACACCGTCGACGGCGGCCTGCTCCAAGGATTTGTAATCATGGCCGAGCCGGATGCCGAGTCCCATGATGACGAACCAGGCGATGAACAGTGCCAACTGGATTGGCAAGTCGAGCACGCTGGTGAAGGAGAAGGCCAGGGCCAGGAAAATGGCCAGGCAGGCAAACACCTGTGGCATGTTAGGCAGTCGAATGTGGTTATGTTGGTTTTGCATAGATACTTCCTAAACTCTTGCTCGCCAAGGTCGCTCCCTCTCGTCCTGTGGATACTTGTATCCCGAGGGGGCAACCCAAAAAGAGGCCGCAATCTACCACAAACTCAGGGTCTAAAATCCCAACACATTTAGCAAAAATGCAGTTTTGATTGAAAAACTTACAAATTAGTTGATCTCATGACCCGTTTTTGAGTGCCCTGTTTGCCCCGATGAGACATCCGACGCCGATAGAAAAGTCCGATAGCACTATGCTAAAATACAAATGATAATCGTTATCGAATGATGCGAAAGGGATGTTCACCATGATCTGGATAGTGAGGTGCCTGCTGTTGGCGGGCTTGCTGGCGGTACTGGGCTGGGGTCAGGACAAGGCGTACGGGGTGTGGAGCCTGGGCTTTGTGCTGGCGGCCTGGGTCATGTTGGAACCCAAACTGAGGCCGGTGCTGATCCTGCTGCCAGTCGCCGGCATGACCGGGGTCGTGGCCTTGCTCTGGCAGCAGTCCTGGTCCTAGTCAGCGAGAGGGGACTGCCTGGATTTTTTCGTGCGCCTGCTGAAGCGAGGCGATGACCTTCTGCTCCATCTCGGCACGCTGGGCCTCGGTCATGAAGTAGATCATGTCGACGTTGTGGCGGATGTAGTGAGAGGGGAGCTGGTTCAGGGTCAGGCAGCAGAGATCGGCCAGCTGGTGGGAGCTCAGCGTCTGACTCAGTCCCTGTTTCTCTATCTCCTTGAGCACCAGCTGCTCATAGAAGTTGTGAATGTCGGTATCCAGGATCATCGGGCGTCCTTGTTGATGGTGTTGGACTAGCAAGAGCATAGCCACGGCGAGGCCAAAAACAAAAGGCCCATCACTTGCGTGATGGGCCTTTTGCATAATAGATGGTGCGAAGAGAGGGACTCGAACCCTCACATCCGTGGGACACTAACACCTGAAGCTAGCGCGTCTACCAATTCCGCCACCTTCGCACACTGTTTTTTTCTCCAGCTTATTTTTAAATGCGGTTGGAACGCATCGCTCTGTTTTTACATGTCAGAATCATGGTGCGAAGAGAGGGACTCGAACCCTCACACCCGGGGGGCACTAACACCTGAAGCTAGCGCGTCTACCAATTCCGCCACCTTCGCACATCTTGGGTTATCAGTCTGGATTTACATGCTGTCCGATAAAAGCATGGTGCGAAGAGAGGGACTCGAACCCTCACATCCGTGGGACACTAACACCTGAAGCTAGCGCGTCTACCAATTCCGCCACCTTCGCACATTGGGTCATCAATCTTATTTTACATGCCACCGATGAAGCATGTTGCAGTATGGTGCGAAGAGAGGGACTCGAACCCTCACATCCGTGGGACACTAACACCTGAAGCTAGCGCGTCTACCAATTCCGCCACCTTCGCATCACTGCGGTGGGGGATTTTATAGAGTTTTGGGGGGGCGTCAACAGCCAAAGGTGACTTTTTTCGCTGTTGACGGGTAAAGCCGTGTTAAGGGCACAAAACTTCAGCAAATCAGCGTCGAACAGGGGCCAGTGCATCCCGGTACATCTGTTCGTACTGGGTCACCGAGTCCGCCCAGTTGAAGCGGGTGTGCATGGCATTGCGTTGCACCTGGGCGAAACGCACGGGATCCTGCAGGTAATGGAGCAGGCTGCGGCGCATGGCATCGAGCAGGGTGCTGGCGGTGGGATCGTTGAAGCAGAAACCGGTGGCCAGTGCAGGATCGGCCGCCCAGTCCACCACTGTGTCTTTCAGGCCGCCGACCGCCCGCACCAGCGGCAGGGTGCCGTAGGCGAGGCTGTACATCTGGTTGAGACCACAGGGCTCGAACAGGGAGGGCATCAGGAAGAAGTCGGCACCGGCCTCCACCAGGTGGGCCAACCGATCATCATAGGCGTTGATGAAGGCGAACTTGTCCGGGTGTTGCGCGGCTATGGCTTGCAGCTGGGCGGCGAGGGAGGGATCACCAGAACCCACGATCACCATCTGCACCTGGTGTTGCAGGAACTTGTCCAGGGTCGGGATCAGCAGGTGCACCCCTTTCTGCTCGGTCAGGCGGCACACCATGCCATAGATGGGCAGCTCGGCGACGGGCAGGCCGGTCTCCTGCTGCAGGGTCTGCTTGCAGACGGCTTTGCCGGCGAGGTTGTCGCCATCATAGGTGGCGGGCAGCAGCTCATCGAACGCCGGATCCCAATCCTGATAGTCGCAGCCGTTGAGGATGCCGCGCAGGTCGGCCGCCCGCTGCTGGAACACACTGGCCATGCCATGGGCACCCAGGTGGGTCAGCAGCTCGCTGGCGTAATTGGGGCTGACCGCATTGATCTTGTCGGCATAGAGCACCCCGCACTTGAGCAGGTTGATGTGACCGTAGTCGTAGCTGATGCGCTGCTCGTAGTCGGTGATCTCGGGCACGGCCCAGAACTGCGGGCGATCGAACACTCCCTGAAAGGCCGCATTATGGATGCTGATCACCGAGCGGGTGTGCTGGAAGAAGGGATTATGGGCGTGCCGGGTCTTGAGCAGCAGCGGCAGCAGGCCGGTATGCCAGTCGTTGCAGTGTGCTATGTCGGGGGCGAAGTCGAGCTGCTCGCAGGCGTGCAGGGCCGCCGCCGCCAGGAAGGCGAAACGCTCGCCGTTGTCGGGATAGGCCTGGTTGTTCTCGGCATAGAGCTGGGGCCGCTCGAAATATTGCGGGCAGTCGAGCAGATAGACACAGATCCCGTCCAGCTCCAGCTGATAGATGCGGTAGCTGATGTCGGCCCGATCCGGCGGCGTCGGCAGCCAGCGCGAGGCGATCAGCTTGGCCTCGTCCCGGCGCTTGAGTGTCTTGTAGAAGGGCAGGATGATACGGACGTCGTGGCCCTGCCGGGCCAGATACAGTGGCAGGGCTCTGGCCACATCCGCCAGGCCCCCGGTCTTCACCAGCCCCTCAACCTCCGAGGCAACAAACAGGATTTTCAGTGGGTTAATAGCCAACTCTTGCTCCCTTAGGTACCACGACGATACCGCCTTCGGATACGGTAAACCTCTCTCGATCATGGTCCAGATTCTCACCGATCACGGTGCCGGGTGCAATTTCAACGTTTTTATCGATGATGGCGCGCCGAATTGAGCAGCCCTCACCTATCTTCACATCCCCCAACAGCACGGATTCGCTGATGTGGCTGCAGGGCCCTATGTTGCAGCTGAACCCCAGGATGGAGCGCTGGATCTGGCTGCCCTGGATGAAACAACCGCCGGCGATCAGGGAGTTGGCGATCTTGACCTTGCACTCATCGGTGTCGATGAAGGTGGCGGGCGGCAGGGGCGGATAATGGGTGTGCAGCGGCCACTTGCGGTTGTAGAGCGAGAAGGGAGCGTCGTCGGCGACCAGGTCCATGTGCGCCTGCCAATAAGAGTCAAGCGTGCCCACGTCACGCCAGTAGACATTGGGCTTCTCGCCCGGGATCACGTTGGTGCTGTAGTCGTAGACATAGACAGGGGTGCGCGGGTAGAGGCTGGGGATGATGTCCTTGCCGAAGTCGTGGCTGGAGTTCTCCTCGGCGGCATCCCGCTTCAGCTCGCGGTAGAGGGTCTCGGTTTCGAAGATGTAGTTGCCCATGGAGACCAGGGCCTGGCTCGGATCCCCGGGGATGTGCTTGGGATGTTTGGGCTTCTCTTCGAAGCCGATCATCCGCCCCTCCTGATCCACCTCGATCACCCCGAAGGCGCTCGCCTCCGCGATGGGCATGCGCAGCGCCGCCACCGTCATGGCGGCAGCCTTCTGCTTGTGGAAGGTGACCATCTGGCTCACGTCCATCTTGTAGATGTGATCGGAGCCAAAGATGCAGACATGCTCGGGATCCGAGGTCTCGATGAAGCGCAGGTTCTGATAGATGGCGTCTGCCGTGCCGTCATACCAGCGCTTGCCCATTCGCATCTGGGCCGGAATGGGGTCGATGAAGCGGTCGGTGATGCCGACGATGTTCCAGCCCTTCTTCATGTGCAGGTAGAGGGACTGGGACTTGAACTGGGTGAGCACATAGATGCGCAGGAAGTCGGCGTTGACGAAGTTGTTGAGGACGAAGTCGATCAAGCGATAACTGCCGCCAAAGGGCACAGAAGGCTTGCTGCGAGTGGTGGTCAACGGCTGGAGGCGAGTGCCTTCTCCCCCCGCCAGAATCATGGTCAATATGCCTGCCATCTTCTCTATCTCCCTGCTTGAAAAGGTTTTCAACTTGCTGCAAAAAAACACCCCTAAAGGGGTGGAAATCGTTTTCCTGATACCTTATCAGATCCCATCTGGCACTCTCTACTGGTTTTATTACAACAGTTAGACTTATTTACGCTTTGCCCAGATACACCCTGAATTTGGCATCGCTGCCGATCACCTCGGTCCGTTTGAAGTGCGTATCCAGTATAGGTTGGTATCGCAGGAAGGCATTGGCGACTATGGTCAGGGAGCCGTTGGCGGTCAGGAAGGCCGGTGCCTCGGCCAGGAAGGTTTCGGTGGCGGCATAGAAGGTCTTGAGCCCGGCATGGAAGGGGGGATTCGAGACGATATGTTGGAATTTTTCGGCAATATTCGAATAGACATCGGAGGCATAGACTTGTCCCTGCAGGCCGTTGACGGCCAGGGTACGGCGGCTGGATTCCAGCGCAAGGGCACTGATGTCCACCATGCTGACGCTCAACTCGGGATTGCGCTTGGCCAGCACCGAGCCGATGACGCCGGCACCACAGCCGAAGTCGAGCAGCTTGCCCCGCATGGGGGGCAGGCTGGCCAGCAGCATCTGGCTGCCGAGATCCAGCCCGTCGGCGCTGAACACCCCGGGCAGGGCCATGACGGTCAGATCCGTTGCCCCGGCCCGGCACTCATAGCGACTGAACCAGGCGTCCAGCTCGAACGGGGCGACCGGCTTGCTCAGTTCGGCATGATAGAGGGAGCAGCGGCGGGCGGAGTCCCGTTTGATGGGCCGGTCACCATAGGGCGCCAGCAGCTTGTCGGCCCCGTTGATGCCGCCTCTGTTCTCGCCCGCCAGCAGCAGATCGGCACCCGCCTCCAGCAAGGGGGTCATCATGGCCAGCAGGTACTGCGCCTCGGCCTTGGCCTTGGGCATCAGCAGCAGCAGGGCATCGAAGCGGGGAGCGCCGCCGAGCTGGTGATCGAACAGGATGTCGTCACCCAGGGCGGCCTGCTGGCTGAGGTAGTAGCAATAATCCGTCGTGAAGACCGTCAGGCTAGCGGCCAGTTCGGCCAGCTGGCGAGGATAGTCATCCTCCAGGGCGCCGCAGATCAACAGCCGCTTGCCGACAAAGAGGGCTTGGTTACGTTCCAGCATCTGGCTGACGGCACTGATAGGACGGCTCATTGGGTCTCTCCACGCAATTTTGGGCGGCCATTATACATGGCCGCTTTCGCCTTGACATTTATGCCGTGTTCCCGAAATATGCCAAGACACCTTATTTACCCAGAGATGATGCAATGCGGCTGCGCGTATCGAAACGAAAGCATAAACAAAGCCTGACCCCCGGGCCTGCTGACGTGCGCGCGTAACCTCTCATCCCTGAGACGATTCCAGCCCCGGTAGCGACCCCAGTACCGGGGCTTTTTATTGGCCAATCCATACGTTTAGGAGAAGGAAATCCCATGTTTCAAGGTTCGATAGTTGCCCTGATCACCCCATTTCGTCAGGGCCAGCTGGATGAGGCCGCACTGGCTCGTCTGGTGGAGTGGCACATAGAGCAGGGAACGCACGGCATAGTGCCGGTCGGCACCACGGGGGAGAGCCCGACCCTGACCCACGATGAGCACTGCCGGGTGGTGGAGCTGGTGGTCAAGCAGGTGGCGGGACGCGTGCCTGTCATCGCCGGTGCCGGCTCCAACAACCCGGTCGAGGCCATCGAATATACCTTGCATGCCGAGCGGGCCGGGGCGGATGCCACCCTGCACGTGGCCGGTTACTACAATCGCCCCAATCAGGAAGGGCTGTTCCACCACTTCAAGGCGGTCCATGACGCCACCAGCAAGCCGATCATCGTCTACAACATACCGCCGCGCGCCATCGTCGACGTGCAACCGGCGACCCTGGCCCGGCTGGCCGAGTTGCCGCGCATCGCCGGGGTGAAGGATGCCACCGGTGATCTGGCCCGTCCCTGGATTGAGCGTCAGCTGATCAAGACGCCATTTGCCTGGCTCTCCGGCGAGGATGCCACCGCCGTGGCCTATAACATCGGCGGTGGCCAGGGTTGCATCTCGGTGACGGCCAACGTGGCCCCCAAGCTGGTGGCCGAGGTGCAGAACCTGACCCTGGCCGGTGACTGGCAGGCGGCGCGCGAGCTGCAGGACAAGTTGATCCCGCTGCATCAGGCCATGTTCGCCGAGCCCAGCCCGGCCGGCGCCAAATACGCCGTCTCCCTGCTGGGTCTGTGCAGCGAGGAGTGCCGTCTGCCGGTGATGCCGCTGTCGGACGCGACCCGTGCCCGCATCCGCGAGGCCATGCAGGCCTTGAACTTGTTGTAAAACTGGGCTCTGGATCGCGCTTTGAGTGCCAGGTCAGTTAATGGCCTGGCTTTGCCGATATACTCGCTTGGATACAACCAAGGATGAGCAGGCATGCAGGAATGGGATCCGGAGCACTTCACCAGTTTTGAACACCTCTGTGAAGTGACGCTGGCGGCGGTCAGAGAAAAGACCGAAGCCGAGCAGCTCTATTTGTGGCTGCGGGCACCCACGCCCCAGCTCTACTGCTACCGGCCCGAACTGGGGCTGCTCTGCCTGAATGCCGACTCGCTCACCTCCCTCGATCTCCCTATCCTCTTCATCGAACGTTCCCTCGATCTCGGCCAGCTGCTGGTGGAGCAGATAGCCCCCACCAAGGCGGTCTGGGACAGCGTCGAGCCGGAAGCTCCCCGTTTGCGTGCCTGCTTCCCGCTCAAGCGTCACCAGGGGCTGGAGGCCGTGCTCTATCTGGAGACCCGGCGCCGCCTCGATCGCCTGCCGCGGCGCCAGCAGCAGAGCATCCAGCTGCTGATGCACTACCTCGCCGCCGAGCTGGAGAGCAGGCGGCTGGCCGGTCAGGTCGATCTGGAGCGGGATCAACGGCGGCACACCCAGGCCGATCTCGTCCGCAGCCAGGCCCTGCAGGACTCCTTCCTCAGCATGTTGCAGGCGCTGCATCAGGTGGGGGTCAAGCTCTCCAGCTGCGACAGCGAGGAGCGGCTGCTGCACGATGCGGTGGCGCTGGCACGGCAGGAACTGCAGTTCGATCGTATCGCCATCTTCTTGATCGACAAGGAATTCAAGACCATGCACGGCACCTGGGGCACCAACGAGGCGGGTGAGCTCATCGATGAGCACCACTTTGTCAGCCCCATTCCGGAGCATCCCACCGTGCAGGAGGCGCTGCGGCGCAAGGATTATGTGCTGGTGCTGGAGGATGCCCCGCTCTATTACGAGAAGCAGGTGGTGGGGCGCGGCTGGAATGCCATGGTGTCGTTGTGGGACGGCACTACCCCGATCGGCTGGATCGCCGCCGACAACCTGCTCTGGCGCCGCCCGCTCAAGACCTACCAGAGCGAGATCTTCAAGCAGTATGCCGCCGTGCTCTCCCAACTGCTGATCCGTCAGCGCACCCAGGCCAAGCTGGAGCATTTCAACCGGGAGCTGGAGCTCAGGGTGTTGGAACGGACCCGGCAACTGGCCGACACCAACCGGGAGCTGGAGGAGGCGAACCGGCGGCTCTCCCTGCTGTCGCTGGAAGATCCCCTGACCGGGATCGCCAACCGCCGGCAGTGGGACATCACCATGGAGCGGGAGTGGGAGCGGGCTCGCCGCCATCAGGGGGTATTGGCGGTGCTGATGATCGACGTGGATGAGTTCAAGTCCTACAACGATCACTTCGGCCACGGCAAGGGGGATAGATGCCTGCAACAGGTGGCGGCCCTGCTGCAGGAGACGGAGCGGCGCCGAACCAACCTGGTGGCCCGCTATGGTGGCGAGGAGTTCGTCATCCTGCTGTGTGCCCCGCAGGCGGGGGAGGCGGAGCTGCTGGCGGAGCAGATCCACCAGGGGCTCGATCGGTTGCAGATCGCGCATCCGGCCTCCAGGGTGACGGCGACACTCACGGTCAGCATTGGTTTCAGCTATCTGATCCCCTCATCGGACAAGGGCTGGCAGACGCTGACCGAGCAGGCGGATCGGGCGCTCTATGATGCCAAGTCACAGGGACGGGCCTGCACCCTGGCCTATCGCTGAGCCCTCAGGCCGGCCTTCTTTATCGCCGCCCTCAGCTCGCTTATGGCAAGTGATTGGGCCTGCCGTCACAGAAATGTGGGAGCAAGCGTTTCCCGTCATCTGGCTCATGGCGATGAGGTGCGGCTCTGGCTAGAATGGGGGCCCATTTTCACAAGACAGATCCTGCACCATGACCCTATCCGGATTTCAAGGCCTGGTTTTCGACCTCGACGGTACCCTGGTGGACTCCATGCCATTGCACCTGGCCGCCTGGGAGCACTGCGCCCGCGAGTTTGGCTTCCAGTTCGATGCCGACTGGTTCTATGAGCTGGGTGGCATGCCCAGCCGCAAGATCGCGCTGCTGGTGGCCGAGGTGCAGCAGATAGCGCTGGATCCGCTGATCGTGACCCGCTGCAAGACGGAGCATTACGTAGCCAATCTGCACAAGGCGACCCCCTTCCCGGCCATGCTGGAGCTGGTCAAGCGTTATCACGGCCTGATCCCCATGGGGATAGGCACGGGCTCTCCCCGCATCAACGCCGAGGCCGTGCTGCGCAACACCGGGCTGGATCGCTACTTCCCCGTGGTGGTCACCGCCGATGACGTGGATCTGCATAAACCTCATCCGGACACCTTCCTGCTGGTGGCACGGCGACTCGGGGTCGAGCCGGGCAGCTGTCTGGTGTTCGAGGATACGGGCATAGGTGCCCAGGCCGGTGAGGCCGCAGGGATGCAGGTTTGCAT
Organism: Aeromonas sp. sia0103; assembly: GCF_963895295.1. Classification (NCBI taxonomy): domain Bacteria; kingdom Pseudomonadati; phylum Pseudomonadota; class Gammaproteobacteria; order Aeromonadales; family Aeromonadaceae; genus Aeromonas; species Aeromonas sp. sia0103. Next base: position 203,868 of record NZ_CAWQKG010000044.1, on the reverse strand, counting down.
GATCAGGGAAGGAGAACCGGTCGGCTTGAGCTACTGAGTGGATGGGGCTATTGCCCGGTCAAGGCATGGAAAAAGTCCACTCTCATACGGGACAGGCGATAAACATGAGAGTGGACATGCGCTTCGTCACTGGCTGACGTAGCGAGGAGCTGGCTCAGGATGGCGATGGGGCGAGCATCACTGCTCGCTGCTGCCGCCCTGATTGTCGTCATAGCGACTCGGGGCGCCATGGGGGCGCGGCGCCATGGAAACGCGTGGCTTGCGAGCCCGCTGGATGCTGACCGCCGGGCGACCGGAGTGCATGGCGATGGTGGAGATCTTGGCCTTGTAGACCAGCTGCTGGTTGCCATGGGCATCGGTCAGCAGCACGCTGTACTGATCGAAGCCGCTGATGGTCCCTTCCAGCTTGATGCCGCTCACCAGGAAGATGGCGACCTGACTGCGGTTCTTGCGCAACCAGTTAAGGGCAGAATCTTGCCCGTTCCCAAGGGAGAAGGCTTGCTCAATCGTAGAGTAGCTTGGGGATTCAGTTGTCATAAATTATTGTCCCGCGGAAAAAAAGTGGCGTTTGATTGTGCTAAATGGCCACTGGCTTGTCAAAGTCATTCTCTACCCCACCACGAAAGCGCCGGTGAACAGGGCTGGATGTGCGGGTGCTTTAGCAAAACGGCAGATAAATATGCCCCTTTGAGCCCTTGATGCCGGGCCGAACTGGTTCAAACGCCACCTTTGCCCCGTAGCGCAGTATTGGCATGTATCTCGCGGCGCTTAAGGTTCTGTACATGAACAGGGCTGGTGGTTAATGGCGGTGGCTGCAATAATTGGCGCCTCTGGCCGTTTGCGGCCTCATGCTGGGGTCCTATCTTGCATCCGGTTTCACACCAACACCCAATCACCTATACCCATGACGCGACGGCCTGCGAAGAGTGCGACTTGCTGGTGCCGGCGACCACGCTGGCGGTGGGGGAGGCGAGCAGTTGCCCGCGCTGCGGTCATACCCTGAGTCAGCATCTGCCACAGCAGGAGCGCAGGCCGCTGGCCTATGGCTTCGCTGCCCTCATCATGTTCGGGCTCTCCAACGCCTTCACCTTCATGTCGTTCTCATCCCACGGGGTGGGGCAGGAGATGACCTTCCTGCAGTGCATCACCACCCTGGTGGCGCAGGGCTACCTGTTTCTGGGGGCCGTGCTGAGCCTGACCCTGATCGGCCTGCCGCTGGTCTATGTCGGCTCCATCATGCTGGTGCTGTGGCGCCTAGATAAAGAGATGCACAGCAATGCCCTGCGCTCCCTCGGCCGCCTGCTGTGCCGGATCAAGCCCTGGTTGATGGTGGATGTCTTCCTGATCGGGGTGCTCATCTCCCTGGTCAAGCTGATGGGCATGGCGGATATCAAGATGGGGCTGTCGTTCTGGGCCTTCGTTGGCTACACCCTGCTGCTCATCAAGATGATCTCGTCGCTGGATCGGATGTGGCTGTGGCAGCGGTTGTTTGGCCCGACCGAGGCGCGGGAGCTGGATCCCGAGGCCGGTGCCATGGAGTCCGGGCTGGTGGGCTGCCACATCTGCGGCGCCCTGAGCGACGCCGATGCCGACACCTGCTCCCGTTGTGGCGACCGTCTGCATCAACGCAAGCCCGGTGGCCTCAACCGCACCTGGGCGCTGCTCATCACCTCGGTGATCCTTTATGTCCCCGCCAACCTCTATCCCATCATGGACACCGTCTTCCTGGGGGACGACAGCCCCTCGACCATTTTGGGCGGGGTGATTTTGCTGTGGGGCATGGGCTCCTATCCCATAGCCGCCATCATCTTCATCGCCAGCGTGGTGGTACCGCTGGTAAAGATCCTGGCGCTGCTGTGGCTCTGTTACATGGTGCAGCGCGGTCAGGGTGACTCGCCGCTGCGCAAGCTGAAACTCTATCGCATGACCGAATTTGTGGGGCGCTGGTCGATGATCGACGTCTTCGTGGTGGCCATATTGGCAGGCCTCATCCGGCTCGATAATCTGATGACCATTTATCCGGGCCCCGCGGCCGTCGCCTTTGCCGGGGTAGTGTTGATCACCATGGTGGCCGCCATGAGTTTCGATTCCCGCCTGATCTGGGATTTACAACAAGGAGAACGCGAACGTGAGTGAGCGTAAGAAAAGGTGGAAACCCGGCTCGGACTTCCTGAGCTCGGCCGCCGCTATCTGGATGGTGCCCATGCTGGCCCTGTTCATCGGAGCCTGGATGCTGTTCCAGCATTGGTATTCGCAGGGCCCCAGCTTCACCCTGACCGTGGCCACCGCCGAGGGCATAGTGGCGGGCAAGACGGTGATCCGTTCCCGCGAGGTGGAGGTGGGCCGCATCGAGGCGGTGGAGCTCAGCAAGGATTACAGCCATGCCGTGCTGAAGGCCCGCCTGACCAATGGCGCGGCCGGCATGCTCAAGAAGGACAGCCAGTTCTGGGTGGTCAAGCCCAGGGTCGGGCGGGAAGGGGTCTCCGGCCTCGGCACCCTGCTCTCCGGCGCCTACATCGAGCTTTCCCCCGGCAAGAAGGGCAGGGCGCGCGGTGAATATGCCATGCTGGACATACCGCCGCTGGCCTCGCTGGATGCCAAGGGGCTGCGGCTCTCCCTCACCAGCCGTGATGCACGGGCACTGGGTGTGGGCTCGCCCATCAGCTATCAGGGCTTCACCGTAGGCCAGGTAGAGGAGGCCAAGTTCCTGCCCGAGAAGAGCGAGATGAAGTACCAGCTCTTCATCAATGCCCCCTACGACATCCTGGTGAGCAGCAACTCCCGCTTCTGGCTGACGCCGGGCTTCGAGGTCTCCATGAGCAGCGAGGGGATGAAGGTCAAGATGGACTCGCTGGAGAGCCTGCTCGATGGCGGCATCACCATGGGGCTGCCCCCCGGCTGGACGCCCGGCGAGCCGGTCAAGCAGCAGGATGAGTTCGTCCTGTTCCAGGATGAGGCGAGCGTGCTGGCGGGTAGCCTGGATCAGTTCATCGACTACGTCTTCCTGTTCGAGGGTGACGTGGGTGGCCTGCACCCCGGTGCGGCGGTGCAGTATCGCGGCATCCGGGTCGGCACTGTCATCTCGGCCCCCTATCTCATCGACGACAAGGGCGTGCAGATCTTCCAGAATCGCCAGATCCCCGTGTTGGCGCGGATCGAGGTGCAGCGGCTCTCCCATCGCTATGCCAATGCGGAGAAGGAGCAGTGGCGTGCCCTGTTCAGCAAGCAGTTCAAGGAGGGGCTGAGGGCGACCCTCAAGACCTCCAGTCTGCTGACCGGTGGCAAGGTGGTGGATCTCAACTTCTACCCGGATGCCCCCCCCTATCAGCCGATAAAGCTGGCGGGCTATCAGGTGTTCCCGACCGAGCAGGCCGGGCTGGATCAGATCGAACGCAAGGTGAACCTCATCCTCGACAAGTTCGTCGACATGGACATGAGCACCACCCTGACTCAGGTCAACAGCACTCTGGTGACCCTGGACAAGACGCTCAAGCACATCAAGGCCGTGAGTGCCAATCTGGAGCAGTTCACCGGCCAGAGTGCGACCCAGCAGTTGCCTGTCTCTCTCAACCAGAGTCTCAAGCAGTTGCAGGATACCCTGCAGGCCTATGACGCCGGCTCCCAGACCAATCAGGAGCTGCGCCAATCGGTGCAGTCACTCAATCAGCTGATGGGTGAGTTGCAACCCCTGGTGCATTCATTGAATGAGCAGCCGAGTTCGCTGATCTTCGATCGCGCCCATCCCCAGGATCCTGAGCCCAAGCGAGGAAAATGATGAAGAAACGGATGATGAGCCTGGCCTTGCTGGGCCTGCTGGCGGGTTGTGGTTCGGCCCCCACCAGCCTGCATTACTACTCGCTCGACACGGATAATCAGCCGGCCCCGACCGTGGCGGCACAGCCGCAGCACCAGCTGGTGCTGCGTCCCGTGGCCCTGTCGGGGCAGCTGGACAAGGCCAGCCTGGTCTATCAGCTGGCTGGCAACGAGCTGCATTTCGCCGAATACCATCGCTGGGCGGGCTCCCTCGACGGTCAGCTGAACCAGCTGACCCTGAACGGCCTCTCCAGCCGGCTGCCGGGCTGGGTGATACGGCAGGATGGGGCCCGTAAGGGACCCGTCCTGACCATCTCGGTGGAGCGCTTCCAGGGCCGGCACGATGGTCGTGCCGTGTTGAGCGGTCGCTGGCGGCTGCTGACGGAAGAGGGCACTGTGCTGCGGGACATGCCCTTCCAGCAGGTGCGAGTACTGCCTGATGATGGCTACGGGCCGCTGGTCGACGAACTGGGACAGGGTTGGCAACAGTTGCTCGATCAGATCGCGGCGGATCTGCGCAAGCGCGCCTGATCGCCGGATGATGGAATGAAAAACGGGAGGCCTGGGCCTCCCGTTTTGTTATCCATTGCAGATGGGGTGAGGTTATTGCTGAACCTCGGAGACCCCTTGCACCTTGACCTCAACCCGGCGATCCGGGGCCAGGCAGACGATCAGCTCGTTCTTGGTGCCGCTGCTGCAGCTGTCGCCGGTGACCGGTGAGCTCTCGCCATGACCTTCCACGTTGACCTTGCCGGCTGGCAGTCCCTTGCCAACCAGATAGTCGGCGACGGTCTGTGCGCGCTGCTCGGACAGCTTCTGGTTATAGGCGTCCGAGCCGAGGCGATCGGTGTAGCCGATGACGGTGGCCGAGCCATCCTTGGGTCTGGCCGCTTCGATATCGTTGTAGAGGGTATCCAGCGCCTGACCGGCTTCCGGCTTGAGGGTCGCCTTGTTGAAGTCAAACAGCACATCCGAGCTCAGGGTGAACTGCTTGTCGACCACTACGGGTTCCGGCGCCGGTGCCGGGGCGGCGACCGGCATCGCTTCCGCTACCTGACCGAAGCGGTAGACGGCGGCCAGCGAGAGCAGGCCGTTGTCCATGCGCAGGCCGGTGTCGTCACGGCTGCCATAAGGAGAGCTGTACTGGTACTCGAGGCGGGCAGCCCAATCCAGGTTGAAGGCGTATTCGGCACCGAGTGCACCGACGAAGGTGAAGTCGTTGTCACTGTCCAGGTTGTCGCTGCTGGTCCAACCATAGCCGCCACCGATGCGACCATAGAGATCCAGGTTCTCAGCCACCGGGAAGCCGAGCTTCAGGGTCAACTGGGCCAGTTGCGCCTCAACGGAGTCGTTGAAGACGGCGGAATTTCTGGTGCCGTTGTACTTGAGCTTGCCGAGGTAGTCGTAACCCAGTTCAATCCCCAGATTCTGGTTGATCTGGTAACCCCCGAAGACACCGGCGCCCACTTCATCGTCGTCCTTGTCTTCCGTGGAGATGCTGTTGCTCTCGTCGACGCCGTAGAAGTTGGACCAACCCAGTTTGGCACCGCCATACCAGGTATTGTCTTGTCCGGCTGCCTGAGCGTTGGCCGCAAGCAAGCCTGAAACCAGCAAGGTAATCAGTGTTTTGTTCATATGAAGCCTCTGCAATTTTGTTTGTGGGGGAGATCGAACCTTGTGTCGCCTCACCTCATGGGTTGGGCCTGTATCCAGCCGCAACATGTTTAAACGTAGTCACTTTTTTTTGAACTACAAGCAACTGATATAAAACATATTGTGATAACTATGCGCATCATAGTGGAGTTGCGGGGAGAAGGGGCCAGTATGGCTCCGATTTGTGACGGGTGTCATATGGGCTGTTCGTTTTACAAGCAGGGGGGGCAGATCAAAAAAGGCCGACGGGATGTCGGCCCTTCGCATCATGGCGGTCATTACTGGGGGATGAATTCGTACTCCTGCTCGATGAAGGCGGCCGCCCGCTCGCTCAGGGCGGTGTGCACGACCGTGGTCGGGTGTACCTGATCCCAGAACATCTTGCCCTCACAGTTGAGCTCGCTGGCGCTGCGACTGGCCATCGGGCTGGCGACGGCCTGGGCCAGCAATGGGTTGCCGGCGATAGCGAGACGCTCCTGCGGATTGAAGACGGAGAGCTGGCTGTCGGTGCCGGCACTGCGGGAGGAGAACGGCTTCCACACATAACTCCCACCGTAGCAGGCATGTTCGGTGTCGCTCAGGCCGAAGTTTTGCGGCTCGCTCAGCATCTCGGCGAACTGCTTGTCGATCTCGAACAGCTTCACCAGGCCGGTGGGGGCCAGCTGGCGCGCCAGGTTAAGCAGCAGCTGGTTGTGGTAGGCAGAGACATGGCTGGCGGCATCCACCACCTGCTGGCTGCGGGCCGAGGGGTTCTGGCCCAGATCAGGCAGGTTGAACAGCAGGATCTGTTTTGCCCCGTTCAGCACCAGGCGGTTGGCCGAGTCGCTGATGACGTCGCGCACCCGCTTGGCGTCCTGCTCCGTGTTCCAGCCATAGGCCAGATAGTCGTTGGCTCCGACCCAGAGGATCACCAGATCGTCCGGCTTGAAGCTGTCCTTCTCCAGGAACTGGGTGATCTCGTAGTCCAGGTTATTGATGACCTGATACTTGGGATTCCAGGAGATCTTGTTGTAGGCCACCGCGGTGGCGCCGCCCTCCGCCTCGTTGGCGATCTTCAGTCCCGGGAACTGCTGGGGCAGCTGCTCCAGCCAGACAGGCCCGTTGGAGAAGCGGCCCTGGTAGTAGGGCGGGCTGGAGGGGAGATAACCGCGCATCTTGTCGTACATCTTGCCGGTATCGGACAGGCTGTCGCCGAACATCACTATGCGGGAGAAGGCGGGGCGGCTCTCGGCGGCCTGCGCCGTCAGCGCGAATAATCCCAATAAACAGACAAACCATTTCTTCATGTCGTTGTTCTCGTTGCGTCTAAGCAGGGGTGCCTGCAGGCTGTTCCTCGATGGGACAACGCGGGCTGGGGACCCGTTTTGCCAGGTCATACGGTATCCAGCCGAATAAAATTCTGCAGCAAGCCATGCCCATTAAATCGATTACGGTCACACTCGACTCCCCCAGATGGGGGACGCTTCACGTTTGTTTCACGCAATCCGAGGCAAGATGCCCTCATACCCCAATGACAGGAGCATGAAAATGAACAAAGCAAGCGTAATAGGTCTGTTGGCCCTGATGTCCGTCTCCTCTTACACCATGGCGGCCTACACAGGCCCGCAGGAGCAGAACAAGGTGTCCGTCGCGCAGTTGAAAGACGTGGCGGATGACCAGTGGGTCACCCTGGAAGGCAAGCTGGTCAAGCATCTTGGCGGCGAGAATTACCTGTTCAAGGACAGCAGTGGCGAGGTGGAAGTGGAGGTGGATCAGAAGGTGTGGCGGGGCACCGAAGTGGGCCCGGACGATCTGATCCGTATCCGTGGCGAGGTTGACCACAGCTGGAACAAGACCGAAGTGGAGGTCGAGAGCCTGGAGAAGGTGGGCGCGGCGGCGCAGAGCCAGGGTGGCTTCATCGCCAAATAAGGCCAATCCCGACACCCGCTGGCCAGATGTGAAGAGGGCGCTTGATATCAAGCGCCCTCTTTCATGCTGTCAGCCTAACCCGCCCGGCTGGCGACGGTGCGCTTGAATCCCTTCTCGGCCTGATTGACCTTGTAGAGGTAGCGGCGCGCCTCCGCCTTGGGGTGTTGCTCGGTCAGCACCTGATAGACCGCCTCGGGGGAGAGCCGGTTGATCATGCCTGGGGCGGCCTTGCGGTTGCTGGAGAAGGTGTTGAGCACCCCGCCGGCGCCGCCGTTGTAGGCGGAGATCACCGCATAGCGACGGGATTGCGGATCCTGGATGTCCGCAAGGTAGACGGTCTGCAGCAGGTGCAGATAGGCGGTGCCCACGTCTATGTTGTAGGCCGGGTTGAACAGATCCTCCCGGGTCGGCTGGCCGTTCTTGCCCTTGACCCGCACATAGACATCCCGTCCGGCGGTGGCCGGGATCACCTGCATCAGGCCATAGGCGTTGGCATGGCTGACCGCGTAGGGGTTGAAGCTGCTCTCGGTCTTGATCACCGCATAGATCAGGCTCTCGGCGACGCCGTACTTGCGGGAGGCATCACGGATGATGCCGGCGTACTTGTAGCCGCGCCTGTCCTCATGGTTCGCCACCATGGGAATGTCGACGAAGAAGATGGTGCGGATCCCGAGGGTGCGCTTCTTCATCGCCGTGCTGAGCAGGTAGTCGGCATAGCGCTCGGCGCGCCAGTCGGAGCGGATCGGCTGGCCCTGGTTGTCCAGCACCTGGCCGTAGAGGAAGGGCTCGCCACCGGGCAGGATCTCCCGGTCGGAGTAAAGATCCACTTCCGCCGGATCGTCCGGGGTCAGCAGCGTCTCAATGATGGCACGGCGCAGGTGGGCGCTGGGCTCGATCCCGGAGACGGTCTCCACCATGATGTGGCCGCTGGCGAAGTCAATGTGGGCCCGGCTCTTGTACTGATCCGTGTATTTGACGTAGTCAAACTTGCCTGCGAACAGCGCCTCGCGCCCCCATATCTCGTTCACGTTATGGGAGAGTGCACTGATCATGTGTTCGAAACCGCGAATGTCCTTGCCGTTGACCAGCTCCTCGTCTTCACCGCTGGGTTTGGGGGAAGAGGAGCAGGCAGAGAGAAACAGCAGAGCGCACAGCAGCCAAAAAATTCGACCCATAAGATCCTCAAACTGGGCGGCGGGGCCGTCCGTCATTCATTGGCTGTGAGCCAGGAGAGGCGGGCCACGTCTTGGCATGCTCTTCCTTGCCCACAGCTACAACTTTATTGGCTGGGAGGGGTGTAACCGTCGATGGCCACTTCACCCGCTTCAAACAGGTAGTTCACCATCTCTTTTTCCAGCAGCTGACGATGCTCGAGGTTCATCATGTTCAGCTTCTTCTCGTTGATCAGCATCACCTGCTTCTTCTGCCATTCGGCCCAGGCTTCCTTGCTGATGTTGTCAAAGATCCGCTTGCCGAGTTCACCGGGATAGAGCTGGAAATCCAGGCCGGGCCCCTCTTTCTTCAGACGCTGACAAAATACGGTACGGCTCATGTTGACCTCTGTGGTTGTAAGTCCGGGTAGGCGAGCAGGCGGGCCGTGGCGGCCGCCAACCCCACCTCGGCAGGATGGCGTAAGTTATACCAGAGTCGAGAATCCGCTTCCATGAGCAGCGGGGGCGGGGGGGCAGCCATTTCGATCAGCAAGGGCCGGATATCGAGGTGGAAGTGACTGAAAGTGTGACGAAAGCCAGACAGTTCCCGATAGTCGTGCCCGCTCACCCCCAGCGCCTGCAAGCGTCCTTCGATCTCGGCCTCTGACTCCACCTGCGGGAAGCAGTAGAGCCCGCCCCAGATCCCCTGGGGGGGGCGCTTCTCCAGCAACAACTGATCGCCGTGGCGAATGAGCAGCATGATGCCGGTGCGGGCCGGGATGCTCTTCTTCGGTTTGCTGTTGGGGTAGGCGGTGGGATTGCCCTGCGACAGCCCCTGGCAATCGGCCTGCACCGGGCAGCGCACACAGGCGGGCTTGCTGCGGGTGCAGACGGTGGCGCCCATGTCCATCATCGCCTGGTTGTAGTGGGCCACCCCGAGCCGCGGGGTGAGGCGGGTCGCCAGCTCCCACAGATCGTTTTCCACCTGCTTCTGGCCGGGCCAGCCCGGCAGCGCCAGCCAGCGGGTGAGTACCCGCTTCACGTTGCCGTCCAGGATGGCGTGGGGTTGGCCGAGCGAGAGCGAGAGCACGGCACCGGCGGTGGAGCGACCTATGCCGGGCAGGGCCATCACCTCCTCCAGTTGCTCCGGGAACAGGCCGCCGTGCAGATCGCGGATCTGCTGGGCCGCCTTGTGCAGGTTGCGGGCGCGGGCGTAGTAGCCGAGCCCGGTCCAGTGGTGCAGCACCTCGTCGATGGGGGCATCGGCCAGTGCCAGCACGTCGGGGAAGCGCGCCATGAAGCGCTGGTAATAGGGAATGACGGTGGCGACCTGGGTCTGTTGCAGCATGATCTCGGAGATCCAGACCCGATAGGGGGTCTTGTCCTGCTGCCAGGGCAGGGTCTTGCGGCCGTGGATCTGGTACCAATCCAGGATCCGGGTGGCGAAGGTGGTGTCGCTTGGGTTGCTCACATTGTTCTCATGTTATTGATTAAAAAGGGGAGCTCTCGGGCTCCCTCTTGAATAAGCGACCGGCCAGGGTGGCTGGCCGGTTGGATGGACTCGGCTAACCGCGCCAGTCTTGCAGCGCCTTGAGGCTGGCATGCTGCCCGCCAACCTGCAGGATGATGTAATCCTGGGCGATGGCGACCAGCAGCACGCCGGGGGCGACCTCGCTGCCCTCGCGCAGTTCCCGCCCGTTGAGCACCACGGCCCGTTTGGCCGGGTCGGAGGAGAAGTTGTGGGCGCCATAGGTCAGGGGGGGCACCTGCTGTTTCAGGGCCGGGTCCAGGGCGCTGAGCGGCATGGCCTGGCTCTGGGCTTGGGCCTGTGGCGCCGCCGGCTCTTCCTGCAGCGGGGTGTTGTTGAGGGCCAGCATGATGCGCTCGGCCAGGCTCTGGGTGCCATTGTTGGCGGTCGCCGTCGCGGGGGCCGCGGCGGCAGGCTTGGGCTGCACCACGGGCACTGGCAGCGGCGGGGGCAACGGACGGGTGATCATCGGCTTGGGCTCGACCCGCACGAAGGGCGGCGTCACCACCTCCTTCACCTCGATCTGCTGTTCGAGGGGCTTGAGGTGGTAGAGGTGCCAGCCGTAGTTGGCGCCGGCCCCCATGATCAGGGCCAACGGGGCCAGCAGCCACCAGATCCAGCGGCGGTGCGGCTCCTCCTCCTGGCTCACGGGCAGGCCCATGAGCGGCATGTGGGGCGTGAACTGGGGCTGATCCGCCCGGCGCAGGGCTTTGAGCAGGGTAGACATCAGGAGGCCTCCTCCGGCAGGGTGATCATGGCCTCATCGACCACGGTATCCAGATCGACCGGTGCGCTGGCGCGCAGGGACTGATCCTCCAGTCTGGGCATGGGCTCACCGGCCATCACGTTCAGGCGCAGCAGGGTGTTGCTGCCGGCGATGCCATCCGGGGTCAGCCCCTGCTCGCGCTGGAACTGTTGCAGCTTGTTCTTGAGCTCGGCATCGAAGCGGCTCACCTTGCGATCCGGTTGCTGCATGGCGCGGTTGAGCGCGCTGTCCAGCCACTGCACCTGGGCCGCGTTGGCATTGCTGCCGATCAGGGTCACGCCGCCCTTGGGCATGCGCCACAGCAGGGTGTAGCTGCCACCCCAGGCATCAGACAGCCACTGCCGGTCCACCAGCCAGCTCTGGTTGCCGATGAGCAGGCTGGCCTTGTCAGCCCCCAGGCCCACCAGAGTGGCGTAATAGAGACCGCCCGTCTCGTCGGTCAGGCTGATGAGGGCCGGGTACTGCAACGCCTGCAGCTCCGTCAGCGAGGCAGTGCCCTCCTGGCAGCGCAGACCGGCACGGGGGGCGTCGTCGCAGGTCGCCTCCTCCAGCTCGGCCTGGTAGCCCCACACCTTGTAGAGATTCTGCATGGCGGTGTCCGGCTCCAGCGCCTGATTGATGGCGCGGGTCAGCTGCTCCTGCTGCTCCGGGGTGTCGTCCACCTTGACCGGCACCTCCACCTTGACCACAGGTCTGGCGGGGAAGACGCCGAACAGCTGCCAGCCCCACCAGCCGGCGGCGACCAGCAGGGCGCCCGCCAGCGCGACCGTGAGGCCGGATTGCCAGCTGCCCTCGTCGCGAATGCCGCTCACCTCATAGGCCGCCAGGCTGATGTCGCCATGCACTATCTTGTGGCTGACTCGGGCGAAGGCGGCGATCAGGGCGCGATCGCAGATGAGGTTGATGAGACGCGGGATGCCGCCGGAGAGGCGATGCAGGGTCTGGATCGCCTTGGGGGTAAAGATGGGCTGGACGCAACCGGCCACCTGCAGCCGGAAGCGCACATAGGCGTCCACGTCCTGGCTGGAGAGCGGCAGCAGGTGATAGCGGGCGGTGATGCGCTGGGCCAGCTGGCGCAGCAGGGGCTGGCGGAGGATCTGCTGCAGCTCGGGCTGGCCGATGAGCACCACCTGCAGCAGCTTCTTCTCGTCGGTCTCCAGGTTGGTGAGCAACCGCAACTGCTCCAGCACGCCGGGCAGCAGGTGCTGGGCTTCATCCACCAGCACCACGCTGCGCTTGCCCGCCGCCAGATTGGCCAGCAGGTGATCGCGAATGAGATCGAACAACAGCTTGAGGCTGGCATCCTGGGCATAGGGCAACTGGAACTCGTCGCAGATGGCCGCCAGCAGATCCCGCTCGGTCAGGGATGGATTGAGGATGTAGGCGATCTCGGTCTCGGCGGGCAACTGCTGCAACAGACAGCGGGAGACGGTGGTTTTGCCCGTCCCCACCTCGCCGGTGAGCAGCACGAAGCCACCCCCATCCTGCAACCCGTAGTTGAGGTGGGCGAGGGCCTCTGCATGGCGTTCGCTCATGTAGAGATATTTGGGGTTGGGCGAGATGGAGAACGGGGGCTCCGACAGACCGAAGAACTGTGTGTACATAAGGATCCATTCCATTGTTATGGCGGCAGGTTAAAGCCTCCCCACAGGGATGTCAAAGACCCGGATACCATAAGGGTGTCATCAGACCCGGCGACCCAAAGCGCCCCGTGGATCGGGGCCGGGTTAGCGAGGGAAAGAGGTGAACCGCATGCAGGGGGTCGTCGTGTACGGCGCGCAAAAGCGGTATCATCGAGACAGGTTAATCGAGGGAGATTGCGCGTGCAGACTTATCTGGTTGGGGGGGCGGTTCGGGATCGCCTGCTGGGCTTGCCGCAGGGCGACAGGGATCACCTGGTGGTGGGCGCCACTGTGGCGCAGATGCTGGCGCTGGGGTTCACCCAGGTCGGCCGCGACTTCCCGGTGTTTCTCCACCCCAAGACCCAGCAGGAGTATGCCTTGGCCCGCACCGAGCGCAAACAGGGGCAGGGTTACACCGGCTTCGTGTGCCACGCCTCCCCCGAGGTGACGCTCGAACAAGACTTGTTGCGCCGGGATCTCACCATCAACGCCATCGCCGAAGACGAGCACGGACAACTGCACGATCCCTACGGCGGCATGGCCGATCTGGAGGCGCGGCTGTTGCGCCATGTCTCACCGGCCTTTGCCGAGGATCCCCTGCGCATCCTGCGGGTGGCGCGCTTCGCCGCCCGCTTCCATGCCCAGGGTTTCACCGTGGCGCCTGAGACGCTGGCGCTGATGCGGGAGATGACCCAGGCCGGTGAGCTCGCCCACCTGACCCCCGAGCGGGTCTGGAAGGAGTTGGAGAGGGTGCTGCTGGGGCAGACCCCCAGGGTCTTCTTCGAGGTATTGCGCGAGTGCGGCGCCCTCAAGGCGCTGTTCCCCGAGCTGGATGCCCTGTTCGGTGTGCCGGCGCCCGCCAAGTGGCACCCGGAGATCGACACCGGCATCCACACGCTGATGGTGCTGGATCAGGCCTGTCTGCGTTCCCCGGATCTGCCGGTGCGCTTTGCCGCCCTCTGTCACGACTTCGGCAAGGGGCTGACCCCGCCCGAGTTCTGGCCGAGCCATCACGGCCACGGCCAGAAAGGGCTGCCGCTGATCCGGGATTTCTGTGAGCGATTCCGGGTGCCGAACGACTGCCGCGATCTGGCCCTGCTGGTGAGCGATCTGCACACCCATATTCACATCGCGTTCGAACTCAAGCCGGCGACCCTGCTCAAGCTGTTCGACAAGGCCGATGCCTGGCGCAGGCCCGAGCGTTTCGCCCAGCTGCTGGACACCTGCCGCGCCGACTTCCACGGTCGCACCGGGTTCGAGGAGCGGGTCTATGCCGAGCCGGACTATGTGGCGCAGGCGCTCGGCGCGGCCCAGGCGGTGCCGGTCAAGGAGATAGTGGCGGCGGGCTTCAAGGGGGAGGAGATCCGCGAGCAGTTGGCCAAGCGCCGGCTCGATGCCATCAGCCGGGTGCGTGACGAGTGGACCTTTATCGAGGAGTAAGTGCCTCTGTAGGGTCGATTGGTGCAGCGTGATCGGCCGTTTGAGGCAGCGAGGGAGCGTAAAAAAAAGCCCGGGTCAATGACCCGGGCTTTTTGCTGCGTCCTGCCTTAAGAGAAGCAGGCCTGCAGTATGTAGAAGATGACGATGGCAAGGATGGCACCGGCGGGCAGGGTGATGACCCAGGAGACCACGATGTTGCGCAGCACGCCGAGGTTCAGGGCGGCGATACCGCGGGCCAGACCCACCCCCATCACGGCACCCACCAGCGTCTGGGTGGTGGAGATGGGCAGACCGGTACCCGAGGCGATCACCACGGTGGCGGCGGTGGCCAGCTGGGCGGCGAAGCCACGGCTCGGGGTCAGGTGGGTGATGCCGGTGCCGACGGTGGCCATCACCTTCTCGCCCATGGTGGCGAGACCGATGACGATACCGATGCCGCCGAGCGGCAGGATCCACCAGGCGATGGCGGAGTTGCCGCTGATCTGGCCGGCGCTCTGCACTGTGGAGACCACGGCGGAGAGCGGGCCTATGGCGTTGGCCACGTCGTTGGAGCCGTGGGCGAAGGCCATGGCGCAGGCGGTGATCACCATCAGGATGCCGAAGACCTTCTCCACGTTGGCGAAGTGCATCTTGTTGTCATCCTGCGGGTTGTACTGCTGACCGCGAATATAGAACCAGCCCGCGATGGCGAGTGCCACCGAGATGGCGATGGAGAGCATGATGCCCTCGCCATCGCTCAGGTGCAGACCGACGTGGGTCAGTCCCTTCTTGATGGTCACCAGGCAGATGACCAGCGCGGTCAGGAACATGTAGAACGGCACGTAGCGCTTGGCGTTGGCCAGCGGATCATCGGTGTTGAAGATGAGCTTCTGCACGCTGATGAACATGAAGTAGGCGATGATGCCGGAGATGGCCGGCGTGATGATCCAGGAGCCGACGATGCCGCCAAACTTGCTCCATTGCACCGCTTCCGGACCGACGCTCACCACGGCAAAGCCGACGATGGCACCTATGATGGAGTGGGTGGTGGAGACGGGCCAGCCGAAATAGGAGGCCAGGATCAACCAGAGACCCGCCGCCAGCAGGGAGGCAATCATGCCGAGCACCAGCAGATCCGGGGTATCGGTGAAGGCATTGGTATCTATGATGCCGTTACGGATCGTCGCCGTGACCTCGCCACCGGCCAGATAGGCACCGGCAAACTCGAAGATCATGGCGATGATGATCGCCTGACGGATGGTCAGGGATTTGGTGCCGACCGATGTGCCCATGGCATTGGCGACGTCGTTCGCACCTATGCCCCAGGCCATCAAAAAGCCGAACAAGGCCGCCACGAGCACCAGGGTGGTGCCGTAATTTGCGATAATGTCCATTAGTAGTGTTTACCCAGTCAGTCGATTACGAACGAGCCAGCATCAATTCCAGACGGGCGCCAACGCGCTCGGCCTGATCAGCCAGGTCACCTACCCATTCGAGGATCTTGTAGAGGAACATAACGTCGATCGGATTGTATTTCTGCTCAACGGCTTGCAGCTGTTGGCGCAGTCCGATCTGCATGGTGTCAGTATCGTCCTCGATAAGATCCAGTTGATGGATCATCTCGGCAACCATTTCAACTTCACGTCCTTTAAAGCCGGTTTCGAGCAGCTCATCGAGTTCTCCGATGGCTTTTTCGGCTTGGGCGGTCGCATCGATACAACGTTTGAGATAGGCCATGAAATCGGCACGCATCTCGGCGGGGAATTCCATTCGACGACCAAGCATGCGGCCGGAGATGTCCTTGGCACGGTTGGCAATCTTGTCCTGCTGAGTCAGCAGTTCCAGCAGATCGGTACGAGCGACAGGCAGAAACAGGCCACGCGGCAGTTTCAGACGAATTTCGCGTTTGAGGATATCCGCTTCTTTTTCCAACTGGGCGATCTGTTGCCGGATCTTCTCGGCATCTTCCCAGCGGTCTTCGGCAACGGCATCAAAGAAGGGAATGAGCTGTTCGCAGCACACGTGAACCTTGACGATATGCTTCTGCAGCGGCTTGATGGGGGACTTGGCAAAAAGACCCAAAATAGTATTTACTGGCATGGCCAAACCTGTGTCGGTGAAAAAACACTCGATACGATTTTATGAGGGGCGCAGGATAACCGAACTGTGCCATCAATAAAACCGTGAATTAATCCTGACGTATCGCTGGCATTATATCCTCGCGATCCGGATCATGCCCCCCAAAGTTGCCTGCCAGCCCGGAATGACTATGCAAACTGAGATCGAGATAAAGTTTTTCATCGCCAGAGACATCCAAGAGTCCCTCTCCAACCTTCTGAATTCACTTGAGATTGTCTCGTCTTCCCGGGTCGAGCTCGGCAATGTCTATTTCGATACGCCCGAGCTGGATTTGCGTCGACTCGACATGGGATTGCGTATCCGCCGCAGCGATAAATTTTCTGAACAAACCATCAAATGCCGGGGCCAGGTGGTCGGCGGACTGCATGCCAGGCCCGAATACAATGCCCCCGTGAGCGGCGCACTGCCGACCCTGGCCGCCTTCCCCACGGAGATCTGGCCCAGCCTCGAGGTGCGTGACGCGCTCCAGGGCCTGCTGGTTGCCCAGTTCAGGACCGACTTCGTGCGCCGTTACTGGCTGATCGCCTTCGAGGGCGCCGAGATCGAACTGGCCTGGGATCGGGGGGAGATCGTCGGCTCCCTGGGGCGCAGCGAGATCGATGAGCTGGAGCTGGAGCTCAAGTCCGGCACGGCGAACGCCCTGTTCGCCCTGGCGGCGCGGCTGGCCGGGCTGGGCGGCGTCAGGCTGGGGGCACAGTCCAAGGCGCAGCGGGGCTACCGGCTGGCGGGGCTCGGCAAGCCCCTGGCTGTGCAGCCCTTGCCAGATGTCGGCGGCCTCGCCGCCGCGGCCTGCATCACCCTCGGCCTGCAACACTGGCAGCATCATGAGCAGCTCTGGCTGGAGTCTGAGGGGGTCGAGCGGCAGCAGGCACTGGCGGGGATCTTGCAGGGAGTGACCCTGCTGAGCGAGGCGGCGGCGACCCTGGCGGTGGCGCCATCCTGGCTACCGCCGCTCCTGGCCCGGCACGCCTCGCTGGCGCAAGAGGCGGACGGCGAACGGCTGTCGGCCCTGCTCCACGGCGCCGATTACGTGGGGCTGCAACTGGCCATCGCGGCCTGGCTGCACCTGGGCCATTGAGGCCATAGTCAGATAGCAAAAAACAGATAGCAAAAAGGTGAGCCTGGGCTCACCTTTTTTTTTGTGCTCGAACGGTAGCCGGCGGTCAGTTCACCACGGCCACGTTGATGCTGCCGTTGCCCTGGGTCATGCGCACGCGGGCACCGGGTACGAAGGTCGGGCTGGCTTTTTGCACCACCACGATGGATTCGCCGTTCTCTTTCTTGATCTCGAGTTCGACCCCGTCGACCTGATTGAGCTTGTCACCGGCGGCCTTGCCTGCGGCGGCACCGGCGATGGCACCCCCGGCGGCGGCGATGTCACTGCCCCGGCCCCCGCCTATGGTGCTGCCGAGCAGGCCACCGACCACGGCGCCACCCAGGGTGCCGAGCAGGGAGTTCTCGTCGGCCTGGATCTTGACCGGGCGGGTGGAGAGGATGGTGCCGTAGCTGACGGTCTGCACCTGTTTGGCGCGATCCTTGGTGTAGACGTCGCCGGAGTAGACGTCGCTGTTGGCACAGCCGGTGATGGCGGTGGTCGCGGCCAGCAGGGTAACGAGAGTAATGCGTTTCAACATGATGAGCCTCCTGGGCGGGCATCTGGTTAATCTGGTTGCTGGATCTGACTTTACGCCAACCGGATTGCGCATGAAACCCGCAAAGTGTAACCAATTATGTGATTTCGGGACCGCCCAGCCCGGCCGGGGATCAGCCCAGCCGCTTTTCCAGCAGCAGGCGATCCTCACCCGGGCCAAAGTAGTCCCGCTCCTCGCTCAGCTGCACATAGCCGAGGCGAAAGTAGAGGCGCTGGGCCGGATTGACCGGGTCGACGGTCAGCCTGACCCGCTCGACCCGCAGCCCTGCCAGCGCCTGCTCGACCCGCAGCATCATGCGTTCGGCCAGGCCAAAACCGCGCGCCTCCGGCAGCACGGCCAGGGAGAGCAGCCAGCCTTGCGAGCTATCCTGTCCCAGGCCGCCCAGGGCATAGCCAAGCAGCCTGCCATCCAGCTCCGCCACCAGCAGCAGCTCGGGCCACAGATCCATGGCCTGGCGGAAGAAGAAGCCGGGATAGACATCCTCCCCGAAGACGCTGACATCGAGCTGCCAGATGGCGTGCATGTCGGTGTGGCGGGCCACTCTCAAAACGGGGGGCTGGTGCATCTTGGCTCCTGGGATCCGGTACGCGCTGCCGTTCGGCAGTCAAAAGAGCCACAGGGTAGTGAGCCCGTTCGCACGATGCAAGCGATCTGGCGGACGGCATCGAGGGATCAGGGCGGCAGCGGCCTGCCGTGGGGGCGCCTGGGGGCCTTGCGGCGGCTGTCCAGCAGATGGCGCAGGGCGAGCCAGGGGTGATGCCACAGCATGCGAGGACCGCTCCACTTCATGATCAGCTGGATCTGCTTGCGCATGGCGGGGGCATAACAGTGGATGTCGCACTTGGCGCAGGTCGGTTTGTGGCCGTGACCATAACGGCAGCGCCGCAGGCGCTGGTGGGCGAATTCCTGCAACTGCTGGCAGTGCCGGCAGTCGCTGTCCTGGTGGTGATGGTGGCAGTAGAGGCGGATCATGGCGCTGACCGTCAACTGCTCCCGCCTGAGCCTGGGATGCTCGGGTGCCTGGCTGGCACCGGCACTGCGACGAGTGCCTGGTTGATTGGAGTTCATGGCTGCCATTGTCCCGACCTGCTCGCAACGGGTGTTGATACAGGTCAAAGCCATGGGCAAAAAAACAGGGCTCTTGGGCCCTGTGTCGTCAGACAACCTCGATTGTCTGCGATTAGATGAGGCTGGTTGCCTGCTCCAGCCAGGCGAGATCCTCGCCGTCCAGCAGCGGGCTCAGGCGGCGGAAGACTTCCACATGGTAGTCGTTGATCCAGCGGAACTCGGCCGGGCTCAACAGGCTGCGATCGATGAGACGCGTATCGAACGGCACATAGGTCAGCCGCTCGAAGCCGAGCATCGGCAACTCACCGATCTGCTCCTGCTCGGTCACCACCACCAGGTTCTCACAGCGAATGCCGAACGCATTCTCCCGGTAGTAGCCCGGCTCGTTGGAGAGCACCATGCCCGGCTGCAACGGCACCAGGCTGCCTTTGGGGGCGATGCGCTGCGGGCCTTCGTGCACGCTCAGGAAGTGGCCGACGCCGTGACCTGTGCCGTGGTCGTAGTTGTAACCGGCCTGCCACAGCGGCATGCGGGCCAGCACGTCGAGCTGGATGCCGGCGGTGCCGCGGGGGAAGCGGGCCTGATCCAGGGCGATGTGACCCTGCAGCACCCGGGTGAACATGGCCTTGTGCTCATCCGTCACCTCACCCACCTTGAGGGTGCGGGTGATGTCGGTGGTGCCGTCCAGATACTGAGCACCGGAGTCCACCAGATAGATGCTGTCCTGGCCGAAGGCGCGCGGCACGCCATTGGTGTGACGGTAGTGGCACATGGCGGCGTTGGGGCCGAGCGCGGAGATGGTGTCGAAGCTCGGCTCCACATAGTGATCCTGCTCGCGGCGGAAGGCTTCCAGCCGATCGGCCAGGGTGCCCTCATCCACCCCCTCGAACTCGCCGGCGGCGATCAGGCGATCCAGCCAGGCGAGGAAGCGGGTGACGGCGACGCCATCGCGCAGGTGGGCACGCTGCATGCCAGCCAGCTCCACTTCGTTCTTGCACGCCTTGGGCAGCATGGTCGGATCCTGACCGGCCACCAGGATGGCGCCCGCCTCTTCCATGGTGAGCTGGGTCCAGGCGTTGGCGGTGTTCGGATCGGCCAGCACCTTCTGCTGATCTTCCCCGATGCGCTGCAGCACGTCACCCAGCTTGTCGATGGGATAGACGGAGACATCCTGTCCCACGTGACGGGAGAAGGCGACGCAGTCGATCTTGTCGGTGTCGACGAAGAAATCCATGCTGGTGTTGGCGTAGAGCACGGCAAAGCCCAGCACCACCGGCAGACGCTCCACGTCGCTGCCGCGCAGGTTGAGCAGCCAGTTGATGGGCTCGGCCTGGGTCAGCAGCACCGCATCCAGGCCGCGCTTGCGCAGATCGCTCGCCAGCAGCTCGCGCTTGGCCTGGCTCGACTGGCCCGCCAGCTCCTCGCTGTAGAGGATGACCGGGGTCTTGGTCGGGGCGGGGCGATCGGCCCAGTGCAGATCGATGAGGTTCTCCTCGACCCGGACCAGCGCGATGCCGCGCTCGCTCAGTAGCGCCTTGGCGTTCTGGTACCAGGCCAGGCTGTGCAGCCGGGCGTCGAAGCCGACCCGGGCGCCGGACGGTAGCTGCTCTGCCAGCCACTGCACGTGGGGATCTTCGTTCAGGTGAAGAAACTCAAACAGCTCGGCCGGTGCCTGCAGGCGGGCCTGCACCGTATAACGACCGTCGATGAACAGGGCCGCCCGCTGCGCCATGATGATGGCGAGCCCGGCGGAGCCGTTGAAACCCGTGATCCAGTCCAGACGTTCGGCGTAGGCGGGGATGTACTCCCCCAGGTGCTCGTCGTCGTGGGGGACGATGAAGGCGTCCAGCTCCAACGTGGCCAGAGTGGTCCTGACCTGGGCGACGCGGGTTTCAATAATCTCGAAATGGTTCATGTCGTTAATGCCAGATTGTGGTGAGGTGAGTGTTCACTGGTGGTGGCCGTTGGCCAGGATCTGCTTGACCGACTGGCCTGCCGCCTCGATGTGTTGCTTGAGCAGTACCACGGCCTCGTGCTTGCGACGGGCGCGGCACAGCTCCAGCAGCTTGGCGTGTTCGCGTTCGGCCTTGTCTATGCCGCCCTGAGCAAACAGCAGCTCGAAGCGCACATAGCGATCGCAGCTCAGATTGATCTGGGCGATCAGCTCCAGTGCCCGGGGGCGATTGGCGGCCTGATAGAGGGTGGCGTGAAAACGGTGGTTCAATTCGGCCCAGTGTTCTATCTGGGTGCCCGATTCGAGTGCCTGATCAAACTGGGCCAGGATGGCTTGCGCCTGGGCGAAGGTCTCCTCCGTCATCATGTCGACGGCGTGGAACAGGGTATCGGCTTCCAGCAGGGCTCGCAAATAAAAGAGCTCCTCGATGGCCGAGGCCTCCAGCATGGTGACCACGGCGCCGCGATGGGCCTCGAATTTCACCAGCCCCTGCGCCTCCAGCTGCATCAGCGCCTCCCGCACCGGAATGCGGCTCACCGCCAGCTCCTTGGCGATGGCGTCCTGGCGCAGCGGGGCGCCGGCGGGAAATTCACCGCGCAGGATCCGGCCGCGGAGGTTCTCCATCACCATCTGGGTGCGGGTCTGATAGGGTGGGTTCATGCTCGGGTCACAGGGCGTCGTTACAAAATTGTATATTGTATACAGTTGGCTGAATCTAACGCGCAACCGTCGGCAAGGCAAGGCATGGCGGGGGCCAAAGGTCGGGTATTGGTCAAAAAAATACCGGCCAGCGAGGCTGACCGGTATGGGATGACAGTAACCGACGGGTGCTGGCGTTACAGCTGCGGGCCCGCGGCGACCAGGCGTTTGCCCTCGTCGGTGTCGGTGAAGCGCTCGAAGTTCTTGATGAAACGCTCGGCCAGATCGACCGCCTTGGCATCCCACTCGGCCTGGTCGGCATAAGTGTCGCGCGGGTCTAGGATGGCCGGGTTCACATCGTGCAGTGCGGTCGGCACTTCCAGGTTGAAGATCGGCAGGGTCTTGGTCTGCGCCTTCTCGATGGAGCCATCCAGGATGGCGTCGATGATGGCACGGGTATCCTTGATGGAGATCCGTTTGCCGGTGCCGTTCCAGCCGGTGTTGACCAGGTAGGCCTCGGCGCCGGCGGCTTCCATCCGTTTTACCAGCTCCTGGCCGTACTTGGTCGGGTGCAGGCTGAGGAAGGCCGCGCCGAAGCAGGAGGAGAAGGTCGGGGTCGGCTCGGTGATGCCGCGCTCGGTACCGGCCAGCTTGGCGGTGAAGCCGGACAGGAAGTGATACTTGGTCTGCTCCTTGGTCAGCTTGGCGACCGGGGGCAGAACCCCGAAGGCATCGGCGGTCAGGAAGATCACCTTGGTGGCATGACCCGCCTTGGAGACCGGCTTGACGATGTTCTCGATGTGATAGATGGGGTAGGAGACCCGGGTGTTCTCGGTGCGGGAGCCGTCGTTGAAGTCGATGGTGCCATCGGCGGCCACGGTCACGTTCTCCAGCAACGCATCGCGACGGATGGCGTTGTAGATGTCCGGCTCGGCTTCTTTGGAGAGCTTGATGGTCTTGGCGTAGCAGCCGCCCTCGAAGTTGAACACGCCGTCATCGTCCCAGCCGTGCTCGTCATCGCCGATCAGCTGACGCTTGGGATCGGTGGAGAGGGTGGTCTTGCCGGTGCCGGACAGGCCGAAGAAGATGGCCACGTCGCCGTCCTGACCCACGTTGGCGGAGCAGTGCATGGAGGCCATGCCGCGCAGGGGCAGGAAGTAGTTCATCATGGAGAACATCCCCTTCTTCATCTCGCCACCGTACCAGGTGCCGCCGATGAGCTGGATCTTCTCGGTCAGATTGAAGGCGACGAAGTTCTCGGAGTTGAGCCCCTGTTCCTGCCAGTTCGGGTTGGTGCACTTGGCACCGTTCATCACCACGAAGTCCGGCTTGAAGCCCTTCAGCTCCTCGTCGCTCGGGCGAATGAACATGTTCTTGACGAAGTGAGCCTGCCAGGCCACCTCGGTGATGACGCGTACCGCCAGGCGGGTATCCGGGTTGGCGCCACAGTAGCCATCCACCACGAACAGACGCTTGCCGGAGAGCTGTTTGGTCACCAGGGATTTTAGATGTGACCAGACTTCCGGGCTCAGTGCCTTGTTATCGTTTTTACCCTGGTCAGACCACCATACAGTGTTCTGGGTAGTGGCGTCCTTGACGATATATTTATCTTTTGGGGAACGGCCGGTAAAGATGCCGGTGTTGACATTGACTGCGCCCAGCTCGGTGACGACACCGCGCTCGAATCCTTCCAGGTCTGGGCGGGTCTCTTCTGCGAAAAGCTGCTCATAGGAGGGGTTGCGAACGATTTCTTGGCTGTTTTTGATGCCGTACTGGTCTAGTTGTAATTGTTGGGCCAGGGTGGGTTCTGCCACGATAGTCATTATGTTCTCCTGGGTTCAGAGGTTTGTAGGGTTCTATCTGGCTTTCATGCTACCACCTAGGTGGTAGATTTTAGCGATCGCCATCAAACTTTATAAAATAGGGTATTTTTTTGTTATTTAAGTTAAAGGCGGGTTTGACCCGCCTTCATTTAGTGTAACTTGTTTGCATCATTATCGGGAGCCCTGCTGAACAGGGTTTCGATGTCTATTCCATCGAATTGGTACTCTGCGCCGCAATAGTCGCAGTGCATGTCGATCTTGCCGAGCTCCTGCACCATGGCCAGAGCTTCCTCCTTCTCTATCTGCAGCAGGGCCCCTTCGCAGCGGGCGCGGGAGCAGGTGCAGCGGAACTCGATCGCCTGGGGATCGAACACCCGCACCTTGTCCTGGTGATAGAGGCGGTAGAGGATCTCCTCGGCCTCCAGGCCAAACAGCTCTGCGTCCTTGATGGTGCTGGTGAGCTGGATTAGATGATCGAAGTCGGCGCTGTGATCCTCGCTCTGGGCCGGCAGCTCCTGCAGCAGGATGCCGGC
This sequence comes from Aeromonas sp. sia0103, assembly GCF_963895295.1. NCBI lineage: Bacteria > Pseudomonadati > Pseudomonadota > Gammaproteobacteria > Aeromonadales > Aeromonadaceae > Aeromonas > Aeromonas sp. sia0103. The sequence goes on along the minus strand of NZ_CAWQKG010000044.1, from coordinate 180,200 downwards.
GGCGCGGGGGCTCCCCTCATGATGACCGGTGCGGATCCAGAGCCGGGTGGCGAGTTGCTCGGACTGAGCGAAGTACTGCTCAAGGCAGCCGGCCAGGGTGTCGGATTCGAGGGCGATGATGCCCTGATAGCGCTCGCCCTGCTCCGGGCTGATGGTGATCACCAGCTGGCCGTTGCCGATCAGGCTCTGCAGCTTGCCATCGCTCGGCAGGTCGCCTTCGTAGCGGGCGACGCCACGCAACTGCTGGTTGTGATCGCCGTTGATCACCGCCAGGCGAACCGGACCGTCCCCTTGCAACTGCACCGTGATGGAGCCTTCAAACTTGAGGGTGGCGGTCAGCAGGCTGGTGGCGACCAGCAGTTCACCCAACAACTTTTGCACCTGCACCGGGTAGTTCTGGGCTTCCACGATGTGGCGGTAGGTGCTGTCCAGCTGGACCAGCTCCCCACGCACTTCGTACTCTTCGAACAGATAGCGATACAGGAGATCTTGGTTACTCATCATGCATTCCTAGGGTCTTCGGTGGTGTAAATTGATAAATATTTTGTTAAACAGGCGGTTAGGAACTTATCTAGCCGCCTGGCGTCATAAAAGGGCCATCAAGGTGGACTAATATTGTTTGACCTTGAGCAGCTGGCGCCGTTCCTGCTTGTCGGGACGACGCTCGGGGCTTGGGGCAAACTGGCTGTTGAAACGCCGCGCCTCGTTGTTCTGGGCCCGTTTCTTCAGGCTCTCCTCGGTCTCTTCATAGAGCTGCTGGGCGAGGGGGGCCGACTTGCGCTGCTCGCTGACTTGCAGCACTCTGACTTCCCGCTCGTCCTGGCCTTGCCAGAAGCGGATGAGGGCGCCGGTTTCGACTATCTTTCCCGGCTTGCTGCGCTGGCCGTTATAATGCACCTTGCCGCCATCTATCTGGTCCCGGGCCAGGCTGCGGGTCTTGTAGAAACGCGCGGCCCACAACCATTTGTCGAGACGGACCTGGATTGTGCTTTCTGCTGGATTCGCCATGAATCGACTCCGGGATGGCTGAAAGGGGAGCTTGATTATACCAGAGGCAGGCCCCTGGATAGAAACAGGGGGACAGGGTGTGACGGGATCTGGATTTTCACCGCGTCATCCCATCCGGTCGGTTGTCTCTGGGTCCATTGCCGTACACAATAGCCAATCGATATGGATGCCAGAATATTTTGAGAAACATGACGCTACCGTTCAGGGGTGATTTATTCAGTGCCCTTCTGGCTCGTTGCAACCGCGTGCCACTCTCCCGTTTCAGCCAACCGCTGTTCTGGTTGCTGCTGCTGCTGTTGGCCCATCAGTGTGCCGGCCTTACCTGGCGTCTGTTCGATCTGACTCAGTCTTCGCGTAATCCCGCCTGGCAGCCATCGGTCGTGGCCGGTCAGGGAGGCGAAGCCTCCCGCCTCGATCTCAGCAATGTCAGCCGGCTCTCCCTGTTTGGCAAGGCGCCGCAGCAGGCCCAGGCGGCCGATGTGGCCGCGGCCGTCGCGGCGGATGCCCCCAAGACCCAGCTCAACGCCCAGCTCAACGGGGTATTGGCGAGCTCTGACTCCACCAAATCCATCGCCATCATCGCCCACAACGGTCTGCAAAACTCCTATGGCATCGGCGATTACATCGACGGTACCCAGGCCAAGATCCGGCAGGTGTTTGCCGATCGGGTCATCATTGCCCGCGATGGCCGTGACGAGACCCTGATGCTGGATGGCGAGGAGTACGGCAAACCGCTGCCCAAGGTGGCGCGCCAGGCTGGTCAGCTCTCCTCGGTGCGCAGCGAATTGATGAGCAACCCTGGCAAGATCACCGATTATCTCAATATCTCCCCGGTCCGGGTCGATGGCCGCATGGTCGGCTATCGTCTCAACCCGGGCAGCAAACCTGAACTGTTCACTCAACTCGGACTGGTCGCCAACGATCTGGCGGTCAGTATCAATGGCCTGGATCTGCGGGATAACGCACAGGCCATGCAGGCTATGCAACAAGTGGCTGGCGCCACGGAAATGACCGTCACCGTCGAACGGCAAGGACAGCTCTACGATGTGTATGTCGGCTTGTCAGAATAATGAATTGGAGTAGCACCAAGAATGATAAATAAAGGGAAAGGCTGGCGTCTGGCCACGGTTGCGGCGGCCTTGATGATGGCAGGCTCCGCCTGGGCCACCGAGTATGCCGCCAGTTTCAAGAATGCCGATATCGAAGAGTTCATCAACACGGTCGGCAAGAACCTGAACAAGACCATCATCATAGAGCCCTCGGTGCGCGGCAAGATCAATGTCCGCAGTTACGATCTGCTCAATGAGGATCAGTACTACCAGTTCTTCCTGAGCGTGCTCGACGTCTATGGCTTCGCCGTGGTGCCCATGAACAACGGGGTGCTCAAGGTGGTGCGCTCCAAGGATGCCAAGACCTCTTCCATCCCGGTGGTGGACGACAGCAACCCTGGCGTGGGTGACGAGATGGTGACCCGGGTGGTGCCGGTGCGCAACGTCTCGGTGCGCGAACTGGCGCCCCTGTTGCGCCAGCTCAACGACAACGCCGGCGGCGGCAACGTGGTGCACTACGAGCCCTCCAACGTGCTGCTGATCACCGGCCGTGCCGCCGTGGTGAATCGTCTGGTCGAGGTCGTGCGCCGGGTAGACCGGGCCGGCGATCAGGACATGGACGTCATCAAGCTGAGATATGCCTCGGCCGGCGAGATGGTGCGGCTGGTGACCAACCTCAACAAGGATGGCAACAACCAGGGGGCCAACGCCTCCATACTGCTCTCTCCCAAGGTGGTGGCGGACGAGCGCACCAACTCGGTGGTGATCAGCGGTGAGCCCAAGGCGCGGGCCCGTATCATCCAGATGGTGCGTCAGCTCGACAAGGATCTGCAGAGTCAGGGCAACACCCGGGTCTTCTACCTGAAATATGGCAAGGCCAAGGATCTGGTGGATGTGCTCAAGGGGGTCAGCTCCAGCATCGCGGCCGACAAGAAGGGCGGTACTGCGGCGGCTGCCACCGGCGGTGCCAGCATAGGTGGCGGCCAACTGGCCATCTCCGCCGACGAGACCACCAATGCGCTGGTGATCACCGCCCAGCCGGACGTGATGGCCGAGCTGGAGCAGGTCATCGCCAAGCTCGACATCCGCCGTGCCCAGGTGCTGGTGGAGGCGATCATCGTCGAGATCCAGGACGGCGACGGCCTGAACCTCGGGGTGCAGTGGGCCAATGCCAACGGCGGCGGCACCCAGTTCACCAATACCGGTCTGCCGATCGGGCCGGCCATCATCGCGGGCAAGGACTACAAGGACAACGGCAACACCGAGGGGCTCGAGAACCTGCTTGGCAGCTTCAGCGGCATGGCCGCCGGCTTCTACAAGGGCGACTGGGCCATGCTGGTGACGGCGCTGTCGACCAACACCAAGAACGACATCCTCTCGACCCCGAGCATAGTCACCATGGACAACCACGAAGCCTCCTTCAACGTCGGCCAGGAAGTGCCGGTGCAGAGTGGCTCCCAGAGTTCCACCACCAGCGATCAGGTGTTCAACACCATAGAGCGCAAGACGGTGGGGACCAAGCTGGTGGTGACGCCCCAGATCAACGAAGGGGACTCCGTCTTGCTCAACATAGAGCAGGAGGTCTCCAGCGTGGCCCAGGCCCAGGCGGCCGGGACTGCCAACCTGGGTCCGACCTTCGATACCCGTACCGTCAAGAACGCGGTGCTGGTCAAGAGTGGCGAAACCGTGGTGCTGGGCGGCCTGATGGATGAGCAGACCAAGGAGCAGGTCTCCAAGGTCCCGCTGCTGGGGGACATTCCGGTGCTGGGCTACCTGTTCCGCTCCACCTCCAACACCACCGCCAAGCGCAACCTGATGGTGTTTATCCGACCGACCATCTTGCGGGATGCCAACGTCTACTCCGGCGTCTCCAGCAACAAGTACACCCTGTTCCGCGCCGAGCAGCTGAACCTGGCAGCCGAGGAGGGCTATGCCACCTCGCCGGCCCGCCAGGTGCTGCCCGCCTATGGTCAGGACGTGATGCTCTCCCCTGAGGTGCAGAAACAGATAGAGCTGATGAAGGCCCAGCAGCAGGCGACCGCCACCGGGGCGCATTCCCAGGTGCAACAGGCGCCGGCCCAGGGGCAACCCTTCGTGCAGGGGCAGCCCTGATGGCGGCCTACCAACTCGATGGATCCGACTTGCCGGCGGCGCTGCCCGAGCTGCCGTTTGCCTTCGCCCGCAACTTCGGGGTGATCCTGACCGAGCGGCAGGGCGCCCCCCTGCTGTTCTGTCGTCAGGGCGTCGCGCCGCAGACTCTGCTGGAGGTGCGGCGCGTGGCGGGCTGCAACTTCGCGGTAGAGCAGCTGGGCAGCGACGAATTCGAAGATCTGCTGACGGCCCATTACCAGCGTGACTCCTCCGAGGCACGCCAGCTGATGGAGGATCTCGGCAACGAGATGGACTTCTTCGCCCTGGCGGAGGAGTTGCCCCAGAGCGAGGATCTGCTCGACGCCGATGACGATGCCCCCATCATCCGCCTCATCAACGCCATGTTGAGCGAGGCGATCAAGGAGGAGGCGTCCGACATCCACATCGAGACCTTCGAGCGGGTGCTGGTCATCCGGTTCCGCATCGACGGTGTACTGCGGGAGATACTGCGGCCCCACCGCAAGCTCGCCTCCCTGCTGGTGTCGCGCATCAAGGTCATGTCCCGCATGGACATCGCCGAGAAGCGGGTGCCTCAGGACGGGCGCATCTCCCTGCGTATCGGCGGCCGGGCGGTGGACGTGCGGGTCTCGACCATGCCCTCCAGTTATGGCGAGCGGGTGGTGCTGCGTCTGCTCGACAAGAACAACGTGCGGCTCGAGCTCAAGCAGCTCGGCATGACGCTGGCCAATCGCAAGATCATCAGCGAGCTCATTCGCAAGCCTCACGGCATCATCCTGGTGACAGGCCCGACCGGCTCGGGCAAGTCCACCACCCTCTACGCGGCGCTGTCCGAGATCAACTCGCGGGACCGCAACATTCTGACGGTGGAAGATCCCATCGAATATGACCTGGAGGGGGTCGGCCAGACCCAGGTCAACAGCAAGGTCGACATGACCTTCGCCCGCGGCCTGCGCGCCATCCTGCGTCAGGATCCCGACGTGGTGATGGTGGGGGAGATCCGCGATCTGGAGACCGCTCAGATAGCGGTGCAGGCGTCGCTGACCGGTCACCTGGTGATGTCGACCCTGCACACCAACACTGCCATCGGCGCCATCACCCGGATGCGGGACATGGGGATCGAGTCCTTCCTGCTCTCCTCCTCGCTGCTGGCGGTGCTGGCCCAGCGGCTGGTGCGCACCCTCTGCCCGGATTGCCGCACCCAGCACCCCATCACCGAGCAGGAGCGGCTCGCCATGGGCATCGAGCTGGCGCCGGATCAGCTGATGTGGCGCCCGGTCGGCTGCGAGCAGTGCAACCATACCGGCTATCGTGGCCGGACCGGTATCCATGAGCTGGTGGTGATCGACGACACAGTGCGCGAGGCGATCCACGGTGCCAGCGGCGAGCTGGTCATCGAGCGCCTGATCCGGGGCCATACCCCCAGCATCCGCCGCGATGGCATCGACAAGGTGCTGCTGGGCCAGACCAGTCTGGAAGAGGTATTGCGGGTGACCCGGGAGGATTGATCTCGTCCGGCACAGGCAAGCTGCCCAAGGGGCAGAGCCAAATCCAGGAAGAGGTGCTGCGCGTGACCCGGCAAGATTGACCGGCACATCGGCATTTGAATAGCATCACGGCGCCAGCGCAGGAGAGCAACAGGATTGGCAGCATTTGAATACAAGGCCCTCGACGGCCGGGGCAGACAGAAATCCGGGGTGATGGAAGGTGACTCCGCCCGCCAGATACGCCAGCTGCTGCGCGAGCAGGGGCTGACCCCGCTCGAGGTGAACGAGACCACCGAGAAGGCGAAGCGGGAGGCGAATCGCTTCGTGCTGTTCCGGCGCGGGGCGTCCACCTCCGAGCTGGCGTTGATCACCCGTCAGCTGGCGACCCTGGTGGGAGCCGGCCTCACCATAGAGGAGGCGCTGCGGGCGGTGGCCGAGCAGTGCGAGAAGGCTCATCTGCGCAGCCTGGTGGCGACGGTGCGCAGCAAGGTGGTGGAGGGCTACTCCCTTGCCGACTCCCTTGGCGCCTTTCCCCATGTGTTCGATCAGCTGTTTCGCTCCATGGTAGCGGCCGGGGAGAAGTCCGGGCACCTGGAGAAGGTGCTGAACCGGCTCGCCGATTACACCGAGCAGCGCCAGCATATGCGCACCAAGCTGTTGCAGGCGATGATCTACCCCATAGTGCTCACCCTGGTGGCGGTGGGGGTCATCTCCATACTGCTCACCGCCGTGGTGCCCAAGGTGGTGGCCCAGTTCGAGCACATGGGCCAGCAGCTGCCGGCGACCACCCGTTTCCTCATCGGTACCAGCGAGCTGATGCAGCACTACGGACTCTGGTTCCTGCTGCTGCTGTTTATCGGTGGCTTTGTCTGGCGCTGGTGGCTCAGCGACGAGACCCGGCGCCGCCACTGGCACGGGGTGTTGCTGCGCCTGCCGGTGATAGGCCGGGTCAGCCGCGGCCTCAACACCGCCCGCTTCGCCCGCACCTTAAGCATCCTCAACGCCAGCGCGGTGCCGCTGCTGGAGGGGATGAAGATCGCCGGCGAGGTGCTCTCCAACGACTTCGCCCGCAACCGGATCGGCGAGGCGACCGAGCGGGTGCGCGAGGGGACCAGCCTGCGCAAGGCACTGAATGAAACCAAGATTTTCCCGCCCATGATGCTGCACATGATCGCCTCAGGCGAGCAGAGCGGCGAGCTCGACAGCATGCTGGAGCGGGCGGCAGACAACCAGGACAGGGAGTTCGAAACCCAGGTGAACATCGCCCTCGGGGTGTTCGAACCCATGCTGGTGGTCTCCATGGCTGGGGTGGTGCTGTTTATCGTGATGTCGATCCTGCAGCCGATCCTCGAGCTCAACAACATGGTCAACCTGTGATGGGGAGGGCGAAGGCCGTCACCACCAGGGGGACCGAACACGATCACATGATCATTTTCCGATGACACACGTCATCTCATTCGTTAGGGAGTCATAGCAATGCACAAGCGTCGTCAAGCCGGTTTTACCCTGCTGGAAGTCATGGTGGTCATCGTGATCCTGGGGATCCTGGCCAGTCTGGTGGTGCCCAATCTGATGGGCAACAAGGAGAAGGCGGATCAGCAGAAGGCGGTTTCCGACATAGTCGCGCTGGAGAATGCCCTCGACATGTACAAGCTGGACAACAACCGCTACCCGACCACGGAGCAGGGCCTGGATGCGCTGGTCAACAAGCCGACCGCCGCCCCTGAGCCGCGCAGCTACCGGGAAGGGGGCTACATCAAGCGCCTGCCGCAGGATCCCTGGGGCAACCAGTACCAGCTGCTGAGCCCGGGCCAGTTTGGCAAGCTCGACATCTTCAGCACCGGGCTGGATGGCGAGGCCGGTACCGATGATGACATCGGCAACTGGAACCTGAAGGATTTCCAATAAGTGGCTGACTGCGCCGTTCTCCAGATCTTGCTGGCGAGGCTGTCGTGAGGTTGGCGTCGACCCGTCGTCAGGCGGGCTTTACCCTGCTGGAAGTCTTGCTGGTCGCCATGCTGATGGGGCTGGTGGCCACCGCCGTCACCCTCAGCATGGGGGGAGCCAAGGGGGATCGCGAGCTGGACAAGCAGGCGCGCCGTTTCATGGCGACCCTGCAGCAGGCGCAGGAGTATTCGGTGATGGATGGCCGCCTGGTGGGGCTGAGGGTCGAAGAGCGGAGCTGGCAGTTCATGACGCGTGCGGCCAAGGATCGCAAGTGGCGCGCGCTGACCGACGACAAGATCCTCGGCAAGGTAGAACTGCCGGAGGAGATGACGCTGACCATAGCGCTGGAGGGCTTCAGCTGGAAGACCGACTCGGACGAGAAGACCGAGCAGGGACGAGATGAAGAGGAGCGCACCCCCCAGGTGCTGATCTTCCCCGGTGGCGAGCTCACCCCCTTCGTGCTTAGCCTGAGCCAGCAAAATGACGATGAAAAGTATCTGCGCACCGTCAAGGGGGACGAATTTGGTCACCTCTCCTTGCTGGAAGATGCAGTCGAGGAAGAAGAGTGAAGGCCCGTGGCATGACCTTGCTGGAGGTGATGGTGGCGCTCGCGGTGTTCGCCATCGCCGGGCTGGCGGTGATGAAGACCGCCAGCGAGCATCTCTCCGGCCTCAACTATCTGGAAGAGAAGACGCTGGCGACCTGGGTGGTGGAAAACCAGCTGGTGCAGCAGAAACTCGAGAGCAAGTGGCCCGGCGACAGCTGGGTGGCAGGGGAAGAAGAGATGGCCGGGCAGACCTGGTACTGGCGCTATCGTGGTGTCGCCACCGCCGACAACAATTTCAAGGCGCTGGACGTGGAGGTGCGCACCGAGGCCAAGGCCGAGAGCCCGGTGGCCATGATGCGGACCTATATCAGCCGATGACAGACTTCACTTCGGCCGCCACGATGCGGCACCCATATCGTCAGCCGATGACAGACTTTGCTTCGGCCGCCATGAGGCGGCACCGCCATCGTCATCCGCTGAGGTCGACACGCGAGACTGGCTTCACCCTGTTGGAGATGCTGGTGGCCATCGCCATCTTCGCCAGCCTGAGCATGGGGGCTTATCAGGTGCTGCAGGGGGTACTCACCAGCGACGAGGTAGCCAAGAAGAAGGAGACCCGGCTGGCCGAGCTGCAGCTGGCGTTCGGCCTGCTGGAGCGGGATGTCAGCCAGATGGTGCCCCGCAGCGGTCGCAGCGAGGGGGAGAACAACAAGGTGCTGCTGGCGGCGTCCCGTTTCGGCCAGCAGAGCGACGACTGGGGCATGGCCTTCATTCGCGGCGGCTGGCTCAACCCAGACGGCATACTGCCGCGCTCCGGGCTGCAGCGGGTGGGCTGGCGGCTCAAGGATCAGACCCTGGAGCGGCTGAGCTACCTCTACCCGGATCCTTCCATCGGCACAGAGCCGCGCATCCAGCCGGTGCTGACGCGGGTGACGGCGCTGCGGATCTATTTCTACGACCGTGGGGTCTGGAAGGAGGAGTGGACCCAGCGCGATCTGCTGCCCTATGGGCTGGCGGTAGAGCTGGAGCTGGAAGATTACGGCACCATTCGCCGTCAGTTCCTGATCGGGGCCGGTGGCCAGAGGGCGGAAAATGGGCGCTAACCGTCGATCCCGCCCCGGTCGGCAGGGGGGCATGGCGCTGCTGGTGGTGCTGCTCATCCTGTCGGTGATGGTGATCATCGCCAGCAACATGAGCGGCCGGCTGCAGCTCGAGCTGCGCCGCACCAGCAACCTCACCACCGGCAAGCAGGCCTGGTGGTATGCCATGTCGGCCGAGGCGCTGGTGATCAAGGTGCTCAGCCAGGACTTCAAGGACGACCCCGAGGTGGTGAACCTGGGTCAGAACTGGGCCCGAGAGGATGGTGTCTTCCCGGTGGATGACGGTACCCTGTCCGGTCGGGTGCGGGATCTGCAATCCTGCTTCAATCTCAACAGCCTGAGCGTGCCGAAGAAAGACGGGGAAGACGGCGACGATCTGGAGAAGCAGCCTTACCCGGCCAAGGTATTCCGGGCGCTGCTGGCGGAGCTGGAGGTCGACGAATACGAGGCGGTGCAGCTCACCGATGCCATCCGTGACTGGACCGACAAGGACACCCAGCTGGTGTCCAGCCAGGGGGCCGAGGATGCCTATTACGAGGGGCTCAACCCCCCTTATCTGACGGCCAACCAGTGGCTGCTGAGCACGGATGAATTGCGGGCCGTGCGCGGGGTGAGCGGCGCGCTCTATGCGAGGCTGGCGCCCTATGTCTGCGCCCTGCCCAATGACAAGCTGGAGGTGAACATCAACACCATCAAGCCGGCGCGGGCGGCCCTGCTGGTCGGCCTCTATCAGGGCAGGATCGGGATCGACGAGGCCAGGCAGGCGCTGAGCGGCCGTCCCCAGAAGGGCTGGAAGGAGAAGAAGGAGCTGACGGATCAACTCCAGGTGCTATCGAGCACCATCCCTGGACTCGACGCCGCACTGGTCATCAAGAGCAATTACTTCGAGGCCAGCCTGCTGGCCGAGGTGGGTGATGCACGGGCCCGGCTGGAGACGGTATTCCAGCGCGGCAAGGACAACAAGCTGGTGATGCTGCGCCGTCTGAACAACGGCGCCGAATAACAGGCCGCCGTGCCCTGGCGGCAATGACGATGCGACATAACAGGGCAGACGGTGGCCACAGGCCGCCGTCTGCCCGTCCCTAATCTGGACTGCAGCCCTAGGCTGCGACCCCGCCCATCGACAAGGATGCCGGCGGGCATGGCAGGAGAACTATTTGTGAGCGAGAGTCTGGTCATCCGTCTGGGGACCAATGCGCAGCAGCCGGTGCACTGGTTGGTCTGGTCGACTCAGGAGCAGGAGATCATCGCCTCCGGCACCCTGGCATCCGCCCATGGACTGGGGGAGCTGCGCGAGCGGGCCGGTGGCCGCCCCGTGGTGACCCTGGTGCCGGGCAGCGATCTCATCTTCCGGCGGGTCAGCCTGCCGGGTAAATACAACCGTCAGGCCGCGGCGGCCCTGCCATACCTGCTGGAGGAGCAGATCGCCTCAGATGTGGAGGCGTTGCACCTGGTGGTGCTGGCTCATCAGGGCCACGACGTGGACCTGATGGCGGTGGACAAGGTGAAGATGCAGGGCTGGCTCGACTGGCTGCAGCAGGCGGGGCTCACCAGCCTGCAACTGCTGCCGGATGTGCTGGCACTGCCGCTCGCCAGCGATGGGTGGTCGGCCTTGCAACTGGGGGAGGAGTGGCTGCTGCGCCAGGGCCCCTGCCAGGGCATAGTGGCTGAGGAGTCGCTGCTGGCCATGCTGCTGGCGGCCCAGGCCGAGCCCGTCACCATCCACACCCATACCCCGGCGCCCGCCATCCCGGCCGCCAACTGGCTGGCTGCGGATCCCGAGCTGCCCATGCTGCTGCTGGCCAAGGGAGCGCTCGGCTGCCAGGCCAACCTGTTGCAGGGGCCCTATCGACCCCAGACCGAATACTCCCGTTACTGGCTGCAGTGGCGCAAGGTGGCCGTGGTGGCGGGGCTGCTGCTGCTGGTGGCGCTGACCCAGCGCGGGGTGCATCTCTATCAGCTGGCGGAGCAGGACAAGGCGCTCAAGGCCGAGATCCGGCAGGTCTATACCCGGATCTTCCCGGGGGAGACCCGCATCGTCAACGTCCGCAGCCAGATGGCCCAGCACCTCAAGCTGATGGGGCAGGCCCCGCAGGATGGGGTCTTGCTGCTGCTGACCGAGCTGGCCCCGGTGTTCGCCGAGGTGCCCGGCCTCAAGCCCGAGGTGCTGCGCTTCGACGCGGCGCGTGGCGAGCTGAGGTTGCAGGTCACCGCCCCCGGTTTCACCGAGATCGAGCGCTTCCGCGAGCTGGCGGGCAAGCGTTTCGAGGTGCAGCAAGGGGAGGTGCGCAGCACCGAGGGCAAGGTCGAAGGGGCACTGGTACTCAAGGGTAAATCATCATGATGGACAAACTGCAAGGCTGGTGGCGTGGCATCAGCACCCGCGAGCAGCGGCTGGTGGCCGTGGGGGGCGGTATCTTCCTGATCGGGCTCTGCTACTGGCTCATCTGGCAGCCGGTGGCCAACCGCATCGCCGAGCGTGAGCGGCAGGTGATCAACCAGCAGCAAACCCTGGCCTGGTTGAAGGAGAAGGGGCAGGATGTGCTGGCGATGCAGGCCGGCAGCGGCCGCCAGATCGACACCAGCGGCACCCTGGACGGGGTGGTGAACCGCACCGCCTTCAACCAGAAGATCAAGATAGCCCGGCTGCAACCCCAGGGGCAGGAGCTGCAGGTGTGGATCGATACGGTTCCCTTCGATGACTTGCTGCTCTGGCTGGCGACCCTCTCCGATCAGCACGGGGTGCAGGTGCAGATCATCGAGGTGGCCCGTGAAAATCTGGCGCCGGGCCTGGTCAAGGTCAGACGCCTGCAGCTGAGTCGCCCTCTATGACGCTGACTGTTCTGATTGCCGGCCTGTTTCTGATGGCCTCTCTCGGTAATCTGGCACCGGGCCTGGTCAAGGTCAGATGCCTGCAACTGAGTCGCCCTCTATGATACTGGCTGTTCTGATTGTCGGCCTGTTTCTGATGGCTCGTCCCGGTCTGGTGCCGGGGCGGGTCAAGGTCAACCCCTTGCCATCGAGTCGTTCCCAATGAAGCAAAGAGTTCTGATTGCCAGCCTGTTCCTGCTGACCTATCTCGGGTTCCTGCTGGCGCAACTGCCCGCCACCCTGGTGGTCCGTTATCTGCCCCTGCCGGCCAATCAGGTGCGGCTGGAAGGGGTGAGCGGCACCCTCTGGAGTGGTCAGGTGGCCCGCCTGCAATACGCCAGCGAGTCGCTCACCCAGCTGCGCTGGGATCTCAATGGCTGGTCGCTGCTGCGCCTCGCCCCCGAGCTCTCTCTGCGCTTCGGCGATCGCTCTGGCCTCAACGGGCAGGGGGTGATCGGCTGGAACGGTGCGGCATTCGGCCGTGACATCACCCTCAACGCCCCCGCGCCCTGGGTGCTGGAGCGGGTGCCCATGCGGTCACCCTTCCCCCTGACGGCGGTGGGCCAGCTGCAGCTCAGGGTCGATCAGTTTGCCCAGGGCAATCCCTGGTGTGAGGAGCTCTACGGCAACCTGCACTGGTACGGCGCCGAGGCGGACACTCCGGCCGGCAAGCTGCAGCTGGGGGATCCCGAGGTCAAGCTGACCTGTCTCGACTCCCGGCTGGTGGCCGAGATCAAGCAGGGCTCGGAGGCGGTACAGGTGCTGGGCAAGCTGGAGCTGCAGGCCAATCGCCAGTACCTGTTCCAGGGCACGCTCAAGCCGGGCCCAGAGCTGCCGGATCAGATGAAGCAGGGGCTGCCCTTCCTCGGCCAGCCCGACGGCCAGGGGCGCTTCCCGCTGCGTTATCAGGGCCGGATCTGAGCCAGCGTCACTGTTGACTATCATCACCCCGCCCCGGCGGGGTGATGTCGTTATGGGGCCGGCATCTGACCCTGTCCCGGCGTGGTGATCAGGTGGTTCAGAAAGAAGCCGAACAGCTCGGCCCGGGAGCCGAGCCGCAGTTTGGCGTAGAGGTGCTTGCGATGATTCTTCACGGTGCCGCTGCCAATGCCGAGCGCGGCGGCGATGGCCTCGGTGTCCAGCCCCTGCAGCAGCAGGCCGGCGACCTGCCGCTCCCGGCGGGTCAGCAGATCCCCGCCGACGCTGGCCATCGCCCGGGTAATTGCCGCCTTGAGGGTGGCGCCGTCCGGTCCAGTTCCATCCCCGTCGGCGGCACTTGTCGCAATACTCTTTGCGGCACTCTCCGTCAGCAGGGGCTGGGGCTGCTGCCAATGCTGGCGGCAGAGGGAGTGGATCAGCGGAAACAGCTCCTCCAGTCGGGCCCGTTCGCTCGGGCGCAGGGCGCGGCGCTTGCCGAGTCGGCCCAGGAACAGCATCAGCGTCAGCCCTTCGCGTATCGGCAGGATCAGCCCCACCTCCTCCTGCCAGCCGGTGGCCTGATAGAAGCGCCGGCGATAGTCCGGATCCAGCTGACCGTTGGACAGCTCCGCCAGGGTCCAGACCCCGGCACTTAACCCGCGCGCCAGCGCCTGCATAAAGGGATCCTGGCCGAAGTGGCCGGTGAGATAGCGGTCGAACAGCAGCTCCCGCTGATGGCTCAGGTTGTCATAGAGATAGAGGGGGCGAGACCCAACCCCGAGCAGCAGGGCGCAGTCGAACGCCACCTGGCGCTGAATGAGGCGCACCAGCGTGGCAGGGAAGGCGCTGCCGTGCAGGGCATCGACGACGGCGGTCAGATCTGTGGTGAGGGCGGCGCAGGTCATAGTGGGCTCCGGGGCAGGGGGCCACGCGACCCCATTCGGCTGGCATGCTAGCACGGTGGTGACAAAACTGTCCCCTGGGGGACATGGTCGCGCTCACGTCGAACGGCGAGGATGGCCGCTTTTCCCCTGCCGTTGGAGACCCCATGTTCAACCCCCATCTGCTGGACGAGCTGAGCCAGCGCGGGCTTGTCGCCCAGAATTCCGACCCCGTCGCCCTGCGCGATCATCTGGCCGTGCCGCGCACCCTCTATTGCGGCTTCGATCCCACCGCCGGCAGCCTGCACATCGGTCATCTGGTGCCGCTGTTGATGCTGCGCCGCTTCCAGCTCGCCGGTCACATTCCGGTGGCGCTGGTGGGCGGCGCCACCGGCCTCATCGGCGATCCCAGCTTCAAGGCGAGCGAGCGCAGCCTCAACAGCGGCGAGACGGTGCAGGGCTGGGTCGCCAGCCTGTCGGCCCAGATAGAGGCGCTGTTGCCCGCCGGCGACGGGTTGGCGATGCCCAGACTGGTCAACAACGCCGACTGGACGGGGCAGATGTCGGCCCTCGATTTCCTGCGCGACATCGGCAAGCACTTCTCGGTCAACGCCATGCTGGCGCGGGAATCGGTGCGCCAGCGGCTGGCCCGCCCGGAGCAGGGCATCTCCTTCACCGAGTTCGCCTACGCCCTGCTGCAGTCCCAGGACTTCGCCGTGCTGCACGAGCGGCTCGGCTGCACCCTGCAGATCGGCGGCAACGATCAGTGGGGCAACATCACCGGCGGCATGGATCTCAGCCGCCGCCTGCACCGGGCCCAGGTCTATGGCATGACGCTGCCGCTCATCACCAAGGCGGATGGCACCAAGTTCGGCAAGACCGAGGGGGGCGCTATCTGGCTGGATCCGGCGCTTACCTCGCCCTACGCCTTCCATCAGTTCTGGCTCGGCACAGCGGATGAGGACGTCTATCGCTTCCTGCGCTACTACAGCCTGATGCCGCTCGCGACCATCGAGGCGCTGGAGGCGGAAGACGCCAGGCGGGAGGGGCGCAAGCGGGCGCAGCAGGTGCTGGCGGACGAGCTGACCGAGCTGGTACACGGCAAGGGGGCGCTGGCGGCGGCGCGGCGCATCGGCGAGCTGCTGTTTTGTGGCGAGGTGGCCCGCCTGGGGGAGAGTGATCTTGCCCAGCTGGCGCAGGATGGCATGCCGAGTTGTCGGGTGGAGGGGGCGCAGGATCTGATCAGCCTGCTGGTGACATGCGGCCTGGCCGGCTCCCGCCGCATCGCCCGCGAGCTGCTGGCGGCGGGGGCCATCAGCCTCAACGGGTCGCTCAGACAGGATGAGCGGCTGACTCAGGGCGATCGGCTGTTTGGCCGCTACCTGCTGCTGCGCCGTGGCAAGAAGCAGTATCAGCTGGTGGAGTGGCTGGACTGAGACGGCAGCGGCGCGAGCATGACAAGGGCCGCCTGGGCAGCCCTTGTTGCTACGTGATCGCCGGCAGATTCAGACTGCCAGCGGCAGCAGCTCGGCGTAGTCACGGATCGCCGGGAAGGCGGTGATCAGCTGCTCGGGTTGGCGGCTGTCCGGGTTCTGGATGGCGAGTCTATGGCCGATGCCATAGTCGGCGGCGGCCCGCAGGATCCGCTCGCTGTCATCGACGAACAGGGTGCGAGCCGGATCGAACGCCAGCCGCTCGGCCAGCGCCTGCCAGCATTGCTGACTCTCCTTCGACCAGCCCAGCTCGTGGGTGCTGACCATCAGATCCAGGTGCGCGCCCAGTCCGAGCCGCGCCTCCTTGACCGAGAGGCTGGCGGGGTGGGCGTTGGTGAACAGCACCAGCTGCTTGCCCGCCGCGCGCAGGGCGGCCAGGAAGGGAATGGCATTGGGCCGCCACTGGATCTTCTCCAGGATCTCCTGCTTGAGGGCACGGATGTCCAGCCCCAGAGTCCGGCTCCAGTAATCCACGCAGTACCAGTCGAGGGTGCCGCTGACCGCCTGAGCGTGGGCATCCATTTGTGCCTTGGCCTCGGCCAGCGGCAACCCGAGACGCTCGGCGTAACGCTGTGGCACCAGCTGCTGCCAGAGGTGGCTGTCAAAATGGAGATCGATCAGGGTGCCATCCATATCGAGCAGAACGGTATCTATCTGGTGCCAGGGCAGTGGGGTCGGCATGGAAGCTCTCTTGGTGTCACGCAGGGCGCTGAAAAAGGAGCGTCACTATAACGTATTTTTCCGGCATCTTTCCCCGCCTTGCCCCGTGGTGTTCGGGGTGGGAGTCGTTTACTCTTGAAGCACTATTTTTTAACCGGCAATCAGCGCCCGACGATGGATCATAACAAGAGCAAACCCGAGCGACTCGAGGCCGAGATGATGGATCAGGACAAGCGCAAACCCGTCATCCTCAGCGCCGAGATCGTGGCCGAGAGCCGCCTGTTCAAGGTGGAGTCCCTGCATCTGAAATTCTCCAACGGCGAGGAGCGGGTCTACGAGCGGATGCGCGGTGGCAACAGAGGCGCCGTCATGGTGGTGCCGCTGTTCGACGCGCACACCCTGCTGCTGGTGCGCGAATACGCGGCGGGCACTCACTCTTACGAGCTCGGCTTCCCCAAGGGGCTGATCGATCCGGGTGAGAACGCCTTAGAGGCGGGCAACCGGGAGCTGATGGAGGAGGCGGGCTTCGGCGCCCACAGCCTGATCCCCCTCAAGCAGGTGTCGCTGGCCCCCGGCTACTTCTCCAGCCGGATGGATATCCTGTTGGCCCGGGATCTCTTCCCCGAGCAGCGCATCGGCGACGAGCCGGAGCCGCTCGAGGTGATCCCCTGGCCGCTCAACCGCATCGACGAATTGCTGGCGCGCCCCGACTTCACCGAGTCGCGCAGCATCAGTGCCCTGCTGCTGGCCCAGAAGTGGCTGGCGGAGCAGGAGAAGAAGCGCCCATAAGGGTATAAAGGGTAATAAAAACAGAGGGTAGCAAGATGCAGGAGTTGTTGGCCTGGGTGCCTGGGGTCAAGGAGATCGCCCGTGAAGCGGGTCGGATCCTTCACGAAATCTATCACGGCGGTCAGTTCGAGCGTCAGCTGAAGGAGGATGCGACCCCGGTCACCAGTGCCGATCTTGCTGCCGATGCCTACCTCAAGGGGGCGCTGTCGGCGCTCACTCCCCATGTTCCCGTGCTGACCGAAGAGGCGGCCGATGTGCCCTTCAGCCAGCGATCCAACTGGCGGCAGTACTGGCTGGTAGATCCCCTCGACGGCACCGGCGAGTTCATCGCCGGCAGCGGCGACTTCGCCACCCTGATCGCCCTGGTGCGGGACAACGTGCCTGTGCTCGGCGTCATCTATGCCCCGGAATCCGACGTGCTCTACTGGGCGGTGCGCGGCCACGGCGCCTTCAAGGAGGTGGGGGGCGAGATCTATCCCATCAGCGCCATGCACCATGAACACGACCTGCCGGATGCGCTGGTGGTGGCCATCAGCCGACGCCAGAAGCTGGAGAGGCTGACCCGCCGTCTCAACCCCGCCATCAACTACGAGCTGATCCCGCTCGGCTCCAGCTCCCTCAAGTCCTGCCTGGTGGCGGAGGGGGCTGCCGACTGCTATGTGCGGCTCGGCCCCACCGGCGAGTGGGACACCGCCGCCGCCCAGTGCATTGTCGAGGCGGCCGGTGGCCGCATCCTCAGCCTGACCCTGCAGCCGCTGAGCTACAACGAAACGGAGTCGCTGGAGAACCCTGACTTCATCGTGATGGGGGATCCGGATCTCGACTGGGGCAAGATACTGGCGCACTGAGCCGGCTGAAAAATCACCGCTGATCAGCAATCAGGCGACCTCGGGGTCGCCTGATTGTTTGGTGTGATCCGCTGGTTATATCCGCGATGAGCAGGGATATCCGCTATCAAATCGCGAAGATAACAGTGGATCATCACAAGGGCGCCATGAGAATTGGCATATTTTTCAGGTAATCCTGCAAACTCAAGTTTGGTCAAAAGAAAAAAATGGATATGGATCTTATTTTGGTTTTATATATCGCAAAATTGCCAATTTGTAGTTTTACAGGATTCCGTGTTCCAGATCCTGTTCCCAATCTCACTGGCCCGAGCCCGTAATGGTAGTGATATGTTTCAGCGCCGCTTTTTGAGAATTAAATTCGGATAAACCACAATATGTGCAGATTAAAATACTGACCATAAGTGAATTATCGATGAGTTTATCTGCAGAGGTTACCAAGGAGCTGTCTGGTTCCCAGCCAGCCATCGCCACCAGCAGCTGGCGCCGTCATGACACCCACTGGGTGATCAGCCTGTTTGGCACCGCCGTCGGCGCGGGCATCCTGTTCCTGCCCATCAACCTGGGTCTCGGCGGGATCTGGCCCCTGCTCATAGTAGCCGTGCTGGCCGGTCCCATGACCTTCCTGGCACACCGCGGGCTGGCCCGCTTCGTGTTGTCCTCCTCCCGTCCCCAGGCCGACTTCACCGAGGTGGCGGAGGAGCACTTCGGCAAGATGGCCGGCCGCCTCATCTCGGCGCTCTACTTCCTCTCCATCTTCCCCATCTTGCTCATCTACGGGGTAGGGCTGACCAACACGGTGGAGAGCTTCATGGTCAACCAGCTCGGCATGGCGACCCCGAACCGGGTGATGCTGTCCGGCCTGCTGGTGTTTGCCATGATCGCAGTGATGATGGCCGGCGAGAAGGCGATGCTGCGGGCCTTCGCCTTCATGGTCTATCCGCTGGCGGCCATCCTGGCGGCGCTCTCCTGCTACCTGATCCCCCAGT
Organism: Aeromonas sp. sia0103; assembly: GCF_963895295.1. NCBI lineage: Bacteria > Pseudomonadati > Pseudomonadota > Gammaproteobacteria > Aeromonadales > Aeromonadaceae > Aeromonas > Aeromonas sp. sia0103. The sequence continues at coordinate 161,507 of NZ_CAWQKG010000044.1, read as the reverse complement.
GGCACTGGCCGGAGGTGACCGCCTTCGACGGCGTCGGCTTCCTCAACACCGTCTGGCTGGCGCTGCCGGTGACCGTCTTCGCCTTCAGCCACGCCGCCGCCATCTCCGGCTTCGCCAACGTGCAGCGCCGTGAATATGGCGAGCAGGCGGAGGCCAAGAGCGGCCTGATCCTGCGCAACACCACCGTCATGCTGGTGGGCTTCGTGCTGTTCTTCGTCTTCTCCTGCGTGCTGAGCCTCTCCCCGCTGCAGCTGGCCGAGGCCAAGGCCCAGAACGTCTCGGTGCTCTCCTATCTCGCCAACATCACCGACAACCCGGTGATCATCACCTTGGGACCGCTCATCGCCTTCATCGCCATCAGCTCCTCCTTCCTCGGCCACTTCCTGGGAGCGCGGGAGAGCCTCAAGAGCCTGATCGCCAAGCCCACCGGCCTGTCGCTCGCGAAGGCGGACAGGCTCGGCATAGCGCTGATGTTCTTCGCCATCTGGGGGGCGGCGGTGCTCAACCCCGGCATCCTCGGCCTGATGGAGACCCTCTCCGGCCCCGTCATCGCCATGATCCTGTTCATCATGCCGGTGGTGGCCATCTACAGGGTGGAGGCGCTGGCCCGCTTCCGTCAGGGCTGGGTGAACGGCTTCATCCTGCTGACCGGGTCGCTGGCGGTGTCGGCGCTGATCTTCAGCCTGTTGAAGTAAGGGGTACCGCGTTTCGCGTAGGCCCATTAACGAAAAGAGGCGACCCCTGGGTCGCCTCTTTTCGTTCTGATTGAGCGCTCAGCCCAGCTTGGCGCCGTTCTCCACCGCCTGCTCCGGGATGGCCATCACCACGGCGCCGTCGGCCCGGTAGAAGCCGGTCAGCAGAAACTCCGATTGGATGGGACCTATCTGCTTGGGCGGGAAGTTCACCACCGCGACTATCTGGCGCCCCACCAGCTCTTCCGCTTGGTAGAGATCCGTGATCTGGGCGCTGCTCTTGCGCACACCGAGCTCTGGCCCAAAATCGGCCCACACCTTGTAGGCGGGCTTGCGCGCCTCGGGGAAGGGCTCGACCCGCACCAGGGTGCCCACCCTCAGCTCCACCATCTCGAACTCTTGCCAGCTTATGGTCTGCATCTGCTCTCCTCGCGTGTTGTCCATGTCCGCCAGCATGCCCGATCTCGCCACGGCTTGTCTTCGGCGCAGAGCCGGCGCGTTACGGCAACCGGCCGTTTTGCTGGCGCCAGGCCGAGGGGGTCAGCCCGGTCTCGGCCAGGAAGCGCTCGGCGAAGGCCCCCTGGTTCTGGTAACCGACCCGGCAGGCGACGTCGCCTATGGGCAGGGCGCTCTGGCTCAACAGGGTGCGCGCCAGCGCCATGCGCCGCCCCCGGATGTAATGGGAGACGCTTATGCCGAGCTGCTGGCGAAAGGCGTGCTTGAACTGGCTCTGGCCGAGGCAGGCAACGCCGGCGAGTCGCTCGTTGTCGAGCGGCTCGGCGAGGTGGGCCTCGATATGGCGCTGCACCCTCGCGATGCGGGGGGCTATGCGGGTCGCCATGGCCGGGCCCATGCCCCGTGACTCGGCCAGCAGCCCGAGCCAGACCTGCTCCATGCCGGCCACCTGCCGACCCTCGGCCACCATCCGGTGCAGGAAGGCGAGGTAGTGGCGCTGGGGCTCGTCCAGCGTGATGAAGGGCTGGCCCGCGAGCGCCTCCGGCAGCCAGGGGCTCTCCTGCACCAGGAAGGAGAGCGCCGGATCGGCCGCGAAGTCGTGCCGCTCGCCGGGGGCTATCACGCAGGCGAAGCCGGGCGTCAGCCTGCGCCCCTGGCCCTGCACCTCTATTTCGATGGGGCCGTCGAGGGGGATCACCAGCTGGGCGAAGTCGTGACTGTGGCTGCTGATGTCGCTCTGGTAGCGGCGCAGGCTGAAGGGGGGTGGGGCAGATGGCAATGACGCGGCCCGGGGCCGCGTCATCGAAGAAAGATCGCTCTTTGGCATAGGCTGAGAGGATTATTCGACGTCGAAATCTTCGATCTCTTTGCCCAGCGCTTCCATGATGGCGCGCGCCTCGGCAGGGACGCTGTCCGGATGGTCCTTGCGCAAGTCGTCGTCACCGGGCAGCGGCTGGCCGGTAAACGCGTGCAGGAAGGCCTCACAGAGCAGCTCGCTGTTGGTCGCATGACGCAGGTTGTTCACCTGGCGACGGGTGCGCTCATCGGTCAACACCTTCAGCACCTTGAGCGGGATCGAGACGGTAATCTTCTTGACCTGTTCACTCTTCTTACCGTGTTCCGCATAGGGGCTGACGTAGTCGCCGTTCCACTCTGTACCCATGATTCACCTGTTCTCATTTGGCCGTGAGCGCGGATTTTAACCCTTAAGGTATTCAATGGCAATCCAACGGCAAAGCCATTTAGACGTCTGGAAGTGTTGACGGCTTTTTTGTGCTGGCGTAAGGTGGTTCACCATGGGCTGGCGATAGGGCCGGCCCTGGCGGGAACGGGTGTGGCAGAGTCAAGGCGGCCATCGTCCAGAGACAGATCAAGGAGAGTGAGATGACCCACAAGGCCACCCTGGCGGTACGCACCGGGATTGAGACAGACACACAGCACGGCGCCGTGGTGCCACCCATTTACCTCTCCAGCAACTACACCTTTGCCGACTTCGGTGAGCCCCGTCAATACGATTATGCCCGCTCCGGCAACCCGACCCGCACCAACCTGGCGGACGCGCTGGCGGCGCTGGAAGGGGGGGCGGGCGCCGTGGTGACCGGCACCGGCATGGGCGCCGTGCACCTGGTGACCACGGCCCTGCTCAAGGCGGGTGATCTGCTGCTGGCCCCCCACGACTGCTACGGCGGCACCTGGCGCCTGTTCGAATATCTGGCGGCCAAGGGCCACTACCGGGTGCAGTTCGTCGATCAGGGGGATGCCGCCGCCCTGGCCGCGGCGCTGGCGCAGAAGCCAGCGCTGGTGTGGGTCGAGACCCCCTCCAACCCGCTGCTGCGGGTGGTGGATGTGGCCGCCATCGCCGCCGCCGCCCACGAGGTGGGCGCCCAGGTGGTGGTGGACAACACCTTCCTCTCCCCGCTGTTGCAGCAACCGCTGGCGCTGGGGGCGGACGTGGTGGTGCACTCCACCACCAAGTACATCAACGGCCACTCAGACGTGGTGGGGGGCGTCGCCATCGCCAAGGAGCCCGCGCTCGCCGACTCCCTGGTGTGGTGGGCCAACTGCCTCGGCCTGACCAGCGGGGCCTTCGATTCCTACCTCACCCTGCGCGGGTTGCGCACCCTGGCCCCCAGGCTGCGCGCCCATCAGGAGAACACGGATCGCATCCTTGCCTTCCTGCAGCAGCAGCCGCTGGTCAAACAGATCTACCACCCCAGCCTGCCGGGCCATCCGGGTCACGAGATTGCGCGCCGTCAACAGTCCGGCTTCGGCGCCATGCTAAGTTTTGAGCTCGACTGCGACGAGGCGGGGCTGCGCGCCTTCCTCGAGGCACTGACCCTGTTCTCGGTGGCCGAGTCCCTCGGCGGGGTGGAGAGCCTGGTGGCCCATCCGGCCAGCATGACCCACAGGGCCATGACCCCGGCGGCCCAGCAGGCGGCGGGCATCAGCGCCCAGCTGCTGCGCCTCTCGGTGGGCATAGAACACGGCGACGATCTGGTGGCCGATCTGGCCCAGGCGTTTGCCAAGGCGCAGTTGGCCGGGCAATGACCCGGCCGCAGACAGCAAAGACAGAATAAAACGGAACAGGCGGTGAAGTAATGGAACAGCAGCAAGGAGAGAGCGCGGTGGCGGTACAGACAGGGTTGAAGCGGCGTCATGTGCACAAGTTTGGGGGCAGCAGCCTGGCGGATCCGGTCTGCTATCGCCGGGTCGCCACCATAGTCGAGCAGCAGGTCGGCGGTCAGGAGCTGGTCGTGGTCTCCGCCGCGGGCAAGACCACCAACCGCCTGATCCAGCTGGTGGAGCTGGCCGAGGCGGGGGACGAGGCCGCCGGTGAGGCCATCTCGGCGCTGCAATCCTATCAGCAGAGCCTGATCGACGGCCTGCTGGAGGGGGAGTGGCAGCTCGACCTGAGCCGGCAGCTGGCCGATGACATGCAGTTCATCGGCAAGACCCTGGAGGGACAGTTCGATCGCTTCGCCCGCAACGGCCTGCTCGCCTTCGGCGAGGTGTGGTCGGCGCGCCTGCTGGCCGCCCTGCTCAGCAGCCGCGGCGAGCCCGCCATCTGGCTCGATGCCCGCAGCTTCCTGCGTGCCGAGGACGGCGCCCTGGTCAAGGTGGATACCGCCATCTCCAGCGAGCTGCTCAAGGCGCGCCTGGCCGACCATGCCGGCCGCATCGTGGTGACCGGCTTCATCGCCGCGGATCTGGAGGGGCGCTCCCTGCTGCTCGGCCGCAACGGCTCCGACTACAGCGCCAGCCTGCTGGCGGCGCTGGCGGACGGGGAATCCACCACCATCTGGAGCGACGTGGCCGGGGTCTACAGCGCGGATCCGCGCCGGGTGAAGGAGGCGCGCCTGCTGGAGCGACTCAGCCTGGCCGAGGCCAACGAGCTGGCTCGCCTCGGCTCCCCGGTGCTGCACTCGCGCACCCTGCAGCCGGTGGCCGACAGCCGTCAGCGCCTCACCCTGCGCTGCAGCTACAACCCGGACGAGGGCTGTACCCACATACTGCGCCGGGCGCCGCGCTCCGGCGGGGCGCGCATCGTCTCCTCGGTGGATCAGATAGCGCTGATCGAACTCAAGGTGCTGCCCCAGACCAGCTATGAGCAGACGGTGGCCACCATCGAAGCGCATCTGGCCCGCCACCGCCTCCACCCGCTCACCCTGCAGCGCCAGCCGGATCGGCGGGTGCTGCGCCTCGCCTACACGCTCGAAGTAGCAGAAGGGGCGTTCGAGATCCTGCGCGACTTCCAGCTGCAGGGCAATTTCACCGGCCTCATCCAGAAGGAGGGCTACAGCCTGGTGGCCCTGGTCGGTGCCGGAGTGACCGACAACGCCGAGCAGTGTCACCGCTTCTATCAGCTGCTGGCGGATCAGCCGCTGGAGTTCGTGCAGGTGGCCAGAGATGGCCTGAGCCTGGTGGCGGTGCTGCGCCAGGTGGTGCTGGAGCCGCTGCTTATCGCCCTGCACGGCGCCCTGTTCAGCCGCCCGACCCGGGTCGGCCTGGTGCTGTTTGGCAAGGGCAACATCGGCGGCCACTGGCTGAGCCTCTATGGCCGCGAGAAGGCGCGGCTCGAGCACGAGCTCAACCTGACCCTGACCCTGTACGGGGTGTTCAACTCGCAAGGGGGCGTGCTGGACGAGGAGGGGCTGGATCCGCTCAAGGTGCGGGATAACTTCAATCCCAGGCCGCTGATCTGGCCAGAGCTGCTGGGCCAGCTGGAGCAACATGGCTTCGACAGCCTGATCGCGCTCGATCTCACCGCCAGCGAGACGGTGAGCCGCTATTACCCTGACTTCGCCCAGCTCGGTTGTCACATCATCGCCGCCAACAAGTTTGCCGGCGCCGCCGAGAGCGAGTTCTACCAGCGCATCAAGCAGACTTGCCGCGATCACCAGGTGCAGTGGCGCTACAACGCCACCGTGGGCGCCGGGCTGCCCATCCAGTCCAGCATCCAGATGCTGCGCCAGAGCGGCGATCGCATCCAGGGGGTCTCCGGCATCTTCTCCGGCACCCTCTCCTGGCTGTTCCAGCAGTACGATGGCAGCCGCCCCTTCTCCGAGCTGGTGGACGAGGCCTGGCAGCACGGCCTGACCGAGCCGGATCCCCGCGAGGATCTCTCCGGCCAGGACGTGCGCCGCAAGCTGCTGATCCTGGCGCGGGAGGCGGGCTTCGAGCTCGACTCCGCCGACATCGAGCTGGAGAACCTGGTGCCGGGAGCCCTGCGCAAGGCCAGCACGGATCAGTTCATGGACAGGCTCAAGGAGCTGGATGATCCCATCCAGAGCGCGTTCGAGGGGGCCCGCCGGGTCGGCAAGGTGCTGCGCTACGTCGCCCGCTTCGAGCACGACGGCAAGGCGCGGGTCGGGCTGGAGACCCTGGAGCCGCACCATCCGTTCGCAAACCTCTTGCCCTGCGACAACGTGTTCGCCATCGAGAGCGACAGCTATCGCACCAACCCGCTGGTCATCCAGGGGCCGGGGGCGGGGCGCGAGGTGACGGCGGCGGCCATCCAGTACGATCTCTGGCAGATCTGCGCCAGCCTCTGAGGGGCTAGTCGATAAAACAAAAGAAGAGGCGCCCAAGGGCGCCTCTTCTCGTTGGGTGGTCGCAATGTATTACCAGAACACCTTGCCCAGCAGGGGGGCCAGCAGCACCGTCGCCATGCCGGCGATCATCATCACCATGCTGGAGACCACCCCCTCCTCGTTGCCCATCTGATAGGCCCTGGCGGTGCCCGCACCGTGGGCCGAGGCACCGAAGCCGGCCCCCTTGCCGAGGCGGCTGCGGATGGCGAGCACCGTCAGCACGCTCTCGCCGACCGCCATGCCGATCACCCCGGTCAGCACCACAAACAGGGCGGTGAGATCGGCGTTGCCGCCGACCGAGCGGGTCGCCTCCACCGCGAAGGGGGTGGTGATGGATCTCATGGCCATGCTGCGCTGCAGCAGCTCGGAGAGGTGCAGCCAGCGCGCCAGCAGCACTGTGCTGCCCACCGCCATGAGCACGGAGGCGAGCACCCCTACCGACAGGGAGAGCCAGTGGCGGCGCATCAGCTGGCGGTTCTCGTAGACCGGCACCGCGAAGGCGACGGTGGCCGGGCCCAGCAGCCACAGCAGCCAGTGCGACTGGGCCATGTAGTCCTGATAGGGGATGTGGAACAGCATCACCACCGCCACCAGCAGGGCCGGCGCCAGCAGCAGCGGCATCAGCGGCAGTATGCGCTTGCGGCCATAGAGCCACTTGCTGGCGTAGTAGAACAGCAGGGTGAGGGCGAAGCAGAGCAGGCCGAGCAGGGTATCAGACATGGCGGCGGCTCCGGCGGGCCAGCTTCAGCTCGAGCCGATAGACCCTGTCCACCACCAGGGCCGTGGTGCCGAGCACCAGCACAGTGCTTATCACCAGCACCAGCATGATGCGCCACCCCTCCTGCAGCAGCAGATCCTGATAGTTGACCACGGCCACCACGGCGGGCACGAAGAACAGCAGCATCTCCGCCAGCAGCCAGCGGGCACCTGCGCTGAACCACTGCGCCTTGACCACCCCCAGCAGGATGCAGACCAGCAGCAGCAACATGCCGGTGAGGTTGGCGGGCAGGGGCAGGTGGAAGGTGCGCACCGCGGTGTCGGCCAGCAGCCAGATGGCGGCCAGCAGGGCGATTTGGAAGGGGGTTTGTAGCCAGCGAAGGCAGAAGGCTTTCATGATGGGCGTCTTTTTGTGAACCTGGTCACAGTATAAGGGCGGGCTAAACCTGCAAAAAATGAATTTAAATTATGAAAAATATGCCAAATTGGCATTATTTAGCGAACCCCTCCGACGAGCGTCCCCATGGATATCCGAGCCCTGCGTTACTTTGTCGAACTGGTGCGGGAGCAGAGCTTCACCCGCGCCTCCGAGAAGCTGTTTGTCACCCAGCCCACCATCAGCAAGATGATCCGCAACATGGAGGAGGAGCTGGGCCAGCCCCTGCTCAACCGGGAGGGGCACAGCTTCACCCTGACCGACAGCGGCCAGGTGCTGTTTGCCCGTGGCCAGCTGATCCTGGCCCAGATGCAGCAGCTGGAGGCGGAGCTCGCCGATCTGCAGAGCCTGCAGCACGGGCGCCTCGCGCTCGGCATCCCGCCCATGGTGGGCCATGTCTACGCGGATCTGATCCGCACCTACCGCAGTCGCTACCCCAAGGTGGAGCTCTCCATTGTCGAATATGGCGGCCGTCGCATCGAGCAGGCGGTGCTGGAGGGGGAGCTGGATCTCGCCATCACCATGTTGCCGACCAGGGAGGGGGGCGCCCTCAGCGCGCTGGAGCTGGATTGCTACCCGATCCAGGTGGTGCTACCGGATCTGCCGCGCTGGCGCGAGTGCAGCGAGATCCGGTTGGAGGATCTGCAGGAGGAACCCTTCCTGCTCTACACCCAGGCCTTCACCCTGAGCGAGCGGCTGGAGCAGGCCTGCCAGCAGGCGGGCTTCGTGCCCCAGGTGGCGGCGCGCAGCAGCCAGTGGGACTTTCTCACCGCCATGGTGCGCAGCGGCATGGGGGTCGCCTTCCTGCCCGAGCCCATCTGCCAGCGGCTGACCCCGGACGGGCTGGTGTTGCGCCCCCTGCTGCCGGAGCTGAGCTGGCGACTCGGGGTGATTTGGCCGAGCCGGCGCTACCTCTCCCGCACCGCCGAGGCCTGGCTGGCCCTGTGCCGCGAGAGCCACGGCTGAACACTCAACTGCGCAGCAGGGCGCCCAGTTGGCGACATAGTCTGCGCAGGGTCTGGTTGTCGAGGCAGCCAAAGCCGAGCAGCCAGCCTTCCAGCCCGGGTTCGCCGAGGTAGAACTGGCCGAGGGGGCGCAGGCCCAGCCCCAGGGCGTTGGCGGCGTCGGTCCAGCGGGCCTCGCCGCCCGGCGGCAGCAGCACGGCGCACTGCAGCCCGGCGCCGCTGTGAATGGGGGTGAGCAGGGGGCAGTGCTCGGCCAGTTCGCTCAGCAGCAGATCCCGCCGGCTCTGGTAGAGCAGACGACTCTGGCGCAGGTGGGTGGCGAAGTGGCCGGCGCGGATGAAGTCTGCGGTGACCGCCTGCTGCAGCTGGTTGCTGTGACCGTCGAAGGCGGCGCGGGCCCGGCTGAAGGCCTCCATCAGGGGGCGCGGCAGCACCAGGTAGGCGAGGCGCAAGGAACCAAACAGCACCTTGCTGAAGGTACCCACATAGAGGACCCGCCCCTGACCATCCAGCCCCTGCAGGGCGGGTAGCGGGCGCTGATCGTACTGATATTCCCCGTCGTAATCATCTTCCAAAATCCAGGCCCCGTGCCGCTCGGCCTCGGCCAGCAAGGCCATCCGCCGCGGCAGGCTCATGGGCACGCCGAGGGGATACTGATGGGCCGGGGTGCAGTAGATGAGCCTTGGCCGCGGATGTTCCCCCGCCGGGTTGAGACCCTCCTCGTCCACCGGCACCGGATGGACGCGGGCGCCGGCACTCTCCAGCGCGGTGCGCGCCCCCGGGTAGCCGGGATCCTCCACCCAGACGCTGTCGCCGGCATCGATGAGCAGCTGGGTCGCCAGCAAGATGCCCTGCTGGGAGCTGGTGAGGATCAGGATCTGATCCGGCTCGCACACCACCCCCCGCGACTGCACCAGATAGCTGCTGATGGCGGCGCGAAGTGGAGCCAAGCCCTGTGGATCCCCGTAGTTCATCCAGTCGCTGGCGCGCTGGCGCCACTGTTGCTGCATCAGCCGCCCCCAGAGCGCCTGGGGGAAGAGGCGCGGATCCGGCTGGCTGGAGGCGAAGGAGTCACCCACCTGGGGCGCGTTATGGCAGGCCCCGCCCGCCGCCATCTCCTGGCCACGGCGCGACAGCCCCGCCGCCGACTGGGGTGGCCTGGGGGCGGGGCGCACCGCCGCCAGGGCGACGAAGCTGCCGGCCCCCACCTTGCGCACCAGGTAGCCCTCCGCCTCCAGCCGGCCGTAGGCAAGCTCTACAGTGCTGCGGGAGACGCCGAGATCCCGGGCCAGCATGCGGCTGGCGGGCAGCCGGCTGTGCTGGGGCAGGTGACCGGCCAGGATGGCTTCCCGCAGGGTACGCACCAGCTGTTCGTGCAGTGGCAGATCGTTCTGTTGCTGGTCGGCAAACAGGGTGGGCAGGGCGGTCATGGTGCTCTCCGGATTGGGGCACTGTGCCCGCAAAATTGGTCTGCCTATATTGGCAAAATTGGTCGGCGTGGCAAGGCCATTATGACGCTACATTGAGGGTCAGAGAATGGAGTGCAACCACCACAAGGAGTCGGGATGTCAGAGTTCAGTGCCCTCATCAGCTGGCAGCGGGAGGCCGGCGAGGCCTTCGTCGATCAGCGTTACAGCCGGGCCCATGAGTGGGAGTTTGACGGCGGCGTCAGGGTGCCCGCCTCCTCCTCCCCCCATGTGGTGCCCTTGCCCTTTTCGGTGGCGGAGAACGTCGATCCGGAGGAGGCTTTCGTCGCTTCGCTCTCCAGCTGCCACATGCTGACCTTCCTCTGGCTGGCGGCCAGGGAGCGCTATCTGGTGGAAAGCTATCGGGATCAGGCATGGGGGCTCATGGAGCCGGACGAGCGGGGTCGCCAGTCGATCACCAGGGTCACCCTGCGCCCCAGGGTGCAGTTTGGCGGGGAGCGCCAGCCTGGCCTGGCCGAGCTGGAGCGGCTGCACCATCAGGCCCACGAGCAGTGTTTCATCGCCAACTCGGTGAGAACCGAGATCACCACAGACGTCGCGCTATATCAGGAGTCCGTATGAGTCATGTATTGAGCACCGGGGTGGCCAGTCCGCAGGAGGCCAGCGCCTTCTTCGAGGCCCAGCTGGCGTTTCGCACCGATCCGGCCGATCTCGCCGTCGATCTGCTGGCCGGTGGGCCCGGCATCGTCGTCATCGACACCCGCTCCTTCGATCACTATGGGAAGGGCCATATCCCGGGGGCCATCTCCTTCCCCCACAGCACCATGAGTCCTGCCACCACGGCCGGGCTGGCGCGAGACAAGGTCTATGTCTGTTACTGCGACGGCATCGGCTGCAACGGCTCGACCCAGGGGGCCTATAAGCTGGCGGCGCTGGGCTTTCGGGTCAAGGAGCTGATCGGTGGCCTGCACTGGTGGCGGCAGGACGGTTTCGCCGTCGCCACCGGCGGCGAGGCCGGTGTGTTGCAAGAGGGGGGGATCAGCTGTGGCTGCTAATCGAGTGACGACTCACATCACCAACGAATTCAATCAACCCCTGGGGGCCGAGGTGGCGGATTGGGCGGGCGCCGAGTTTCCCCCCAAGGAGGTCATGCGCGGCTGGGGCTGCCGGCTGGAGCCGCTGGACCCTGAGAGCCACGGCACCTCGCTCTGGCAGGCGTTCGGCGCCGATGATGGGGCCATGTGGACCTATCTCACCAGCGGCCCCTTCGCGGATGAGGCGGCCATGCTGGCCTGGCTGCAAGGGGTCGCCGCCAAGGCCGATCCCCAGTTCTATGCCATTGTCGACGAGGCGAGCGGCAAGGCGCTCGGGCTCGCCAGCTACCTGCGCATCGACCCCGCCGCGGGCAGCATAGAGGTGGGCTGGCTGCACTTCTCGCCGGCCATGCAGCGCACCCGCCTCTCTACCGCGGCCATGGCGCTGATGATGGCCAATGCCTTCGCGCTCGGCTACCGCCGCTACGAGTGGAAGTGCAACGATCTCAACTGGCCCTCGCGTCAGGCGGCGCTGCGGCTCGGTTTCAGCTACGAGGGGACCTTCCGTCAGGCGCGGGTGGACAAGGGCCGCAATCGGGATACCGCCTGGTTCTCGGTGATCGATGGGGAATGGCCCGCCCTGCAAGGCTGCTTCGAGCGCTGGCTGGCGGATGACAACTTCGATGGGGCAGGGCGCCAGCGGCTGCGGCTCTCGGATCTGACCGCCGCCTGCCACCCCGAGGGGGAGTGACGCGGGCAGCGGGTTGTCGGGTCACCATATCCTAGGTCCGATGACGTGACTCGAACCCGCCGATCGACAAAACGAAAGAGGCCCCGGATGCGGGGCCTCTTCTATGTACTCTGCTGCTTAGTCATGGTGCTCGTCCCTTAGTGTTCACCGATGGGCGCGGCGATCCACTTCAGAAGGCGAAGCATGTCTTGCGGCGCCACCCCGACCGAGAGGCCGCGCTTGCCGCCGCTCACCAGGATCTCGTCAAACGCCATGGCGGAGTCGTCCAGCACGGTTGGCAGCAACTTCTTCTGGGCCAGCGGGCTGATGCCCCCCACCTTGTAACCGGTCAGCTTCTCGGCCTCCGCCGGCTTCATCATCTCCACCTTCTTCAGCCCCGCCGCCTTGGCGAGCTGCTTCAGGCTGCACAGGCCCGATGACGGCACTATGGCCACCACCGCCTGCTTGTCGTGATGGGCGATCAGGGTCTTGAACACCTGGGCCTCCGGCAGGCCGAGCTGAGTCGCGGCATGCTTGCCGAAATCGTCGTGGGCCTCGCACTCGTAGGGGTAGAGCTTGTGGGGGATCTTGAGTTTCTTCAGCAGATTGATAGCGGGGGTCATCAGATTTCCTCGAGCCTGAGCAAGGCCAAATAGTCTGCTCCTGCAAGGGGAGCGATGCAAGGCTCGGGGGCTCTTTCGTAGCTGGGCTGACTTGGGCCTTGGCTGGCCATTAATTGCTTGAATCGCTTAGTGAGCATTTGATTATGCTGCGCCAATCGATACGGAGAGGGGGGCGGACATCATGCGAGGCAATTCGTGGACATCAAAAGGGCGCCATATTGGCGCCCTTTTGCTTGGGAGATTGAACCCGAATCAACCCGTATTACGCATACCCGCAGCAATACCGGCGATGGTGACCATCAGCGCCTGATCCAGCTCGGGGTGCAGGATCTCGGCGTGGTTGCGCGAGCGGCCAAGCAGTTCGACCTGCAGCACGTTGAGGGGATCTGTGTAGGGGTTGCGCAGCTTGATGGACTCCTTGATCCAGGGCTGGTCGTCGAGCAAGTCACCCTGCGGGCGCAGCTCCAGCACCACCTGGATGGAGTCGGAGAGCTCCTGACGCAGCTGCTTGCCGAGGGTCCACAGCTCTTGCGGCACCAGACGGGTGTCGTAGTACTCCGCCAGCCAGAGGTCGGCCTTGAGGAACACCATCTCCAGCATCTCGAGGCGGGTGCGGAAGAAGGGCCACTGGCGGCTCATCTCGTCCAGCACGCTCTTGTGGCCGCCATCTATGGCCTGCTGCAGCCCCTTGTGGGCGCCGAGCCAGGCCGGCAGCATCAGCCGGTTCTGGGTCCAGGCGAAGATCCAGGGGATGGCGCGCAGGCTCTCGACGCCGCCGTTGGGCTTGCGCTTGGCGGGACGGGAGCCGAGCGGCAGCTTGCCGAGCTCCATCTCCGGGGTGGCGGCGCGGAAGTAGGGCACGAAGTCAGGATGGCCGCGCACTATGGAGCGGTAGTGTTCGCAGGAGGCCTCGGCCACCTGTTCGATCACGGCGCGCCAGCTCTCTTTCGGCTTGGGCGGAGGCAGCAGGTTCCCTTCCAGCACGGCGCTGGTGTAGAGATTCAGGCTGTGGATGGCGACCTTGGGCAGGCCGAACTTGAAGCGGATCATCTCGCCCTGTTCGGTCACCCGCAGGCCACCGCGCAGGGATCCCGGCGGTTGGGACAGGATCGCCTGATGGGCGGGGGCGCCGCCGCGACCGACGGTGCCACCACGGCCGTGGAACAGGGTGAGGCGCAGGTTGTTGGCCTCGGCCAGCGCCACCAGGGATTCCATGGCGGCGTACTGGGCCCAGCCGGCGGCCATCATGCCCGCATCCTTGGCGGAATCCGAGTAGCCGATCATGATGTACTGGCGACCCTGGATGTAACCGCGATACCAGTCCACCGACAGCAGGCGCTCCATCACGGCGGTGCCCGCCATCAGATCTTCCTGGGTCTCGAACAGCGGCGCCACCGGCATGCGGAACTTGCAACCGGCTTCCTTCAGCAGCAGTTGCACCGCCAGGACGTCGGAGGGGGCGCCGGCCATGGAGATGATGTAGATGCCGAACGCATCGGGGTCGTGCTCGGCGATGACCCGACAGGTGTCTATGGTCTCGCGGGTCTCGGCGCTCGGCTCCCAGTCGGTCGGGATCAGCGGGCGGCGGGAGTTCAGCTCATTGAGCAGGAAGGCCTGCTTGTCGTCTTCGCTCCACTCGGCGTAGTCGCCCATGCCGAGGTAACGGGTCAGCTCGGAGAAGACCTGGCCGTGGCGCTCGCCGTCCTGACGGATGTCGAGCTTGACCAGATGGATGCCGAAGCAGGCCAGCTTGCGCAGCACGTCCAGCAGCATGCCGTCGGCGATGTTGCCCATGCCACAGGCATGCAGGGAGTGGTAGCAGAGCTCCAGCGGCTCGCGCAGCTGGGCCGTGGTCTTGACCAGATCCCGGCTCTCGCTGACCTGACCCTGCACCTTGGCGGTGAGGAATTCCTGGGTCTCGCGCAGCTGTTCGCGCAGCTCGCGCACCAGGGCGCGGTAGGGCTCGGGCTGATCGCCCACCCGCTCGCGCAGGGCGTCGGTGCAGTCGGACATGGAGAGCTCGGAGGTGAGCTCCTTGATGTCTTTGTAGAACAGGTTCACCGCCATCCAGCGGCCCAGCTCCAGCACCTCGGCGGTCACCTTGGCGGTGACGAAGGGGTTGCCGTCACGGTCGCCGCCCATCCAGGAGGTGAACTTGACCGGCGCGGCATCCAGCGGCAGGCGCACGCCAAGATGCTGCTGCAGACGCTCGTCCAGGGTGCGCATGAATTCGGGAATGGCGGGCCAGAGGCTGTTTTCCACCACGGCGAAGCCCCACTTGGCCTCGTCCACCGGGGTCGGGCGCTGTTCGCGGATCTCGTTGGTGTGCCAGGCCTGATTGACCAGCTGTTCGATGCGATTGAGGATCTTGTCCCGCTCACGGGGCAGCAGATCGGACAGTTCCAGCGCTTCCAGGCAGTCGTTGAGCTGCACATGCTTGTGGATCAGGGTGCGACGGGTCACCTCGGTCGGGTGGGCGGTCAGCACCAGATCGATATCCAGCTCGCGCACGGCCTGGATGATGGCCTCCTGCGACAGGTTGGAGGCCTTGAGCTTGGCAAACATCTGCTCCAGCGGATCCGGGGTGCTCTCCTGCTCTTCGCTGCGGCGGGAGATGGTGTGGAACTGTTCCGCCACGTTGGCCAGATTGAGGAACTGGCTGAAGGCACGGGCCACCGGCAGCAGCTCGTCATCGGAGAGGGTGCGCAGGGTCTCGAGCAGCGACTCACGGTCTGCCTCATTGCCCTTGCGAGAGGATTTGGCCAGTTGACGAATGGTCTCGATCTTGTCGAGGAAGGCCTGTCCCTGATGATCCTTGATGGACTTGCCCAGCAGTTGGCCCAGCATGCCTACGTTGGCGCGTAGCGCGGCGTACTTTTCGTTCATTCCACATCCTTATTTTGTTGGTGCCTCCTTACCTTCCGGGGTGAGAGGCAGCCTCACTTATTGTTGTGTGATTACAACATATGCTCCGTCATCTTAGGGGGACAATCTACTCGGATTGTCTGCGCAAGGTCAAATAACAGGCCGATTCAGAACATGTATTTCCCTCACCTGTCCCTGGGCGCCATGTCATGTAACTTACTTACATTCCCCTCGATTCAGAGGCAGAAACGCCGGATCAGGTGCTGCAGCACCGCCGTGGTCGGCTTGACGAACGACAGATCCAGATACTCGTCCGGTTGGTGCGCCTGAGCGATATGGCCGGGTCCCATCACTATTGTCTGGCATCCCAATTGCTGGATAAAGGGGGCCTCGGTGCAATAGTTCACGGATTCGGCAGCGTGGCCGCTCGCCTTCTCGGCCTCGCGCACCAGCACGGAATCATCGGCGCAGGCGTAGGCGGGGATAGGTTCGTGCAGGTGTTGCAGGTGCAGGCAGCCCGGCTGATGAACTTCGATGGGGGCGAGCGCCTCCTTGAGCATGCCCATCAGCTCGTCCGGCCCCACCTGCGGGGTGGGCCTCATGTCGATGTGCAGCTCGCAACAGCCACAGATGCGGTTAGGGCTGTCTCCACCATGTATGTAGCCCAGATTGAGGGTTGGTTGCGGTACCGCGAAGCGATGATCCGCGTACTTCTCCTTCAGGCTCTGTTGCAGCCTGAGCACCTGGCCCATGGCCTGGTGCATGATCTCCAGCGCGTTGACCCCGTTGGCGGGATCCGAGCTGTGACCGCTCTTGCCCGTGATGCGGATCGCCTCGGACATGTGGCCCTTGTGGGCCACCACGGGCACCAGCCCGGTCGGCTCACCGATCACCGCGTAGTCCGGTTTCAGCTCGGCCGCCGCGGCGATGGCGCGGGCGCCCGCCATGGTGGTCTCCTCGTCGGCGGTGGCCAGGATGCGCAGCGGCTTGCTGAGGGTGGTCAGGTCGATCTCTTTCAGCGCCTCGACGATGAAGGCGAAGAAGCCCTTCATGTCGATGGTGCCGAGCCCATACAGGCGGTTGCCCTCCTCGGTCACCTTGAAGGGATCCTTGCTCCAGCCCCCCTCATCGAAGGGCACCGTATCGGTGTGGCCCGCCAGCAGCAGACCCCCTTCCCCCTGGCCATAGGTCGCCACCAGGTTGAACTTGCCGGGCAGCTCCGGCAGCGCCGTCACCTCACAGTGGAAGCCGAGCTGGCCGAACCAGTCGGCCAGCAGCCGGATCACCGCCTCGTTGCTCTGATCCCAGTGGGGATCCGTGCTGCTGATAGAGGGAATCGCAATAATATTCTTATAAAGTGAAAAAAAATCCAGATTGGCCATCAGCTGCTCCTTGCGTCCCCGGAATGTTTCTGTTAGAAAATACAAATGCAAAGTGAGTGCATGAATATTCTTTTCGAGTACTCATCAACAAGGCTTCTAGTTGTAAGGGAAAGTTAATGTTCTGTCACCTGATCTATAACCGACGACACACACCCGCCTGATTTGCCCCTCCGCACTCGTTGCATCAAAGGGGCGATAGCTCACCCCTTGCACCGCAGCACCATGCTGTGAACTTCGAACTCAGACTTGGAATATTCAACAATGCTTAACACCGTTATCGTCGGTGCCAGTGGCTACGCGGGAGCCGAACTGGCCGCACTGGTCCAGAACCATCCACAACTCAAGCTGTTCGGCCTCTATGTGTCGGCCGGCAGCCAGGATGCGCACAAGCGTTTCTCTTCCCTCCATCCCCAGTGGGTCGGTGCGCTGGATCAGCCGCTGCTGCCGCTGGACGATGACGGCATGACCCGGATCCTGACCCAGGCCGATCTGGTGCTGCTGGCCACCGCCCACGAGGTGAGCGCCGAGCTGGCGCCCAAGTTCCTGGCCAAGGGGCTGCCGGTGTTCGATCTCTCCGGCGCGTTCCGGGTCAGGGATCAGCAGTTCTACGCCTCCTTCTACGGCTTCACCCACCAGAGCGAGCAGTGGCTGGATCAGGCCGCCTACGGTCTGGCTGAGTGGAATGTCGATGCCATCAAAGCCGCCCAGCTGATCGCCGTGCCCGGTTGCTACCCGACCGCCTCCCTGTGCGCCCTCAAGCCGCTGCAGCAGGCCGGGCTGATTGCCAAGGGGTGGCAGCCCATCATCAACGCGGTCTCCGGGGTCTCCGGTGCCGGTCGCAAGGCCGCCATCAGCACCAGTTTCTGCGAGGTGAGCCTGAATCCTTACGGCACCTTCAATCACAGACACCAGCCGGAGATCAGCCACCACCTGGGCAAGGAGGTGCTGTTCCAGCCCCACCTCGGCAACTATGTGCGCGGCATCCTGGCCACCATCTATGTGCAACTGGCGGACGGCGTGACGGCGACCCAGGTGGATCAGGCCTTCCTCAAGGCCTATGAGGGCAAGCCGCTGGTGCGTCTCACCGGCCAGATGCCCTCCATCCGCGGCGTGGCGAGCACCCCCTATTGCGACATCGCCTGGCAGCAGCAGGGCAACATGCTGGTGGTAGTCTGTGCCATCGACAACCTGCTCAAGGGCGCCGCCTCCCAGGCCATCCAGTGCATAAATATCAAGTTTGGTTTTGAACCGGCCACCGGCCTGATTTAACGCTTTAAGGAAGGATCGAGAAGATGGACAAGCAGACGCTGGTAATCAAGTTAGGTGGGGCGCTGATCGAGAATGACGAGGCGCTGACCGCCCTGTTCGCCACCCTCAAAAGCTTCTTGGATGAGCAGCATAGGCCCCTGGTGCTGGTGCACGGCGGCGGCTGCCTGGTGGACGACCTGCTCAAGGGCCTGGGGCTGACTTCCACCAAGAAGAACGGCCTGCGGGTCACCCCCTTCGAGCAGATCCCCTTCATCGCCGGCGCCCTGGCGGGGACCGCCAACAAGATGATGATGGCCAAGGCCATTGCCACCGGCATCCCGGCGGTGGGGCTCTGTCTGGCCGATGGCGGCCTGTGCCAGGTGACCCAGCTCGACCCGGATCTCGGCGCCGTGGGTGATTGCCAGCCGGGCAACCCGGCGCTGGTGCAGGGCATCCTCGGTCAGGGCTTCCTGCCGGTGGTGAGCTCCATCGGCATCACCGCCGCCGGCCAGCTGATGAACGTCAACGCGGATCAGGCGGCCACGGCGATTGCCGAGGCGCTCGGCGCCGATCTGGTGATGTTGTCCGACGTGAGCGGCATCCTGGATGGCAAGGGCAAGCTGGTGCCGCAGCTGAACAAGGCGACCGCGCTGGATCTGATGGAGAAGGGGGTGATCAGCGACGGCATGGCGGTCAAGGTGAAGGCCGCGCTGCACGCCGCCGAGACCCTGGGCAAGCCGGTCTGCGTCGCCAGCTGGCGCTACCAGGATCAACTGCTCAAGCTGCTGGCTGGCGGTGCGGTCGGCACCCAAGTCACCCTCTAACCCTGGCCGGAAAAAGGAACATCCGATGCAACATCTTCTGAAAGATAGCGATCTGAACAAATCCCAGATCCTGGCACTGATCGCGCTGGGCAAGGCGGTCAAGGCGGATCCGAAAAAGTACGGCCAGGCGCTGGCGGGCAAGAGCGTGGTCACCCTGTTCGAGAAACCCTCCCTGCGCACCCGGGTCACCTTCGACATCGGCATCGCCCGCCTCGGTGGCCACAGCGTCTACCTGGATCAACAGAACGGCGCGCTCGGCAAACGGGAATCGGTGAAGGACTTCGCCGCCAACCTGTCGCGCTGGTGTGATGCCATCGTCGCCCGGGTGTTTGATCACCAGACCCTGGTCGAGCTGGCCGAACATGGCTCCGTGCCGGTGGTCAACAGCCTGTGCAACCTCTACCACCCCTGCCAGGGGCTGGCGGACTTCATGACCATCAGCGAGCAGTATGCGGATCTGTCGAAGGTGAAGCTCGCCTACCTCGGCGATGGCAACAACGTCAGCCACTCCCTGCTGCTGCTGGGGGCCACCCTGGGCACCGACGTGACCCTGGTCTGCCCCAAGGGCCACGGCCCGGATACCCAGATCTTCCTGCAGGCCCAGGCGCTGGCGGCCCAGTCCGGTTCGCACATCCATATCAGCGATGACGTGGGCGCCATCGAAGGCTTTGACGTGGTTTACACCGATACCTGGGTCTCCATGGGTGACAGCACACCAATGGAGCAGGTAAAAGATATCTTCATGCCTTATCAGATCAACCAGGCCCTGCTCGACCGCACCGGCATCCAGCATGTGCTGCATTGCCAGCCGGCGCACCGGGAGCTGGAGATCACCTCGGAGGTCATGGACGGACCAGCCTCCCTCATCATGGATGAGGCAGAAAACCGGATGCATATCCAGAATGCCGTGCTGCTGACCCTGCTGGGTCACAAATAAGCCGGCGACCGACCCTGAATCAAACACCTTATCGAATCATCATGGAGAGAAGTAAATGAGCGGAATCAACAAGATCGTACTGGCTTACTCGGGCGGACTGGATACCTCGGCCATCATTCCCTGGCTGAAAGAGAACTACGATGCGGAGATCATCGCCTTCGTCGCCGACGTCGGTCAGGAGCGTGACGATCTGGACGGGATCGAGCAGAAAGCCATCGCCTCCGGCGCCACCAAGTGCATCGTCAAGGACCTGCGCGAAGAGTTCGTCAAAGAGTACGTCTACCCGACCCTGAAGACCGGTGCCGTCTACGAGGGCACCTACCTGCTGGGCACCTCCATGGCCCGTCCCATCATCGCCAAGGCCATGGTGGAAGCGGCCCTGGCGGAAGGCGCCGACGCCATCTCCCACGGCTGTACCGGCAAGGGCAACGATCAGGTGCGTTTCGAAGGCGCCGTGGCCGCCCTGGCACCCCAGCTGAAGGTGATCGCCCCCTGGCGTCTGTGGGACATGCGCTCCCGGGAAGATCTGCTGGCCTATCTGGAAGCCCGCGACATCCCCTGCAAGGCGACCCTGAAGAAGATCTACAGCCGTGATGCCAACGCCTGGCACATCTCCACCGAGGGTGGCGAGCTGGAGAGCACCTGGAACGAGCCATCCGAGGCAGTCTGGCAGTGGACTGTGCCGGCCGAGCAGGCACCGAACGAGCCGGAGTACGTCAAGCTGACCGTGGCTCAGGGCGAAGTGGTCGCCGTTGACGACCAGCCGCTGACCCCGCACCAGATCCTGACCACCCTGAACGAGCGTGCCGGCAAGCACGGCGTGGGCCGCATCGACATCACCGAGAACCGCATGGTGGGCATGAAGTCCCGTGGCTGCTACGAGACCCCGGGTGGTACCGTCATGGTCGCCGCGCTGCGCGCCGTGGAAGAGCTGGTGCTGGACAGACCGACCCGCGCCTGGCGCGAGAAGCTGGGTGCCGAGTTCTCTCACCTGGTCTATGACGGCCGCTGGTTCACTCCGCTGTGCAAGGCCATTGTCGCCTCCGCCAACGCCATCGCCGAGGATCTCGACGGTGAAGTGGTGCTGAAGATGTACAAGGGCCAGGTCAGCGCGGTGCAGAAGAAGTCGCCGAACAGCCTCTACTCCGAAGACTTCGCCACCTTCGGCGCCGACGAGGTGTATGACCAGAGCCACGCCGAAGGGTTTATCCGTCTCTACACCCTGGCCAGCCGGATCCGCGCCATGAAGGAGCAACAGCAGGCGATCGGTGGTGACCACACCCACGGCTAAGCCTTGAGGTTTCAAGCCGCAGAAAATCGGTGAGGGGGCTTGGCCCCCTCACTTATAAGTGGCTAAGCGGCGACCTGGTTCTCACAGGGATAACCGGTGAGCTGTGACAAGAGCGGCAGCACCTCGGCTGCTTCTGTGAGATAACAGGGCCAGTTTCCGAATGATGTTGGTGTGTTTTGCTCCCTTCTCCCCTTGTGGGAGAAGGGTTGGGGATGAGGGGTTGGTAGCCAACCATACCCTAGCCCTCTCCCAGAGGGAGAGGGAACAGAGCCATGGCCGCGTGGATTCCAACATAGAACGTTAAGACCTCATGTGCAGGAAAGCACAGGGCAAGGTTTCAATTACGGCAGGCGCAGGCGCCTACCGACAACGCATTCAAGGAGAGCAGTATGGCACTTTGGGGTGGACGCTTCAGTCAGGGAGCCGATAGCAGGTTCAAGCAGTTCAACGATTCGCTGCGGTTCGATTACCGGCTGGCGGAGCAGGATATCCAGGGCTCCATGGCCTGGGCCAAGGCGCTGGTGAAAGTGGGCGTCTTGACCGCCGATGAGCAGGCGCAGTTGCAGCAGGCGATGGAAGTGCTGCTCGCCTCGGTGCAGCAGGATCCCCAGCAGATCCTGAGCTCGGATGCCGAAGACATCCACTCCTGGGTCGAGGGCAAGCTCATCGATGCCGTCGGCACCCTGGGCAAGAAGCTGCACACCGGCCGCTCGCGCAACGATCAGGTCGCCACCGATCTCAAGCTCTGGTGCAAGGCGCAGGGTGAGCTGCTGCTCGGCTCCATCACCGCCCTGCAACAGGGGCTGGTGGCCTCGGCGCGTGCCAACCAGGCCGCCGTGCTGCCCGGTTACACCCATCTGCAGCGTGCCCAGCCGGTCACCTTCGCCCACTGGGCGCTGGCCTATGTGGAGATGCTGGAGCGCGACTACAGCCGCTTGCAGGATGCCCTCAAGCGGCTCGATACCAGCCCGCTCGGCTGCGGCGCGCTGGCGGGTACCGCCTACGCCATCGACCGCGAGGCGCTGGCGCTGGACATGGGCTTTAGCGGTGCCACCCGCAACAGCCTGGATTCGGTGTCGGACCGGGATCACGTGGTGGAGCTGATGCATGTGGCGTCCCTCTCCATGACCCATCTGTCGCGCTTCGCCGAGGATCTCATCTTCTACAACACCGGCGAGGCGGGCTTCGTCGAGCTGTCCGATGCTGTCACCTCCGGCTCCTCCCTGATGCCGCAGAAGAAGAACCCGGACGCGCTTGAGCTCATTCGTGGCAAGACCGGCCGGGTGGTCGGTGCCCAGATGGGCATGCTGATGAGCCTCAAGGCGCTGCCGCTGGCCTACAACAAGGACATGCAGGAAGATAAGGAGGGGCTGTTCGATGCCCTCGACACCTGGCACGACTGCCTCGACATGGCGGCGCTGGTGCTGATCGATCTCAAGGTGAACGTCGAGCGCACCAAGGCGGCGGCCCAGGGCGGCTACGCCAACGCCACCGAGCTGGCGGACTATCTGGTGGCCAAGGGGATCCCGTTCCGCGAGGCGCACCATATCGTCGGCGAGGTGGTGGTCCACGCCATCGCGGTGAAGAAGCCGCTGGAAGATCTCTCTTTGCCTGAGTTCCAGCGTTTCAGCCCGGTGGTCGGCGAGGATGTCTATCCCAACCTGGAGCTGGAAGCGACCCTGGCCAAGCGGGTCGCCAAGGGCGGCGTCGCCCGCGAGCTGGTGGATGCGGCCCTCGGCACCGCCGAAGCCTGGCTGGCCAAGCGCAGCTGACGGCAGACCTGGATGAGAAAGAGAGGGCCCAGGCCCTCTTTTTTATTCCTCGTTGGGCTATCGCGCGTCGCCTTCGAACGGGTGAGAATGGGCATCCAGCCTGGTGCCCTTGCACGGACGCACCACCACAGCACAAGGAGTCTGCATGTACCTGCCATCCCATTTCGCCGCCGCCGATCCCGAGGCGCTGCATCAGCTTGTTCGAGCCCATCCGTTGGGGGCCCTGGTCACCCATGGCGAGCATGGGCTGGATGCCAACCATCTGCCGTTCGAGTTCGATACCGGGGAGGGGGAACATGGCGTCCTGCGTGCCCACGTTGCCCGTAACAACCCGCTCTGGCAGGAGGTCAAGGAGGGGGACGAGGTGCTGGTGATCTTCAAGGCGGTCGACGGCTATGTCTCCCCCAGCTGGTATCCGAGCAAGCAGGAACATCACCAGCAGGTGCCGACTTGGAACTATGCGGTGGTCCATGCTCACGGCCGTATCCGGGTGCGGGATGATGCCCGCTTCGTGCGCCGCCTGCTGGCGAGCCTGACCCGGGTCCATGAGGCTGCCGAGCCCGCGCCCTGGAAGATGGCGGATGCGCCGAGAGACTATATCGAGGCCATGGTGCAGGCCGTGGTGGGCATAGAGATCGAGGTCAGCCAGCTGGTGGGCAAGTTCAAGCTGAGTCAGAACAAGGAGGAGGGCGACCAGCTGGGGGCCGTCGATGCTTTGCAGGCCAAGGGCCAGACGGCGCTGGCAGCGGCGATGCAACAGTCACCACTCTCGCCGCGATAGCGATAAATTCCACTATGTGGAGAGATAGCAAAACGGCAACCCATGGGTTGCCGTTGTTGATGGTGTGTCCGTTCAGAGCATCATTGGCCAGGTGGCTGGCGCCATAGCTTCCATTCCGCGACCAGCTATGGGGCTGGCTGCCTGGACTACAATTTCTTGCGCATCAATGCATTGGGGATCACGACGCTGCGGCGGACTGGATACCTTCTCTCCTCCACATGAAAGCCATGCAGTGCGAAGAAGGGTTCCGCCGTCTTGCTCACATCAGCCGTCAGTTCGCCAATACCCAATAACCTGGCCTCTTCATGAAGGCACATCATCAAGCGGGTGCCGACCCCTTGTCGTGCATGAGAGCCAGACACGAAAAAGTGGTCGATATAGCCATTGGGCTGAACGTCAGCATACCCGGCGATGTCACCATCAATTTCAGCGACAAAGGGGCGTAATGTCCTGATATGGTCAGCCCACAGCGTCGGGGAAATATCCTCGGGTGCCCATGCCTGAATTTGCTCCGCTGTGTAGTCTGCCGATGCAACTTCATGCACTGCCGATAAAAAAACCTTAAATAACGCGGCTTCATCCCCGATGTTGAATCGTCGGATTTTCATTGTTTCCTCTCTGGATAACGGAGACTGGGTGCCCGGCTCAAAGCTCCCTGAATGGCTTGAGCTTCTCCTGCTCCAACACGATGGCCTCCAGGTTGGCGACCCGCTCCTGTAGCTGCTTGATGACGAGATCCTGCTTGCCGAGGCGATCCGTGATGCGGGCATCCCCCAGCTGGTAGCGGGCGCGTTTGCCGAGGTAGCCAAACAGCACGCTGATAAAGACGATCAGGACTATGCCTGTCCACAGGGTCATAAGTGCCTCCTTGCGCTGAGCGGGATAACCCGCTGGCCTTGTTGTCTCATAGCGATCCCTTGGCGGCAATGCCCGCGCGGGCATTGCCAGGGGGCTGCCCGCTCAGATCCCCTGCCAGAGCGGCCGGCCGACCCAGAGCCCCCACAGGGTGAGGTGTAGCAGCACGATAAACCAGAACACCAGCCGGTAACTGCCCTTCTGGGTCTTGTGGCGCAGCCAGTGACGGGCGACCAGGGCACCGGGCCAGCCGCCGAGCAGCTCCAGCAGGTGCAGGCGGGATTCCGGGATGCGCCAGCCGCCACGGATGGCCTGGCGCTTGTCGTGGGCGTAGGCGAGCGCGGTGAGCAGGCTCATGGTGGTGACCAGGGCCAGCGGCCACCAGTTGGCCCCCTCAATGCCGAGCCAGGCGGTCCAGATCAGGGGCAGCAGGGCCAGCAGCATCATGACAGCAGCGCCGGATCCCGGCTCTCATCCGGGTTGAGGGTGCGGATCACTCGCGCCGGGCTGCCCACGGCCAGGGAGCCGGGTGGGGGGATGTCGCTCGGTCGGTTCATTGGATGGCCTCCGGATCCCTTGGCTCGTCCTGGCTCAGGGTGCGGATGACCCTGGCCGGGTTACCCACGGCCAGCGAATCCGCGGGGATGTCGCGAGTCACCACGGCGCCGGCCCCTATGATGGAGCGTGGCCCTATGGTGACGCCGGGGCAGATGATGGCGCCGCCCCCGATCCAGCAGTCATCGCCGATATGGACCGGCTTGTTGTAGGCGGTCCAGTTGCGGCGTTCCAGGTGGTTCATGCTGTGGGTGGCGGTGTAGATCTGCACGTTCGGGGCCAACAGCACGTTGTTGCCGATGTGCACCTCGCCGACGTCCAGTATGGTGACGTTGAAGTTGAAGAAGGTCTTCTCGCCCAGATGGATGTTGCGGCCGAACTCGCAGATGAAGGGGGAGCTTATCCAGCAGGAGCTAGGGCACTGGCCGAACAGCTCGCCGCACAGGCGCTGGCGCGTCTCATAATCCCCCGCCGGGGTGGCGTTGAGGCTGGCCAGCAGGGCCTGGCCGCGAATGCGGTCGTTCGCTATCTCCTCGCTCTGGCTGTCCAGGGCGCCGCCCGCCAGTACCTTGTCCCAATCGCTTGCCATGCTCGTCTCTCCTCCTGTGCCATGAGGCGCCAGTATACCCCTGTTGGCGGGGGCCGTCAGGAGCCCTTGGCCAGGTTTGGCCGCTCAGAGCAGGGGCAGGATCAGCAGCGCCGAGACCAGGTAGGGCAGCATGACCCGCATCCCCAGCCGGCGCCCTCCTATCACCAGGGCCAGCAGCCCCTTCACCAGGGAGTTGACCAGGCCGGCCAGCAGGATGCCTCTAGCCGCCACCTCCAGCGCCAGATCCTTGTGGGCGAGCTGGGAGAGGGAGAGGGTGATGGCGTCCACGTCGGTGATGCCGGACACCAGCGCCAGCAAATAGACCCCGGAGTCGCCCACCCTGCTCTGCAGCAGTGTGGCCATGAAGCCGATCAGCGCCAGCAGCAGGCCGAACTTGATGGCGGTCGCGAGATCCAGCGGATTGCTGGTTTCCGGCTGCACCGGGCTGTCGCTCATCTCCTCGCGCTGGCGCCAGAACCAGAAGGCGAAGGCGTAGACGGTGGCGGCCAGCAGCAGCAGGGGGAGGGCGAGGCGCAGCGCCAGCTCGTTGTGGATCAGCAGCACCAGCACCAGCAAACGCAGCCACATGGTGGCACCGGCCAGCAGTATGCCGGTGGCCAGCAGCCGCTCCAGCCCGGGCTGCGCCTTGTTGAGGCGGGCAAACTGCAGGGTGAGGGCGGTGGAGGAGGCGAGCCCCGCCAGCATGCTGGTGAGCACCAGTCCGGCGCGGGTGCCGAGCAGGCGCACCGCGAAGTGGCCCGAGAAGGAGATGCCGGCGATCACCACCACCATCAGCCAGATCTTGAAGGGGTTGAAGGCGTTGAGGGGGCCCATCTCGACGTCGGGCAGCACCGGCAGCAGCACCAGGGAGATGAGCAGGAAGCGCAGGGTGGCGTGGAACTCGGCCTCGCTCAAAAACAGCATGCCCTGCTGGATCTTGCCCTTGAGCCCCATCAGCAGCGCCGCCAGCACGGCGCAGGCCACCGCCTCGCGCGGGCTGAGCAGCACCGACATCAGCCCCAGCAGGTAGGTGAGCACCATGGCCACCGAGCTGGTGAGGCCAAACTCCCCCTGCCAGCGCTGGGCCAGCCAGACCGAGAGGCCGCAGCCTGCCACCACCGCCAGCAGGCCGAGCAGCGGCAGCCAGGGGCCGAGGCCCGGCAGCAGCAGGGCGCAGACACCGCCGAGCAGGCCGATGAGGCCGTAGGTTCGCATCCCGGCGATGCGCTGGTTGTCCCCCAGCTGGCGCACCTGCCAGCCACGCTCCAGCCCGATGATGAGGCCGATGGCCAGTGACACCAGGGCGCCGTAGACGGGTTCGGCCTCGATCCACATGCTGCTCTCCTCTCATTGCTGTCCATGTCAGGATGGCACAGGCCACGCCGGTGCAGGGGGAGCCGGCTCACAGAGCGGGCGCGCGGGTCGCCGCTTTCCCACAGGCAAAAAAAGGCGCCACCCGAGGGGGACGCCTGAAAACCAAACCTTGCGGTTTGCGGACCAACGGAACCTGGACTCCACACACTTCACACTCAGCACTTCCTCATGGCAGGCTTAGCCCTGCCACTTGCCTCCTTCCACTATCACGTCGTTGGGATTTGTGTCGGCGCTCAACTTGTCGCGCACATACTGGTCGTAGAGTTTGAGCAGGTACTTCTCTTCCCCCAGCTTGGCGAGGCGCTCGTTGACCCAGTCACGCAGCTCGACATTGCCCTTCTTCACCGCCGGTGCTATGGGGTCTTCCGAGCCCAGCTTCTGGGGCAGCACCCGGTAGCCGGGGTTTTCCTTGGCCCAGCTGAACAAGACCAGATTGTCCTGGGCGTAGGCATCGCCCCGGCCCTGGGCCAGGGCTTGCAGGGATTCGCTGTTCTTCTCGAACTTGAGCAGCTTCCAGTCCGGGTGATTGCGAGTCAGCCAGATGTCGGCGGTGGTGCCCGTGGTGACGATCAGGGTCTTGCTCGCCAGATCGTCCAGCCCCTTGGCCGGGCTCCCTTCAGGTACCAGCACCTGCACCGCGACCTTGAGGTTCGGGTTGGTGAAGTCCACCACCTCGCGCCGCTCCGGGGTCACCGTCATGTTGGCGAGGATCAGATCCACCTTGTCGCTCTGCAGGAAGGGGATGCGGCTGGCGGGCTCGACCGCCACGAACTCGATCTTGTTCTCGTCCCCCAGCAGATCCTTGGCGAAGCGGCGGCCGAGATCGGTATCGAAGCCCACGTAGCGCCCCTGCTCATCCACGTAGCCGAAGGGCGGCTTGTCGGTGAAGACGCCGACGATCAGCTTGTCCCGCGCCTTGATCTTGTCGAGGGAACCGTCCGCCGCCTGGGCGGCGCCGCTGGCGATACCCAGGCCGATCAGGGCGCTCATTAGCACCGAGGTGATTTTTTTCATGCTGACTCCTTTCGTTTGATGACAGTTGTATAAGAAAACTTGGCGAGGAACTGGCGCGCACGCGGGCTCCTGGGGTTGTCGAAGAACTGGCGGGGAGGGGCCTGCTCCAGGATCTGGCCCTCCTCCATGAAGAGGATGCGATCCGCCACCGCCCGGGCGAACGCCAGCTCGTGGGTGACGATGAGCAGGGTCATGCCGCTGCCGGCGAGATCGCGGATCACCTCCAGCACCTCCTGCACCATCTCGGGGTCGAGGGCGGCGGTGACCTCGTCAAACAGCATCACCTGGGGGTTCATGCACAGGGCCCGCACTATGGCGATGCGCTGCTGCTGACCGCCGGAGAGCTCGCGCGGATAGGCGTGACGCCGCTGCCACAGGCCGATGCGGGTCAATAGCTGCTCCGCCTGCAGCAGGGCCTCCTCCCGCTCCCGTTGCTGCACCTGGATGGGCCCGAGCAACACGTTCTCCAGCACCGTCAGGTTGGGGAACAGGTGATAGCTCTGGAACACCATGCCGATGCGCTGGCGCACTCGCTGCCAGTCGGTGCTTGCGTCCAGCCGCTGGCCGTCGAAGCGGATCTCGCCACCCTGGATGGGCTCGAGCCCGTTGAGGGTGCGCAGCAGGGTGCTCTTGCCGCAGCCGCTCGGCCCCAGGATGACGATCACCTCCCCGGCGGCTACCCTGAGGCTGACCCTGTCCAGCACGAGCCGCTGGTCAAATTGTTTGCTGACAGAACTCAGTTCAAGCAGAGGCGTCATACCGCATTACCCCATTTTTGTTCCAGCCGGCGGGAGGCCAGCGAGAGCGGATAGCAGACCGATAAGAAGAACAGAAACAGCAGGCCGTAGATGAGCAGCGAGGCATAGGTGCGCTCGATGATCTGCTGGCCCACCTTGATCACCTCCACCACCCCGATCAGCACCGCCAGCGAACTGGTCTTGATGATGCGGGTATGGATGTTGATGGTGGGCGGCGTCAGCCGTTGCAGCGCCTGGGGCAGCAGCACGTGGCGATAGAGCTGCCAGCGGGAGAGCCCGAGCGCCAGCCCGGCCTCCTGCTGACCACGGGCCAAGGATCCCAGCCCGCCGCGCACCACTTCCCCCACCTCGCTGGCGCCCCAGAGGGAGAGCACCAGCACGGCGCACCAGAAGGCCGGGATGTCGAGGCCGAAGACGATGGGCAGCCCGAAGAAGAAGAGATAGAGCCACACCAGCACCGGCACCACCCGAAACAGCTCGAGATACAGCCGCAATACACCCTGGGTCAGTTTGCCCCCTTGCTGCGCCAGCACGCCGTAACCCAGGCCGCCGAGGGTGGCAAACAGGATGGCGAGCAGCGAGATGGCGAGGGTCTGGCCCGCGCCCACCGCCATCAGGGGCAAGGCCTGGCCCAGCAACTCAGAAACCGGAGTGGCCATCATGATCCCTCCTTTCCAATACATGCGGTGACGGCAGCGGCAGAAAGATCCGTGCCCACATCGGGATCCGCGCCTGCATCAGCGACTCAGTGACCGAACTGACCATATTGAACCCTCCTTTCCCATGCGTGCAGGGTGGACGATGGCAACGGCAGAAAGATCAGTGTCCATATCGGGATCCGCGCCTGCATCAGCGACTCAGTAACCGAACTGACCATGTTGCAGCCTCCTCTCCAACACACGCAGGGCGAGGGACAGTGGCAGGAAGATCAGCACGCACATCAGGGTCAGCACCGCCAGCATCTCGTAGGTCTTGTAGTAGAGGGCGATGTAGTTCTTGGTGGTGTAGAGCAGCTCCGGCACCGCCACCGCCGAGGCCACGGTCGTCTCTTTCAGCAGGAAGATGAAGTTCGCAAACAGCGCCGGCAGGCTGGCGAGCCAGGCCTGGGGCAGCTGCACGTGGCACAGCAGCTGCCAGCGGGAGAGACCTATGGCCTGGCCCGCCTCCAGCTGGCCCTGAGGCACCGCCTGCACCCCGGCCCGCAGCGCCTCGGTCAGGTAGCCGCCGCCGAGGAAGGTCATGGCGATCACCGCGGTAGCGAAACCGGACAGCGACAGCCCCAGCGCCGGCAGCCCAAAGTAGAGAAAGAACAGCTGGATCAACAGCGGCGTGTTGCGGGCCAGCTCCACATAGGTGCGGATCACCCTGTTCAGCCAAGGCCTGTTCAGGCTGAGCAACGCCAGGTTGAGCAGGGCCACCGTGAGCGAGGTGAGGATCACCAGGACCCCGAGCTGCAGGGTGACCCAGACCGATGTGCCGAAGGCCGGCAGGGTGCCGAGGATGAAGGCCCAGTCGAAGGTCATGCGGGGATCCTCCCGTCGGATCGCAGCCGCTGGGGCAGCACTGTGATGGCGTCCGGGTACTTGATGCCGGCGCCGGTGTTGAGCACCACCACCCGCTCGCCTCCCTGGATCCAGCCCGCCTCGCGCAGCTGGCGGGCGGCGGCGAAGGCGGCCGCCCCTTCCGGGCAGACGAAGCTGCCCTCCTGGGAGGCGAGCTGGCGGATCTCCGCCTGGATGGCCCTGTCGTCCACCGCGATGGCGCAGCCCTGGGTGCGATAGAGGGCGTCCAGCACCAGAAAATCCCCCAGCGCCTTGGGCACATTGATGCCGAAGGCCAGGGTCTGGGAGTCGGGCCAGAAGCTCGACTCGCTGGCCCCCTGCTGCCAGGCCTGGACTATGGGGGCGCAGCCGCTCGCCTGCACCGCCACCAACCTGGGCAGGTCACCCTTGACCCAGCCCAGCTCCTGCAATTCCCGCAGCGCCTTGTAGATGCCGATGAGGCCGACCCCGCCGCCGGTGGGGTAGAGGATCACGTCCGGCAGCGTCCAGCCGAGCTGCTCGGCGATCTCCAGCCCCATGGTCTTCTTGCCCTCGATGCGGTAGGGCTCCTTCAGGGTGGAGGCGTCGAACAGGGACTGCTCCGCCACCGCCTGGGCCACCTGACGGCCGGCATCGCTGATGAGGCCGTCCACCAGATAGAGGCGGGCCCCGGCCAGCGACGTTTCCAGCCGGGTGATGGCGGGGGCCGCCTGGGGCATGACGATGGTGCTGCGCAGGCCAGCACGGGCGCCGTAGAGCGCCCAGGCCGCGCCGGCATTGCCGTTGGTGGGCATGGCGAAATGGGTGACGCCGAGCTCCCGGGCGCGGGAGACGCCGACCGCTGCGCCGCGGGCCTTGAAGGAGCCGGTGGGGATGATGCTCTCATCCTTCATCCAGAGATCCGGGATGCCGATCTGCTTGCCCAGGGTGGGCAGCGGCAGCAGCGGGGTGAGTCCTTCCCCCAGGGTCACCACCTGGGCTGGGTCACGCACCGGCAGCAGCTCGTGATAGCGCCACAGGCTGGCGGGGCGCCCCAGCAGGGCGGCCGGATGCCAGGCCTTCTTCAGGGCCTCGAGATCGTAGCTGGCCAGCAGCGGTGCCCCCACCCGGCTCAGTTGCTGGGGCTGGTCGGCATCAAAGATCTCGCCGGTCTTGCTGCAGCGCAGATGTGACAGATAGCTGTATGGCATGGGTTATCCTGAGCGGGTCGCTGTGGTCGGTCGGTGATGCCATCCTGTGACCCAAGTGCTGGATAACGAACAAAATAAAGCGGCTAACCTAAGCGAAAAAATTCATATGACTCCGCTCGAAACGAGGGGCGTTGGCATGGTAGCGGGCCGAGCACCCGCTGGGGGGTTGGGCCATCCGGCACTCTTTGTTAACCTGCCCGCCTCACCCGAACCGCAGGAAGTAGCATCGATGCGATCCATTGTCAGCCTGCTGGCCCTGTCACTGCTGAGTGCCTGCAGCGGCCAGTCGGACCCAACCCGAGAGGATGTCATGTCAGGGAAAGAACGCCTTCAGTACCCCGTCACCCGCCAGGGCGAGCAAGTGGATCACTACTT
Organism: Aeromonas sp. sia0103; assembly: GCF_963895295.1. Taxonomy (NCBI): domain Bacteria; kingdom Pseudomonadati; phylum Pseudomonadota; class Gammaproteobacteria; order Aeromonadales; family Aeromonadaceae; genus Aeromonas; species Aeromonas sp. sia0103. The sequence continues at coordinate 129,986 of NZ_CAWQKG010000044.1, read as the reverse complement.
CGGTCAGGCCGTGGCCGATCCCTATCGCTGGCTGGAGGACGATCGCAGCCCCGAGACCGAGGCCTGGGTCAGGGCCCAGAACGCCGTGACTCAGGATTATCTCGCCCGCATTCCGTTCCGGGAGGCGATCAAGGCCAAGCTGGCGGCCTCCTGGAACTACGCCAAGGAGGGGGCGCCGTTTCGCGAGGGGCGCTATCACTACTTCTTCAAGAACTACGGCCTGCAGAATCAGAACGTGCTGTGGCGCCAGCAGGCGGGCAAGCCCGCCGAGGTGTTCCTCGATCCCAATACCCTGAGCCCCGACGGCACCACGGCGCTGGATAAGCTGAGCTTCTCCCGGGATGGCAAGACCCTGGCCTATTCCCTGTCGCTGGCCGGCAGCGACTGGCGCGAGATCCACCTGATGGACGTGGAGAGCAAGCAGCCGCTGGAGACGCCCCTTAAGGATGTGAAGTTCAGCGGCATCAGCTGGCTCGGCGACGAGGGCTTCTTCTATTCGAGCTATGACAAGCCCGATGGCAGCGAGCTGTCGGCCCGGACGGATCGGCACAAGCTCTACTTCCATCGCCTCGGCACGGCGCAGGAAGAGGATCGGCTGGTGTTCGGTGCCATCCCGGCCCAGCAGCACCGCTACGTGGGGGCACGGGTGACCGAGGACGATCGCTACCTGCTCATCTCGGCGGCGGACTCCACCTCCGGCAACCGGCTCTATGTGAAGGATCTGACCCAGGACGGCACCCCGCTGCTGACGGTGCAGGGGGATCTGGAGGCGGATGTGAACCTGGTGGACAACAGGGGCAGCATGCTCTACCTGCTGACCAACCGGGGGGCACCCAACGGCCGGCTGGTGACGGTGGATGCCAGCCAGCCCGGCCCGACCCACTGGCGTGATCTCATCCCAGAGCGCCCGCAGGTGCTGAGGGTGCACAGCGGCGCCGGCTACCTGTTTGCGGAATACATGCGGGACGCCACCGCCCGGGTCGAGCAGTTCGACTATGACGGCAAGCGAGTACGGGAGATAGCGTTGCCTGGGCTCGGCAGCGTCAGCGGCTTCAACGGCAAGCGGGGTGACCCCGAGCTCTACTTCGGCTTCGAGAACTACGCCCAGCCGCCGACCCTCTACCAGTTCGAGCCCAGGAGCGGGGCCATCAGCCTGCATCGCGCCTCGGCGGCGCCCTTCAAGCCGGAGGACTATGTCTCCGAGCAGCGCTTCTACCAGAGCAAGGATGGCACCCGGGTGCCGCTCATCATCAGCTACCGCAAGGGGCTCAGGCTCGATGGCGGCAACCCCACCATCCTCTACGGCTACGGCGGCTTCGACGTGAGCCTGGCCCCGAGCTTCAGCGTCTCGGTGGCGAACTGGCTGGATCTGGGGGGCGTCTACGCGGTGGCCAACCTGCGCGGCGGCGGCGAGTATGGCCAGGCCTGGCATCTGGCGGGCACCCGGCAGAACAAGCAGAACGTGTTCGACGACTTCATCGCGGCGGCAGAGTATTTGAAGGCCGAGGGCTACACCAGCACCGACAGGCTGGCCATCCGGGGCGGCTCCAACGGCGGCCTGCTGGTGGGCGCCGTCATGACCCAGCGCCCGGATCTGGTGCGGGTCGCCCTGCCGGCGGTGGGGGTGCTCGACATGTTGCGCTACCACAGCTTCACCGCCGGGGCAGGCTGGGCCTATGACTACGGCACCAGCGCCGACAGCGAGGCGATGTTCGACTACCTGAAGGGCTACTCGCCGCTGCACAACCTGCGCGAGGGGGTGAGCTACCCCTCGACCCTGGTGACCACGGCGGATCACGACGATCGGGTGGTGCCGGCCCACTCCTTCAAGTTTGCCGCCACCCTGCAGGCCGACAACGGCGGGCCCCATCCCCAGCTCATCCGCATCGAGACCAACGCCGGCCACGGCGCGGGCACCCCGGTGACCAAGTTGATCGAGCAGAGTGCGGATCTCTACGCCTTCACTCTCTATGAGATGGGCTACCGGCAGTTGCCTCGCCAACCATGACCAATGTGAGATGGACTACCGGCAGTTGCCGGTCAGCCCCTGATACTGGGCCCCGCGGGGCCCTTTTTTTATGATGGAGGCTGGCGGGCGCGACCATCCCTGTCTCGCCGGTTGCCCGTTTTGGGGCCGGTACAGCCTGCGCCGCGCCGCCGATGGTATAGTCAGCCACAGGATCTGCATTGAGGAGTTCGTCGTGAAGAAGATCATCTACATACTGTTGGGGCTGGCACTGGCCGCCGTGGTGGCCATCGCCGCCCTGATTTCGCTGGTTGACCCCAACCAGTTCAAGCCCCAGCTGGCGGAGCAGGTCAGGAAGAACACCGGCCGCGAGCTGGTGATGGAGGGGGACATCGGCTGGCGTTTCTGGCCCAGCCTCGGCCTCTCCCTTGAGAAGGTGGCGCTGCGCAACCCGGCGGGCTTTGCCGAGCCGGATCTCATCCGCTTCGAGCAGGGGGACGCCTCGGTCGCCTTGCTGCCGCTGCTCTCCCACCGGCTGGAGATCGGGGCAGTGACCCTGAATGGCGCCCATCTGTTCATCCAGACCAGGGCCGATGGCAGCTCCAACCTGAGCGGCCTGATCAAGGATGCCGCGGCGCCGTCTGACAAGGCTGCCGCTCAGGGCGGCGAGAGCCCGGCCCCCGCGAGCGACGGCCAGCCCTGGCAGATCGATCTGCAGGGGGTGGTGCTGGAGCAGGCCAGCGCCCTGGTGCGGGACGATCGCAAGGGCACAGTCTCCCGCCTCGATCGCCTCGATCTCAGCCTGGGCAAGCTGACCCTGGGGCAGTGGGTACCGGTGACCCTGGCCGCCAAGGGGAGTCAGGGCCAACTCGCCTTCGACCTCAAGGGGCAGGGGGAGCTCAAGCCGGCCCGGGATACGCTGGCCAGCGCACTCAAGGATCTGACCCTGAGCGGCAGTCTCAGCGAGCCGGGCCGGCGACTGGATAGCTTCACCCTCAAGGCCGATCGACTGGCGCTGGGGGAGTGGAGCAGCCTCAGCGTGAGCCTGAACGGCGGCCAGGGGGAAGGGGACAAACCGGCCCTGACCGGTGCGCTGGAGGGAACCCTCAAGGCGCGGCTCGACAAGAATCTCAAGCTGGTGGAGCTGTCGGATGCGGTGCTCTCGGCCAATCTCAAGGGCGACGCCCTGCCACGCCCGCAGATGAACCTCAAGCTGGCGGGCTTCGCCCGCGCCGAGCTGGACAAGCAGAGGATCAGCCTGAGCAAGCTGGTGGTGAGCGCCGATGAGGCACTGCTGAGCGGCGAGTCCGTGGTGCAGCTAGGGGCCCTGCCGAAGATCGAGTTCGATCTCAAGGGTGACAAGCTGGATCTCGACGCCTGGCTCGGCAAAGCGACCCCGGCCAAGACGGCATCTGCTCCTGCAACGACGGCTCCGGCTGCCCCGGTCGCGGCCGACAAGGCAGCCCCCGCCAAGGTGGATCAGGCGCTCTCTGCGGTGGAGCCGGACCTGAGCGCCCTCAGGCAGATCGATCTGGCCGGACGGCTGCAACTGGGCAACCTGCGGGTGCGGGGGCTGGATCTCAGCGCCGTCGACCTGCAGCTGGTGCTGGCGGGCGGTCGGCTCGATCTCAAACAGTTCAATGCCGGGGTGGCTGGTGGCCGGGTGAGCGCCAACGGGGTGATCGATGCCCGTCAGCAGCCCGTCAGCTATCAGGCCCACAAGCGGGTGCTGGGGGTGAATGTGCGCCCGCTGCTGCAGACCCTGGCCCAGAGCGATCTGCTGGAAGGCAAGGGCGATCTCGACGTGCAGGTGCAGGGCACCGGGCTGTCGCAGCTGGCGTTGCGCAACCAGATGCAGGGCAAGATCAGCCTCAAGATGAGCGACGGCGCCCTGCATGGCATCAACCTGGCTGAGATGATCCGCGAGGCGAGGGCGACCCTGAAGGGGCAGCGGGCCGAGCAGGTGAAGGAGGTGCGCAAGACCGACTTCAGCGACCTCAGCGCCAGCTTCCAGATAGCGAACGGCGTGGCCAGCAGCGATGACATCCAGCTCTCCGCCCCCGCCCTGCGGGTGAAGGGCCAGGGACAGAGCGCGCTGGTGCCCGAGAGCCTCGATTTCCTGTTCCTCACCTCCATCGTCGAGAGCAGCAAGGGCCAGGGCGGCAAGACGGTGGATGAGCTCAACGACGTCACCATACCGGTGCGCATCGGCGGCCACTGGCAGGCCCCCAGTTACCGGTTGGACGTGAAGGAGCTGCTCAGCAGCAACAAGGTGCTGGAGGACAAGGCGCGCAAGGAGGCCGAACGCGGTCTCAAGAAGCTGCTGGGGGACAAGGCCGACGATGAGCAGATCAAGGGGGTGGCGGATCAGCTGCTCAAGGGGCTGTTCAAGTAAGTTCACCGTCTCGGTGATCCTCATGACAACGGGCCCATCGGGCCCGTTTTGTTTGGCCGGCCCTCATCCGACCAGGGAGAACGCGGCCCAGGCTCCCGGGGGAAATGGCCATAAAAAAACAGGCCGGCACCCTGCGCGGGTGCCGGCCATGACAAGAACGGCGTCATCCGCTTAACGGACCTTGCCACCCTTGGCGTTGCACTCTTCCCGGGTCATGCTGCGAACGCTCTGGTCTTCGCAGGCACTCTGACCCTTGCAGCTGCTTGCCATCGAACACTGGACCTGATCTTCGCCATGTTGCCCCGTGTTGGCGGCCATCGCCGCACCAGACAGGAAAACAGCCGCCATTGCCAGGGCGGCACCAGCCAGACGGCTGAGGGTGTTACCGGTTGCATGCATCTTCTACTCCTTGGACATTCCGGCACCCGGCCAGTCTTGGTCGAGTGTCCGTGTGACGTCATCTTGGTGAGGCGCGGCCCTCCGACATTGCGCTCACGGAGGCTGTGACTCACGGATCCTGTTTACGAACCGGTTGGGCAACCGGATCATCCCGGACGGCATTGACGACGCGTATTCAACAAGACCGGCGCCACGGCCTTTTCCATTCATGGGAAAGGCGTCTTTTTTGAGCGGCGCGCGACCGGGTCCGGGTGGCCGTTGCAGTTGCCCGGCCATGGGGTAGTATCGGGGGCCAGCAACAGCGATGGGCATGGAGGCGCGATGAACAGGAACGCATTGATCACCGGTGGCAGCAGGGGCATAGGGGCGGCGACGGCCCATCATCTGGCGGGGCAGGGCTACCGGCTCTGCATCAACTACCGGCAGCAGCGGGCGGCGGCCGAGGCGCTGGTGGCCGAGCTCCAGGCCCGCCACGGGGTGGCCTGCATCGCCGTGCAGGCGGACGTCAGCGTCGAGGCCGAGGTGGTGCGGCTGTTCGATGAGATGGACACGAGACTGGGTGTCATCACCCATCTGGTGAACAATGCCGGCATCTTGCAGCCACAGATGAGGGTGCTGGAGATGAGTGCCGAGCGCATCAACAAGACCCTGACCACCAATGTGACCAGCTGTTTCCTCTGCTGCCGGGAGGCGGTGCGCCGCATGGCCAGGGGCGGCGCCATCGTCAATGTCTCCTCGGCCGCCGCCCGCCTCGGCGCCGCGGGGGAATATGTCGACTATGCCGCCTCCAAGGGGGCCATCGACGTGTTGACCAAAGGCCTGTCGCTGGAGGTGGCGGCGCAGGGGATCCGGGTCAACGGGGTGCGGCCCGGCTTCATCCATACCGAGATGCATGCCGATGGGGGCGAACCCGGTCGGGTGGAGCGGGTGAAGAACCAGATCCCGCTGCAGCGGGGCGGCCAGCCGGCCGAGGTGGCCTCCGCCATCGCCTGGCTGTTGTCGGACGAGGCCTCCTATGCCACCGGCACCTTTATCGATCTGGCCGGTGGACGATAGGGGCAGGCCATGCAAGCAGAAGGGGCGCCGCGGCGCCCCTTCTCATTACTTCCCCAGTGACTTATTCCCCCAGCAGCTGTTGCCAGACGGCCAGCACATGGCCGCGCTCGGTCAGCAACTGGTCGTCGTCCACCTTGCGGGAGATCTCCGACAGGTTGAGGCGATGGCCTAGGTTGCGGATCTCCAGGTAGGCCTGCTTCAACCCCTCGGCCTGCTCCAGGCTGAGCACCCCCGCCAGCACGCACTCATCGAAGATGCGCACGTTATCGGACCAGCGGGTCAACGCGTCCGGCTCGCCGTTGGCATGGGCCAGCACCAGGTACTGGGCGATAAACTCGATGTCCACCATGCCGCCGGGGGACTGTTTGAGATCGAACTCCCCCTCGCCGGCCTTGAGCAGGTGATCCCGCATCTTGTGGCGCATCTCGCGCACCTCCCTGGCCAGGGTAGGGAGATCGCGCTCCTTGGCGAGCACGGCGCGGCGCACCCGGCCAAACTCGGCCTGGATGGCGTCGTCACCGTAGATGGGGCGGGCCCGCACCAGCGCCTGGTGCTCCCAGGTCCAGGCGTCGTTCTGCTGGTACTGCTCGTAGGCGGCCAGGGACGAGACCAGCAGGCCGGCGTCGCCGGAGGGACGCAGCCGCATATCGATCTCGTACAGGATGCCGGAGGGGGTACGGGTGCTGAACAGGTGCAGGATGCGCTGGGCCAGGCGCAGGTAGAACTGGCGGCTGTCGATGGACTTGGGCCCATCGGTGTAGCGGTTGGGATCGCCGCCGTGCAGGAACACCAGATCCAGATCCGAGCCGTAGCCGAGCTCGATGCCGCCGAGCTTGCCGTAGGCCACCACCGCGAAGCCACGCTGGCCGCTCGCCGTCACCTCGGGCGGCACGCCGTAGCGTTCGCTCATCTGCAGCCAGGCCTGATTGACCACCTCCTCGGTGATCGCCTCCGCCAGCCAGGTGAGGTGATCGCTCACCTTCATCAGCGGCAGGGCGCCGGCGATGTCGGCGGCGACGATGCGCAGCAGCTGCACCTGCTTGAACTGGCGCAGCGCCTCCATCTGCTGCTCCACGTCCTCCTCGGGGATGCGCAGCAGGAACTGGCGCAGCTGGGGCTTGTACTGATCCAGCGGGGTCGGGTGGTAGAGGTGCTGGGGATCGAGCAGCTCGTCCAGCAAGATGGGGTAGCGGGCGAGCTGTTCGCTCACCAGGTGGCTGGCGTCACAGAGCCGCACCAGCTGGCGCAGGGCGGCGGGGTTCTCCGCCAGCAGCTGCAGGTAGGCGCTGCGGGTGAAGATGCGGGTCAGCAGGGCGCAGACCCGCTCGAACAGCCGGGCCGGCGCCTGGCTCGCCACCACCAGTCGCAGCAGCTCCGGCATCAGCCAGTCCAGGGCGATCCGCCCCTGGGGACCGACCTGGCGGCGCCGGTACTCCTCCTTGAAGCGCAGCAGAGCGGCGCAGAGCGGGGCCGGATCCTCGACCCCCTGGGCGGTCAGCAGTTGCTCCAGCTCACCGGCATCGAGCTCGGTGCGCCACAGATCGAGCCAGAGCTGCTCCAGGTGGGCCGGGGCCTCCTTCTCTTCCCCCACCACGGCGACGAATTCCTGATGGACAGCGGCCATCTCCTCGTCCAGCCGGGCCATGAAGGCTTGCCAGTCATCAAGGCCCATGGCCGTGATCAGCCGCAGCCGATCCCGCTGCTCGGTGGGCAGGGTCTGGGTCTGCTGATCGCCTATCTCCTGCAGTATGTTCTCGACCCGGCGCAGGAAGCGGTAAGCCTCCAGCAGCCGCTGACAGCGGGTCTCCTCGAGTGCCCCGCTCCGGGCGATGGCGGCCAGCGCCTCGGGCAGGTGGCGTACCCGCAGGGCGGGTTCGCGGCCACCGCGGATGAGCTGCAGCGCCTGGGCGATGAACTCCACCTCGCGGATGCCGCCGGAGCCGAGCTTGATGTTGCCCTCCAGCCCCTTGCGGCGCACCTCGGCGGCGATCATCGCCTTCATCTGGCGCAGGCCGTCGATGACGCCGAAGTCGATGTAGCGGCGAAACACGAAGGGGCGCAGCAGCTCGGTGAGGGCCTGGGCCTGCTCACACTGGGTGCCGAGCACCCGCGCCTTGACCATGGCGTAGCGTTCCCAGTTGCGGCCGTGGTGCTGGTAGTAATCCTCCATGGCGGCGAAGGAGATGGCCAGCGGCCCCGCCTCGCCAAACGGGCGCAGCCGCATGTCGACTCTGAACACCTGACCATCCTGGGTGGGCTGGTGCAGGGCATTGATCAGCCGCTGGCCGAGCTTGATGAAGAACTGCTGATTGGCCAGCTCGCGTCGTCCGCCGACCGTGTAGCCGTTCTCCGGGAAGGTGAAGATGAGATCGATGTCGGAGCTGAAGTTCAGCTCGCCGCCCCCCAGCTTGCCCATGCCGAGGATCAGCAGCGGCTGGGGATCGCCATTGCCATCCATGGGGGTGCCGAGCTCAACGCACTGCCTGGCGTAGAGCCAGTCACGGGCGCCGCAGATGAGGGCATCCGCCAGCTTGGTCAGATGGATAAAGCTCTCCTCCACCTCGGCCTGCCCCAGCAGCTCGCGCCAGGCGATCACCAGCATCCGGCTGCGTCTGAACTGGCGCAGCACGCGCTTGAGGGTCTCCTCGTCATGGACTTCGGCCAGCAGCGCCGCAAACTCGGGCTGGTAGGCGGGCCAGCGCTCGCCGCGCGCCAGATCTCCGGAGGCGAGGGTCTGTGCCAGCAGCTCCGGCTGCTTGATGAGGCTGTCGGAGACAAAGTCGGAGAGGCCGAGCAGGGTCAGCAGGGTCTGCTGCTCCACCGCGGGCAGATCGCCATAAACGGGGGCCAGATCGAGCAGCCGTTGCCACTGGCGCAGGGCCTGATCTTGCAAAATAGGGGGCAGAGCAGAGGGGAGAGAAGGTGAATGCTGGGCCACGGTTGCCGTCCTTGTGGTTAACGGATCTGCAGAGGGAATGAAAACGCCGGCAGCCAATCTACCACTGCCATGCCGGCCCGTCACAGGCCGGGGGCGAGAAGCATGATCCTGCGGGGAAAAATGGGCTGCCGGCGCGGCATGGGCTCAGGGGCGCCGATAGATCTCGGGATCGTAGATTTCCATCAGGCTGGCCGGGGTGCGCGGTGGCTTGAAGCCAAAGCCGGCGTAGAGGCCCTGGGCATCCGAGGTGGCCAGGCTCAGGCGGCGCAGCCCCTGCAGCTCGGGGTGAGCCAGGATGGCGGCGATCAGCGCCTTGCTGTGGCCCTGGTCACGATGCTCGGGCAGCACGAACACATCCGCCAGGTAGCCGAAGGTGGCCCTGTCGGTGATGACCCGGGCGAAGGCCACCTGCTGGCCCGCCAGATAACCGCCGAAACAGAGGGAGTGATTGATGGCGCGCTGCAGGGTCGAGCGCGGAATGCCGAGGCACCAGTAGGCCTCCTCGGACAGGAACTTGTGGATCAGCGACACGTCGAGCCGCCCCTTGTCGTCGCTGATCTCCAGTTGGGAAGAGTGTTGTGCTGTCTGCATCCTGGCTCCTTGCCGTGACATGAATAAGAAAGGCCCCTCGCGGGGCCTTCCAGTTTACTCAAATCACGACATCAGGCCAGCTTGAAGGCCTGGGTGGCATGGATGTCCAGGGTCTAGCTGTGTCTGACACCTTGCTGTGATATCAATAAGAAAGGCCCCTGACGGGGCCCTTGTGCGTACCAGGTTGATGCCATCAGGCCAGCTTGAAGGCCTGGATATGAGTGTCCAGGGTCTGGCTGTGGTGCTCCACCAGTTCGGAGGCCTCCTGCAGCTCCCGCAGTACCACCACGGAGCCTTCCACCACCTGCTTGACCTGCTCCAGGTTGGCGCTCATCTCCTCGGCGACGGCGCTCTGCTGCTCGGAGGCGGCGGCGATCTGGCGGTTCATGTCCGCCACCCCGCGCACCCGCTGCACTATGGTGGCGAGCTGATCGCCGGCCTGGGTCACCTGCGCCACCCCCTTGTCGGCCTGCTGCACGCTCTCGCTCATCAGGCCGACGGCCTGGCGGGCGTTGCCCTGCAACTGCTCGATCATCTTCTGGATCTCGACGGTGGCGGCCTGGGCTCGGTTGGCCAGCTCGCGCACCTCGGAGGCGACCACGGCGAAGCCGCGACCCGCCTCGCCGGCACGGGCAGCCTCGATGGCGGCGTTGAGGGCCAGCAGGTTGGTCTGCTCCGAGATGCCGCGGATGGTGTCCACCACAGAGCCGATGCGATCGACGCCGTGCTCGACCTCGTTGACCACGGCGGAGGAGCGCTGGATGTTGCCGGACAGGGTGTCTATGGTGCTGACGGTGGCCGCCACGCAGCGACTGCCCTCCTCGGCCAGCAGGCTGGCGTCGGCGGTGGCGTGGGAGGCTTGCTCCGCATGATTGGCCACCTCGCGAATGGCGCCGACCATCTGGTTCATGGCGCTGGCCAGCTGTTCTATCTGGACGAACTCCTCGCTGATCGCCTCGTTGGCCTCCTCCATGCACAGGGTGACCTGGGAGGCGATGTCGTTGAGCTCCTTGCAGGCGACGCGCTGGGTGCCAAACACCTGCTTGAGGTTCTCCTGGGAGTGGGCGACCGCCTTGGCGATGTCGCCGAACTCGTCGCGGGACTTGAGCAAGACGCTGTGGCTGAGATCCTTGCGAGCGAACCGCTCAAGCAGTCCCACCAGGTAGTGCACCTGCTTGACCATGAGGCGGGAGCCGGTCAGCAGCAGGACGACGAAGATGACCCCCATCAGCGCCGTCTCCATCAGGCCGCTCCAGAGCAGGCGATCGGCGATGTCGTTGGCCTTGGCGGCCTCGATCCCCTCGCCGAGCAGGGTGGCCTCCAGGTTGCTGGCATCGAACCAGAGCTTGGCCAGCAACAGCAGCGTGCTGAACACCATGAGCAGCACCACCTTGGGTACCAGTCGAATGTTGCTCATGCGCCGTTCCAGCGAATTTAACTGCATAGTTTTCTCCTTCTAAGGTCCATTTTCCCTTTGTCATCATGACTATCGGCATTATCTTCACTTTTATTACTTAGCTCCGTGCCTAAAGTAGGAAAATGCATGCGACATCACTTAACTCACCTGCGCGCCATGGATCTGTTGATGGCGTTTCTGTCGGTGATCTCCGTCGCTCTGGTCTGTGCCCGCTGGTGGGGGTATGGTTCGTGGAGCCCGATGACTCTGCAGCTGTTCTATGACATCGACAGCCTGATCTGCTACTTCTTCCTCGCCCATTTCGCCTATGGCTGGGTTCGTGCCCCCGATCGAATGGCCTTCTTCAAGGCGAACTGGTTCTACCTGCCCGGCAGCCTGCCCATGGTGGAACAGCTGCGCTGGGCGCGGCTGATCCAGCTGTGGCGGGTCTATCAGCTGCTGCGGGACAGGCCGGATCTGCTCGGCATGTTTCGCCGCGAGCGCAACGAGACCACCCTCTCCGGCATCCTGTTCCTGTTCTTCCTGCTGCTGGGGGTGGGGTCCTGCGTCATGTTCTGGGTAGAGGCGGACAAGCCGGGCAGCCTGATCCAGACACCCTATGACGCCTTCTGGTGGACGCTGGTGACGCTCTCTACCGTGGGTTACGGCGATCTGGTGCCGAGGACTGAGGAGGGGCGTTTCGTCGCCAGTCTGCTGATCCTGTTTGGGGTGGGTCTGTTTGGTGCCCTCAGCGGCTTCATGGCCAGCCTGTTCGTCCATCCCGGCAAGACCAACGATGACACCGCAAAGTGGCGGCACCAGCAGACTGAACAGCAGGCGCTGTTGCTGCAGGAGCTCAAGGCACTGCGAGAAGAGGTGCAGGCACTGAAACAGAAGTAGCCTCGGCGTCTGGAATGGTCGCGTGGCAAACGGGGGAAGGGGCGGCCTGCCTCACGGCGAGGGGGGAGGCGCTTTTCTTTGCTTGTCCTTTGACCCGCCAGCAGCTTAACATTCGGCCTGTCACCTAACTCAACGAAGAGAATCGATCGACCATGCGCGCCCTTCTCGGGATTTTGATCTGCTTGTGTGCCCAACAGGCCCTGGCCGATACCCGTTATGTTTCAGACAACATCTTTACCTTTATCCACAACGGTCCTGGCACCCAGTACCGGATCCTCGGTAGCGTCAAGGCCGGTGAACCGCTGGAGGTCAAGGCGGTGAACAATGCGGCCGGTTTTACCCAGGTGGTAGACGACCGTGGCCGCGAGGGCTGGATCAAAAACAGCGAACTGCAAGCGGACATCAGCCTGCGTGAGCGTCTGCCTCAGGTTGAAACCGCGCTGGAAGAGGCCAAGGCCCGCCTGCTGAACCTCAATGGCGACAACGAGCGACGCTTCGCCGAGAAGGATGGCAAGATCGCCGAACAGACCAAGGAGATCGCCAGCCTGAAGACCCAGCTCGGCAGCCAGAGCGCCGAGATGAGCAGTCTCAAGGAGCAGAATGACGCCCTGACTCAGAGCTATGACAACCAGGAGCACGACATGCAGATGGACTGGTTCATCCGCGGTGGTGCCATGGTGGGGGGTGGCATCCTGCTTGGTATCTTATTGCCCATGCTGCCGCGTCGTCGCAAGAGCAGCGAACGCTGGATGAACTGATCGGCTGTGCCGGTTGGATGAGAGGGGTCGCCATGGCGGCCCTTTTTTTGTGCATGGCGGCGGCAATCTGGTCGCCACGACGGCCGCCCGGTCGTAAGATGAGCCTCACTTGTCCGTGCCCTGCACCACAGTCTCAACAAGAGTTTTCATCTCATGCCATTAACCGAACAGGCCCGCTGGTTCGTGCTGGGGGGCGATCATCTCGTCCTGCTGGATGAACAGGGACAGATCCCACAGGGCCCCCGTGCCCAACTCCCCGCCCACCTGCATGAGGCCCCGTTCGAGCGCTTCGACCAATGGGACGATCTGCCCTGTTATCTGCTGGATCTGGGGGCGGAGGCCGACGGCGAGCCATCGGCCATGATGCCGCTGCGCCAGCTGATGGTGGCGGGGGATGAGGAGGGCTTTCGTCTCGCGGGCCGCGCCTGGCAGCTGGCCACCTTCCGTCGCAGCCACCGCTTCTGCGGCGAGTGTGGTACTCCCATGGTCCCCAAGGCGGGGGAGTGGGCTCAACAGTGCCGGCAGGGTCACGTCGTCTACCCGCGCATCTCCCCCTGCATCATAGTGGCGGTGCGCAAGGGGTCCGACATCCTGCTGGCGGCCCATCGCCGTCACTATCAGGCGGAAGATCCCATGTATACGGTGCTGGCCGGTTTCGTGGAGGCGGGGGAGAACCTGGAGCAGTGCGTGGCGCGGGAGGTGTTCGAGGAGAGCGGCATCCGGGTGGGCAAGGTGCGCTACGTCGCCAGCCAGCCCTGGCCCTTCCCCCACAGCCTGATGATGGGCTTCATCGCCGACTACGAGGGTGGCGAGATCCGGGTGCAGGACGAGGAGCTGGTGGCGGCCGACTTCTTCGGCGCCGATCGGCTGCCACGGCTGCCCCCTCACGGCACCATAGCGCGGCGGCTGATCGCCCTCTGTCTCGGCGAGGAGGCGTGAGGGTCGGCTGAGTGCGCTGGCGGGACAAAAACGGGGCGCTTGTTTGCGCCCCTTCACATCTTTGTACTCGAACCGGCCGGGCCGGCAGTTTGGACCGCCCAGAGCCGCGCACAAAGTGGTATCATATCCGCCATTTTATGCTGGATATGACTCAGGAACTGGGATGAAAGAGCTGAAGAACGATCGATACCTGCGTGCCCTGCTGCGCCAGGATGTGGACCTGACCCCGGTGTGGATGATGCGCCAGGCTGGCCGTTACCTGCCGGAATACAAGGCGACCCGCGCCGTCGCGGGGGACTTCATGTCCCTGTGCCGCAACGCTGAGCTGGCCTGTGAAGTCACCCTGCAGCCCCTGCGCCGCTATCCGCTCGATGCCGCCATCCTCTTCTCCGACATTCTCACCATCCCCGACGCCATGGGGCTGGGCCTCTACTTCGAGCACGGCGAAGGCCCGCGCTTCGAGCGTCCCATCAAATCCATGGCCGATGTGCAGGCGCTGCCCGTGCCGGATCCGGAAGACGAACTCGGCTACGTGATGAACGCGGTGCGCACCATACGCCGTGAGCTGAAGGGCGAGGTGCCGCTCATCGGCTTCTCCGGCAGCCCCTGGACCCTGGCCACCTACATGGTGGAGGGGGGCAGCTCCAAGGCGTTCACCAAGATCAAGCAGATGATGTACGCCGAGCCCATGACCCTGCACCTGCTGCTGGACAAGCTGGCCGACAGCGTCATCAGCTACCTCAACGCCCAGATCAAGGCCGGTGCCCAGTCGGTCATGGTGTTCGACACCTGGGGCGGGGTGCTGACCCCGCGCGACTACCGCGACTTCTCCCTGCAGTACATGCACAAGATAGTCGACGGCCTGATCCGCGAACACGAGGGCCGCCGGGTGCCGGTGACCCTGTTCACCAAGAACGGCGGTCAGTGGCTCGAGCAGATCGCCGCCACCGGTTGCGACGCCCTGGGGCTGGACTGGACCACCGACATCGCCGACGCCAAGCGCCGGGTCGGTGACAAGGTGGCGCTGCAGGGCAACATGGATCCCTCCATGCTCTATGCCGCCCCCGCCCGCATCCGCGAAGAGGTCGCCACCATCCTGGCGGGCTTTGGCAGCGGCAACGGCCACGTCTTCAACCTGGGCCATGGCATCCATCAGGATGTGGATCCGGAGCACGCCGGCGTCTTCGTCAACGCGGTGCACGAGCTCTCCGCTCAGTATCACGGCCGCTGAGGTCGAACCGCAGCATCAGCATCATGACAACGGGGCCCCAGGGCCCCGTTGTGTTATCCGGGGAGGCGCCGTTTTGGCCCTTGCACTGTTTTGGGTACTGCGCGCCGGCACCGGCTCGGGTTACACTGCGCCATCTGTGGCGGTGGCCACACACAAGATGAGCGACAGCGTGCGAGGCCGCGTATCGGCCGTCTCGCTCGCCATGCAGGAGGCAGAATGAGCAAGAAGTCGTGGGATTGGGGTATCGATCTGGGCGGGACCAAGTGCGAGTGCGTGGTGCTCGATGGCGACGAGGTACTGTTGCGCCATCGCATCCCCACCGAGCGCCGTGGCGGTTACGAGCACATGATAGGCCAGATCGCCAAGCTGGTGGACGAGTGCGCCGCCAAGCTCGGTCAGCGCCCGGCCGTCATCGGCATGGGCACGCCGGGGGCGCGGGATCCCCAGACCGGGCTGATGAAGAACTGCAACACCACAGAGCTCAACGGCAAGCCGTTCAAGGAAGATCTGGAGCGCCGGCTCGGCGTGCCTGTGCTCATCGCCAACGATGCCAACTGCTTCGCCCTGGCGGAAACCCATCTGGGGGCGGTGCGCCAGCATCATCCCGAGGCCAAGGTGGTGTTCGGCATCATCATGGGCACCGGGGTCGGCTCCGGCATCGTCATCAACGGCCGGATCCTCAACGGCCACCACGGCATCGCCGGGGAGTGGGGCCACAACGTGCTCTCCCCCGATGGGCCCGAGTGCTACTGCGGCAAGCGCGGCTGCGTCGAGACCTTCATCAGTGGCCCCGCGCTGGAGGCCTGGTATGAGGCCAAGGCCAAGCGCCACCTCTCCCTCGCCCAGATTGCGGCGGCCAGCGCCCACGATCATGTGGCGAAGCTCACCATCGACCGGCTGCACCTGCTGTTCGGTCAGGCACTGGCCAACGTGATCAACATCCTGGATCCGGACGTCATCGTCATCGGCGGCGGGGTCGGCAACGTACAGAGCCTCTATACGACGGGTCGTCAGACGGTGCTGCCGTTCCTCTTCAACCCCCGCTTCGCCACCCCCATCATAGCGCCCTCCCTCGGGGACAGCGCCGGGGTCTTCGGGGCTGCGCTGCTGGCCAGGGGCGTCTTCCAGGATGCCCTGCTGTCGTGAGTCATCCATAGGCCCTCTTTTGCCGTCGCTAAGGACACCCATTTTCCATGATCAAGATTGCCATCAACGGGTACGGGCGCATCGGTCGCAACGTGCTGCGGGCCCTCTACGAGAGCGGCCGTGACAAGACCATCAAGATAGTCGCCATCAACGAACTGGCGGCACCCGAGGCCATGGTGCACCTCACCCGCTTCGATACCAGCCACGGCCGTTTCCGCCATCCGGTGCAACTGGCGGGTCACAGCATGCTGGTGGGGGAGGATCTCATCCCCTTGTTTGCCGAGCAGGATCCGGCCAATCTACCCTGGCGGGCGCTGGGGGTGGATGTGGTGCTGGACTGCACCGGGGTGTTCGGCTCGCGGGCCGATGCCGAGCGCCATCTGGGCGCGGGGGCGGGCAAGGTGCTGTTCGCCCATCCGGCGGATGCGGACGTGGACGCGACAATCGTTTTCGGGGTGAACCATCAGGTGCTGACGGGAAGGGAGCGGATCGTCTCCAATGCCTCCTGTACCACCAACTGCGTGGTGCCCGTCATCGAAACATTGCATCGAGAGTTCGAGATAAATTGTGGTACTATTACGACAATTCATTCGGCCATGCACGATCAGCAAGTCATCGACGCTTACCACAGCGACTTGCGCCGCACCCGGGCTGCCAGCCAGTCCATCATTCCGGTGGATACCAAGCTGGCAAAGGGGTTGGAGCGGATCCTGCCGCACTTCGCCGGCAAGTTCGAGGCGATCGCGGTGCGGGTGCCGACCATCAACGTAACGGCGATGGATCTCAGTATTACTGTTCGTAAAAAAGTGACAGTTACTGACGTAAATCAAGCCCTGCAACGGGCATCCAGAGGTACATTAAGCGGTATCCTGGATTACACGGAAGAGCCTTTGGTCTCCGTAGACTTTAATCATGATGCACACTCCTGCATCATTGATGGTACCCAGACTCGGGTGAGCGATGCCAACCTCGTCAAGATGTTGATGTGGTGTGATAACGAATGGGGCTTCGCCAACCGTATGCTGGATACCACCCGGGCCATGATGGCCGCAGGCTGAGAGCCTGCACCGGGCGCAAGGTTACTGTTTTTAACATTACCTGAAAATATAGAGGACTGAATATGTCTGTTATCAAGATGACCGACCTGGATCTGGCGGGTAAACGCGTTCTGATCCGTGCTGACCTGAACGTACCGGTAAAAGACGGCAAGGTCACTTCCGACGCACGTATCGTGGCAACGCTGCCGACCATCAAGCTGGCTCTGGAAAAGGGCGCCAAGCTGATGATCACCTCCCACCTGGGTCGTCCGACCGAGGGTGAATACAACGAAGAATTCTCCCTGGCTCCGGTTGTCAACTATCTGAAAGACGCTCTGTCCTGCCCGGTTCGCCTGGCCAAGGATTATCTGGATGGCGTAGAAGTCGCCGCCGGTGAGCTGGTTGTGCTGGAAAACTGCCGCTTCAACAAGGGCGAGAAGAAGAACACCGAAGAGCTGGCCAAAAAATACGCCGCCCTGTGTGACATCTTCGTAATGGATGCATTCGGTACTGCCCACCGCGCCGAAGGTTCCACCTACGGTGTGGCTCAGTTCGCCCCCGTAGCTTGTGCCGGTCCGCTGCTGGCCGGTGAGCTGGAAGCCCTGGGCAAGGCCATGCTGAAGCCCGAGCGCCCAATGGTTGCCATCGTGGGCGGCTCCAAGGTCTCCACCAAGCTGACCGTGCTGGAATCCCTCTCCAAGATCGCTGACCAGCTGGTGGTCGGTGGTGGCATCGCCAACACCTTCATCGCCGCTGCCGGTCACAACGTCGGCAAGTCCCTGTGCGAACACGACCTGCTCGACACCGCCAAGAAACTGGCCGCCGAGACCAACATTCCGGTGACCACCGACGTGGTCGTGGGTACCGAGTTCTCAGAATCCACTCCGGCTACCATCAAGTCCGTCGCTGACGTGACCGACGGTGACATGATCTTCGACATCGGCCCTGACTCTGCCAAGGCCCTGGCCGACATCATCATGAACGCCAAGACCATTCTGTGGAACGGCCCGGTCGGTGTGTTCGAGTTCGACCAGTTCTCGGCAGGCACCAAGGTTATCGCCGAAGCGATCGCAGCCTCCCCGGCCTTCTCCATCGCTGGCGGTGGTGACACCCTGGCCGCTATCGACAAGTTCGGTATCGCTGACAAGGTTTCCTACATCTCCACCGGCGGCGGCGCCTTCCTGGAGTTTGTAGAAGGCAAGGTACTGCCGGCCGTTGCGATGCTGGAACAGCGCGCCAAGGCCTAATTGACCCGGGACGGGGGGCAAAAGCCTCCCGTTTCGTTTATCATGTGACCGCTGTGCCGGTTCATGATGAACCCCCCATTTTTTATTAACGGCATACGAGAACAGGACGATTTAACATGTCTAAGAAAATTTTCGACTTCGTAAAACCCGGCGTAATCACTGGTGATGACGTTCAAAAAGTGTTCGCCATCGCCAAAGAAAACGGCTTCGCTCTGCCAGCCGTTAACTGCGTCGGTACCGACTCCGTCAACGCCGTGCTGGAAGCTGCCGCCAATGTGAAGGCTCCGGTCATCGTTCAGTTCTCCAACGGTGGTGCCGTGTTCACCGCCGGTAAGGGCCTGAAGCTGGAAGGTCAGCAAGCCGCCATCCTGGGTGCCATCTCCGGTGCCAAGCATGTGCACGCCGTTGCTGCCGCCTACGGGGTTCCGGTTATCCTGCACACCGACCACGCCGCCAAGAAGCTGCTGCCGTGGATCGACGGTCTGCTGGACGCGGGCGAGAAGCACTTCGCCGAGACCGGCAAGCCGCTGTTCTCCTCCCACATGCTGGATCTGTCTGAAGAGCCGCTGGAAGAGAACATCGACATCTGCTGTGAGTACCTGACTCGCATGGCCAAGATGAACATGACCCTGGAGCTGGAACTGGGTTGCACCGGTGGCGAAGAAGACGGTGTGGACAACAGCCACATGGATCAATCCGCCCTCTACACCCAGCCGGAAGATGTGGCTTACGCCTACGAGCGTCTGTCCAAGATCAGCCCGCGTTTCACCATCGCTGCCTCCTTCGGCAACGTGCACGGTGTGTACAAGCCGGGTAACGTCAAGCTGACCCCGTCCATCCTGGACGCTTCCCAGAAATTCGTTTCCGAGAAGTTTGGTCTGCCTGCCAAGTCCCTGGACTTCGTGTTCCACGGTGGCTCAGGTTCCACCCTGGAAGAGATCCGCGAATCCATCTCCTACGGCGTCGTGAAGATGAACATCGACACCGACACCCAGTGGGCTACCTGGGAAGGTCTGTTGAACTTCTACAAGACCAACGAAGCCTACCTGCAAGGCCAGCTGGGCAACCCGGAAGGCGCTGACAAGCCGAACAAGAAGTTCTACGATCCGCGCGTATGGCTGCGTGCCGGTCAGACTTCCATGATCGCTCGTCTGGAGAAAGCCTTCTCCGACCTGAACGCCATCAACGTACTGTAATTCGTTACCGTCGCTGATTGCATAAAAGGCGCCCTTCGGGGCGCCTTTTGCGTTGCTGCGCTCCGGAGGCATATGGGGTCAGGATTGGTGGCGATGACAAGGCGCTCTTATCAGTGGCGCCTGCTGTGCTACAGCACTCCGGGAGCAGGCTGAGCCAGGAGATGAGGATAAAAAGGTGCCTTTTGGGGCACCTTTTGCATTTCTGTGATCCCGACAGGCTGGATCAGTGCCCATTGGGTGGGTATTATCGATGACAGATCGTTTAATTTAGTAAACGAGTGCGACCAAGGCAGGATGCTGAGTATGCAGACAGGAAGACACAACGGACACCAGGAGCACGTCACCTCCTACTATGCGGCGACCCGCAACGACCATCAGCAGTGGCCCGAGCTCAGCGGTGAGCTCGATGCCGATGTGTGCATCATAGGCGGTGGCTTCACCGGGCTGAACACCGCCATCAATCTGGCAGAGGCGGGCTACAGGGTGGCCCTGCTGGAGGCGAACCGCATCGGCTGGGGCGCCTCGGGCCGCAACGGCGGTCAGCTGATCCGCGGCATCGGCCACGACACCAGCCAGTTTGCCCGCTGGATCGGCGAGCAGGGGGTACGCGAGCTGGATCTGATGGGGCTGGAGGCGGTGCAGCTGGTGCGCGAGCGGATCGAGCGCTTCAACATCGACTGCGACCTGCGCTGGGGCTATTGCGATCTCGCTACCAAGGCGCGCCATCTGACCGGATTCGAGGAGGAGATGGCGCATCTGGCCAGCCTGGGTTACCAGCATGAGACCAGGCTGGTGCCCCAGGCCGAGATGGGCTCGGTGGTCGGTTCCGAGCGCTATATTGGTGGCATGATCGACATGGGTTCCGGCCACCTGCATCCCCTCAACCTGGCGCTCGGCGAGGCCCGTGCCGCGGCTAGCCTCGGTGTGGCGCTGTTCGAGCAGTCCAGGGTGATCGACATCGACTATGGCGATCGGGTAGAGGTCACCACGGCCCATGGCCGGGTCAGTGCCGACTATCTGGTGATCGGCTGCAACGCCTACCTCAACGATCTCAATCCCGAGCTGGGTGGCCGGGTGCTGCCGGCCGGCTCCTATATCCTCGCCACCGAGGTGCTGGAGAAGCGGCTGCGCCAGCGCCTGCTGCCGCAAAACATGGCGGTGTGCGATCAGAACGTGGCGCTCGATTATTACCGGTTGTCGGCCGATGGCCGGCTGCTGTTTGGCGGTGCCTGCAACTACTCGGGGCGCGATCCTAAGGATATAAAGGCCTTTATGCTGCCCAAGCTGCTGCGGGTCTTCCCCGAGCTGGCCAACACCGCCATCGAGTTCCAGTGGGGTGGCATGATCGGCATAGGGGCCAACCGCTTGCCGCAGATCGGGCGCCTCAAGGAATATCCCAACGTGTTCTACGCCCAGGCCTATTCAGGTCATGGCCTCAACGCCACCCACATGGCGGCCAAGCTGGTGGCGGAGGCGATCGTGGGGGAGAGTCGCGGCTTCGATCTGTTCAGCACCGTACCCCACATGACCTTCCCCGGCGGCCCGGCCCTGCGCTCTCCCCTGCTGGCGCTGGGGATGCTGTGGCACAGGATGAAGGATCTGATGTGATCTCGCGCCGGCCTCTCCATGGGCAGGAGGGCCGGCAAACAAAAACATATTGGAAATCAACCTCCTGATCTGTGTGATCACCGAAAGGTGGCTAAGCATCATATGAAACCTTATTCCTTGGCTATAGTGATCTGGCTTGTTCACGAACGAATCCTTGTTGGTGGCTGGCACGGAAGGCGCGGGAGTCACCATGGCGACCCGTTCCTGCAATAACACGGGATATAAGGAAAATAATATGTTCAGCCCAAGACGGCTCCAGTTTGACAATATGTTGCTGGAGAGGCATGGCTTGTCCAGTGCCCCTCCTCCTGTCGACTCTCTATTCTGGCGTTTATGGCAACCCTGTCTGCCTATTGCGCAGAAGACACTGGTGACCCCCTATATTAACGGTATCAAGAATGCCAATCTGGACCCCGTTATCTATGGTGGATTCAACGTCAGTGATGCTTATTATTGTTTTAACGGTGCCCAGAGTTACTTGGCGGCGGAGAGTCGCACGGATGATGAGGGATTAAAATTTTTCCTGCTGGAGAAATATAAAAGATACCAGACGTATAACGAGGCGTTTCCCACTATATGGCATGTCCGTGATGCCAGCGGGGTGGTGCCCACCCCCGCGTGCCGTGATTATGCCCAATTCGAGTCGGACACGGCCTCCCATGCCGATCCCATCTACACCCTCATCATGATGATCCCTTGCGAATACCTCTGGTACTGGCTCGCCAATCAGCTGATGCCACCATCGCCCGGCAACCTGTATGGCCCCTGGATAACGGGTAACGACAGCACCTCCGGTGCCTATGCCATGGGCAACTTTTTGGATCAATACCAGCGTGCACATCCCGGAGCCATAGATGAAAACAAGGCACAGAACATCTACTCCACGGCCATGAATTTCGAGTGGCAGAATTTCTTGTCGGCAACCCAATCCTGAGGGGTAATATCATGGCGAGTAAAATATTTAATATCGACTCATTCCCTGCCGGTTATTATATGTCCTGGTTTGTGACGACTCAGGCTGGATTCCAGGTGAAGGCGAAGCTCTATGATGGCAGCAAGGTATATTTTGATAATCAGAAGCAGAGCGTGGATATTAATCCACCGCTGGCGCAGGGGGCAGATTTTGTTCAGAATGGGCAGGTCAAATTGCTGATAGATGAACCTCAATCCGCAGCATTGAGCAGCAGTATCAACACTTATAATATTACGACCAATGACGGCTCTGTCATTGGCTATGGATATAATATTTCCATCGAAGACCAGAATGATGGCGATTATAACGATGTCGCCATCTCGCTGGTCGCCTGGAAGAATAAAGGGTAAGGCATCAACCTGCTTGCTGGGTTGGCACCGCCAGGCGCCAGCCCTGTTCCGTCTTCATCATCCAGACTTCGGTTTCTTGTGGCAGCGCCTGTCCCGCCTCGAACTCGCCGTATTTGCGCTCCAGCTCCATCAGGGCCATCTCCTGCTGAAAGGGGCCGACCCTGTCGTAGACGAGATCCTCATCGTGCAGTATCTGCAGCTGATCCAGTCCCTGCTTGAAGCGCACCTGGTAGCTCACCTTGACCAGGTAGACGCCGTCCATCCGCTCCTCCTTGCCAAGTACAGTAAAGTCACTGATATCAAACAGATTGGGATCGGTTTCGGCCTGCAGCTTGGCGGTGACCTGGCTCTGGATCGCCTCTTCACCTGGACCCGTATTGCAGCCAGAGAGCCAGAGGGCCAGCAGGGGGATGAACCACTTTTTCATCAAAACTCCGGACGAACGAGACGGGAAAGGGCGAATTTTGCCATGCCGCCCCGCAGATACAAGGGATGGTCAGAAAAATCAGTGACTGCCGGCTGGCGGGAGCACCGACTCAGGGGCTCCGAGCCGGCCTCTGGTTAGCGCAGCTTGTCGAGCTGGCCGAGGAACTCGGCGGGACCCATGAAGCCGGTCACCCGCTGGCCGCTGACCTCATTGCCGGCGCTGTCGAAGAAGATCAGGGTCGGCAGTCCCAACACGTTCAGGCCGTTGAGCAGCTCGACGTCGACATCGTCGTTGGCGGTGACATCCGCCTGCAACAACACCATGTCGTTGAAGCGGGCACGCACCGCGGGATCGCTGAAGGTCTTGTGCTCGAACTCCTTGCAGGCCACGCACCAGTCGGCATAGAGATCCAGCAGCACCGGCTTGCCACGGGCGGCGGCGAGCCGGGTCCTGAGATCATCCAGAGTCTTGATGCGGATAAACGGCGGCGCCTCGGTCTGGGTGCTGGCCTGGGGCCGCTGGTCGGGCAGCAACAGATCCCTGGCCGCCACCACGGCCCCCATCATCGCCAGCAGCAGCACGAAGCCGCACAGGCTCCTGCCGATGGAGTGGGGCTGACGCTGCTGATGATGGTAGAGGTAACCGCACAGCAGCAGACCCCAGCCCAGCCAGAGCAGGCTGGTGACCTGCTCGCTCCACAGTCGGGACAGCAGCAGCACGGGCACCGCCAGCAGCGCAAAACCAAACAGTTGCTTGATCACATCCATCCAGGCGCCGGCTCTGGGCAGCAGCTTGCCCCCCGAGGTGCCGAGCAGCAGCAGTGGCAGCCCCATCCCCAGGGAGAGCGCATAGAGCGCCGCGCCGCCGAGCCAGAGATCGCCGCTCTGTGCCACGTAAATCAGTGCCCCCGAGAGCGGGGCCGTGGTGCAGGGGGAGCAGACCAGGCCGGAGATCATGCCCATGATGCCGACCCCCGCCACCGAGCCACCCTGCTGGCGATTGGAGAGGCCTAAGATCCGGGTTTGCAGGCTGCTCGGCAGTTGCAGGGTATAGAGCCCGAACATGGAGAGCGCCAGCAGCACGAACATGACGGAGAGGCCGATCAGCACATAGGGGTGCTGCAGCGCGGCCTGGAACTTGAGCCCGGCCGAGGCCACTACCAACCCGAGCAGGGTATAGGTGACCGCCATGCCCTGCACATAGACGAAGGAGAGCAGGAAGGCGCGACGGGTGGAGAGACGCTGGCCCGCGCCGGCGATGATGCCGGTCAGTATGGGGTACATGGGGAAGACGCAGGGGGTGAAGGCGAGCCCCAGCCCCAGTGCGAAGAAGGCGGCGATGCTGAGCCAGAAGCCCTGGCTGCCGAGGGCGGCCGCCAGCCGATCCTGCTGGCTGCTGGCCGGCGCAGTGGCGGGGTCTGCACTCGCCGCTCCCGCAGCACTGACGGCTGGGGTGGCCGCGATGGGCTGCACCTCGACCAGCTTGTCGGTGGGCGGATAGCAGAGGCCATCGGTACAGCCCTGATAGCTGATCTTGAGGCTGGCCTGCTTACCTACCTCGGTCAGGGTGACGGGGATCTGCACCTCCTGGTAATAGACCCGGGTCTTGCCGAAGAAGTCATCCTCGTGCTCAGTGCCCGCGGGCAACTCGGGGGCATCGAAGGTGAGGTTCTGTCCCTGGAAGCTGAAGCGATGACGGTAGAGATAGTAGCCATCGGCGATGCGCAGGCTCAGCAGCAGCTTGTCACCCTGTTGTTCGCTGTCCAGGACGAAGGCCTCATCGACCTTCAGGAACTTGGGTTGGGTGCCGGCCTCGATGCCGAGGGAGCTCAGCAGGTCGTTGCTGCTGGCCTGCGCGGGGGATGTCAGCAGGGCCAGCAGGAGTAGCAGGGGTGAGAGCAGGCGCAGCACGATCATGAGGTTTCCTGTGTTAACCAGTCGAGATAGGGTTGATGGCCCTGGCTTGTCGGGAGCGCCAGGACTTCCGGCACCTCATAGGGATGATGCTCGAGGATGCACTGGCGCAGGGGCTCGAACAGCGGGGCCCTGGACTTGATGATGAGCTGGATTTCGCGCGCGCGCTCAATTTTCCCCTGCCAGCGATAGACGGAGGTGAGCCCTGGCAGTTGATTGATGCAGGCGGCGAGGTGCCTGGTCAGCAGTTGCTCGCAGATGAGGTCGGCACTGGCCTCGTCTGGACAGGTGCAGAGCACCAGAATGGCTTCGGTCATGGTATGACAGGTCTCGTCTGAGGGGGCCACTCGGCCCTCTGGATCAGCCGTTACTATACCGAGCAAAGGGGGAAATAGCACCCGATGCGGGCCCGGCACCCGGTGCACAAATAAGTGATGCGCCTGAGATAGACGCTGTGAAAAGGACAGGGCAGAATGAGCGGGCTTGTTCCCACTCTACGTAAGGAAATGTATGACCCAACAGAATGAGCAGCAGAGAAACCGCATGTTGAGCCTGCTGCGTGAAGGCGAGCGCCGCATGTTGGTGCAACTGGCCGGTCTGCTGCGCACCAGCGTCGATGAAATCAACGCCGAGCTGGAGAAAGAGGAGTTGCTGTCGGCGCTGGAACAACCCATCACGGTGGAGTACCTCAACGGCGTGGTGCAGCACCATCTGTTCGAGCGTCTGCACAAGGGTGACCTGGTCGCGGCCCAGCGCATGCTGAACCAGTACCAGAGCGATCTCGAGGCCATGCTGAACCAGGAAGCGGCCCAGACCGAGGCCCCCACCGAAGAGGCGAAGGCCCAGGCCTGAGCACGGGTCTCCCCGTCAGCCCTCTCAGCACCATCATGCCTGCCGCATGATGGTGCCTCGTTTATCCCCGTACTCTGTTAACCCGTGACCCGCTGTGCCGACTGGCCCGGGATGGGAAACACCTTGTCATAGCTCCAGTTGTAGACGAAGGCATAGACCAGGTAGAACAGCACGAAGCCCAGATCCAGCACCAGCGCCTCCAGCAGGCTGATGTCGAGCCACCAGGACATCACCGGCAGGGCAACCAGCAGCAGCCCCCCCTCGAAGCCGAAGGTATGCAGGACTCGTTGCCACAGCGACTTGTGGGTGTGGCCCTGATAGCGGAGCAACAGCTTGTCCACCCCGATGTTGTAGACATAGTTCCAGACGGTGGCGACCACCGAGAAGAACAGGGCAAGCGGACCCATGTGATTGAGGCCGACGCCGGTGACCCAGCTTGCCAGGGGGGCGGCGATCAACAGGCCAATCAGTTCAAAACCAACGGCATGGCGCAGGCGGTCGCGAGTGTTACGCATATTCATCTCCCTCTAAGCAATGTGTCTAACGACATGATGGGGGCTAATCTATCCATAAAAACGCATAGGTGCTCGTTAGTATGTATCGTTAAAATAGATACATTGATGAGGGAGACTGAGACATGAACCTTTCACTGGAACAACTCAAGGCGCTGCTGGCGGCGGCGGAGACGGGATCTTTCTCGGCCGCCGCCCGCCGGCTGGGCAAGGCCCAATCCGTGGTGAGCACGGCCATCGCCAACCTGGAGATCGATCTCGGCCTCGAGTTGTTCGATCGTTCGGGCCGCTACCCGGTGCTGACGGCGGCGGGGGAGCGACTCAGGGTGGAGGCCCAGTCGGTGCTGGCCAGTAGCGATCAGTTGCAGGCGGTGGCCCGTGAGCTGCACGGCGGGGTGGAGCCCCGCCTCACCCTGGCCATCGATGACGGTTCCCAGCTGCCCTGGATCGGTGAGGTGCTTGAGCGCTTCGCCTGCGAGTTCCCCATGCTGGAGCTGGAGCTGCTCTTCCCCATGCTCGAGGATCTCACCCTGCTGCTGCAGGAGGGGCGGGCGCACCTCGGCATCAGCTACGAGCGGTTGCAGCAAGATCCGGCGCTGGCCTTTCACTCCCTTGGCCGGCTGAATCTCCCCATCATCGCCGCCCCGACCCATCCCCTGGCGAGCAAGGGCCCCATCGGACTCGCCGAGCTGAAGACCGCCCGCCAGCTGATGGTGACCGGGCGCCGGGGCGGCGTGGAGCGGGAGCGGTTTCGCTTCTCCCCCAATGTCTGGTGGGTGGAGGGGGACGGTGCCGTGCTGGAGTTGATCAAGCGGGGACTGGGCTGGGGCTCGGTGCCGGAGTACCTGCTGCAGGGGCCGCTGACCCGGGGCGAGGTGGTGAAACTGCCCGTCGCGTTTCTGGATCAGGAGTGGAGCATGGGGATAGAGCTGCTGTGGCAGCGGGCGCAGCCGCTTGGCGCCGCGGGTCGCTGGCTGAAGGAGGCGCTGATCCAGCATGCCCGGCGTGAGCAGGTGGGGCGCGCCTCCTGAGTGTCTGTTGTGGCCGGGCCGCGAACTCAGTCGATCAGCGGGTAGGGCATGGCTTGCAGGCTGAGGCTGGAGGCTTCTTCCTGCTTGAGGCGGAACTGGGCGTCGGCCTCGGTGTCTTTTGGCAGCACGGCGGTGAGCCACAGCTGACCATCCTGCTGCCAGGCGTTCAGCACCATGCCGCTGCGCCGCCAGTTGTCACCGAGCCGGATCTCCAGCGCGTCGCCACTGGCTACGGGGCCGGTGGCGGTGCCCGCCAGCACGAACAGGGCCCGGTTGTTGGCGCCGCGATACTTGGCGCGCGCCACTATCTCCTGCCCCATGTAGCAGCCCTTGGTGAAGCTGATGCCGTCCAGCGCCTGCAGGTTCAGCATCTGGGGAATGTATTCCCCCTGGTGCACGGCTTCCAGGTGCGGGATGCCGGCCTTGATGTCCAGTCCCCACCAGAGTGACTCCTGCCCGGCGGGCAGGCCGAGGCTCAGCGGCGGCTCGCTGACCAGCAGCCAGCGATCGGTTTCGATCCGCACCGCCATGCCGCCCGGGATCAGGGCCGTCGTTTCAATGGCGAACTGCGCCGCCATCCAGGCATCTGTTCCCTGGCCGGCCACACCGACCGCCTGACCCGGATAGGCGGCGATCTCGACCTTGGCGAACACCGCGAACTTCTTGAGCTCGGGCAGCTGGCGCGCCAGCACCGAGGACTTGGTCAGCAGCAGCAGATGCTCTTCGAGGCAGAGCAGACGGAAATCGCTCCACAGCTTGCCCTTGGCATCGCAGTGGCCGCCGAGGGTGCTCTGACCCGGTTGCAGCGCATTGACATCGCAGGTGACCTGGCCTTGCAGATATTTGACACGATCGATGCCGCTCAGGCTGGTGATGGCGAGGTCAGTCAGGGGGAAGAGGGTTGGCTCGGCAGGAAAAACAGGCGTTAGCAGGCTCACGATGGTATTCCAGAGACAGAAAGTATGTGACCTGCATGGTAAAGACGTAAGGAATGTTTGTCAGCCGGAAAATCCAGCTGCTACCATCCCCGGGTCTTTGTAAGGAGAGTGCTATGTTGAGTCCAATTGAAAAGTCCCGCCTGAAATGGGCCTGCCGCCGCGGCATGCTCGAACTGGATGTGATCTTTATGCCTTTTCTCGAACACGAGTTCGATGCCCTCGGCGAGGATGATCAACAGACCTTCATCCGCCTGCTGGAGAGCGATGACCCGGATCTGTTCAAGTGGTGCATGGGCCACGGTGTGCCGGAAGATCCTGCCTTCGCCGCCATGATCCCCCTGATCCTGGAGCGCAACCAGGCCCGTCACGACCGCCAAAGCTGATCCCCCGCGCCTGACATGCGGCCCAGCCCGTCACCACAGCCAGTCCCCTGATGCGGGTCGTGATGCCCGTCATCGTCTCCCGACGGCAGCGCCTGCTGCTGCTCATGCTATTTCTGTTGTTGCTGTGGCCCACCGCCAGCCTGATCCGGGGCTGGCAGTGGGGGCTGTTTCTGCCTTGCTGGCTGACGGGTCTCTGGCTCGCCTGGCGTCGGGTCATGCTCATCCGTGGTGAGCTGATCTGGGATGGTGAATGGCTGGAGTGGCAAGGGCGGCGTTACCGGCTGGGGGCCCGCTGCCGCATCCTGCCCGGCGTGCTCTGGTTGCGGCTGCGAGAGGGCGAGTTGCCCGAGCTATCACTCTGGCTCTGCTCGGATGCGCTGGCGCCGGCGCATTACCGGGCGCTGGCCCGCGCCATTCATCTCAATCCCCCTCGTTAACCGCATTTTCCAATGACCCATCAATAGATGACCCCGCCGGAGCGGGGTCATTTGGTGACAACTGGCGGAGGGGTTATTCCCGATCCGGTGTAAGTACCGTGGGCTTGGGGTCCGGCTGCATCTCCGGGTAGTCCAGGTTGTAGTGCAGGCCGCGGGACTCCTTGCGCTGCAGGGCGCAGTTGACGATGAGCTCGGCCACCTGCAACAGGTTGCGCAGCTCCAGCAGGTTGTTGGAGACCCGGAAGTTGGCGTAGTACTCCTGCACCTCCTGCTTGAGCAGGTCGATGCGGCGCTTGGCGCGGGCGAGGCGCTTGTTGGTCCGCACTATCCCCACGTAGTCCCACATCATCAGGCGCAGCTCGTGCCAGTTGTGCTGGATCACCACCTGTTCGTCCGAGTCATCCACCTGGCTCTCGTCCCAGGCCGGCAGCTTGGGCGGCTCCACGCTCATGGGCAGCTTGGCCAGGATGTCGGCCCCCGCCTGATGGGCATAGACCACGCATTCGAGCAGGGAGTTGGAGGCCATGCGGTTGGCGCCGTGCAGGCCGGTGTAGGTCACCTCGCCGATGGCGTAGAGGCCGGGAATATCGGTCTGGCCACTGCCATCTATCATCACGCCACCGCAGGTGTAGTGCGCCGCCGGAACTATGGGCATGGCCTCCTTGGTGATGTCGATCCCCACCGCGAGGCAGCGCTCGTGGATGGTCGGGAAGTGCTTGATGATAAAATCGGCCGGCTTGTGGCTGATGTCCAGGTACATGCAGTCGGCACCGAGCCGCTTCATCTCGTGGTCGATGGCGCGGGCGACTATGTCCCGCGGCGCCAGCTCGGCGCGCTCGTCAAAGTCCAGCATGAAGCGGCTGCCATCGGGCCGGCGCAGATAGGCACCTTCGCCACGCAACGCCTCGGTCAGCAGAAAGTTGGGGTCGTCCGGATGGAATAGGCTGGTGGGGTGGAACTGGTTGAACTCCAGATTCGCTACCCGGCAGCCGGCCCGCCAGGCCATGGCGATGCCATCCCCTGAGCTGACATCCGGGTTGGAGGTGTACTGATACACCTTGGAGGCCCCGCCGGTGGCCAGCGCCACGAAGCGAGCGCGGATCACCTCGACCTGCTCTACGTTGCGGTTCCAGACATAGGCGCCGAGCACCTTGTTGCCCGGCAGATTGAGCTTGCGGGTGGTGATGAGATCGACCGCGTTGAAGCGCTCCATCAGCCGGATGTTGGGGTGGGCACGTACCTGATCGATCAGGGTGAGCTGCACCGCTTTGCCGGTGGCATCGGCCGCGTGGAAGATGCGGCGATGGCTATGGCCCCCTTCCCGGGTCAGGTGATAGTGGGATTCCCCCTCGGCATCCTCCTCCTGATCGAAGGGGACCCCCTGCTGGATCAGCCACTGGATGGAGTCGCGGGCGTTGCGGGCGGTGAACTCCACCACGGCGGGGTCACATAACCCGGCCCCGGCGTTGAGCGTGTCGCTCACGTGGGATTCGATGCTGTCGGTCTCGTCGAACACGGCAGCGATGCCTCCTTGCGCATAGAAAGTGGCCCCCTCACTGATGGGCCCCTTGCTCAGAACCAGGACTTTGGCCTGATCTGCCAATCGCAACGCGAGAGACAGACCGGCGGCACCGCTGCCAATGATCAGTACGTCGCAAAGGTATTCAACACTTGCTTTCATAAGTATCATTGGCCTGGATAAAGAACTGGCCCCATGGTAGCCCAAGGGGGGTTGTGATGCAGCTCGCATCACATTTTTTTCAATGCAAGCGAACTTTCTCTGATTCCTCCTGTCTGAACTTGTGCGCTTAGAAAGGGCCGGAAAAGAAAAACGATAACCTGATGGGGGTTTTACGGCTCTGATGAGCGACCAGAATCTACTGGACGAACAGCTGGTTGAACGGGTCCAGCGTGGCGATAAAAATGCATTCAACCTGTTGGTAAAAAAATACCAGCATAAGGTGGTCAACCTGGTGGCCAGGTATGTCAACAATCCGGGCGATGTGCCGGATGTGGCGCAGGAGGCCTTTATCAAGGCTTACCGTGCGTTACCGACATTCCGTGGCGAGAGCGCGTTTTACACCTGGTTGTACCGGATCGCCGTCAACACGGCCAAAAATTACCTGACCTCACAGGGGCGCAGACCGCCCAGCAGTGACGTCGAAGCAGACGAGGCTGAATATTATGGTGGTGGTGAAGCCTTGCAAGAGGTGGCCACCCCGGAAAACCTGGCGCTGACCGATGAGATCAAGCGTACCGTGTTTGCCGCCATAGAAGCCTTGCCTGAAGACTTGAGAACAGCGATCACCCTTCGTGAACTGGAAGGGCTGAGCTACGAAGAGATTGCGGAGATCATGGATTGTCCAGTGGGTACGGTGAGATCCCGTATCTTCCGGGCGAGGGAAGCAATCGACAAAAAGCTGCAACCTCTGATCGAGAATTAAACTGGGGAAAGACAGGCAAACTTATGGCA
Source organism: Aeromonas sp. sia0103 (assembly GCF_963895295.1). NCBI lineage: Bacteria > Pseudomonadati > Pseudomonadota > Gammaproteobacteria > Aeromonadales > Aeromonadaceae > Aeromonas > Aeromonas sp. sia0103. The sequence goes on along the minus strand of NZ_CAWQKG010000044.1, from coordinate 98,894 downwards.
AATCAAGAGCAACTCTCAGCCCTGATGGATGGTGACCTGAGCGATGTCGAGGTACTGAATGAGCTGGGAACGGATCCGGCACTGCAGGATACCTGGGCTCGATACCATCTGATCGGTGATGCCATGCGGGGGGACCTGCCGGTCAATCTGCAACTGGATCTCAGCGACAGCATCATGCTGGCGCTGGAAGACGAACCGACCATACTGGCCCCCAAGCCGGTACAGCCAGCCGCGCCACAGGTGCACAGGGCCAAGGTGTTGCCCTTGCTGCGTCGTGTCAGCCAGCAGGTGGGGCAGTATGCCATCGCCGCATCGGTTGCCGCTGCCGTCATCTTCGGGGTTCAGCAATACCAGGGTCAGGACGGTATGCCGGCCAACCCGGTGCTCAACACCATACCCGTCGGTGGCAGTGCGACGCCGGTGAGCGTGCACTATCCGCAAGATGGGAACCGCGCCACGACTCGTCAACAAGGGTTGAACGAGCAACAGATGCAAGAGCAGCGTGAGCGGATCAATGCCTTCCTGCGTGATCATCAATTGCAACAACGTCTGCTACAAGACAAGCAGATCCAGGAATAACGCATTTTTAGGGATCAGATCGTGCGCCAGTCCAGCCGTATCTTGCTGGCCTCTCTCCTGCTAATTTGTGCCAAGGCCTCGGCCGACGAACTGTCGGCCGAGGCCTTGTTGCAGCAGATGCAGAGTGCCGTCTCTCAACAGAATTTCGAATTATCCATGGTCAAGGCCCGTCAGGGGCGCCTCGAACCCATCCGCTTCAGTCATGGGGTGATCGACGGCAAAGAGGTGGCCCATCTGAGCTACCTCGATGGCAAGACGGTGGAGTACCTGCAACGCCAGAATGAATACACCTTCTTCGAAAACACCCACGAACCCTACACGCTCAAGGGCGCGCGCTTCCCTGGTGTGTGGTCGACCCTGGTGAAGATGCCGCTGCCCCGGGTGCTGGAAAGCTATGATCCCGTGCTGGCTGGTCGCAGCCGGGTGGCCGGTCTGGTGGCGCAGGTCGTCAGATTGGTGCCGAAAGAGACGGACAAATACGGTTTCGTGCTCTGGATAGATGAACAGAGCCACCTGCTGCTGCGGGTGGACATGGTGGATCGGGAAGGCAGCCTGGTGGAGCAGGTGCTGGGGGTCGATCTGGACCGCCAGCCGGCGCCGGCGCCCTGGCTGGTGACCCTGGTCAACAGCAAGCTGCCCGAGGCGCTGGAGCTGGAAGATGCCTATCCTGCCCCCCAGCAGACCCTGAACTGGCATCTGACCTGGCTGCCGGCCGGCTTCAAGGTATTGTCCCAGGACCGCCACCAGCTGGTCAGCACCAGCCTGCCGGTGGACTACATGATGTTGTCGGATGGACTGGTGGATCTCTCTGTCTATGTGGCCAGGGTCGATCCCAAGCAGGCGGTGCGCCAGCAGCTGATCCGGCAGGGAGCCACCTCCCTGGTGAGCTATGTCAACGAGGTCGGGGTGGAGATCACCGTGGTCGGGGAAGTCCCGGCCGAGACGGCCAAGCGCATCGCCGAGTCGGTACAGCCGCTGGCGCGCAACGAGGCAGTGCAATGAGACTGAGCCATTCCACTTGCCCGGGCGGGGCGGCCGTGTTCAGATTGGATAAATCTGTTGCTGCTAGTCTGGAGCCCTCTGGTGAGTGAAATGAGTGAAGAGCTGGCGACCGTGGTGGCCATCGATGGCCAACATGCCTGGGTGGAGTGCGAACGGCGCTCCGCCTGCAGCGGTTGCCATCAGCAGTCCAACTGCGGCACCGGCACCGTCGCCAAGGCCTTTCCTCTGAAGTCGCAGCGACTGCGGGTGGCGCTGACCGCCGAAGTCATGGTCGGTCAGCAGATCCGGCTCGGCATCCCGCAGGCAAGCATCCTGCGGGGAGCCGCCCTGGTCTATGTGCTGCCGCTGTTCTGTCTGTTGCTGGGGGCCCTGCTCGGCCAGCTCTGGCTGGCACCGCTGCTGTCGGCGGGGGAGGGGGTGACCATTCTCAGCTGCCTGCTGGGCGGCACCCTAGGTTTTTCACTGGTTCGTTACTTTTCTGCTCGGCTCGAGCAAGGGGAATACGGTCCTCGCATGCTCGGCGTGGTACTCAATACCCGTCACCTCTCCTGAGTGGCAAGATCCTGTTTCGGGCCTCTTTGTGCCCGAAATGGTGCCTAACGCCTGCCAGACAAGGCGCTATTTCTGGTGCCCGTCGACTAAAGATTGGCCGTCGACCGGGTTATCCAGTAAAATCCTGCCCTCATATCCGACCCTAACTTAATTTTGAGTGATTCTTGCTCGATGAAACACATTCGTAACTTTTCGATTATTGCGCACATCGACCACGGTAAATCGACCCTGTCGGACCGTCTGATCCAGACTTGTGGCGGCCTGTCCTCCCGCGAGATGCAGGCTCAGGTGCTTGACTCCATGGATCTGGAGCGCGAGCGCGGCATTACCATCAAAGCACAGAGTGTGACCCTGAACTACCAGGCACAAGACGGTAACACCTATCAGCTGAACTTTATCGACACCCCGGGCCACGTGGATTTCTCCTACGAGGTTTCCCGCTCCCTGGCGGCCTGTGAAGGGGCTTTGCTGGTGGTGGATGCCGGTCAGGGGGTTGAGGCACAGACTCTGGCCAACTGCTACACCGCCATGGAGATGGAGCTGGAAGTGGTGCCGATCCTGAACAAGATCGATCTGCCGGCCGCCGAGCCCGAGCGGGTCGCGGAAGAGATCGAAGACATCGTCGGCATCGACGCCATCGATGCGGTGCGCTGCTCCGCCAAGACCGGTCTGGGGGTCGATCTGGTATTGGAAGAGATCGTCGCCCGCATCCCGCCCCCGGAAGGGGATCCGGATGCCCCGCTGCAGGCGCTGATCATCGACTCCTGGTTCGACTCCTACCTTGGCGTCGTCTCCCTGGTGCGGATCAAGAACGGTTCGCTCAAGAAGAACGACAAGATCAAGGTAATGAGCACCGGTCAGGTGTGGGGCGTGGATCGTATCGGTATCTTCACCCCCAAGCAGGTGGATACCCAGGGTCTGGGCTGTGGCGAGGTAGGTTGGGTCGTCTGCGGCATCAAGGACATCCACGGCGCGCCTGTGGGCGATACCCTGACGCAAGCCAAGAACGGTGCCGACAAGGCGCTGGCGGGCTTCAAGAAGGTCAAGCCGCAGGTCTATGCGGGCCTGTTCCCCATCTCCAGCGATGACTACGAGTCATTCCGTGATGCGCTGGACAAGCTCTCCCTGAACGACGCCTCCCTGTTCTTCGAGCCGGAAAGCTCCACCGCGCTCGGCTTCGGCTTCCGTTGTGGCTTCCTCGGCATGCTGCACATGGAGATCATCCAGGAGCGCCTGGAGCGGGAATACGATCTGGATCTGATCACCACGGCGCCGACCGTGGTGTATGAGATCGAGCTGAACAATGGCGAGACCATCCACATCGACAGCCCGTCTGCGATGCCCCCGGTCAACAACATCAAAGAGATGCGTGAGCCCATCGCCGAGTGCAACATCCTGCTGCCGCAGGAGTACATGGGCAACGTCATCACCCTCTGTATCGAGAAGCGTGGCGTGCAGACCAACATGGTCTATCACGGCAAGCAGGTGGCCCTGACCTACGAGATCCCGATGGCGGAAGTGGTGCTCGATTTCTTCGATCGCCTCAAGTCCACCAGCCGCGGCTACGCCTCGCTGGATTACGGCTTCAAGCGCTTCGAGACCTCCGAGATGGTGCGCCTCGACATCATGATCAACGGTGAGCGCGTCGATGCCCTGGCCATCATCACCCACAAGGAGAACGCCCAGTATCGCGGTCGCCAAGTGGTGGAGAAGATGCGTGAGCTGATCCCGCGCCAGATGTTCGACATCGCGATTCAGGCGTCCATCGGCAACCAGATCATCGCCCGCAGCACCGTCAAGGCCCTGCGCAAGGACGTGACCGCCAAGTGCTACGGCGGTGACGTGAGCCGGAAGAAGAAGCTGCTGAACAAGCAGAAAGAAGGCAAGAAGCGGATGAAGTCCCTGGGCCGTGTCGACGTGCCGCAAGAGGCCTTCCTCGCGATCCTCCACGTAGGCAAGGACTAATCGATGGCTAGCACCTTTTCCCTGATCCTGGCGATTGTCACCGTACTGACCGGCATCATCTGGACCGTCGACAAGCTGGTCTGGTCCAAGCAACGGGCGGCCAAGATTGCGGCAGCCCGTGCCAATGCCGGCCCGAACATCGATGAGAAGACGCTGGCCAAGGTGGCCCCCATGCCGGTCTGGATCGAACAGACCGGCGGGGTCTTCCCGGTCATTGCGCTGGTGCTGATCCTGCGTTCCTTCATCTTCGAACCGTTCCAGATCCCGTCTGGCTCCATGATGCCCACCCTGCTGGTGGGCGACTTCATCCTGGTGGAGAAGTTCGCCTACGGCCTGCGTGATCCCGTGACCAACACCAAGTTCCTGGAGACAGGCGCCCCCGAGCGTGGCGATGTGGTGGTGTTCAAGTATCCGCTGGATACCCGGGTGGACTACATCAAGCGTGTGGTCGGCATGCCGGGGGATCGGGTCATCTATCGCAACAAGGAGCTGATGATCAGACCCAAGTGCGAGGAGCAGGAAGGGAAAACGTGCCCGGGCTTCAAGAAGCTCGACGTCAAGTTTGAACAAAGGGGCGAATTTAGCCAGATGGGGATCCCGCTGGATCGGTACACCGAGCAGCTGGGCAGCGTCTCTCACGAGACCCTGCGCAACCCCCTGATGCCCGATCTGGTCGACCGTTATTACCGCCAGCCGGGGACCTACCCCGATGAGTGGGTGGTGCCGGAAGGCCAGTATTTCGTGATGGGCGACAACCGCGACAACAGTACCGACAGCCGATTCTGGGGCTTCGTGCCCGAGCAGAACCTGGTGGGCAAGGCGGTCGCCATCTGGATCAGTTTCGAATTCGAGCGCGAGGAAGGTTCCAGTTTGCCAAGCTGGGTACCGACTGGTGTGCGCTTCAACCGCATTGGCGGAATCAAGTAAATGAATATCAAGATGAACAGACTGCAGTCCCGTCTCGGGCATGTCTTTCAAGATCAAGACCGATTGACCCGGGCGCTGACTCACCGCAGCGCCGGTTCCCGTCACAACGAGCGACTGGAATTCCTGGGTGACTCCATCCTGAGTCTGGTGATTGCCGACGACCTGTTCCACCGCTTCCCGCAAGCGGCGGAAGGGGACCTCAGCCGGATGCGCGCCACCCTGGTGCGGGAGAAGACCCTGGCCGAGCTCGGCCGGGAGTTCGATCTCGGGGATCACCTGATCCTGGGGCCGGGTGAGCTCAAGAGCGGCGGTTTTCGCCGCGAGTCGATCCTGGCCGACACGGTCGAGGCGGTGATCGGCGCAGTCTATCTGGATACCAATCTGGAGACGGTGCGGACCCTGCTGCTGAGCTGGTATGCCAGCCGCCTGGACGAGATCAAGCCAGGCATTGAGCAGAAGGATCCCAAGACCCGGCTGCAGGAAATTTTGCAGGGAAGCCGTAAATCCCTGCCGACCTACACAGTGACCAACGTCAAGGGCGAAGCCCACAACCAGGAGTTCACCGTCCAGTGTGACGTGGATGGCCTGGATGGTCCGCTGGTCGGGGTCGGCACCAGCCGTCGCAAGGCCGAACAGGCCGCGGCGCAGCAAGCATTGGAAAGACTGTCATGACAGATACAGATACCACCTATTGCGGCTTTGTCGCCATCGTAGGCCGCCCCAACGTGGGCAAGTCCACCCTGCTCAACAAGCTGCTCGGCCAGAAGGTCAGCATCACCTCGAAGAAGCCCCAGACTACCCGTCACCGGATCTTGGGGATCGACACCGAGGACAACTATCAAACCATCTTTGTGGATACCCCGGGTCTGCACATCGAGGAGAAGCGGGCCATCAACCGATTGATGAACCGCGCCGCCACCAGTTCGCTGGGGGACGTGGCCATGGTGGTATTCATGGTCGACGGTACCCACTGGACCAAGGATGACGAGATGGTGCTCGGCAAGCTGCGCCATCTGCCCTGTCCCGTGGTGTTGGCGGTCAACAAGGTAGACAACGTCAAGGACAAGGAAGACCTGCTGCCGCACCTGGAGTGGCTGGGTCAACAGATGAAGTTCTCCCACATCCTGCCCATCAGCGCCGAGAAGGGCACCAACGTGGAGAAGATCCGCGAGTGGGCCAAGGATCTGCTGCCGGAAAACAACCACTTCTTCCCGGAAGATTACGTGACCGACCGCTCGTCCCGCTTCATGGCCTCCGAGATCATCCGTGAGAAGCTGATGCGCTTCACCGGTGAGGAGCTGCCTTACTCGGTGACGGTGGAGATCGAACGCTTCAAGGTGGAGGAGAACGGTCTCTACCATATCCACGGCTTGATCCTGGTTGAACGTGAAGGCCAGAAGAAGATGGTCATCGGCAACAAGGGCGAGAAGATCAAGACCATAGGCACAGAGGCGCGCCTCGACATGGAGCGGCTGTTCCAGAACAAGGTGCACCTGGAGCTGTGGGTCAAGGTCAAATCGGGCTGGGCCGATGACGAGCGCGCCCTGCGCAGTCTCGGCTATGGCGATGACTAAGTGGCGCTGAGCGATTGCTGAGTCCGGCTTTCGTCATCCACAGTCGGCCCTATCGGGAGACCAGCCAGCTGGTCGAGGTATTCACCCAGGATAGTGGCCGCTTTACCCTGGTGGCTCGCGGTTCTCGCGGGCCACGCTCCCCTCTGAAGGGGCTGCTGCAACCCTTCACCCTGCTCACCCTGAGTTGGCGTGGCAAGGGCGATCTCAAGAACCTCGCCCAAGTCGAATGCCCGGATCACTCCCTGCGTCTCGGCGGCGACCGCCTGTTTTACGGCCTCTATCTCAACGAGCTGGTCTACTACCTGCTGGAAGCCCATACCCCCTTCCCCGAGGTGTTCGATGCCTATGCCCGTGCCCTGATGGCGTTGGCGGATGGCGAGACCCCCGAGCTGCCCCTGCGTCGCTTCGAGTTCCTGCTGCTGCAGGCACTCGGCTACGCGGTGGATTTCGAATATGCCGCCGACGATGAGTCCGCGATCCGACCCGAGCTGCTGTACGGCTTCGAGCGCGAGCTCGGCTTTGTCGCTTGCGAGCGGGCGCCGGATCCCCGTACCCTGTTCCTCGGCGCTCACCTGTTGGCCTTCGCCGAGGGGCGTTTCGACAGTCCCCCCTTGCTGCAGGCGGCCAAGCGTTTCAGCCGGCTGGCACTGCAGCCCTATCTCGGCAAACGCCAGTTAAAGAGCCGGGAACTGTTCCTGAAACGCAGGAGCGGCCAACAAGGCTGATCATGGATATCAGAGGGCGGTGGCCCACCGCCAGCCACACAGTTAACAGATGACCTGTATCAAGGAGTAAGCAATGAGCGAGATCTACCTGGGTGTGAACATCGACCACATCGCCACCCTGCGTAATGCCCGCGGCACCCAGTACCCGGATCCGGTACAGGCCGCCTTCGTGGCCGAACAGGCCGGTGCCGATGGCATCACGGTTCACCTGCGGGAAGATCGCCGCCATATCACCGACCGTGACGTGGAGGTCCTGCGTCAGACCATCCAGACCAGGATGAACCTGGAGATGGCGGTGACCGAGGAGATGATCGGCATCGCCTGCCGTATCCAACCCCAGTTCGTCTGCCTGGTGCCGGAGAAGCGTACCGAGGTGACCACCGAAGGGGGCCTGGACGTGGCGGGCCAGCTCGACAAGATCACCGATGCGGTGACCCGCCTCGCCGCCGTCGGTGCCCAGGTATCGCTGTTTATCGATGCGGATCCGCTGCAGATCGATGCGGCCGCCGCCAGCGGTGCCCCCTTCATCGAGATCCACACCGGCCGTTACGCCGATGCCACCACGGATGCCGAGCGCAATGCCGAATTCAAGCGCATCGCCGCCGGCGCCTCCTATGCCGCCGGCAAGGGGCTCAAGGTCAATGCCGGCCACGGTCTGCACTACCACAACGTCAAGGCCATCGCCGCCATCCCCGAGCTCTATGAGCTCAACATCGGCCACGCCATCATCGGCCGTGCCGCCTTCGATGGCCTGGCCAAGGCGGTCAGCGACATGCGCCTGCTGATGCAGGAAGCCCGCCAGGGGATCTGATCGTCATTGATGATGGATGGATGAGATAGCAAGAGGGACGCCGCGGCGTCCCTCTTTCGTTGTCAGGAGATGTGTTCAACTCAGCCTGGCTCGGGAAAATAGCGCACCAGCAGGGCGCTGAGGGATGTCTGCTGGCACCCGGCATTCGGCTCATCGCCGATGAGGGCAGGACGAGAGTGGGGCTGCGCCGGAGATGTGCACAGTTCAGCGAGACTCGGGGAAGTAACGCTCCAATAAGGCGCTGAGAATGGCCTGGCTCTCGGCATCCGGCTCACCGTTGACGAGGGCCGGGCGAAAGTGGAGCTGGAAGGCGCTCAGCACGGTGCGGCTCTGCTCATCCCAGTCGCCACTCGGGGCTATGCCGTAGCCGTAGCGGGCGAGTTGTTGCTGCCAGGCGAGGGCATCCCAGGCGGGGGCCGGCTGCCGGCGCAACTGCTCGACCCTGGTTTCGTCCGGCCAGGCGCCGACGCCGTATTGCAGGGCGAGTTCGCGCCAGGGGAAGAGCGGACCGGGATCCTGCTTGCGCTCGGGGGCGACATCGCTGTGACCCAGCACCTGGGTCTGCGGTATCTGGTAACGGCGGATGAGTTCCTGCGCCAAGGCGCCGACGGCGGCGATCTGGGCCTGGGTATAGGGCTGCCAGTGGCGCAGCTGGACGGGAAGCAGTTCCTGCCCGGTCTCGTAGCCCAGGTTGACGATCTCGATGCCGAGCGAGCTGGCATTGAGCCCGGCATATTGATGCCAGCGGCTGCGACCCGCATGCCAGGCGCGCTGGCTGTCGGACACCAGCTGGTAGACGGGCGGCGGCGTCTGGTCTGTGTCGCGGGGGATCAGGTAGTGGGCGCTCACCTTGTACTGCGGCTCGGTCAGCAGGCGCAGGGAGTGGGCGTCGTCTTCATCTGTGTAGTGCAGGATCAGGAAGGCGATGCGCTCATTCTGGTTGGCGCTGGCATAGCGGGAGTCGAGCCGATAGGAGGAGGGCTGGCAGGCGCTCAAGCCAAGGAGCAGGCAGCATGACAGCAGGCATGGCCACCCGCTGCGGGAGAAGAGCGATGGCCAGCGCCGCCCACCGGCCACCTCGGGGTGGGCTGACGGGGGGCGAACACGCTGGCCCATGGCTCAGGCGCGGTACTTGGTGGTCAGGCCGATGAGGAAGTTGCGCAGGATCTGATCCCCGCAATCCTGATAGTGCTTGTGATCCTTGGAGCGGAACAGGGCACTCAGCTCGGACTTGGACAGGTTGAAGTCGGCCAGCTTCAGGGTGCCAAGCATGTCCTCTTCCTTGTAGTCGAGGCCGATGCGCAGCTTGCGCAGGATCAGGTTGTTGTTGATCCGGTTCGGGATCACCTGGGCCGGCGCCCCTTCCCGCACGCCACGGCGCGTGATGATGAAGCCGTCGAGGAACTGGCTAAGGGCCGCATCGGGACAGGCGACAAAGCCCGGGTCCTGCTCTTCCCCTTCCTCGGCGCCTTTCAGCAACCAGCTGTGCAGCTGGGCGTGATCGACGGTCAGGTTGCCCTTGGCAAACATGTCGACCATCTGGTCATTGCTGATGGTGAGGGCGTAGCGCAGACGGCGCAGAATATCGTTGTTCGTCATGTTGACTCCTGTAGAAACGGCGCAACTTTACCATTTACCGGACTCTTCGTCAGAAAAAGCGGGTCAGCCCGCCTCGCTCGGGTGGCGATGAGCCCCTTGCCGCTACCCGATGATGCTGATTTTGCATCAAAAGCCTTCAGGCCAGGTAGCGGGGCGCCTCCTGACGCACCTGCTCCAGCGCATCTTGCAGCTCCAGCAACTCGGGTTCGAGCTCGCCGACCGGCACCCCGTCGCGCAGCTGCTGCTCGAGCTGGGAGAGCAGGCGCTGCAGGCCGGGCACCCCGGAGTAGGCGCAGCCGCCGTTGAGACGGTGCAGCTGTGCCAGCACCTCGGCATCGTCCGCCTGGCCGGACAGCGCCGCCTCCAGCAGCGGCTCCACCTCATCGAAGCTGGCCAGCAACATGGTCAGCATCTCTTGGGCTAGCTCCGTCTTGCCGGCGGCCTGGCGCACCGCCAACGGCCAGTCTATCTGCTGATCGCCGTGATTCTGGTGGCGGCGATGGGCGAAGTCGGTGATGAGCTGGGCCAGCATGCCCTCGTCGATGGGCTTGGCCAGATAGTCGTCCATGCCCTGGCGGATCAACCGCTCCCGCTCGCCGGGGATGGCGTGGGCGGTGACCGCGACTATGGGGGTCTCGGTGTTGAGGGAGTGACGGCGGATCGCCTGGGTGGCGCTGATGCCATCCATGATCGGCATCTGGATGTCCATGAAGATGATGTCGAACGGCTGGCTCTGGGCCAGGTTGACCGCCTCCTTGCCGTTCTTGCAGACCACCACCTGACTCACCATCTCCTTGAGCATGGCGGCGATGAGCTTGAGGTTGGCGGCATTGTCGTCCACCGCCAATACCTTGACCGCCTGCACCCGGCGGGGGGAGGCGGCGGGCAGCGGGGTGCGCTTGGTCGCCTCGGGGGAGAGCAGGGCATGCAGCAGCTTGCGATGGTTGATGGGCTTGGAGAGGCAGTGCTCGGCGCCGTGGGCCAGCATGGCCTCATAGAGGGCGGGCTCGTGGCTGCTGAGCAGCACTATGGTGTTCTGCTGCCCGCTCAAGCCATCGAGGCGGGTGATCACCTGCTGTGGCGTGTGCAGGGTGCTGCTGCCGATGATCACCATGTCCTGGCTGCTCATCTCTGGCCACTCGGCATCTATGCTCAGCGCCTGCACATCCAGCTGCCATTCGGCCAGCAGGGCGAGCAGGGAGGCGTGGGCGAAGGGGTCCGGCTCCAGCAACCAGAGCCGCTTGCCCTGGATGCGATCCAGCGGCAGCCGCTCGCTCTGGGGCAGGGGGGAGATGTCCAGATCCAGGCTGAAGGAGAAGACGGAGCCCTTGCCGAGCTCGGATTCGAACCGGATCTGGCCCCCCATCTGCTGCACCAGCTTCTGGGTGATGACCAGGCCGAGGCCGGTGCCGCCATAACGGCGCGAGATCGAGGAGTCGGCCTGGTTGAAGGCCTGGAACAGCTGACGCTGTTGCTCCTCCGAGATGCCGATGCCGGTATCACGGATCAGCACGTTGAGCCGCACCTTGTTGCCACTGGCGCTGCCGCTCTGCTGGATGTGCACGTCCACGTTGCCGCGCTCGGTGAACTTGATGGCGTTGCCGGTGAGGTTGGTCAGCACCTGCTGCAGCCGCATGGGATCGCCGGTGAGGTAGTCCGGCACCTCGGCATCCACCTGTAGCGACAGCTCGAGCTGCTTGTCGTGGGCGCTCGGACCGAGCAGGTGCATGGTCTCGTTGAGGGTGTCGCGCAGGCTGAACGGGATGTGCTCCAGCTGCAGCTTGCCCGCCTCCAGCTTGGAGAAGTCGAGTATGTCGTTGATGATGCCGAGCAGGTTGCGCGCCGACTTCTCTATGGTCTGCATGTAGTCGGTCTGGCTCGGGGTCAGCGCCGTCTTGAGCAGCTGGCGGGTGAAGCCGATGACGCCGTTGAGCGGGGTACGCAACTCGTGGGACATGTTGGCAAGGAACTCCGACTTGACCCTGGCCGCCTCCTGCGCCCGCTTCTTCGCCATGTCGAGCTCGACGTTCTGGATCTCGATCTGCTCCAGCGTCTCCCGCAGATCCGAGGTGGCCTGATCGATGTTCTGCTGCATCTCTTCATGGTATTCGGAGAGCGCCTTGGCCATGGCGTTGATGCCGTTCTTCAGCATGTCCAGCTCGCCGGTGAGCTGGCCGCTGACCCGGGTATCGAGCCGCCCCTCCCTGATCCTGTGCACCGCCTGCACCATATCGGTGATGGGCTGGGTCACGCTCTTGACCAGCCGGAAGCCAAACAGGGTGCTGACGGCGAGGCCGATGAGCACCATGACCACCGCGAAGAAGGCATCGCGATACTGCAGGACTATGGCCCTGTCCGTGGCGAGCTGCATGGAGATGTAGCCGATCACCGGCGGCTCTAGGTCGCTTGGCAAGGGGAAGCCGTCCAGACTGGTCTCGGCCTGGATGGGGGTGCGCAGTATGATGTCGTCACCGTTGAAGGAGACGCTGGTCAGCTCAGGGATGGCAGTGCCATCGGGCAGGCGCAGCTGGCCGAAGTCACGATGGTAGTTGGAGGTGACGAACAGCTGGTTGTCCTGGGTGAAGACGGCGATGGACTTGATGAAGGGCGAGTTCTTGCGGTGAGTCAGCCCGATCAGGCGCTTGAGGGACTCGCGGCTGTGCTGGGTCATGCCGTATTCGCTGGCGATGGCCAGGGGCTCGATGATGTTGATGCCCTGGTCGATCAGGTTGTTTTCCAGCTGGTGATAGCGGTGGAAGGTGAAGTAACCGGCAATCAGGCCGCCGATGATCAGGGTTGGCAATATGGTAAATGCCAGCACTCTGGCTCTGAGGCCGTATCTAGTCATAAGAACAAACCGCCGACGATGAGGGTTGGCAAGATAAAAATGTTGCTGCCACCAGGGTTCTGAGGCCGTCTCTGGTCATAAGCACAAGTCGCCGACCAGGGTCAGAATGGGCAAGGGGGTCGATGCCACAGCGAGAGCCCTCAGGCCGTATTTGGTCATACTATTATTCTTGTGGGACAATGGCCTGCAGCAGATTCCACAATCATGACATAGCCACCTATAGGCACCAAGTTTTATGGCCCAGTTTTTCAAGCCCCAAAAGAAATCCACCCAGCCCCAACGTATTGAATTTACGATAGACAGTCTGGATCACCACTGTGTCGGGATCGGCCGTCATCAGGGCAAGGCGATCTTCGTCGAGGGGGCGCTGCCCGGTGAGCGGGTCAAGGCTCGCATCATCGATGACAAGAAGCAGTATGCGCACGCCGCCCTGCAACAGCTGGTGACCCCCGCCGACAATCGCATCGCCCCCTTCTGCGCCCATTATCGCGAGTGTGGCGGCTGCAACGCCCAGCACCTGAGCGAGGCGGATCAGCAGGCGGCCAAGGCGGCCGGGCTGGTCAGCCTGTTCGAGCGGCTGGGGCAGATCAAGGCGCCGGCCCTCGAACCCGTGCTGACCGGGGAGGCTCGCGCCTATCGCCGGGTCTGCCGTCTGGCCATCAAGTTTGACAAGAATGGCCGCTGCACCCGGGTCGGTTTTCGTCGCCGCCAGTCCAACGATCTGGTGGAGATCACCAGCTGCCCTGTCCTGACCGCCTCGCTGTCGGCGCTCATCAGCCCGCTGCGGGAATGCCTCAATCGCCTCAAGAGCCAGCGCGAGCTGGGACATGCGGAACTGATCCAGGCCGAGCAGGGGATACTGCTGCTGTTGCGCCATACCGGTCGTCCCAACGAGGCGGATCGGGCGCTGCTGGCCGAGTTTGCCGAGGCCCAGGGGATAGATCTCTATCTGCAGGCGGCCGACGAGCGCATCGAGCCGCTGCGCCAGCAATTCCAGCCCGCTTACTCATTAGATGGCCTGTCTCTTGCATTCGCCCCCGGGGATTTCATTCAGGTCAATGGCCCCATCAACCAGAGCATGGTGGCCCAGGCGCTGGCATGGCTCGGGGCGACCAGGGCGGACAAGGTGCTGGATCTGTTCTGCGGCATCGGCAACTTCACCCTGCCGCTGGCCCGTCAGGCCCGCGAGGTGGTCGGGGTCGAAGGGGATCTGGCCATGGTGACCCGGGCCGAGGAGAACGCCCGTCGCAATGGCATCGACAACGCCCGCTTCTACAAGGCGGACCTGAGCGGTGACATCGTCGGCATGTCCTGGGCGCGGGAAGGTTTCGATCTGGTGCTGCTGGATCCGGCCCGGCCCGGTGCGCTGGAGGTGATGAGCCATGTGGTGGCACTTTCGCCCAAACGCGTGGTCTATGTTTCCTGTAACCCTGTCACCCTGGCGCGGGACAGCCAGGTGCTGGTGAAGGGGGGTTATCGACTGGCCCGCCTGGGGATGCTGGACATGTTCCCCCACACCGGCCACCTGGAGTCCATGGCACTGTTTGAGCGGGATTGATTAAGGTAATCCGGCGCTGGGTTCGGGGGGAAGAGATGTTGCGCCATGTCGGCCTTCTGACGCCCATGGCGCTGCTTTAGCAGGCATGGATTAAGGTAATCCGGCTCCTGCGGCTGGGGCATTCTGATGCCTATGGCGCTGTTTGAGCAGGAATGATTGGGGTAATCTAGATCCTCAAAAATTGGCCGGCTGTGTGGAGAACCCTGTCACCTGGAAGGTGGCATGCCTTGAAAAGTCTCTCTCACATCCCCATTTGAGGCAGTCATCAGCAGATGAGGGGCGGGAAGCATCGGCTTTCGGCCCCACAATTTAAAGGATTGATACCATGGTTGCGGTGCGCGATATTCATTTGAAAGACAATTTCACTCTGGAGGAGTGGGTCGGTTCACTGACTCTGAGTGAGAATGACAAGAATCAACTGCGAACCGCTTACCAGTATTGTCTGACGCTCGGTGACGAGGCGCTCACCAGCCGCCTGCTGGTGCGCGGGGTCGAGATGGTCGGCATCCTGCTGATGCTCAGCATGGATCTTGCCACCCTCAAGGCCGCCATCATCTATCCCTTCGTCGAGGCCGGGCTCCTCAATCAGGAGCGGATGAGCGAGGACTTCGGTCCCAAGATCGCCAAGCTGGTGGAAGGGGTGCTGGAGATGGAGGCCATCCGTTCCCTGCAGACCCTGCACCGCAGCGAAACCTCGCCGGAGCAGGTCGACAATGTGCGGCGCATGCTGCTCGCCATGGTCGAGGATGTGCGCGCCGTGGTGATCAAGCTGGCGGAGCGGATCGCCTGCCTGCGGGAAGCGAAGAAGGCGGATGAAGAGACCCGGGTGCTGATGGCCCAGGAGATCACCAACATCTATGCGCCGCTCGCCAACCGGCTCGGCATAGGTCAGCTCAAATGGGAGCTGGAAGATCTTGCCTTCCGTTACCTGCACCCGGACACCTACAAGCAGATCGCCAAGCAACTCGACGAGAAGCGTCTCGATCGGGAGCGTTACATCCGCGAGTTCGTGCAGTCCCTGCGCGATGCGCTTGCCGAGGCCGGGGTCGAGGCCGAGGTCTACGGCCGCCCCAAACACATCTACAGCATCTGGCGCAAGATGCAGAAGAAGCACCTCGAATTCAACGAGCTGTTCGACGTGCGTGCGGTGCGGGTGGTGACCAAGCGGCTGCAGGATTGCTACGCGGCGCTTGGCATAGTCCACACCCACTTCCACCACATTCCCCGTGAATTCGACGACTATGTCGCCAACCCCAAGCCGAACGGCTATCAATCCATCCACACCGTGGTGGTGGGGGCGGAAGGCAAGACCATCGAGATCCAGATCCGGACCGAGCAGATGCACCAGGATGCCGAACTCGGCGTCGCCGCCCACTGGCGCTACAAGGAAGGGGCCCAGGCCGCTGCCAAGACCAGCACCTTCGAGGACAAGATCGAGTGGCTGCGCAAGCTGCTCGCCTGGCAGGAGGATCTCTCCGAGAGCGGCTCCCTGCTGGACGATCTGCGCAGCCAGGTGTTCGAGGACAGGGTCTATGTGTTCACCCCCAAGGGCGATGTCATCGACCTGCCGGCGGGGGCCACCCCGCTCGATTTCGCCTATCACGTGCACAGCATGATCGGCCACCGCTGCATCGGCACCAAGGTGGATGGCCGCATAGTGCCCTTCACCTATACGCTGCAGACCGGTGATCAGGTGGAGGTGATCACCCAGAAGGAGCCGAACCCGAGCCGCGATTGGATGAACCCGAACGCCGGCTTCCTGCGCTCCAGCCGGGCGCGGGCCAAGGTAGCGACCTGGTTCAGGAAGCTGGATAGGGACAAGAACATCGCCGCCGGCAAGGAGCTGCTGGAGAAGGAGCTGGACAGGCACAACCTGACCCTCTCCAAGGTGGACAAGGTGGTGCTTGAGCGCTTCCATGCCGAGGAGCTCGACGATCTGCTGGCCGGCATCGGCAGCGGTGACATCCGCATCAACCAGCTGCTCAACTACCTGGACACCCGCTACAACAAGCCGACCGCCGAGGAAGAGGATCGCCGCCTGCTGGAGAAGCTGGAGCAGAAGGCCAATCTGCCGTTCCGGCCCAAGCCCAAGGATCACATAGTGGTGGAAGGGGTCGGCAACCTGATGACTCACATCGCCCGCTGCTGCCAGCCGATTCCGGGGGATGGCATCCAGGGCTTCATCACCATGGGGCGCGGCGTCTCCATCCACCGGGAGGACTGCGAGCAGCTCAAGGAGCTGTCTCGCCGCAACCCGGAGCGGCTGATCGAGGCGGTCTGGGGGGAGAACTACTCCGGTGGTTATGGTCTCACCATCCGCATTCTCTCCAACGACAGATCCGGCCTGTTGCGCGACATCACCACTGTGCTCGCCAACGAGAAGATCAACGTGATGGGGGTGCGCTCGCGCTCCAACGTGCGCGAGCAGACCGCGGAGATCGACATGGAGCTGGAGATCTACAACATCAACGCCTTCAACCGGGCCCTCGCCAAGCTCAGCCAGCTCAACGACGTGATCAGCGCCAAGCGCCTCTAATGCCTGATAAAAAGTGACCGGCCCCCGTGGCCGGTTGTTCTTTATGACCCTTCTTGAACGAATCGAAAGTGAAGAGCCCATGTCCCAACGTTACGACCTGCCCCAACTGCTCGAGATCATGGCTCAACTGCGTAATCCGCAAGGGGGTTGCCCCTGGGATCTCAAGCAGGATTTCCAGACCATAGTGCCCCACACCCTGGAGGAGGCCTACGAGGTGGCCGATGCCATCGAAACCCGGGATTGGGAAGGATTGAAGGGCGAACTCGGCGATCTGCTGTTCCAGGTGGTGTTCTACGCCCAGCTGGGCAAGGAGCAGGGGCTGTTCGATTTCGCCGATATCGTCGCTACGGTGAGTGAGAAGCTGATCCGCCGCCATTCCCATGTGTTCTCCGATGCGGAGCTGGGTGACGAGCAGGCGGTCAAGTTGAACTGGGAGGCGGAGAAGGCCAAGGAGCGCGCCGCGCTCGACAAGGAGAGCGTGCTGGACGACATACCGCTCGCGCTGCCGGCCCTGACCCGCGCCGCCAAGATCCAGAAGCGCTGCGCCACCGTCGGTTTCGACTGGAAGACGCTCGGCCCCGTGGTGGACAAGATCCACGAGGAGATCGAGGAGGTGATGGAGGAGGCGCTGATGGTCGACGTTGACGAAGAGAGGGTCAGCGATGAGCTCGGCGATCTGCTGTTTGCCACCGTCAACCTGGTACGCCATCTGGGCAAGGATCCGGAGCAGGTGCTGCGGGCCGCCAACACCAAGTTCGAACGTCGTTTTCGTCAGGTTGAACAGTTTATTGCCGCGGAAGGGCTGAAAATGACCGATTGTTCCCTGGAGAAGCTGGATGCAGCCTGGGACAAGGCCAAGGAAACCGAACAAAGTTGATTTGGCGCAAGACGGGGGAGTGGCGAGCCTGATAGATTTTTGTTCATTGTTTGGGAGAGGGGGTTTTGGTATACTGTTTCCCCGTCCTGCTTCATCCCCGAAGCACCCCTTAAAATTCCCTAAACTTCTTTCAGGTTCAGCATGACGACAAAATATATTTTTGTAACTGGTGGCGTTGTTTCATCCCTCGGCAAAGGCATTGCCGCAGCTTCTCTGGCAGCCATTCTGGAAGCCCGTGGTCTGGATGTGACCATCATGAAACTGGACCCCTATATCAACGTGGATCCGGGCACCATGAGCCCGACCCAGCACGGTGAAGTGTTCGTAACCGAGGACGGGGCCGAGACCGATCTGGATCTGGGCCATTACGAGCGTTTCATCCGCACCAAGATGACCCGTCGCAACAACTTCACCACAGGTCGCATCTACGCCGACGTGCTGCGCAAAGAGCGTCGTGGTGACTATCTGGGCGCCACCATCCAGGTCATCCCGCACATCACCAACGCCATCAAGGAGCGGGTGATTGCCGGTGCCGAAGGCCATCAGGTGGCCATCGTCGAAGTGGGCGGTACAGTGGGCGATATCGAGTCCCTGCCGTTCCTCGAAGCCATTCGTCAGCTGGCCGCCGAAGTGAGCCGCGACAATGCGATGTTCATGCACCTGACCCTGGTTCCCTACCTGGCCGCCGCCGGCGAGGTGAAGACCAAGCCGACCCAGCACTCGGTCAAAGAGCTGCTCTCCATCGGGATCCAGCCGGACGTGCTGATCTGCCGCTCCGATCGCGCCATTCCGGCCAACGAGCGTGCCAAGATTGCCCTGTTCTGCAACGTGCCAGAGCGCGCCGTCATCTCCATGAAAGACGTCGACTCCATCTACAAGATCCCGGCGCTGCTGAAATCCCAGAATCTGGATGACTACTTCATCGCCCGTTTCGGCCTGAAGTGCAACGAAGCCGACTTGTCCGAGTGGGAACAGGTTGTCTACGAAGAGGCCAACCCGACCGCGGAAGTGACCATCGGCATGGTCGGCAAGTATGTTTCCCTGCCGGATGCCTACAAGTCCGTCAACGAGGCGCTCAAGCACGGTGGCCTGAAGACCCGTCTGTCGGTCAACATCAAGTTCATCGATTCCCAGGACATCGAGACCCGTGGCTCCGAGCTGCTGGAAGGTCTGGATGCGATCCTGGTGCCGGGTGGCTTCGGCGAGCGTGGCGTGGAAGGCAAGATCCTGGCCGCCCAGTATGCCCGTGAGAACAAGATCCCCTACCTGGGTATCTGCCTGGGGATGCAGGTTGCCATGATCGAGTTCGCTCGCAACGTGGCCGGCATGACAGGGGCTCACTCCTCCGAATTCAAGAAAGATTGCGCCTACCCGGTCGTTGGCCTCATCACCGAATGGGTGGATGAAGAAGGCAACGTCGAGACCCGTACCGAGAAATCCGATCTGGGTGGCACCATGCGTCTGGGCTCCCAGCTCTGCCACCTGGTAGAAGGCTCCAAGGTGCGCCAGATGTACGGCAGCCCGACCATTTATGAGCGCCACCGTCACCGTTATGAGGTGAACAACAAGCTGCTGCCGCAGATCGAAGCGGCCGGCTTGAAGGTGACCGGTCTCTCCGCCGACAAGAAATTGGTGGAAATTATCGAGATTCCGGATCACCCTTGGTTTGTAGCGGCGCAGTTCCACCCGGAGTTCACCTCGACTCCCCGTGATGGACACGCCCTGTTTGCCGGTTTCGTGAAGGCCGCCGGCGAGTATCAGAAGCGTAATCTGAAGTAATTGAAAATAAATGCGGTTGAGGCTCTGTGCCACAGCCGCTTTTTTTGGCATATTTTTGTTGTTTTTTTACGAAACCTGAGGAAATACACATGTCCAAGATCGTTAAAGTGATCGGTCGTGAAATCATCGACTCCCGTGGTAACCCGACCGTTGAGGCCGAAGTTCATCTGGAAGGTGGTTTTGTTGGTATGGCAGCCGCTCCGTCTGGCGCGTCCACCGGTTCCCGCGAAGCGCTGGAACTGCGTGACGGCGACAAGAGCCGTTTCCTGGGTAAAGGCGTGCTGAAAGCCATCGAAGCCGTTAACGGCCCGATCGCTCAGGCTCTGCTGGGTAAAGATGCCAAGGACCAGGCCGCTATTGACCAGATCATGATCGACCTCGACGGTACCGAGAACAAATCCAAGTTCGGCGCCAACGCCATCCTGGCTGTTTCCCTGGCCAACGCCAAAGCTGCTGCTGCCGCCAAGGGCCTGCCGCTGTACGCTCACATCGCCGAGCTGAACGGTACCCCGGGTGTTTACTCCATGCCGCTGCCGATGATGAACATCATCAACGGTGGTGAGCACGCCGACAACAACGTCGACATCCAGGAGTTCATGATCCAGCCGGTTGGCGCCAAGACCCTGAAAGAAGCCATCCGCATGGGTGCCGAGGTCTTCCACAACCTGGCCAAGGTACTGAAGTCCAAGGGCTACGCCACCGCAGTGGGTGACGAAGGCGGTTTCGCACCTAACCTGAAGTCCAACGCCGAAGCGCTGGAAGTGATCTCCGAAGCCGTTGCTGCTGCCGGTTACAAGCTGGGTACCGATATCACCCTGGCCATGGACTGCGCCGCTTCCGAGTTCTACGACGCCGAGAAGAAAGAGTACAACCTGAAGGGCGAAGGTCGTATCTTCACCTCCAACGAGTTCTCCGACTACCTGGCCGACCTGACCACCAAGTTCCCGATCGTCTCCATCGAAGATGGCCTGGACGAATCCGACTGGGACGGCTTCGCCTACCAGACCAAGGAACTGGGTAGCAAGATCCAGATCGTGGGTGACGACCTGTTCGTAACCAACACCAAGATCCTGAAGCGCGGCATCGACAACGGCATCGCCAACTCCATCCTGATCAAGTTCAACCAGATCGGTTCCCTGACCGAGACTCTGGCTGCCATCAAGATGGCCAAAGACGCTGGCTACACCGCCGTCATCTCCCACCGCTCCGGTGAGACCGAAGACGCGACCATCGCCGACCTGGCCGTGGGTACCGCTGCTGGCCAGATCAAGACCGGTTCCATGAGCCGTTCTGACCGTGTTGCCAAGTACAACCAGCTGATCCGTATCGAAGAAGCCCTGGGTGCCAAGGCTCCGTTCCGCGGTCTGAAAGAAGTGAAAGGCCAGTAATTACTGCCTGCACTTTTTAAGCTGTTGAAAAACCCCGCCACCCTGGCGGGGTTTTTTTATGTCCACAGACTGGTTTGCCCACAGTCCGAGCAGATGTCGGGTGAGATGTTTTCGGTGGTGGCCATGGTCTTTTCGCCTTTTTTGTTCGGCCCTGCCCGTCTGGATCACCGGCTTCCTTTTGTCTTGCCTGCGAATATGGGAAACTAGGCCGCTTGAAGGAGACTCAGTGCATGCGGCTACTCACTCTTATCCTGCTCTTCCTGTTGGGAGGGCTGCAATATGACTTCTGGCTGGGGAAGAATGGCCTCTCCGACTATCGGGAACTCTCCGATGCCATTCACCGGCAGCAGCAGGACAATCTGGTTCTCAAGGACCGCAACAACCTGATTTATCGCGAGATTGACGATCTGACCTCGGGCCTTGAGGCTATCGAGGAGCTGTCGCGCAACGATCTCGGCTACATCAAGCAGGGTGAGACCTTCTACCGGATCATTCCCAAGGATAATGGCCAGGAGACTGAGCCGGACGGTGCGCCCTACGATGACTGATCGCCACACCGGGCTGACCGCTATCGTTCCCGCCGCCGGGATTGGCAGCCGGATGGGGGCCGATTGTCCGAAACAGTATCTGCAACTGGCCGGCCAGACCATTCTGGAGCACAGCCTCGCCCGGCTGCTGTCCCATCCAGCCATCACTCAGGTGATAGTGGCGCTGGCCCCCCATGACGGCTGGTTCGATGCCCTGCCGGTGGCGGCCGATCCGCGTATCCTGCGGGTCGAGGGGGGGAGCGAGCGCGCCTATTCGGTCCTGAATGCCCTGCATGTGGCGAGCGGGGACTGGGTGCTGGTGCACGATGCCGCCCGTCCCTGCCTCTGCCACGGCGATCTCGACAAGCTGATCGCGGCGGCCCTGGTGTGCGATGGCGCCATCCTCGGCAGCCGGGTGCGCGACACCATGAAGCGCACCGATGAACAGGGCAACATAGTGGCAACCGTAGAGCGCGAGCAGCTCTGGCATGCCCTGACCCCGCAGATGTTCCCCACTGCTCCCCTGAGGCGGGCGCTGGAGGAGGGGCTGGCACTGGGCGCCACCATCACCGATGAGGCCTCCGCCATGGAGCGCGCCGGTTATCCGGTGCGCATGGTGGAAGGGCGCGCCGACAATATCAAGGTGACCCGGCCGGAGGATCTCTCCCTGGCGGGGCTCTTTTTAGATCAACAGAATGGGCGCCAGCAGGCGCAACCCGATTCATCGTTCAAGGAGCCATCATGATCCGCATTGGACATGGTTTTGATGTACACCGATTTGGCGGGGTTGGCCCCTGCATGCTGGGCGGGGTGGCGGTGCCGTACGAACAAGGGCTGTTGGCCCACTCCGACGGTGATGTGGTGCTGCACGCGGTGAGTGATGCGCTGCTGGGGGCGATCGGTGCCGGTGATATCGGCCGCCACTTCCCCGATACCGCCGCCGAGTTCAAGGGGATCGACAGCCGCATTCTGCTGCGGGACGTGTTTGCCAGGGTGCAGCAGGCGGGTTATGCCATCGGCAATCTGGACGTGACCATCATCGCCCAGGCCCCCAAGATGGCCCCCCATATCGAGGCCATGTGCGCCGTGCTGGCGGCGGATTTGAAATGTGATTTGAACCGGGTGAATGTCAAGGCGACCACCACAGAGCAGCTTGGATTCACGGGGCGCAAGGAAGGGATCGCCACCGAAGCCGTCGTCTTACTGGTGAAACAATGATGTTGGAACAGCTTAGCTATTTGCATGGGGCACCGACTGCCCGCGGTATCCTCAAGGCCGAGGCCGGCGACTTCGTGGTCAATGAGGATCTCGGTTTCGAGCCCTGCGGCGAGGGGGAACATATCTTCGTGCGGGTGCGCAAGACCGGCGAGAACACCGCCTGGGTGGCGGGCCTGCTGGCCGATGCGGCCGGGGTCAATCGCAACGCGGTGACCTGGGCCGGCCTCAAGGATCGCCACGCGGTGACCGAACAGTGGTTCGGCATTCACCTGCCGGGCAAGGCAGAGCCGGATCTGTCGGTCATCCAGAGCGACAGCATCCAGATCCTGCAGGCCAAGCGTCACAACCGCAAGCTGCGGGTCGGCTACCTCAAGGGCAACCACTTCCGCCTGCGCCTGACCGGGCTGGAGCAGAGCGAGGGGTTGGAGCCCCGTCTGCAGGCCATCGCCAGCCAGGGGGTGCCGAACTACTACGGCGAGCAGCGCTTCGGCCGTGGCGGCAACAACCTGGAGGCGGCCAAGGCGATGTTCGCCGGCAAGCGGATCAACGATCGCAACAAGCGCTCCCTCTATCTCTCCGCCGCCCGCAGCATGCTGTTCAACGCCATCGTCAGTGCCCGCATCGAGCAGGGGCTGGCCCATCAGTTGCTGGCCGGCGACTGCGTGATGCTCAAGGGCAGTCACTCCATCTTCAGTGAAGAGACGCTGACCCCCGAGCTGGAGGCGCGGTTGGCCTCCGGCGATGTGCAGCTGACCGCCCCCCAGTGGGGTCGTGGCCGGCTGGCCAGTCAGGGTGCCGCCGCCGAGTTCGAACAAGGGGTGCTGGCGGCTTATGGCGACTGGTGTGCCGGGTTGGAGAAGGCCGGGCTGGATCAGGATAGACGTCCGCTGCTGCTGCTGCCGGAGGGGATGAGCTGGACGCTGGACGCCGAGGCCTTGACCCTGTCGTTCTTCCTGCCGGCCGGGGCCTTTGCCACCAGCGTGGTGCGCGAGTTAATGCAGGCCGAAGAGGCCGATCACGGTTTCAGGAACCCAACCGATGCGAATTCTGGTCAGTAATGACGATGGCGTACATGCCGAGGGCATTCGTGCCCTCAGCACTGCGCTGACTGCCTGTGGCGAGGTCATAGTGGTGGCGCCGGATCGCAACCGCAGCGGCGCGAGTCACTCCCTGACGCTGGAGGTGCCGCTGCGGGTCACCCGCCTCAGCGAATCCGGCTTTAATGGGATCGAGAGCTATGCGGTCAAGGGCACGCCGACGGATTGCGTGCACCTGGCGGTCAACGAGCTGGTGCGGCCCGAGCCGGACATGGTGGTGGCCGGCATCAATCACGGCGCCAACCTGGGGGATGATGTCATCTACTCCGGCACAGTTGCGGCGGCGACCGAGGGACGCCACCTCGGTTTTCCCTCCCTGGCCATTTCGCTGGTGGGCAGGACCCACTTCGCCACGGCGGCCCACTATGCCGCCCTGCTGGTGCGGGGCCTGATGCTGCACTCGCTGCCCGCCGATCAGATCCTCAACGTGAATGTGCCGGATCTGCCGCTCAGTCAGATCAAGGGGATCAAGGTGACGCGCCTTGGCAACCGCCATCGCGCCGAGTCAGTGATCCGCACCGAGGATCCTCGTGGTCAACCCATCTACTGGATCGGCCCCCCGGGCAGTCAGCAGGATGCGGGGGAGGGCACGGATTTCGCGGCCATCGAGCAGGGTTACGTCTCCATCACCCCATTGACCATCGACATGACTGCCTACAACAGTCTGGCGGGTCTGGGAGCCTGGCTAGATCTGCAGGGATGAAGGTGTGATCGTACAACGCCTTTTGAATCAGCTGATTGCCCAGGATATTCGCGATTTCCGCGTGCTCGCGGCGATTGCGAAAGTGCCACGCCAGCTGTTCGTGGACGAGGCCATGGCGCACAAGGCCTGGGACAATACGGCCCTGCCCATCGGCCACGGCCAGACCATCTCGCAACCCTACATGGTGGCGCGGATGACCGAGCTGCTGATCCAGAACAATCCGGCCCATGTGCTGGAGATCGGCACTGGCTCCGGTTATCAGACCGCGGTGCTGGCTCATCTGGTGGAACATGTCTACACGGTGGAGCGGATCAAGTCGCTGCAGTTCCTGGCCCGGCGCCGGTTGCGTCAGCTCGATCTGCACAATGTCTCGGCCAAGCACGGCAACGGCTGGTTGGGATGGCCCAACAAGGGGCCGTTCGATGCCATTCTGGTGACGGCGGCGGCCAGCGAGGTGCCCAAGGCCCTGACCGATCAGCTGGCCGAGGGTGGCCGGCTGGTGCTGCCGGTGGGCGACAGCCAACAGACGCTGCAGCTTATCGAACGCTCTGGCTCCCAGCTGACCAGCCGGATCCTGGAGCCGGTGCGTTTTGTTCCCCTCATTGACGGAGATGTTGAGTGAAGTTGTTTTCCCGCCTCTATGTGCTGGTGATGCAGTGGGCGCGCCACAAGTACGCGCCTTATTATCTGGCGATCACCGCCTTTATCGAATCCGTATTCTGGCCCATCCCGGTGGATGTGATGCTGGCGCCCATGGCGCTGGCCAAGCCCCACCGGGCATGGCACTACGCCGGCCTGGCCACCCTGTTCTCGGTGCTGGGGGCGGTGTTTGGCTACCTGCTGGGCTACGCCCTGTGGGAGCCGGTGGTGCAGCCGCTGGTGGTCTCTGTCGGCTATGAGGACAAGATCGCCCTGGCCGAGCAGTGGTTCGAACAATGGGGCATCTGGGTGATTTTCATTGCCAGTTTCACGCCGATCCCCTACAAGGTGTTTACCGTCACGGCGGGCTTGCTCCATATGGCGCTACTGCCTTTTATCGTGACCTCCATCATTGGTCGTGGCATGCGCTTCTTCCTGGTGGCGGGCCTGATGCGCTGGGGCGGTGAGAAGATGGAGCGCAAGCTGATGCACTATGTGGATGTGCTTGGCTGGCTCTGTATTGGTTTGGCCATTGCGGCCTATTTCTGGTTTAGTCGTTAAGGATCCACTATGCGTTCGCGTGTTTGGCAAGGAAGTAGTGTCGTCGTGTTGTCATGGCTACTGCTTGCCTGCTCTTCCAGCAAGACTGCTGCCCCGGTACAGAGTCTCGGCAATGACCCCATTGCCTCGACCATCCCGACTCGTCAAAACATGGCCAATCCGGGCATGCAGGGCGGCGGTTACACAGTGGTCAAGGGGGATACCCTCTATTCCATCGCCTTCCGTTCGGGCATGGATGTCGCGTCCTTGGTCAGCCTCAACGGGATCAGCCCCCCCTACAACATCTACCCGGGCCAGCAGCTCAGGCTGGATGGCTCCTCTGCCGCGGTGGCCAGCACCGGCAGTACCAGCAGTGCCGTCAGTGGCGCCGGTACCTATGAGGTGCGCCGCGGCGACACCCTGAGCAGCATTGGGCGTCAGTTCAACGTGTCGAACCAGACCCTGGCGCAGCGCAACAACCTGCAGGCGCCCTATGCCCTGAATGTGGGGCAGGTGCTCAAGGTCGGGTCGAGTGCGACCGGAGGCAGCCAGATGGTGGCGGCGACGGCGGTAGTGGCCAGTTCGGGTCCCAAGCCTATGGCGACCGCCCCGGCAGGTACGACCACTCCGTTCATCGCACAGAAAACGATTGCTCCATCATCTTCAACAGCATACGCTCAGGTCAAAGAACAAAAAACAAGCAGCTCCCAGTCGAAGCTCTCATGGCACTGGCCGACTCAAGGCCGGGTCGTCGAAGGTTTCTCTGTCGCGGAGCAGGGCAACAAGGGCATCGATATCTCGGGTCAGAAGGGGCAACCCATCTACGCCGCGAGTGGTGGCAAGGTTGTCTATGCGGGCAGCGCGCTGCGGGGCTATGGCAAGCTGATTATTCTCAAGCACGATGATGACTACCTCTCCGCTTATGCCCACAACGATGAGTTGCGGGTGAAGGAGGGTGACTCCGTCAAAGGGGGCACTGTCATCGCCAATATGGGTAGCACGGACGCACCGGATGTGCGCTTGCACTTCGAGATCCGGTACAGAGGCAAGTCGATTAACCCGATGAGCTATTTGCCAAAGCGTTAACCCAGAGAGCTAGGTCTTACTCTGGTTCAGGTCAGGGAGACATATCATGAGCCAAGAACAACTGGTAATGCAGGATGCAGAATTAGAGTTCGACGAAGAGCTGGAAACCCATGAGGAAGAAGAGGTTCAGGAAGTTGCCGCCGAGGTTGAGGAGACTATCTCCGACGAATTGATGGTGCCGGAACTGAACAAGGTCATGGATGCCACCCAGCTCTACCTGGGGGAGATTGGCTTCTCCCCCTTGCTCACGGCTGAAGAGGAAGTTTATTACGCCCGTCGTGCCTTGCGCGGTGACAAAGCCGCCCGCAAGCGCATGATCGAGTCCAACTTGCGGCTGGTGGTCAAGATCGCCCGACGCTACAACAACCGCGGCCTGGTGCTGCTGGATCTCATCGAAGAGGGCAACCTCGGTCTTATCCGTGCGGTCGAAAAGTTCGACCCCGAGCGCGGCTTCCGTTTTTCCACCTATGCCACCTGGTGGATCCGCCAGACCATAGAGCGGGCCATCATGAACCAGACCCGCACCATCCGGCTGCCGATCCACGTGGTCAAGGAGCTGAACGTCTACCTGCGTACCGCCCGCGAGCTCTCGCACCGTCTCGATCATGAACCCACCGCCGAGGACATTGCCCATGCGCTGGATCGTTCGGTCGATGACGTGAACCGCATGCTCAAGCTCAACGAGAAGATCACCTCGGTGGATACCCCCATCGGCGGCGATCGCGACAAGGCGCTGCTCGATGTCCTGTCCGATGAGCGCGGTATGGGGCCCGAGCTGGAATCCCAGGAGGACGATATGCGCAGCAGCATAGTCCACTGGCTGGAGGAGCTGAATCCCAAGCAGCGGGAGGTGCTGGCCCGGCGTTTCGGCCTGCTCGGCTATGAGCCGGCCACTCTGGAAGACGTGGGCGCCGAGATCGGACTGACCCGGGAGCGGGTACGCCAGATCCAGGTGGAAGGCTTGCGTCGCCTGCGGGAGATCCTGCTGGGGCAGGGGCTTTCCATCGAGGCCCTGTTTAGAACCAATTAGTCCGTACCAACTGATGGCCGCGGAGCAGCCGACAGAGACAACAAAGGGGCCATTGGCCCCTTTTCATTGCGACAGGATCCTCAGGATCAGACCGGATCCAGGGTATCCAGCGGCCAGCGAGGCACCGCCTTGATTGCCAGCGGTTCAAACACCCCGGCCTTGAGGCGCTGCATGCCAGCGTAGGCGATCATGGCGCCATTGTCGGTGCAATATTCGGTACGCGGGTAGAACACCTCGCCCTTGAGGCCCTCCATCAGCTCGGCCAGCTGGGCACGTAGGTGACGGTTGGCGCTGACGCCACCGGCCACCACTAGGCGCTTGAGCCCTGTCTCCTTCAAGGCGCGACGACACTTGATGGCAAGGGTATCGACTACCGCATCTTCAAAGGCGCGGGCGATGTCGGCACGGGTCTGCTCATCGTCGGCATTGGCGGCGATGGTGTTGGCGGCAAAGGTCTTGAGACCGGAGAAGCTCATGTCGAGGCCGGGCCGATCGGTCATGGGACGCGGGAAGATGAAGCGTCCCGTGGTGCCCTTCTCGGCCAGTCTGGAGAGCAGGGGGCCGCCTGGATAATCCAGCCCCATCAGCTTGGCGGTCTTGTCGAACGCCTCACCGGCGGCATCATCAATGGATTCGCCCAGCAGCTGATAGCGGCCTATGCCATCGACTCGTACCAGCATGGAGTGACCGCCGGAGACCAGCAGTGCCACGAAGGGGAAGTCGGGGGCCCGCTCCTCCAGCATGGGCGCCAGCAGGTGGCCCTCCATATGGTGCACGGCGATGGCGGGTTTACCCCAGGCCATCGCCAGCGAGCGGCCTATGGTGGCGCCGACCAGGATGGCGCCAACCAGACCTGGACCCGCGGTGTAGGCGATGCCATCGATGTCGTCTTTACCCAGTCCCGCCTCTTGCAATGCGGCCTGGATCAAGGGGATCGTCTTGCGGACATGATCCCGGCTGGCGAGCTCGGGGACGACGCCACCGTAGTCCGCATGCAGCTTGACCTGACTGTATAATTGATGGGAAAGGATCCCTTTTTGATCGTCGAAGATCGCGATCCCGGTTTCGTCACAGGATGTCTCTATGCCCAATACACGCATTGCTAAAAAATTTCACTGCTAAAATGAGACGGCTATGGTAACCTTCGCGGGTTTTTTAAACCAGAGCGATCTCTGCGGGTTTACTTTCATTCCCTGTCCAGAGTATAATTTCGCACCATTTTAAGACATGCTGATCGACTGATGGTCAGCTAACAATATATCACTGAGGTGAAAGGCACATGCCAGTAATCAAAGTCCGTGAAAATGAGCCGTTTGACGTTGCTCTGCGTCGCTTCAAGCGTTCTTGCGAAAAGGCCGGTATCCTGTCTGAAGTTCGTAGCCGTGAGTTCTACGAGAAGCCGACTACCATCCGTAAGCGCGCCAAAGCGTCTGCCGTTAAGCGTCACGCCAAGAAGCTGTCCCGCGAAAACGCACGTCGTATCCGCCTGTACTAATCGGGAGATCATGCCGTGTCTCTGAAGGATCAACTCAAGGATCAAC
Source organism: Aeromonas sp. sia0103 (assembly GCF_963895295.1). Classification (NCBI taxonomy): domain Bacteria; kingdom Pseudomonadati; phylum Pseudomonadota; class Gammaproteobacteria; order Aeromonadales; family Aeromonadaceae; genus Aeromonas; species Aeromonas sp. sia0103. Next base: position 69,793 of record NZ_CAWQKG010000044.1, on the reverse strand, counting down.
AAAAACTCGCCATGCTTGCCAGAGATAAGGCTCGCCTGGGGACGATCCGTTTGTTGATGGCAGAAATCAAGCAGCGTGAAGTTGATACCCGTATCGAGCTCAATGATGAGGATATCCTCGCTGTCGTGACCAAGATGGTCAAACAGCGCCGCGATTCCATCAGCCAATTTGAAGCTGCCGGTCGTCAGGATCTTGCCGACAAAGAGTCCGCAGAGATCTTGGTGTTGCAGGAATTTCTGCCGCAACAGCTGACCGCAGACGAAATTGCCGCACTGATCGAGCAAGCCATCACTGAAAGTGGTGCTGCCGTCATGGCTGATATGGGCAAGGTCATGGCTGTCTTGAAGCCGAAGATTCAGGGGCGTGCCGATGTCGGCGCCGTCAGTGCTCAGGTGAAAACCCGCTTGGCGTAACAGGCATTTCTCTTGTTAGTCGAAAGAAGCCGTGCTTCCCTGTGAATGCGCGGCTTTTTTATTTTTCCGAGTAATGAAACAGGACGGTTATGGCAGGCAGGATCCCACAATCCTTTATCGATGATCTGCTCGTACGCACCGATATCGTCGAGTTGATCGACTCGCGAGTGCGGCTGAAAAAGGCCGGTAAGAACTATCAGGCTTGCTGTCCTTTTCATAACGAAAAAAGCCCCTCTTTCACCGTCAGCCAGGAGAAGCAGTTCTACCACTGTTTCGGCTGTGGCGCCCACGGCAACGCCATCGGCTTTGTCATGGAGTACGACGGACTCGAATTCCCCGACGCCATCGAAGAGCTCGCCAGTATGCAGGGCATGCAGGTGCCTCGCGAGCAGAGCCTGGGGGGCTCGGCCAGTTCCCAACCTGCCGTCAGCAAGGATCTCTATGAGCTGATGAGCCAGATTGCCCGCTTCTACGAGAGCAACCTCAAGGGGGCTCCTCAGGCGGTGGAATACCTGAAGGGGCGCGGTCTGACCGGGGAAGTGGTCAAACGCTTCAATATTGGCTATGCCCCGGGTGACTGGGATCAAATCAGGCGGCGCTTTGGTGCCAGCCGGGATCACGAACAGCTGCTCATCTCCGGCGGCATGCTGATCCCCCGCGACAGCGGCCCCGGCAGCTATGATCGCTTCCGCGATCGCATCATGTTTCCGATCCGTGACAAGCGGGGCCGGGTCATCGGCTTCGGTGGCAGGGTGTTGGGGGACGGCACTCCCAAGTACCTCAACTCGCCGGAGACCCCCATCTTCCACAAGGGGCGGGAGCTGTTCGGCCTCTACGAGGTGAAGCAGGCGCACAAGGATCCTCGCCGGATCCTGGTGGTGGAAGGCTATATGGACGTGGTGGCGCTCGGCCAGTACGACATCGACTATGCGGTGGCTGCGCTGGGCACCGCTACCACCAGCGACCATATCCACACCCTGTTTCGCACCACGGCCGAGGTGATCTGCTGCTACGACGGTGACAAAGCTGGTCGTGAGGCGGCCTGGCGGGCACTGGATAATGCACTCTCTCATCTGCAGGACGGGCGCGAACTCAAGTTCGTGTTCCTGCCGGATGGAGAGGATCCGGACTCGCTGGTGCGCCAGATCGGTAAGGAGGGCTTCGAGGCCCTGCTGGATGAGGCTCAGCCTTTCGCCGACTTCATGTTCGAGCGTCTCGGACGGGATGCAGCCCTCTCCGGCGAGGCGGGCAAGTTTGAGGTGGCCAACAAGGCCGCCGAGCTGATCCGCCGCGTGCCGGAAGGCTTCACCCGCGAGGGGCTGATCACCCGGCTCTCCAGCATGATGCGCTGGGGGGAGAACAAGCAGCGGATCGCCGAGCTGTTTGCCCGCAATAGCCAGCCCAAGGGGGAGGTCAACAAACCCAAGGCCGCCAAGTTGACACCGCTGCGCCGAGCACTGGCGCTGATGATCCAGTACCCGTCGGTAACGGCCGAGTTGCCACCCATGCCGGAGCTAGCCGGGCTGCGGGTGCAGGGCATCAAGTTCCTGTTGCAGCTGCATCAGCAGATCCTGTCCCAGCCGGCTGTCACCACCGGCATCTTGCTGGAGCATTGGCGCGGCACCAAGGAGGGAGAGATCCTGGCCCAGCTGGCGATGCACGACCTGTTTGAAGAGATAAAGCTCGATCAGGAGCCGGATATCCTGGGTGAACTGCAGGATACCTTCGTCGGTTTCATCAACCAGTTTCTGAAGCAACGGATCGAAGAGTTGCAGGCCAAGGTGGCGCAGGAAGGGCTAAGCTCTGAGGAGAGGCAGGAGCTGATGATGCTGATCAGAGAGGTGCAGATTGAGAAAAGAAATGAGAGTGGGGCTTGATATTTGAGTGTTTAGTCTCAATATAAATACCGTTGCCCGAATCGACGGGATTAAAAGCAAATATTGTATAACCGCCTGGCCCCGACAATACTGCGGGCAGGGGTTTCTCATGACCGACGCCGCAACCAGACATAGCATGTCTGGCGGTTTTCTATTAGAATTGGCTATTTGCGCAGCAGCGCACTGTACGCGCAACCTAGCAACACCAACCGGATGAGTTCTATGGAGCAAACCCCGCAGTCTCAGCTTAAACTCCTCGTTGCCAAAGGTAAAGAACAGGGCTACCTGACCTATGCCGAGGTGAACGATCACCTCCCGCAAGACATTGTCGACTCTGACCAGATCGAAGACATCATCCAGATGATCAACGATATGGGTATTCAGGTGGTGGAGAACGCCCCGGACGCCGATGACCTGATCATGGCCGAAGGTGGTACCGCCGATGAGGACGCTGCCGAAGCAGCGGCCCAGGCTCTGGCATCTGTTGAATCTGAGATTGGTCGCACGACCGATCCCGTCCGCATGTACATGCGGGAAATGGGTACCGTCGAACTGCTGACCCGCGAAGGCGAAATCGACATCGCCAAGCGGATCGAAGACGGTATCAACCAGGTACAAAGCTCCGTTGCCGAGTACCCTGAAGCCATCACTTACCTGCTCGAACAGTATGACAAGTACGAAGCCGAGCAGTTGCGTCTGTCCGATATCATCTCCGGTTTTATCGATCCCAACGAGGCCGATGATGTGGCGCCGACCGCCACTCATATTGGCTCCGAGCTCAGCGAAGACGATCTGGCTGACGAAGACGAAGACGAAGACGAAGACGAAGACGAAGACGGTGACAACTCCGACGACGAGGGGGACGGTGGTCCGGATCCTGAAGTCGCCCGTGAGAAGTTCGGTGAACTGCGTGCCCAGTACGAAGTCACCCGTCTCTCCATTCAGAAGAATGGTCGTGCCCACGACGACACCCAGGCTGCCATTGCCCAGCTGGCCGATGTGTTCCGTCAATTCCGCCTGATGCCCAAGCAGTTCGATCGCCTGGTCAACAACATGCGCGAGATGATGGAGCGGGTGCGGGTGCAGGAACGCATCATCATGAAGCTCTGCGTTGAGCAGGCCAAGATGCCGAAGAAGACCTTCGTCGCGGCCTTCACCAACAATGAGTGCGAGACCGCCTGGTTTGAATATCAGAAGCAGGCAGGCAAAGCCTGGTCGCCGCGTCTGGTCGAGATGGACGAAGATGTGCTGCGCGCCATCGGCAAGCTGCAGCAGATCGAAGAGGAGACCGGCCTCTCCATCGCCCAGATCAAGGATATCAACCGTCGCATGAGCATCGGCGAGGCCAAGGCCCGTCGTGCGAAGAAAGAGATGGTCGAGGCCAACCTGCGTCTGGTTATCTCTATCGCCAAGAAGTACACCAACCGCGGTCTGCAATTCCTGGATCTGATCCAGGAGGGCAACATAGGTCTGATGAAGGCGGTAGACAAGTTTGAATACCGTCGTGGCTACAAGTTCTCTACCTATGCCACCTGGTGGATCCGTCAGGCCATTACCCGCTCCATCGCGGATCAGGCCCGTACTATCCGTATCCCGGTGCACATGATCGAGACCATCAACAAGCTCAACCGTATCTCCCGCCAGATGCTGCAGGAGATGGGTCGTGAACCGAACCCGGAAGAGCTGGCCATGCGCATGGGCATGCCGGAAGACAAGATCCGCAAGGTGCTGAAGATCGCCAAGGAGCCCATCTCCATGGAGACGCCCATCGGTGATGATGAAGACTCCCACTTGGGTGACTTCATCGAAGACACCACCCTGGCACTGCCGGCGGATGCGGCGACCAGCGAAAGCCTGCGCAACGCGACCCGCGAAGTGCTGGCTGGCCTGACTGCCCGTGAAGCCAAGGTGTTGCGGATGCGTTTCGGGATCGACATGAACACTGACCACACCCTCGAGGAAGTGGGCAAGCAGTTCGACGTGACCCGTGAGCGTATTCGTCAGATCGAAGCCAAGGCACTGCGCAAACTGCGCCACCCGAGCCGCTCGGAAGTGCTGCGCAGCTTCCTGGACGAATAGTCCTGAAGCATTGCCCTGAGCTGTCTCAAAAGCCCCGCCATGCGGGGCTTTGTTTTATCCGGGAGCCAGGGCGCAGAGAGATTTGCTGGCGGGTGGACAAAAACTCGCCAAGTGGTTGATCTGCCTATGGACGGGTTATCCCACATCCCCTATAATCCACGCCGCAAAACCAAGATTCTGGCCCCTTAGCTCAGTTGGTTAGAGCAGTCGACTCATAATCGATTGGTCGCCTGTTCAAGTCAGGCAGGGGCCACCAAATTCAGACAAAGCCGCTCTTATGAGCGGCTTTGTCGTTTCTGGCGTTCACCAGCGCCGGTCAAGATCCTCGGCGTAGAGCGCGATGGCGCGCCTATAGGGGGTGAGGTCGGGAGCTGTCGTAGTGACGGCCAGCACGGCCAGCAGGCTCTCCATTCCCTCCTTGTGGTGGCCCAGGTTGTAACAGGCCATGGCCCTAAACACCCTGAACTCGGCGGCGTCGGGGAAGCGGGCCAGCCCCTGCTCGAAGGCGGCCAGGGCCTCCGTATACTGCCCAGTGCTGCGATAAGAGCTGCCGAGACCCAGCCAGGCGCCGCGCAAGGAGGCCTCGCTCAGTCCCAGCGCTATGGCCTTCTGGTAGAGGGGAATGGCCTGGGTCTCGCGCCCGAGCGTGTCGTGCAGGCAGGCCACCTCATAATGCAGCTCGGCGTGCTGCGGGTGCTCGATGAGTTGCAGCAGACCGTGTTGGCGAGCCTCTTCAATCCGTCCCTCGGCCCTGAGGGTTTCCAGCTGTTTCATATGCGCTCCTGCATGGGGATGTAATTCCAGTATGCCTGCGAGTCAGCGGCCGGGAAATGGGGAAGAGAGGGGCCATGCATCCGCCGTGCAGGCAGAGACAAACAGCAGGAGGGCGCCAATGGCGATGGTCAGGCCGGCTGGAGACGGAGCAAGCCAGGAGGGCTCTCGAGGCGAGTCCCACCGGGCCGCACGCTGAGCGCGTGGGGCACCTCGCGGATAAAAAAGGCCTCCTGCCCAGGGGGAGGAGGCCTTGCTGGTGAGCATGCAGGCGCGGGGCGTCACCGCCCCTCGCCGGCTTACTGGGCGCTCAGGCTGTAGGCCAGGGTCTGGTCGTTGAAGCGAACGAGATAGGCACCGATCACCGGGCTGGTGATGTCGGCCCCTGCCGACTCGGCCACGCCGTCCTTGTTGCTGTCGCCGTAGTTCTGGGTCCAGTCCCCCTTGACGTCGAACTTGAAGCGCTGACCCCCGTTGGCATCACCGGCGCCGCTGAAGGTGACGCTGGCCTGCCACAGGTGGTCGCCGACCAGGGTCAGGGGGGTGGTGCCCCAGCCGTTGGGGGTGCCGCGCAGGTTCAGGCTGGCGAAGTTCTTGGCATAGCCGACGCTGACCGGGCTCAGGCTGTACTGCAGGCTCTGGTCGTTGAAGCGCACGCGGTACAGGCCGGTGACAGTGGTGGTGATGTCGGCACCGGCCTGCTCGGCCACGCCATCCTTGTTGGTATCGCCGTAGTTCTGGCTCCAGTCCCCCTTGACGTCGAACTTGAAGCGCTGGTTGGTCTGACCGTCGAAGCTGACTTGCGCCTCCCACTGATTGTCGGCGATCAGGGTCATGGCCAGTGCGCCCCAGCCGTTGGGGGTGCCACGGAAGTTCAGGGTCGGCAGCACGCTGGTGTAGCTGCCGTTGCTGTCGGTGACGTTCACGGTGGCGCTGGCGCTGGCGGTCAGCCCCTCTGCGTCGGTGACGGTCAGAGTGACGGTGTGGGAGCCCAGGGTATCGAACTGGACTGTCTCGGTCTGGGCGCTGCCGCCGGTGGACCAGCCGTAGCTCACCACACCGGCATCATCGCTGGAGGTTGAGCCATCGAACACCACGCTCTCCCCCAGCTTGACGCTGATGGCCTTGGGCGAGAGGGCGGCGACGGGGGCCTGGTTGGCGTTCAGGGCGGTCAGGGTGTAGCTGAGATCGCTCTCCTTGAGGGAGACACGATACTGGCCGATGCCACTGAGGTAGATGTCCTTGGTGCTGCCTTTGTCGGCGATGCCATCCCCTTCGTTGTCGCCATAGTTTTCGGTCCAGTTGCCGAAGACGTCGAACTTGAAGCGCTGGGCCCCGGTGGCATCACCGGCGCCGGTCAGGTTGACGATGGCGGACCAGATGCGGTTGGCATCCACCTGCATGGGGGTGTTGCCCCAGGCGTTGTGGGTGCCGCGCAGGTTCAGGCTGCTGAACCTGTTGCCCGGCAGGGTTGTCACGCCACAGGGGCTGGCCTTGGTGCAGCCGGCCAGGATGGCGGCGGCCTTCATGCCTGCGAGGTTCAGGCTGGCCTTGCCGCTGCCGTCGACCTGGATATAGGCGCCGCTGCAGTAATCGTTGCCGCTCAAGATGTTGCAGTACTCGCCGGCCGGCAGGCCGGTCTGCACCGAGGCCACCAGGCTGCCGCTCTCGTTGTTGATGGCGACGAAGCCCTTGTCACCCCGGCTGAAGGCGATCTGGTTGTTGCCATTGTCCCACCAGTTGTTGACCGCAGTGCCCTCGGTCCTGTTGTGGAACAGGGCCATGTTCATGATGGTCGGACGGCGCTGTTCGCAGTTCCACTGGCTGTCGGAGCAGGGCGTGCTGCCCGGCGCGCCCTTGTCGGTCTCGTACTTGCCCATGTCGGCGAAGCGGTAGCCGGACATCACCTGCTTCCAGCCATAGGGCCAGGCCATCATGAAGACGTTGGCCAGCTCATAGCGGCCACCGTTCATGAAGGTGAGCATGCCGCCACCGCCGTGGCCGCGTTCGCGGTCGTGGTTGACGACGAAGATGAAGGACTTGTCGGAGGGGAGCAGGCCCCAGCTCTCGCCCAGGGTCTTGAGGTTCTTGATCTGGCCGTTGAAGTTGGCGGCGAGACTGGTGCCGTATTTGAAGTCGGTGACCCTGTCGATATAGGTGTAGCGGTTGGGCTGGATCTCGGCGGATTCACCGCCGGCACCTATCACCTCCAGATAGGCCTTGGGACTGCCTGCCTTGTCGAGGATCGCCTTCACCTCGCTGGGGGCCATGTGCTTGGCCGCGTCGACGCGAAAACCGGCAACTCCCCAACCGAGCAGGGTCTTCATGTAGGTGGCGATCTGATCCTGCACGTAGGCGGATCCTGTGTTCAGATCCGGCATGCCGTAGAGGGCGCCGTTCCAGACGTTGTTGCTGTCGCCGTAGTTGGTGATATCACCGCTGTGGTGGAAGTCGTTGTAACCGAACTGGGGGTACTGGAACTGGCCGGAGTTGTAGCTGCCGCCGCCGGTGGCGGTGCCTGTGCCCGAGGCCAGCTGGTTGAAGACGGCGTCGGCGTAGATCTTGACCCCGGCGGCGTTGCAGCGGGTGATCATGCTCCTGAGCTCCGCCTCACTGCCACCGAAGCTGTTGAAATTCTTGAAGCTGACCGGCTGGTAGACGGTCCACCAGTACTCGCTTCCCTGCTTGTGCTCGGCCGGTGGCGTGATCTGGACGCCCCCGAACCCCTTGGGACCGAGCACCGTCTCGCACTCGTTGGCGATGTCGTTGAACTTCCATTGGAACAGATGAACCATGACGCCTTCGGCGGTGGCGGAGTGGCTGAATGAGCCAAGCGCCGCGGCGAGCAGGGCGGTTCGAAACAGTGTGTTGTGCATGACGATTTTCCCTTCGATTTTGTTATTGGTTTTCACTGCCTGAATCTCGAACGGACGACGAACAACTCTCGTTCGGTTCAGTAGCATTGATGAAATCCAGCTGGTTGAAAATCGAGCAGGCGTAATTAGTTAAAAACTGTGAATGAAAATGCTTTCATATGACACTTGCCAGGCCCCTGGCAGAGCGGGGTGGACGAGGTGGCTCAGCACCGCCATCCGGTACCAGTGCCGATGGGTTTTCGGTCGTGGTTAGGAGTGGAATAGCAGGGAGAGAGGAGGGGAGTGCTCCCCTATGCAGGCGAAGGTGTTAGCGGGTCAGCGATGGCAGGGCGCGGCGAATGCACATCGCCCCGCCATGGGTTCTCGGGATCAGGCGTGTGGTTCTTGCTGTCGGACCGGGGCGGCGCGCTGGCGCATCGGCAGCATGCGGGCCAACAGATTGCTGCGCTGGCGCCAGGAGGTGTAGACGATGGCGCACAGGTGCAGGGCAATCAGTCCCTGCAGCGCCCAGGTACACCAGACATGCCAGTCGTCGGCCCCCAGTTCAAACCCCGGCTCGGTGTTTTGAAACCAGCCGGTGCCCGCGGTAGCCAGGATGAGCAGCCAGAGTGCCCAGACCGCCAGCTTGCCGCTGCCGTGATGGCCGGGGGCGGCGGGGGTGCGTTCACGCAGCGCCAGGGCCTGCTGGCGGAAGTCCTCCCGGTTCGGGATGAGGGCGCTCAGGCGGGCGTGGCCCCTGGCGAAGGAGAGTCCCCACCCCAGCCGCAGGCTGATCAGGATGATGGCCAGATAGCCGAGCCGCTCGTGCCAGGTCTCTCCCGCCTCGTTGAACCAGAGGTTGGCGACGCAGGCCGCCGCCACCCCCCAGTGAATGAGGCGGACCAGGCTATCCCAGCGAAAAGGCTCAGCCTTTCTGCTTGGCATAGGTGTGGTACTCCTTCTTCAGGTCGTTGATCTTGGCCAGATGCGCGCGGGCCTTCTCCTCATCACCGGCCTGCAGGGCGGCCAGGCTGGCGTCCAGCTCGGTCTGCACCTCGCCCATGCCTTCGAGGAACTTCTCCTTCTTGGCCGTGGGCATGTTCTGCTCTTTGGCGATGTCGAGCTGGGCCTTCATCTCCTTGATGTGCTTCTCCATGGTGGCGGCATCGCTGGCCTTGAGTGCCTGCTTGTAGTTGAAGCCGATCTTCTTCATCGGCTGCTCCAGATCGCCTGCCATGGCGGGCAGGGTCATCAGGCCAAACATCAGGGGCAACAGCAGGGGGCGCACAGTTTTCAACATGGGATTTCCTTATGGGACTACGACATTGTGGGTTCTTATGGCACTCATTTGAGTGCGGTCAATTTAGCATGATGCCATGAAAATGGGTCAAATGTATGGCTGAAAAGCGACTAGTTGTGACGAAATGTGTGCATTGTGCTGACGACATGTAGCAGGACAGAAGGGACGGGCGGTCTGATGGGGCTGGGTGGATAGCAGGCAAGCCGGCCTGAGCTCGGCTCGTCGGCGGGGTAGCGTGAGCTGCCGGTGTCGGCACTCACTGGGGCGAGCGCGAGCTGGTGCAGGGGACTGCGCGGCCTGTGGCTCTGGCGACAGGCCAGTAGCCCCGCTCCCGGATCCCAGGCGCAAAAAGGGGCCCGCAGGCCCCACTCACATCAGGGTACGAACGACCGGGCTTACTTGGCCTGTTCGCGCTCGATGGCGCGCCAGCCGATGTCGGTGCGGTAGAAGACCCCGTCCCACTGGATGCGGCCCGCCAGCTGATAGGCGCGTTGCTGCGCCTCGGCGACCGTGTGGCCCAGCGCGGTGGCGCACAGCACGCGGCCACCGGCGGTGACTATGGTGTCTCCCGCCAGCTGGGAGCCGGCATGGAACACCTTCTCGCCGCTCGCCTCTTCCACCGGCAGGCCGCTGATGGGCTTGCCCTGCTGGTAGTCACCCGGGTAACCGCCCGCCGCCAACACCACGCCGATGGCGACGCGGGGATCATAGATGGCTTCGACCCGATCCAGCTTGCCGGCGCAGGCCGCCAGGCACAGCTCCACCAGATCGGAGCGCATGCGCAGCATGATGGGCTGGGTCTCGGGGTCGCCGAAGCGGCAGTTGAACTCGATCACCTTGGGGTTGCCCTGCCCATCGATCATCAGGCCGGCGTAGAGGAAACCGGTGTAGACATTGCCCTCGGCCGCCATGCCACGCACGGTCGGCATGATCACCTGCTCCATCACCCTCTGATGCACCGCATCGGTCACCACGGGGGCCGGGGAGTAGGCTCCCATGCCACCGGTGTTGAGACCGGTATCGCCGTCGCCGACCCGCTTGTGATCCTGGCTGGTGGCCATGGGCAGCACGTGCTCGCCGTCCACCATGACGATGAAACTCGCCTCTTCCCCGTCCAGGAACTCCTCGATCACCACCCGGGCGCCTGCATCGCCGAACGCATTGCCGGACAGCATGTCGCGCACCGCTTCCTCTGCCTCATCGAGGGTCATGGCGACGATGACGCCCTTGCCGGCGGCCAGGCCGTCAGCCTTGATGACGATGGGGGCGCCCTTCTCGCGCAGGTAGGCCAGTGCGGGCTCCACCTCGGTGAAGTTCTGGTAGTCGGCAGTGGGGATGGCGTGGCGCGCCAGGAAGTCCTTGGCGAACGCCTTGGAGCCTTCCAGCTGGGCGGCGGCGGCGGTCGGGCCGAAGATGGCGAGCCCTTCGGCACGGAAGGCATCCACCACGCCTTTCACCAGCGGCGCTTCCGGTCCGACTATGGTGAGACCTATCTGCTGAGCCTTGGCGAAGGCCAGCAGGGCCGGGATGTCGGTCGCCTCGATGGCAATGTTCTCGATGCTGCCCTCGTGGGCCGTGCCGGCATTGCCGGGGGCGACGAACACCCGGGTCACCATGGGGGATTGCTTGGCCTTCCAGGCCAGGGCGTGCTCACGGCCGCCGTTACCAATGATCAGTACTTTCATCGTATCGCTCGCTTCTATTTGTGATCACCGCTTGGGGCAAGCGGTTGAAAATAGCCAGTTGAAAAGAGACAACAAAAGGGCCGCCAGTGGCGGCCCTGACTCATCAGTGACGGAAATGACGCATGTTGGTGAACACCATGGTCATGCCGTGTTCGTCGGCGGCGTCGATCACCTCCTGGTCGCGCATCGAGCCACCCGGCTGGATGACGCAGGCGATGCCGGCGGCCGCGGCGGCGTCGATGCCATCGCGGAACGGGAAGAAGGCATCGGAGGCCATGACGGAGCCCGCCACTGTCAACCCTTCATCCTCGGCCTTGATGCCAGCGATCTTGGCGGAGTAGACCCGGCTCATCTGGCCGGCGCCGACGCCTATGGTCTGGCCGTCCTTGGCATAGACGATGGCGTTGGACTTGACGAACTTGGCCACCTTCCAGCAGAACAGCAGATCTTTCAGCTCGGCCTCGGTCGGCTGACGCTTGCTGACCACCTTCAGATCACCCTGGGTCACCATGCCGAGATCGCGCTCCTGCACCAGCAGGCCGCCGTTGACGCGCTTGAGGTCAAAGCCCTGGGCCGGTGCCGTCCACTGGCCGCACTCCAGCAGACGCACGTTCTGCTTGGCGGCGACAGCGTCACGGGCCTCCTGGCTGACGCTCGGGGCGATGATCACCTCCACAAACTGGCGGGCGACTATGGCGGCGGCGGTGGCGCCGTCCAGCGGCCGGTTGAAGGCGATGATGCCGCCAAAGGCCGAGGTGGGATCGGTCTGGTAGGCACGATCGTAGGCCGTCAGCAGGTCGTCACCTATGGCCACGCCGCAAGGGTTGGCGTGCTTGACGATGACACAGGCCGGCTCGGAGAACTCCTTCACGCACTCCAGCGCCGCGTCTGTGTCGGCGATGTTGTTGTAGGAGAGTGCTTTGCCCTGCAGCTGTTGGCTACTTGCGACTGAGCCCGGTGCGGCCTGCTCCTCGACATAGAAGGCGGCAGCCTGATGGCTGTTTTCGCCGTAGCGCATGTCCTGCTTCTTGATGAACTGGCTGTTGAAGGTGCGCGGGAAGCGGGACTCGGCGTCGCCTTCCTTGTTGTCGCCGTAAGAGGGCACCAGGGTGCCGAAGTAGTTGGCGATCATGCCGTCGTAGGCGGCGGTGTGCTCGAAGGCGGCGATGGCGAGATCGAAGCGGGTGGCGAGGGTCAGGCTGTTGCCGTTGCCGTCCATCTCGGCGATCACCCGGCTGTAGTCGGCGGCCTTGACCACTATGGCCACGTCTTTGTGGTTCTTGGCGGCGGAGCGCACCATGGTCGGGCCACCGATGTCGATGTTCTCGACCGCGTCGGCCAGGGTGCAACCCGCTTTGGCCACGGTGGCGGCGAAGGGGTAGAGGTTGACGACAACCATGTCGATGGGGGAGATATTGTGCTGGGCCATGATGGCGTCATCCCGATCGCGACGGCCGAGAATGCCACCGTGCACCTTGGGATGCAGGGTCTTGACCCGGCCATCCATCATCTCGGGGAAGCCCGTGTAGTCGGAGACCTCGGTCACCGGCAGACCCGCGTCGGCGAGCAGCTTGGCGGTGCCGCCGGTGGAGAGCAGGGCCACGCCACGCTCGTTGAGTGCCTTGGCAAATTCCAGGATGCCAGTCTTGTCAGACACACTCAGCAGTGCACGGCGAATGGGTCGAGCTTGTTCCATCACACTATCGTCCTCAGCATGCGGGAACTTCTATGGGAGGCAGGCGCACGTTGGCCGCACCCAGCACAGAGAGTCCCCAAATAAATGGAAGTGGGGGATTTCGCAAATCACTCTCGCCCAAAAGCCCGGATGCTGGCAAAAGCGTTTTAGGAAATGCCCGCTTGACGCGACGCTCTCTTGTGGGCGCGTATTCTACACAAAAAATGTGAGCCGTGGTGGATTTTTTAAAGTGACAAAGCCTTGTCTGGTGCGGTGTTAAACGTTTTCCGATCATTTTTTGTGAAACGTTTGTCTTTTCAGCGTTTTGACGGGAAATGACCCTGCCGTCCGCCTTTATCTAGCGCTTTCCTGCCTTTGGCTGGCAATCGACAGGCAAAGGCGCGATAGTGGAATCCGCTTTGTATTGAGTACCATATCCAGTGGGAGAGGGACATGTATCGGATCGGGGAACTGGCCAAGGCGTGCGGGGTGAAGGCGGATACCCTGCGCTTTTACGAGAAGAACGGGCTCATCTCGCCGGGCCTGCGCAACGAGTCCGGCTACCGCCTCTATGGCGAGCAGGACAGGCGACGGCTGGAGTTCATCATCCGCGCCAAGTCGGTGGGGTTCTCCCTCGCCGATATAGGTGAATTGCTGGATCTCGACACCAACAAGGCCAGGGTGACCTGCCAGGAGGTGAAGGCAGTGGCCGACGCCAAGCTGACCCAGGTGGAGCAGAAGATCATCGAACTGACCCGTTTTCGCGAAAACCTGCGGGAGCTCTCCAACATCTGCTGCGGCGGGCCGCGCTCGGCCGAACACTGCGCCATCCTCGAGACCCTGGAGTCGGGCACCCCGGCCCGCCATGAGCATCACGATCATGAGCACTGAGTCCATAAGCAAGGAGCACAGACGGCCCAGGGTCTCCGCCTTCCTGGCCCTCTCCCTCGATGGCTTTATCGCGGGGGAGGGGAATGATCTGGACTGGCTGAGTCCCTATAACGGCGACTCCCAGGAGGAGACCGGCTACAGCGCGCTGATGGCGAGCGCGGATGTGCTGCTGATGGGGCGCAACAGCTACGAGACTGTGCTGGCCTTCCCCGACTGGCCCTACGGCGACAAGCCACTGGTGGTGCTGACGCACAGGCCCGCCGAGCCCCGTGCCAACGTCTCCTTCCGACAGGGGGAGCTGGCACAGGTGCTGAGGGAGCTGTGGCAGGAGGGGACCCGCCACCTCTATCTGGACGGTGGCGCCGTGGTGCGGCAAGGCCTGCAGGCCGGGCTGGTGGACGAGCTGACTCTGTTCTGGGTGCCGGTGGTGCTGGGCAAGGACGTCTCGCTGTTCGGGGGCGAACCGTTGCCGGGGGCCCTGGTGCCCCAGAGCAGCAAGCTGCTGCCGAGTGGCCTGATGCGGGTCGTTTATCATCCCGCATGACGCATCGGCTGCCTGTCTTCGCGCGGGACTTGCGCTGCGGTGGGCCCGGAGGCACAATCGCTGCGTTTTTGACCGCCTCGTTAACTAGAGGGGGCGTTATCTTCGTCAATAAAAGAGGGTCATATGGCCAAGCAACAGAAGGTGGCCGCTGCCACCGCCGAGTCCGCGCACGATCATCAGCGCGGCGTCATCCACGACAATCACCTGAAGGCGCTGGTGACCTCACCGCTGTTTCAGGCCAGAGTCGAGCAGAGCAAGAAGGGCAAGGGCAGTTATCAGCGCAAGGCCAAGCATGGCCAGCGGTGGGAGCCCGGCCAACAGCGGATGCAACGCGTCTGCTGCTGAGCGGGTTTCTACCGGCCGATGTGGCCAGATCAAAAACAGGGCGTCATTGACGCCCTGTTTTGTTATCGAGAGAGAGGAAGGTCCGGAGCCACCTCACTCATCCATAAAGAGCTCGAGCAGCACATTCAGGTAGCGGTGGCCGAGGGCCGTCAGCTGCCAGCAATCCCCCAAGTCTTCGATCAGCTCCTTGGTCTGGGCGATGGCCAGCATGGTTTCCACCCGCTCCAGTGGCAGACCGGTATAGGCCTCGAACTCCGCCTTGGGGGCTCGTTCGAACAGCCGGAACCGGTTCATGAAGTACTCCAGCGGCAGATCGTCCTCGGTCACCTGCCACTGGTTGTCCAGGTAGGGACGGGCCGGGTCCAGGTAGCCCTTGGGATGCTTCACCTTGGCGCTGCGCAGGATCCGCTGGTTGGCGAGATCCGTCACCTTGCCGTGGGCACCGCAGCCGATCCCCAGGTAGTCGCCGAAACGCCAGTAGTTGAGGTTGTGACGGCACTGATAGCCCTCCCTGGCGTAGGCCGAGATCTCGTACTGGTGGTAGCCCTGGGCGGTGAGCATGGCGTGGCCCTGCTCATAGATGTCCCACAGCAGATCGTCTTCCGGCAGCCGCGGCGGCTTGGAGGCGAAGGCCGTGTTCGGCTCTATGGTGAGCTGATACCAGGAGAGGTGGGGCGGCGCGCAGTCGATGGCCTGCTGCAGATCGTAGAGCGCATCGTCCAGGCTCTGATCCGGCAGGCCGTGCATCAGATCCAGGTTGAAGGTGGGCAGCTCAATGGCGTGGGCCAGGGCGGCGGCCTTGCGTGCCTCCTCCGGGCCGTGGATGCGGCCGAGCCGGCTCAGCTTCTCCTGCTGGAAGCTCTGCACCCCGATGGAGATGCGGTTGATACCCGCCCGCTTGAAGCCGGCGAACTTGTCCGCCTCCACCGTGCCGGGGTTGGCCTCCATGGTGATCTCGCAATCCGGGGTCAGCGC
Source organism: Aeromonas sp. sia0103 (assembly GCF_963895295.1). Taxonomy (NCBI): domain Bacteria; kingdom Pseudomonadati; phylum Pseudomonadota; class Gammaproteobacteria; order Aeromonadales; family Aeromonadaceae; genus Aeromonas; species Aeromonas sp. sia0103. Next base: position 54,383 of record NZ_CAWQKG010000044.1, on the reverse strand, counting down.
GATGCGGGCCCGCACTCCGTCCAGCAGGGTCTGCATGGCTTCCACGCTCAGCAGGCTGGGGGTGCCCCCGCCGATGAAGATGGAGGAGAGCGCTCGCCCCTGGGCCCACTTCAGATCCAGATCCAGATCCTCCAGCAGGGCGGCCACGTACTCGAGGTGGGGCAGTTCCCCCTTCTGGGCGTGGGAGTTGAAGTCGCAGTAGGGGCACTTCTGGACGCACCAGGGCACATGGATATAGAGGGAGAGGGGCGGCAGTTGCAACATGGGGTTTCCAATAATCAAAAATCAAAACGGGGGCTGACGGCCCCCATTGTAGATGAAATGCTTGCCGGCGTATCCCGGCGCCTTGTCCGGGCTCAGTGCGCCGCGGCCAGGGCGGCCTTCAGCTTGGCCAGCGCCTGACCACGGTGGCTGAGCTGGTTCTTCAGCTCGCTCGGCATCTGGGCCGAGGTGCAGTCGTGATCGGGTACGAAGAACACGGGATCGTAACCGAAGCCGTGCTGGCCGCGGGGTTCGTCGATGATCATCCCCTCCCAGCTCGCCTGGCAGATGATGGGGGTGGGATCGTCGGCGTGGCGCATGTAGACCAGCACGCACCAGAAGCGGGCGCTCTTGAGGTAGTCGGGCGCACCCTGCAGCTCCCCCAGCAGCTTGTCGATGTTGTCCTTGTCGCTGGCCTGCTCACCGGCGAAGCGGGCGGAGTAGACGCCGGGGCGACCGTGCAGCAGATCCACTTCCAGGCCGGAGTCGTCGGCGACGGCGGGCAGGCCGGTGATGCGGGCGGCGTGGCGGGCCTTGATGATGGCATTCTCGACGAAGGTGGTGCCGGTCTCTTCGGCATCGGAGACCGCAAATTCGCTCTGCGGGATCACCTGGATCTTCATATCGGCCAGCATGGCGGCCAACTCCTTCACCTTCTTCTGGTTACCTGTTGCCAGGACAAGCTTGCTCATCACGCACCTCCGCAAAAAATAATCTGCGCATTCTATGCGGGGCGGGCGTTTAGTCAAAGCGCCAATTACCCCCGACAGGGGAGCATGCCGCATCGCAGCTGGGCTGCTCGGAGGAGTGGATGAGATGCATGTTTCCATATAGGAATAACCAAAGTGATTAAATACCATTTCAATTCATTACTCTGAGTCAGTAGACTCGCGCACCAATCGATATTCCCTAGGCTTGAGGTGACTGATGCCATTGATTCTTCTGCTTGTACTCCTGGTGCTGTTCAGCCCGCTGGCCATCGACATCTATCTGCCTGCCATACCGCAGATGGCCGAGCGGCTCGGTGCCGAGGTGACGCTGATGCAGGGCACCATCACCTGGTTCCTGTTCAGCATGGGGTTGGGCCAACTGCTGGTGGGGCCGCTCGCCGACCGCTACGGCCGCAAGCCCATCGCCCTGGGCGGCGTGCTACTCTATGGCCTGAGCGCCCTGGCCGCTGGCTTCGCCGCCAGCCTGGGTGAGCTGATGCTGGCGCGAGTGCTGCAAGGCTTCGGGGCCTGCGCCACCTCGGTCGCCGCCTTCTCCGTGGTGCGTGACAGTTATGGCCCCAAGAAGAGCGGCCAGATGATCTCCTACCTGAACGGCGCCATCTGCTTCATCCCCGCGCTGGCGCCGCTGCTCGGCGGCTGGCTCACCGCCAAGGCGGGCTGGTCGGCGAACTTCTGGTTCATGGCCGGTTATGCGGTGGTGGTCGGCAGCTGGCTGCTGTGGCGCATGCCGGAGACCCGCCCCGAGGAGACTAGCAGCGAGGGGGCCCTTATCAGCTGGTCCCGTTACCGCCCGGTGCTGAGCTCCCCCAGCTTCCTGTTCAACGCCAGCCTCTGCATGTTGGCGATGGCGGTGATCCTGGCCTATGTCACCGCCGCGCCTGTGCAGTTGATGGTGAAGCTCGGCCTCGACATGAGCGGCTTCAGCTACTGGTTTACCGCCAATGCGGCGCTGAACATCCTGGCCTGCTTCCTGGCGCCGCGCTTCATCGCCAGAGTGGGACCGAGGCGCACCCTGCGCATCGGGCTGCTGGTGATCTGCCTGTCGGCCATCGCGCTGACCCTGGTGCAGCACATCGAGCATCCACTGGCCATGATGGGACCCGTATTCTTCTCCAGCATCGGCTTTGCCATGGTGCTGGGAGCGGCGGCTGGCATGGCGCTGGCCCCCTTTGGCCACTGCGCCGGCACCGCGGCGGCCCTGCTCGGCCTGTTCCAGATGAGCGGCTCCGGTGCTTTGGTTGGACTGACCGGTTGGCTGATGCCGGATCCCCTCAACCAGCTGGCGCTACACATGTGGCTGCTGTTGCCGCCTCTGCTGCTGTTGCTGACCAGGCGCGGTCGTCGGCTCTGCCTGCAGCCCTGATCCGCTGCCGCCTGATGACAGGGGCTGACAGCGCCGCGGCTTGATGGATAACGGCGCTTGTACTGGCAATAAATCCTGTGCTCTGATGAGTGCAAGCGGGGGCTTCGGCCCCCTTGTTTTTTGGGCGCGCAGTCGCCAGACGCTTATCATAATGGACAGAGTTCAGCGGAGAATCCCATGAGTCAGACAATCAACGCCGCCCTGGTGGGCTATGGTTTCGCAGGCCAGACCTTTCATGCCCCCTTCCTGACCAGCACGCCGGGCCTCTCCCTGCGCTGGGTGGTGAGCCGGGATGCGGCCAAGGTGCAGGCCGAGTTACCCGGTTGCCTGGTGGGTTCGCTGGAGGAGGTGCTGGCCGACAGCACTGTCGATCTGGTGGTGATCGCCACGCCGAACGATACCCATGCCCCCATCGCCCGCAAGGCGTTGCTGGCTGGCAAGCACGTGGTGATCGACAAGCCGTTCGCCCTGGATCTGGCCGAGGCCGAGGCGCTGGTGGCGCTGGCGGATAAACAACAGTTGCTGCTCAGCATCTTCCACAACCGGCGCTGGGACGGGGACTTCCTCACGGTGCGCCGCCTGCTGGCGGAGGGGGCACTGGGGCAGATCGCCCAGTTTGAATCCCACTTCGATCGCTATCGTCCCGAGGTACGCCAGCGCTGGCGGGAGGCGGGCGGCCCGGGATCGGGTCTGTGGTTCGATCTCGGTCCCCACATCCTGGATCAGTCGCTGCAACTGTTCGGTCAGCCAGACTGGATCCAGGCGGACCTGGCGCAGCAGCGTCCGGGGGCGCTGAGCGATGACTACTTCCACGTGGTGCTGGGCTATGGCGCGCTGCGGGTGATCCTGCACGGCAGCTGCCTGGTGTCCGCCACCATGCCCCGCTTCGTGATCCACGGCAGCACGGGCTCCTTCATCAAGTTCGGAATGGACGTGCAGGAGGAGCAGCTCAAGCTCGGCCTGCGGCCGCCTCTGGCGGACTGGGGCCGGGATCCCGAGCCGGGTCTGCTCAGCCGCATCCTGGATGGTCAGCCGCAGCAAACCGCAGTGGCGGGCGAAGCGGGTGACTATGGCGCCTATTACCGCGGTATCTGTGCCGCCATCACCGGCAAGGGGGCCAATCCGGTGCCGGCGGCGGAAGCCCTGGCGGTGATGGCGCTGCTGGATCTGGCTCAGGAGAGCCATAGCCAGGGTAAACGGCTGATTTGTCAGAAGCTGTCTGACTGAGTCGGCTCGGACCGGCGAGATAAAAAGGCAATTGATGGCTAACAATTGCCCTGATGGCGCTGTTTTGTCATGGGAGAGCGCCTCAATCGTGGCGTATTACATTAACAGTTGTCGTTGCAGTAGTTCTTTTCATCCAGGCAACGAGAAAATATTATTGTGATACGCGTTTTCATTGGCGGCATATGGCGCTATATTTCGCGCGCCTCTTGGCCCTCGGTGTATGGCTCTTTTACCGGGGGTGAGGACGCACAGTGATGGTTATCAAGACCATCTCTCCACTTTTTTTGAGGGTATGCACATGAACAAAGTACTGGTAGCCGGTATCCTGGGTCTGATGTTGACCGCCTGTGGTCAGAAAGAAGAAGCTGCCGCTCCGGCTGCTACTCCGGCCGCCGACGTTGCTGCAACTGTTAGCGAAGCTGCTTCTACCGTAGAGAAGGCTGCTTCCGAAGCCTCTGCTACCGTCGAGAAAGCTGCTGCTGACGTAGCCACCAAGGCGGAAGCTGCAGTGAGCGATGCCAAGGCCAACTAAGCCTGCACCTCATCTGAAAACGGGCCCGGCGGTAACGCCGGGCCCGTTTTTTTATGGGCAAGAGCCGATCTGGCCGGCAGCGCGGCGGCGATCAGGGCAGCGGCTCGACCAGCAGGATGTGGGAGTCGGCCCCCACCACCCTGACCCGGCTGCCCGCCGGCAGCGGGACCGGGCAGCGCACCGTCCAGACGGTGTCGTCCAGATGGACCCGGCTCATGCCCTGTTCCACCGCGTCCAGCAGGGTCAGCTCCCGCCCCAGATAGCTCTGCATCCGCTCGTTGATGGGGGCGGCGGCATCTTGCCCCGAGCGATCCCGTTGATGCTGCCAGCGCCACCAGGCCCAGGTGGTCAGCAGGGACTGCGCCGCAAACAGCAGCAGCTGCGCCTGCCAGCCGAAGGGCCAGAGCAGCAGCAACAAGCCCACCTCCAGCGCGGCTATGCCGGTCCAGAGCAGGAAGCCCACCGAGCCCAGCACCTCTATGGCCAGCAGCACGCAGCCGAGCCCCAGCCAGTGCCAGTGGGTCAGCCCCTCCAGCAGGGCTGTCATGATTTGCTGCCCTTGCCATCCTTGTTGAACAGTTCGGCCATGCCGGCCACCGAGCCGATCAGGCTGCCCGCCTCCAGCGGCATCATGATGATCTTGCTGTTGGGGCCTTCACCGATGCGGGCCAGTGCCTCTGTGTATTTCTGGGCCACGAAGTAGTTGATGGCCTGCATATCCCCCTCGGCGATGGCTTTGGAGACCATGTTGGTCGCCTTGGCCTCCGCCTCGGCGGCGCGTTCCCGGGCTTCGGCGGCGAGGAAGGCGGCCTGACGTTCACCCTCGGCCTTGAGGATCTGGGACTGCTTCTCGCCTTCCGCCTTCAGGATCTTGGACTGACGCACCCCTTCGGCCTCCAGTATCTCGGCCCGTTTCTGCCGCTCGGCCTTCATCTGGGCGTTCATGGCCTCCACCAGCGCCAGCGGTGGGCGCACATCCTTGATCTCGATCCGGGTTACCTTGATGCCCCAGGGGGCGGTGGCGGCATCCATGGTGCGCAGCAGCTTCTCGTTGATGGTGTCGCGCTGGGAGAGCATCTCGTCCAGCTCCATGGCGCCCAGCACGGTCCGCATGTTGGTCATGGTGAGGTTTCTGATGGCGCTGGTCAGGTCGTTGACCTCGTAGGCGCCCTTGCGGGCATCCACCACCTGCACGAAGCTGATGGCGTCTATGGTGACGTTGGCGTTGTCCCGGGAGATCACCTCCTGCGGTGGGATATCCAGCACCTGCTCCATCATGATGATCTTGTGGCCGACCCTGTCCACATAGGGAATGAGCAGGTTGAGACCGGGGGTCAGGGTGCGGGTGTAGCGACCGAAGCGCTCCACTGTCCAGTTGTAACCCTGGGGCACTATCTTGATGCCGGCACTCAGGGTAGCGAGTACCAGGAATACGAAGATCCCCAATACAATCAATGACTCATTCATTATCAAGCTCCTTATGAAACACTTTCACTAGCCTAGGGTCTGGTGGGAAACACCACAAGGACATTCGCTCGGCTTTGCCATGACACGGCTTTGCTAATTACTAAAACGCATTAAAGAGCATTTTTTATTATTTTGAAGGAATAAGCAGCCTGCCTATAGTCGCCCCAGATGTCGTCGTGTGCCGAGGAATGGGTCGAAATGGATTATTTACCTATGTTTGCCAAGTTGGAAGGCCGCCCGGTACTGCTGGTGGGCGGGGGCGAGGTGGCCCTGCGCAAGGCGCGCCTGCTGCTGGCGGCGGGTGCCAGACTGACCCTGATCTCACCCGAACTCGAGTCTGGCTTTGCCGAATTTTCCGGCCGTTTCACCCACCTTGCCGAGCGTTTCACCCCAGCGCATCTGGCGGGCCAGCAGCTGGTGGTGGCCGCCACCGACGATCTCGAGGTCAATGCCCTGGTCTACCAGAGCGCCAACCGGCTCGGCCTGTTCGTCAATGTGGTGGACGACCCTGTCCGTTCCAGCTTCATCTTCCCCTCCATCATAGACAGATCCCCGCTGATGGTCGCCGTCTCCAGCGGCGGCAAGGCACCGGTGCTGGTGCGGTTGCTGCGCGAGCGGCTCGAAAGTCTGCTGCCCCGCCATCTGGGCGGGCTGGCGGAGCTCTCCGGCCGGGTGCGCGGCAAGGCCAAGCAGCTGCTCGCCTCCATCTCGGATCGCCGCCGTTTCTGGGAGCGGGCCTTCGCCTCCAACAACCTCGCCAGTTTGATCGAGAAGCAGGACTGGCAGGGTGCCGAACGCTGGCTCAATGAGGGGCTGGACAAGGCCCAAAGCGAGGTCGGCGAGGTGGTGCTGGTGGGGGCGGGCCCCGGCGATCCGGGTCTGCTGACCCTCAAGGCGCTGCAGCAGATCCAGCAGGCCGAAGTGGTGCTCTATGACCAGCTGGTCTCCCCGGAGATCCTGGATCTGGTGCGCCGGGATGCGACCCTGGTGTCGGTCGGCAAGAAGGCCGGCGCCCACAGCGTGCCCCAGGAGGAGACCAATCGCCTGCTGGTGCAATACGCCAAGGCGGGCAACCGGGTGGTGCGGCTCAAGGGGGGCGATCCCTTCATGTTCGGCCGCGGTGGCGAGGAGCTGGAGGTGCTGGCCGCAGAAGGGATCCCCTTCTCAGTGGTGCCGGGCATCACGGCCGCCGCCGGTGCCACCGCCTACGCCGGCATCCCCTTGACCCATCGCGACCATGCCCAGAGCGCCGTCTTCATCACCGGCCACTGCCAGCAGGAGGGCAAGGAGCCCGACTGGCAGCAGCTCGCCGCCACCAGCCAGACCTTAGTTGTCTACATGGGGCTGATGCGCTCCGAGCACATCCAGCAGCAGCTGGTGAACCACGGTCGCAGCGCCGCCACCCCCATCGCCATCATCGAGCGGGGCACCCAGCCGTGCCAGCGGGTGTTGACCGGCACGCTCGCCGACTTGGCTGTCCTGGCCGCTCAGGCCGAGAGCCCCTCGCTCATCGTCATCGGCGAGGTGGTGGCCCTGCGCCAGCAGCTGGCCTGGTTTGGGGAGAAGAGTGGCGAGCAGACCGGTCCCGACCTCAACGGCAGTGACCTGAAGCTGGTCAAGCTGGCCTGAGTCCGCATAGCGAAACGAATCGATTTGACGGTGCGGCCATGGCGGCACCGAACTGAACCCGAACCACGCCCCGGCGTGACAGCAATACCGAGGACCAAGACATGGATCGTGAAAGACTGACACATCTGCAGCAACTGGAGGCCGAGAGCATCCACATCATCCGCGAGGTGGCTGCCGAATTCGAAAACCCGGTGATGATGTACTCCATCGGCAAGGACTCCTCCGTCATGCTGCACCTGGCGCGCAAGGCCTTCTACCCGGGCAAGATCCCCTTCCCGCTGCTGCACGTGGACACCAACTGGAAGTTCAAGGAGATGATCAAGTTCCGCGACGAGACCGCCGAGAAGTACGGGCTGGATCTCATCGTCCACAAGAACCCGGACGGTCTGGCCATGGACATCAACCCCTTCGTGCACGGCAGCGGCAAGCACACCGACATCATGAAGACCGAGGGGCTCAAGCAGGCGCTCAACAAGTACGGCTTCGATGCCGCCTTCGGTGGTGCCCGTCGCGACGAGGAGAAGTCCCGTGCCAAGGAGCGGGTCTACTCCTTCCGTGACAAGTCCCACCGCTGGGATCCCAAGAACCAGCGGCCCGAGCTGTGGCGGGTCTACAACGGCCAGGTCAACAAGGGGGAGAGCATCCGGGTGTTCCCGCTCTCCAACTGGACCGAGCTGGATATCTGGCAATACATCTATCTGGAAAACATCGACATAGTGCCGCTCTACTTCGCCGCCGTGCGTCCCGTGGTGGAGCGCAGCGGCATCAAGATCATGGTGGACGACGAGCGCATGCCCATAGGCCCGGAAGACGAGGTGAAGCAGGAGCTGGTGCGTTTCCGCACCCTCGGCTGCTACCCGCTGACCGGGGCCATCGAGTCCAATGCCACCACCCTGCCGGAGATCATCGAGGAGATGCTGCTCACCACCTCGAGCGAGCGGCAGGGACGATTGATCGACCACGATCAGGCCGGCTCCATGGAGCAGAAGAAGCGTCAGGGATATTTCTAAGGAGTCCGCCATGTCTAACAGAATGAACAACCATATTCAGACCGCCATCACCGAACAGGGCATCGAAGCCTACCTGCACGCCCAGCAGCACAAGAGCCTGCTGCGCTTTCTCACCTGCGGCAGCGTGGACGACGGCAAGAGCACCCTCATCGGTCGCCTGCTGCACGACTCCCAGCAGATCTATGAAGATCAGCTCAAGGCGCTGGAATCCGACAGCCAGAAGCTCGGCACCACGGGCGAGAAACTCGATCTGGCGCTGCTGGTGGACGGCCTGCAAGCCGAGCGCGAGCAGGGCATCACCATAGACGTGGCCTACCGCTATTTCTCGACGGCGAAACGCAAGTTCATCATCTCCGACACCCCGGGCCACGAGCAGTACACCCGCAACATGGCGACCGGCGCCTCCACCTGCGATCTCGCCATCATCCTCATCGATGCTCGCAAGGGGGTGCTGGATCAGACCCGCCGCCACAGCTTCATCGCCAGTCTGCTCGGCATCAAGCAGTTCGTGGTGGCGGTCAACAAGATGGATCTGGTGGAGTTCAGCCAGCAGGTGTTCGAGCGCATCAGCGCCGAGTATCGGGAGTTCGCCAGCAAGCTCAGCGTCGACAACATCCAGATTGTGCCGGTCTCGGCGCTGGACGGTGACAACGTGGTCAACCCGAGCGACAAGCTGGCCTGGTATCAGGGGGAGACCCTGCTCTCCCTGCTGGAGAATGCCGAGGTGGAGCGCGAGCTGGAGCGCCATCCGGTGCGCCTGCCGGTGCAGTATGTCAGCCGCCCCAACCTGGATTTTCGCGGCTTCGCGGGCACCCTCGCCGCCGGCATCCTGCGGGTCGGCGACCGGCTGGCGGTGCTGCCGTCCGGCAAGCAGAGCACTGTCACCCGCATCGTCACCTTCGACGGGGATCTGGACTACGCCCTGCCGGGTCAGGCCATCACGGTCACCTTCGCCGACGAGATCGACATCAGTCGCGGCGATCTGCTGGTGGATGCCGCACGGCAACCTCAGGTCACCCAGAACCTGCTGGCCCACATCGTCTGGATGGGGGAGGAGTCCCTGCAACCGGGCCGGGTCTATGACGTCAAGCTGGCCACCAAGAAGAGCCGCGGTCAGGTGGAGGCCATCCGCCATCGCATCGAGATCAACAAGCTGGACGAGTTGCCTGCGAGCGAGCTCAAGCTCAACGAGATCGGCCTGTGCGAGCTGAGCCTCACCGACCCGGTGGCGTACGATCCCTATACGGATATCCGCGACACCGGCAGCTTCATCCTGATCGACCGGCTGACCAACGTCACCGTCGGGGCGGGCATGATAGTGGAAGGGTTGGCCGCGAAAGTGGCGACTCTTGCTGGCAGAGCAGGGCACTACAGCGAGTTCGAGATCGAGCTCAACGCCCTGGTGCGCAAGCACTTCCCGCACTGGCAAGCCCTCGCCATCGGAAAGGAATGAGCCCATGACCTGGCAACAATCCCTGGTGCTGGGTCTGCTGGCTGCGCTCGTGGCCCTGCTGATCCAGGGCAAACTCCGTCCGGCGCTGCTGTTCTCGGGCGCCGTGCTCATCACCTACCTGAGCGGGCTGGCAGACATCAACGCCGTGGTGGCGGGCTACACCAACAGCGCCCTGCTGACCCTGGTGCTGTTGCTGCTGGTGTCGCTGGCGGTGGAGAAGACCCGGGTCATGAGCTGGTTCGCCAACCTGGTGGGCACCGGCTCCTTCAACAAGGTGCTGGTGAAGCTGTGGTTCTCCACCGCCTTCCTGTCGGCCTTCGTCAACAACACCGCCGTGGTGGCCTCCATGCTGGGGGCCGTCAAACGCAACCCCAACCATGCCCCCTCCCGGCTGCTGCTGCCCATGTGCTTCGCCGCCACCTTCGGCGGCGTGCTGACCCTGATCGGCACCTCCACCAACCTCATCGTCAACAGCTTCCTCATCAAGATGGGGGCCCCGCCGCTCGGCATGTTCGACTTCTTCATGGTGGGAGCAGGGACGCTGCTGACCGGTCTGGTGGCCGTGCTGCTGTTCGCGCGCCACCTGCCGGAGCAGGACACCGAGATGAGCCGGGAGTCCGGCTACTTCCTCGAGGCCAAGGTGGGCCCCGGCTCGCCGCTGGCCGGGCGCAGCGTCAAGGAGAACGGCCTGCGCAGCCTCAAGAGCCTCTATCTGGCGGAGATCATTCGCGGCGATCAGGTGATCTGCCCGGTGCAGCCGGAACACGAGCTGCACGAGGGGGACATGCTGCTGTTTTGCGGCGACGTGGAGAGCGTCGGTGTGCTGCAGGAGCTCAAGGGGCTGGATCTCTACGGCCAGCACCGGCTCAATGGCCAGCATCTGGTGGAGGTGATCGTCAGCCACAGCTCGCGACTGGTGGGGCAATCCATCAAGGATGCCGAGTTTCGCACCCACTTCGATGCGGTGGTGCTGGCGGTGCGCCGTGGCGAGACCCAGCTCACCGGCGGCCTCGGCCAGATTGAGCTGCACGCCGGCGATACCCTGCTGCTAGCGCCCGGCCCCAAGTTTGCCAGCAACAAGTCCCTGTCGCGGGAGTTCGTGGTGGTGAGCGGGCTGGAAGCCTCCACCCGGCTCGATGGCAGCCGCAGCGCCGCCGTAGTGCTGGGCTTTATCGGGGTGCTGGCGCTGTCGGTGTTCGAGCTGGTGCCGCTGTTCAAGGGGCTGCTGGTGATGCTGGTGGTGCTGCTGTTCAGCCGCATTCTGACCCTGGACGAGATCCGTCGTCGCTTCCCCCTCGACATCTGGCTGGTGGTGGGGGGCGCGCTCGCCATCGCCGATCAGCTGGAGCACAGCGGTCTGGCCCGGGTCATCGCCGACTGGCTGATGGGGGAGTTCAACGGCGCCAGCCCGCTCATCGCCTTTATCGGTATCTATCTGTTTACCTTGGTGCTGACCGAGCTGATGAGCAACAACGCCGCCGCCGCTTTGGCCTTCCCCATGGGCTACCAGCTGGCGCTCAGCATGGACGTGTCGACCATGCCGTTCATTCTGGCGGTGCTGTTTGGTGCCAGCTCCAGCTTCATACTGCCCTATGGCTACCAGACCAACCTGATGGTCTATGCGGCGGGTAACTACAAGATGCCGGACTACCTCAAGCTGGCGCTGCCGGTGTCGCTGGCCTACAGCCTGGGGGTGATCTGCATGGTGCCCCTGCTGTTTCCGTTCTGAGGCGCCACCCTCTTCGTTTTGGGGCCCTGCTGCCTCGCAAGGAGTTTGAATGAGCAATATCGTGTGGCATGCCCATGCCGTCGACAAACAGAGCCGCTCTGAATTGAAGGGACAAAAGCCGCTGGTGATCTGGTTTACCGGGCTCTCCGGGGCAGGCAAGTCCACCCTGGCCGGGGCGCTGGAGCAGGCGCTGGCGGCCGAGGGCAAGCACACCTATCTGCTGGATGGGGACAACGTGCGCCATGGCCTGTGCGGGGATCTCGGCTTCGATGATGCCGCCCGTCAGGAGAATATCCGCCGGGTCGGCGAAGTGGCAAAGCTCATGGTGGATGCGGGGCTGATCGTGCTCACCGCCTTTATCTCGCCGTTCCGCGCCGAGCGGGAGCTGGTGCGCAATCTGCTGGGCGCCGACGAGTTTGTCGAGGTGTTTGTGGATGCGCCGCTCGCCGTCTGTGAAGAGCGCGATCCCAAGGGGCTCTACAAGAAGGCACGGGCGGGGGAAATTCGCAACTTTACCGGCATCGACTCCGCCTATGAGGCACCGGAACAACCGGAAATTCACCTGCTTAACGCCGGCAAGCCGGTGGATGCTCTGGTGGATGAGTTGCTGACTGCTCTAAGGCAGCGGGGGTTGATCGGCTGAGGGCGATTGCTCATACCGAACATAAATAAACAAGGGGGCGTTTTCCCCCTTGTTAGTTCAGCTATTCCATTGTTGCTGACACGTGTTTGAAATATAGAAAAAATAAGTGCAAAACATTGTACCGTTCACCATATACAGACTTATATTTCCGTTGTAATGCACTACTCGAAATAGTGTGGGCGAGTCAGCTTCAACTTAATGCCTTTCTTATGAAGTAGCTATCAATAGAGTTAAATTCTTTGTAAGTTTCAGCTAGTCTTTTCATCTGTATACATAAGTGTTCTATTTCCAACTCTGATAGTGGTGAGTTTTTAACTTTATCAAGGGTCTCAATAGGTACGCCCATTTCCTCTAATGCGGTGAAGTTTGTTGGTAAATTTGAGTTTTCAAATTTTTGGATTAAATATCCATAATCAGCTTCTTTAACTATTCCTAAAGAATGTAATTCGAAGTTTATTAAATCTTGATACAGTGAAAGTGCTCTAGGTATATTGTGTTTAAATATATTTCTACATATCTTTAGCTCTGTATCAATTTTTTTAGATTGCATATCTTTATGTATATTATTACTTATGTAGTCAATTCTTCTTTCTATGTATTCAGAGTGACTGCTTGCAAATACATACCACATGATTCTATTTTTCAAGTCATCGTTATCATCATAGTGAAGGTTAAGTCTCATTAATGAATTATATTCTACCTTTTTAATTAGTCTTGTTATTAAGTCAAAGTAAACTGAGTTTGATTTAGCTGAATTTGTCAGTATCCCTAGTTCTTTCGTGGATAGTTCGTTAAGAGCCTCATAGGCTTTTTCAATAATTTCAATATCATATGATGTGTGTGATCTTATGATTTCCATAGGAATATCTGATTTTACAGAATATAAACGTATTCTTTCTTCCGCTATAGAAGATAGGTGCTCATCCTGAATGCCAGCCAGAAGGTTTATTGGAGTGTTATCATCCATATTACCAAGAGGAAGATCTACAATTTTCGGGTCGTTTTCATCTTTTGGTAAAGCCTCTAAGCAAAAAACATTACCTATCAAGTGTTGATTCATTCTACCGGCACGACCAGAAATGTTTTTATGTGTAAAATTGTCTACAAGGTATTTAGAACGTTTATTGTCATAAATAATAACGTTCTGAGCAACAGTATTTACACCTTCAATAATTGTACTTGTGCAAAGCAAAATTGATATTTTACCTGAGTTAAATAAGTCCAGACTCAACTGTTGTAAAGCTCTGGGTAACGTTCCATGATGTATAGCAACCCCCCTTCTTAGCGCCTTAAAATAAATCCAGTTTTCACTATAGTTTGACTTTATCCACTCGACAATATCCGATACTACATCCTCGGCAACATAGTAAAATAAATTTTCTATACTAATCAATCTTTCGGCAAGATCACTTATGGAGTTCTGGGACATGCAATATATGATAGTTTGCCCTTTATATTGCCTAATTATTTCAGTTGTTTTATCTATCTTCTCATCTATATTTGTTGGCTTTATGTTGAAGCAATGTAAATTAACTGCGACTGTTTTAAAATCAGTTGGAATGAATATAAAGTCCTTTGAAATTTTTTCTAGACCCCTAACTTCATCAATGTATGGCCCAATTAAATAAAATTGCTTTGAATTTGTTAGAAGTTTACTCATTGCAATGTTCAGTGCTATAGAACGGCTTTTTTCCTCTTTGCCAAAAGCAAGTTTGTAAAACTCATCTATGACAAAAAGATCTATATTTTTTATGTCACTTCTCTCATTAACTCGTTCCTGAGTCAATACATATACAGCTTTATTTGAAGAAAGTTCTTGTGTGTTGTGATATATTATTTGGTAACTTTCTTTGAATTTATTTTGAATTCGCCTTCTGGTTTCGTCTATTAGTGCTATTGTGGGAACAACTATAACTATTTTATTAAACTTACCGGTATATAATATTGAGTCTATAATCGCACTTTTACCCATGCTGGTTGGGGCGCTCAATACAACATTTTTCTTTTCAAGAAGATAGTTAAAAACTCTTGCTTGTAATGTATGGAATATAAATCCATTTCCATCTTTACTCTTATAAAGATTAATTGCCAGCTCAGTATTTGAATCTATTTTGTTAAAATATTTGTTTATATAAGGATATAACCCAGATTTCCTTACCATTTCTAATAGTAATTTTTCTCGGTCTGAGAATAAATGTTTTTTGTCCAGAGCCCGTATTACCAATTCACGCCCTAAACTGTTGCTTATTGGGTTGGATAGATATTCATTAGTTTTTTTTAAATATCCGAAAGGGGATATTTCATTGCTTTCAACCTTGTCAATGAGGCTTGTTATATTTGTATTCATTTCCCCTCCAAGCAGCAGCTGACGGAGTCTATCAATTTTTCTATTTTTGGTACTGGATATAAATACACTTCGATATTCATTTTTGAATAAAAGGCATTTTGTTTCAGTAGTGTTTCAATCAAGCTGATAAATTTTGATTTTATTTCAACTTTTAGTTCATGCTCATACCCATCATCCATGTTTGATTTATTACATGTTAGATTTTGAGAGTTAAATCCGATAAAAAATATAAACTTAATTCTATCTAAATGTTCATCCAATGAACTATTAGCATCTAGTATTTCATCAATGTCATGAGTAATCAGATATGAATCATCTTTTATTTCTAGGATTTTGTCTTTCTTGGTGTCGAAAGATTCTTGTTCTAAAAGTGTTTCGAAGTCACTGACTATTTTGTCAATGTCTGATTCTTGTAATTTTGGTATGAAATAATTAAATCCCATGACTAAAATGTCTGGTGAATGACGATTGATTACTATATGTACATTTGAGAATGTTGTATTTTCATCATCATCTATATGTAGGTGTGCTGGAATAGGTTGACTTTCATATGTAGTGCGAATAATAGAGTGTAAGAGAACCTGTGGAATCAATGAAATAAGTTCTTTGCTGCTTTGCAACTTCATTTTGGAGTAAGAGGTAAGTTTCTGCTCAAGGTTTGTCGCAGTGTTATCTGCCAGCTCTCTTGGTCGTAAAAGAACCTCTGGTAGCCATTTTTTAATTCCTTTTGCTATTTTGTCATATGTATACATTTGAAGGTGATATTTCCCTTCAACTCCTACACATAACTTTTCTTTGTCATGAGCTAGATAATCTTCTTGCGACTCAAAAAACTTTGACAGGATAGGGGATTCATTCTGTTTGTAAACCTTGGAAAAATTATAGCTTTCCTTCGAGTAGGAATTTAGCTGTTTTTCAAACCAATCAAGGAAGTCTTCTCTGAAGTAAGTCTTTTTATCAGCAGAAGACAATACAATTGATGTTGCACTTTTTTCGATTAAGGCAACAAGTAAGTTATTTAGTATCTTTTCTGGATCTGAGGACGGATTTATTTGTAAACGAAAGTCATCAAATGCACTTCTAATGATCATAAGTTTACATTCTGACTTTATATATTCAACTTGTGCTATATACATCCACGTCGTGTTATCTAACCAGTATTCGACATCTCTACCATTTGGACTATGAAAATTTTTCACCTTATTTTTTAGCGATACTAGTAAAGCATCTCTTTTAGCTTCATCCTCTCGGTCCTCAAAAGGAATCGTAAGATATTTTAGTGTGCTGTTAACATCTATCGGTGTAACAATTCTGAACTTCGGAGATAAAACATTTGCGTCACAGCTAATAGATTTGTGAAGTATTGAGTCTGTGTTTTTTACCTGTCTGGTCTTTCCTGCCACTGATTTTTTAGTTACTTTCGTAAGTTCTTCTAAGTTCCACTTGTTTGAAATGTTAGTTGTTTTTACTTGGACATACTCAATGTAGTTTGTATATATAAGATCAATATCATCGCTAACTTCACAACGAACGGCCTTTAGGCGTTTATCTTTGAGCATGTGTAGAGCTAAGTATGCGGCGATATAATCTTGATAAAGAAAGCCTTTCTTCGCGCCGATACCACCACTGTCACTTTTTTTCATCTTTGTCCCTTTTGATACCCAAAGCACTGAAATCTATCTTAGGGGGTATACGATAAAATATGTCACATTTCAGCATAACTAATAGAAAAAATCTTGTCGTGTTGATATTCATAATAAGCCAGCATTTCAAATAATGATGGCAACCAATTTCTATGTTTTATGAATAAGTCAAGCAGGAATAAAATTGTGATAGTCATCATTTTTAATAGCGCACGACAGTCATAACTTGATTATATATCTTCAGATAACGCTACCGCCCCTGAATCTCAGCCTCCAGTCTGCTGCGCTTTCCCTGCGGTGTTGCTCCGGTCTGGCTCATGGATGACTCCGACGAGAGGTATTCCTGATGGCTATGTTACCGAACGGGGCTGGTGAGGGAAGCGTGAGATAGTTGTTTCTCGGGCAAGATCAACAAATTTATTAATAACAGGTGGTGATGGGCATCTCGCCCCCCAACGCTCACAGCGCACCGGGGCGGGGGAGTGAAATCGGGGCGATCACCCTGTTGAGTGCGGTGCTGCTCAACTGCCATGGTGAGAGCGGCAAGGGCAAGCCGATGGTGGCGCGGGCGGATAAGTGGCTGGCCGCCCTGTAACAGAGGGGTTGGATCTAGAGTGCTGTCCCAGCCCCATAATGTCGATGGGCCCGTCTCTCACGAGATGGGCCCATGCTTTTTTGTGTTAGCGCACGGTCTTTATCTGGGGTTTGGTTTCCTCCGTGAGGGCTCAGCGGGCGAGCAGGGCGCGGCCACTGGGCTGCGGTTCATTGGCTGTGTGGGGGGCGGGACGTTGCTGGAATTGGCGCACCAGCCGCTCCAGTTCGTTCAACTGGCGCACCAGCGCGATGACGCCCTGCACCGCATGCTGGCTCCCCAGACTGGAGTCATCCGCGAGGCTCTTGATGTTGAGCACGTTGCGGTTGATGTCCATGGTGACCTGGGATTGTTCCTGCACCGCCTGGGCAATCTGGCTGCTGCCGGCGGCCACCTGTAACAACATGTCGTTGATCCGTTGCAGGACGTCGCCGGTGGCGGAGGCCTTGAGTCGGCAGCTGGCCGAGAGCTGCTCCCCTTTCTCCATCGCCTGTTCGGCCTCGCCGGCGCTGCGTTGCAGCAGGCTGATCATCTGTTGGATCTCACCGGTGGAGGTCTGGGTCTTGATGGCCAGCGAGCGGATCTCGTCCGCCACCACCGAGAAGCCACGGCCCGCCTCACCGGCGCGGGCGGCTTCGATGGCGGCGTTGAGCGCCAGCAGGTTGGTCTGGTTGGCGATGTTGTTGATCACATCCAGGATGCCGTCGATGGCCCGGCATTGGCTGGCGAGCGTGTTGATCACCCCCTTGGAGGTGACCAGCTCGCTGTGCATCCCCTCCACCGAGGCCATGGTGTCCAGCACGCTGCGGTTGCCCTCGCTGAACAGATCGGCGGTCTCATCCAAGCGGTCGGAGGAGGCGGTCGAGCTGTGGGAGACCTCGCGGATGGATTCCGCCATTTGTGTGATGGCGGTGGCGACCAGATTGGTCTGTGCCTGCTGCCGCTGCAGGTTGTCGGTGATAGTCTCGGCGTTGTGCAGATCCCCCTCGGCGGCGCGCAGGATCCGGGTGCAGGTCTGCTGGGTGCGGGCCAGCACGGCGTTGAACTCGGCCTGGTTCATCCGCATGGCGAGCTCGATAGCGGCGAGGTTGTCGACCCGGCCTGTGTAGAGCAACTGCATCAGCGGATTGTCGAAACGGCGGCGTGCCAGCACGCCGAGCCGGCCCAGCCGACGAGACTGGGCCTGGATGAGCAGGGCCGCGCAGGCCAGCGGCAGGGCGGCCCACACCAGCTGCCAGCTCAGCTCGTGGCGATAACCGAGCCCGAGCATGGCTACCAGGCTGAGCAGCAGGCAGAGGTTGAGCAGCAGGCTGTGGGAGAAGGCGGGCAGGCGCAGGGCCAGGGGGAGCTTGCCTTCCCTCAGCTGGGCATAGACCCGCTCGGCCCGCTGCTTCAGCGCCTCGTCCGGCGCGGTGCGCACCGACTGATACTCCACCGTCTTGCCGCTGGCGTCCTGAATGGGGGTGACGAAGGCGCTGACCCAGTAGTGGTCGCCATTCTTGCAGCGGTTCTTGACCGGTCCCATCCAGCTCTTGTTCTGGCGCAGATGCGCCCACATGTCGGCGAAGGCCTGGGTCGGCATGTCGGGATGGCGCACCAGGTTGTGCGGCGCCCCCTGCAGTTCCTCCAGTCCAAAGCCGGCGATCTGGCAGAACTCCTCGTTGGCATCCGTGATCCGGCTCTCCAGATCCGTGGTGGAGATCAGGTTCTGGTGCTCAGGGTAGAGACGCTCACGCTGGGTAACGGGATGGTTGACTCTCATGGCATGTTCCGGCTGGGGCTAGTGGCGATGAGTCCCGTCTGCAAACCCTGCACCAGAGTCGCGGTCGGCGTCAAAATAGCGATCTGGGCGGGCTTTGTTCGAGGAAAGCCGGCCGCTCGGTGAGGGGGAATGGGATGGCCGTCGGCGGGTTGCTGAATCGATTCGCTTTTTGGGAGCCGTTTTGGGAATGAGGGGGGCCCAGTCGCAATTTGGCAAGGGGAACCACAGGAGCCCAGGCGGGCTCCTGTTGGTATCAGGGGTGGGGCTCAGGCTCGCCGGCCGGGGCCAGCATCAGGGTCTCGATCTGCAGGTTGGTGGTCAGCAAGGTCTTCAGGTCTTGCAGGTACTCCTCCAGCGGAGGCTCCTGCAACAGCAGGGCGAGTTCGTTGCCGACCGGGGTGAGGCGGTAGTAGAGCAGGGTGAGGTTGCCCTGGCGCTGACGCAGGCGCCAGCGCTGATTGCCGAAGGCCAGCTCGACGCCGTCCGCGGGCAGCGGGCCGGATTCGAGCTCGCCCCGGTGCAGCAGACCCAGATCGAATAGCAGCAGCAGGGCGCTGTAGGGCACCCGATACTTGCCAAGCCCCATGCGGGTGACCTTGGCCCGGCTGAGCAGGCTGGCGCCCTTGTGCATGCCCAGCAGCAGGCGCTGCTCTTCGCTGCCCTCATAGTGGCAGCAGAGGGCGCAGATGCGCTGGAACAGCTGGGCCTCGCGCTGGGTCATCTCCTTGAGGGTGCTGAGGGCCCGGATGGAGAAGCGACCCGGGGTCGCCACCTCCAGCGCGAAGATCCGCCCCCACAGCTGCTGCATGGGCACCATGCTGATGTCTTCGGCCAGTTGCAGGAAGCGGGTCAGCCAGTCGCTGTCCATCTCGCCGCCGGCGGCCGTCTCCTCGCAGTGGCGGGACGCCATCACCATGATGGCTTCCAGGTTGCGCTGGCGGGCGGCCTGATCCGCCAGCTGGCGGAAGGTGGCGCGCTGCTCGAAGGTGCTGTCGCTGTTGCGGGTCAGCATGCCGTCTATGCCGCGGCTGCGGGCCAGGCGCAGGGTCTGCTCCTGGCTGCTCAGGATGGAACTCTCTTTCTTGGGGGGCGGCAGATCGGCCATGCTGGCTCCATGATCCAGGGGTTGAATAGGGCTGGTATTGAATGTTACTCCAACCGGGCGGACGAACAATCCCTCAGGCAGGGGCCCGTCATGGTGGCGATCACAGGGATAAAAAATGGCCTCCCGCGGGAGGCCATCATGGCGATGTTGTCTATGGTCAGCGCCACTACGGCTGAGCTGACTCGCTTTTGATTGCTTCCGGCGGTTTATGACCGGACTCACTCTTCTTCGTAGACGCTGACTTCGACCGCGTCCATGGAGTAGGAGGCGGTGGCCATCTCGTGGCTGGAACTGATGGTGCGCATCTTGCCCTTCACCCAGATGGCGTCCCAGAGATCATCCACCGGGGCGCCCTGGGGATAGCTCACATAGATCACCTGGTTGGTGGGCGGGGGCGGCACGTGGATGCAGGCCCCGAAGTAGGGCACCAGCAGGAAGGCGGTGATAGTCTTGGCGTCGCCTTCCAGCGGCACCACGAAGCCCGGGATGCGTACATCCTGCTGATCCAGCTTCTTGTTGACGCCGCCGACCGGCTGCGGCACCGAGGCCAGGTTGCCATCGTGGCTGACCTGGGGGGGCGGCAGCAGTTTTTCACCTTCCGGGATCAAAATGTCCCAGTCGATGGTCTTGTAGTCGGCGGCCAGGGCCGGCAGCACCAGCAGGCTGGCCAGCAGCGCCATTATCTTCCACTTCATCATCTGTCCTTCTGTGTTTATTCCGGTGTGGTCACTAGACGCGAATGCTCATGCCATCGCTCAGGCGGTAGCGAATGGTGGACACGGGCTGCCGGTAGCGGGCGAGCCACAGCATTGGCCTCATCCACCTCGTCATCCTCATATCCGGATACTCATGCCATCACTCAGGCTGTAGCGGTAGGCGCGGGCCGCGGGCAGCAGGCCGATCACCATGCCGGCCAGCCAGACCAGTCCCAGCAGCTGCCACTCATAGGCGCTCGGCAGCCCCAAGCTTAATTGCAGGCCATAGTGGCCGAGCAGCCAGGGGGTGGCAAGCCCCTGCCCCAGGTAGAGCGCGGCCACCCCGAGGGCGATCCCGATCGTGGTGAGCGCCATCGCCTCCAGCGCCAGCAACAGGAACAGGTGGGATGGGCCGGCGCCGAGGGAGCGCAGTATGGCGAGCTCCCGGCGCCGCTCGTTGAGCCCCGCCAGCAGGGTGGTCAGCATGCCGATGAGGCCCGCCACCACCACGAAGCCGGCGATCACCGAGAGCGCCGTCTCGGCCACGCTCATCAGGCCCCACAGCTCCTGCAGGGCGGCGCCGGGCAGAATGGCCATCAGCGGCTCACCGGGGTAGGTGTTGATGCCCCGTTGCAGCTGGAACGCCAGGATGCGGTTGCTGAGGCCCACCATAAAGGCGGTGATGGTCTTGGGGGTGAGATCCTGCGCCAGCGCCTGCTCGGCGGTGACGTTCTTGCTGTGACGGCCGCTGTCCCAGCCGAGGTGAATGGCCTCAATCCCGGCGAGTGGCACATGCACGGTGCGATCGATGGGGGTACCGGTCGGTGCCAGTATCCCCACCACCTTGAACGGCAGGTTGTCATGCTGGCTGAAGGAGGTGTTGCCGGCGCCATGGGCGATGACGATGGACTGGTTCAGCCGATAGCCCAGCTTCTCGGCCACCTGGGCGCCGAGTACCGCCTCGAACGGCGTCTCGAATGCCCGCCCCTCACGCAGTTGCAGCGACTGTTGCTGGCCATATTTCAGGTGGAGGAAGTAGTCCCCGTTGGTGCCGAGCACCCGGAATCCCTTGTGGGAGTCGCCGAGGGAGAGGGGAATGGTCCAGGCGATTCCCGGTCTCTGCTTGATGGTCTGATAGGTGTCCCAGCCGACGTTGTTGGTGGGGTTGCCGATGCGAAACACCGAGTAGAGCAGCAGGTTCACCTGGCCGGAGCGGGCGCCGACGATGAGATCGGTGCCGGAGACGGTATTGGAGAAGCTCTCGCGGGCTTGCATACGCACCCGCTCCACCCCGAGCAGCAGGGTGACGCTGATGGCCACGGCCAGCAGGGTGAGCCCGGCGGTGAGGCGACGGGCCCATAGACTCTGCAGGGCAAGTTTCAGCATGGCGACCTCCGGCTCAATGAGGGTGAATGGTCCGCCGGGGCGGATCCGGTCGGGTGGCGGTGATCATGTGGCGTCATCATGCGGCCCTCCGGTTGAGCTGTTGCAGATTCTCTACCCGGGGGAAGAGCGGCTCGAGATAGGGATCGTGACTGACGAAGATGAGGGTGCTGCCCTGCTTGTCGCACTCCTCGAACAACAACTTGATGAAGGCGGCTCTGTTGTCGGTATCGAGGGCCGAGGTGGGCTCATCGGCGATCACCAGCGGTGGCGAGCCGATCAGGGCGCGGGCGGCGGCGACCCGCTGCTGCTGGCCGATGCTCAGGGCGTGGACGGGTCTGTGCAGCGCCTCGTTTGGCAGTTGCAGCTCTCCCAGCAGCCGGCGTGCCTCCTGCTCGGGGCTTCCTTGCAGGCGGGCTCGCTTCTGGGGCGAGAAGCTGAGGGCGGCGGTGACATTGTCTAATACAGATAAAAACGGCAGCAGGTTGAACTGCTGGAAGATGTAACCCAGATTGGCGGCCCGGAAGTGATCACGGGCGCGGCCAGAGAGCTGGGCCAATGGCTGGCCCAGCACCTCCAGGGTGCCGTGGTTGGCGGTCTGGATCCCGGCCAGCAAGCCGAGAAGGGTGGACTTGCCGGAGCCCGAGGGTCCCTTGATGAAGACCCGCTCCCCCTGCTGGATGCACAGGGCGGGCAGATCGAGTACGGCCTCGTGACCCGGCCAGGCAAAGGCCAGATCGCGGATCTCAACCACGGCGTTTTTCATGGTGTCACCAGCTCAGTTGGAAGGCGGATGGGGTCAACTCGGCCGCGGTCTGGCCGTTGGGCAAGATACCCTGCACGCTCAGCTTCTCCAGGCTCGGATAGACGGCAAACAGGGTGGCTTCAAGACCAGTGAGTTTGGCCGGGGTCTCGCAGGTGTAGGTGTACATGGCGCCCATGTCGGCGTGACCCGCCTCATCATGGTGGTGCTCATCCTGATCGCCGTCCGCCTTTTCATGGTCATGATCGTGGTCGTGTTCTTCCTTGGCGGCATTGATCTCCTGCCGGGTCAGGGTGCAACCGGCGGCAGGATCGAGGCGGAACAGGGCATCCGGCTGCTGGAGCCGGGCCAGCGCCTTGGCGTACTGCGCCTTCTCCTCATCGCTTCTGGCGGCATGCTCGAAGCCCACCAGATCGGCGGCAGGCGCCTGCAGCTCGATCATCAGCTGGTTGCCATCGAGCACCAGATTGAGGTGGCCGTGGCCATGCTCGTGGGCCCCGTGGCCATGGCTCTCATGGTCGTCGTGATTGGCTTGTACGCCGAAGGCGGCGGCCGCCAGTAACAGGGTGACTGCTTTCATCGTTAATCCTTTTAAACCATCAATTAATAAGAGAAATATTCAGTTGGTTCAACGATGGGAGGCCGGCGGGGCGCGGATGCTGTAGTGAGGCGAGGCAGGGCTGCCGAGCAGGGGGAAACCGGGGATGACAGGCGGAAAAGTAGAAAACTGCGGGGCAGGGGTAAGCGGAGTGGGCGTCAGGGCCAGCTTGCCATCCAGATGGAGGGCGCAGATGAGGCAATGGTGGCCGTGGTCAGGCAGGCTCGCTTCCAGCGGATGCTGCGCCAGTGCCGGTTGCAACCACAACCAGCCCAGCAGCAACAACCAGATTTTCAGCTTGAAACGACCCATAGACCCTTATGGAAAGGGCGCCATCAGCGCCCTTACTCTCTGATTCAGAGATGGGACTTGATGAGCCCCATCACGGTAGCGATGTTGGTGGCATCGAGCTGGCCATCTTTGGCGAACAGCACCTTGCCCTCTTTATCCAGCAGTATGATGGCCGAACTCTCCGGCGCGAGATCCCAGGCGTTGCGGGCCATGCCCTTGGCATCCAGTACCATGACGGACCAGGGGAACTCCTTCTTGCTGTCTTCTGCACTGCTCTTCACGAAACCGGAGGTGCCCCAGATGGCGTCATTGCTGTTGATGATGGTGACGGTCTGGTACTGATCATGGGGCAACTTGGCCGCCTTGATCGCCTCGATCATGGGGGCATTCAACTCCTTGGCACTGGAGCGACCGGCGATGTGCTGGATCAAGAAGACCTTGCCGGCCAGCACCTTGCTCTGCCAGGGCTGATAGCTTATCGCCTTGTCCTGCAGCACCAGCTCACCCTTGTCACCGATGTTGACCGGTGGTACCTGGGCAGATTCCTTGATGTTGTGGGCCATGACCAGGCCTGGCAGCAGCGCCAGGGTAAGTACGAGATGTTTCATCCTGATGACACTCCTTTGTTATGTTATAACGATTTCATGATTGTGGGAATGGGACAGTACTCATCCTAAACTGATCGGATCTGTTTAAAAAGTGTTAAATAATGTGGTGAGCGTTAGGATCGCACCGTCCGCCAGCGCGGAGGGGCGGCTGGCAAGGGCGGCTAGGATGGCACGCAGTCGATAAAAATCAACGTCTTATCAACTGGTTTGAGGAGTGTGGTTCAGTAGAGGGGTTCACTGACCAGCGGGATCTGGGCCATGGTCATCTGCTGGGCCAGCAGGGGGGAGCCGGTCAGCAGCACGTGGCGTTGATTGCCGATCACCAGGGTGTCACCTTTCAGCCCGCTGTCGGCTGTGATGGCGAGCCAGGCCGGGGAGACGCTGCCGATGCTGATGTTGGGGTAAATGATGCTGAGCATGTACTGGGGCGCCAGCTCGGCCAAGAGGCTGGCCATCAGCAGCGCCTTCTCGTCACTGTCGGCCTTGTTGTCCTGCAGCGCCTGCAAGGGAGGGGCGAAGTGATCCATCTGCTCGGGAGGGGTGGGGATGCCGTTTAACCACTCCTGCAGCAGATTGACGCTGGTGGCCAGATCCTTGGCCGAAAACTGCTGGGCCAGCGGCTTGAGGTCACCCTTGAATTGATAGAACAGCTGGGAGTAATTGGGCCGCACGCAGGGCAGCTTGCGATTGGCCGGGTGCACGCAGGGCAGCACCCGCATCTGGTAGAAGGCATCTTCCTGATATTGCTGATAGGCCTGCCAGAACTGGTTCGACTCCAGGCTGTCGTCGTGCAGGGTGAAGGCCTGCTCCAGGTTGCGAAACTTGGTGGCGGTCTCCGGGCTGCTCTGATTGATCTGGTTGATGCTGTTGTAGAGCCGCGGGCTGATGTAGGAGTAGAGGGTCTCCAGCGGATAGTTGAGGGAGGCGTCGAGCAGGGTCATCTCATGACGGCTGGCCGAGATGACGCGCTCATCCGTGCTCAGTTGCAGATGCTTGAGCTGGCCGTCGGCGGACTGCCATTGCCAGCTGAGGTTGACCTCCTGGGCACCGGCCGCGGCGGCAAACACTAGACTCCACAGCACTCCTTGTGCCAGTTTCATGATGCTGCATCCCGCGCCGATAGATACTAAACAACTAGGTGAGGCGGCCGGTTTTGGATTACTTCAATTGCATTGAAGTTGGTAATCGCCTGATAAAGCTTTAAATTTAATTCTGAAAATAAGTCGCACAGGGAGCGATCATGAAGCCTATCTCGATGCTCTTGCTGAGCTTGGTCACGCTGCCGGCGCTGGCGGGCCAGGTGATCGTCAATCAGGGAATGTCCACGGCGGACACCTTTGCCTTGCGGGATCAGCTGGCGCGGGAGCACGAGTGGCAGGAGTGGCTGCGCCTGCAGCAGGCGGTCAAGTGGCTGGAGGTGTTGCCGGTCAACTGCGAGCTGGTGGGGGGCCGGGGCGAGGATTACCACTGTGGTGACAGTTATTACCGGCCCTACCGCCAGAATGGGCGCGACATCTATATCCAGGGCGATCCGCCGGGGCTGACGCCTGGTCATCAGCCCAGAGCAAATAAAAAGGCGCCATGAGGCGCCTTTTTATCGCGAGAAATACGCTTACTTGGCGGCGTAACGCTCGGCAGAAGTGACGATCTCGGCTTCTGCAGCGGCCTTGTCGCCCCAACCTTCCACCTTGACCCACTTGCCCGCTTCCAGCTCTTTGTAGCGCTCGAAGAAGTGCTGGATCTGGGCTTTGAGCAGCTCTGGCAGGTCGTTCACATCCTGGATGTGATCGTACTGCTTGGTCAGCTTGGAGTGCGGCACGGCCACGATCTTGGCATCTTCACCGGATTCGTCGGTCATCTTCAGCACGCCGACCGGGCGGCAGCGAATGACGGAGCCGGCCAGCAGCGGGTAAGGAGTCGGCACCAGCACGTCGACCGGATCCCCATCCAGAGACAGGGTGGCGTTCACGTAACCGTAGTTGCACGGGTAGAACATCGGGGTGGACATGAAGCGATCAACGAAGATGGCACCGCTGTCCTTGTCGACTTCATATTTGATCGGGTCGGCGTTTTGCGGGATTTCGATGATGACATAGATGTCGTCAGGCAGGCTCTTGCCAGCCGGTACCAGGTTCAGGCTCATGACGTTTCCTTCAGTGTTGGAGTCAAGTTTGCAGGCCGATATTATAGCGATGTCGAATCAAATGACCATATTTCGAGGGCACTGCGACAGAGTTGGCTGCAGCCGGTCAGCTTGGGTCTGCCAAATTGGCGCCATCTTGCTAGAATGCTCGCTCTCTCTACAGGAACGGGAAGCGGTATGCATATTCACATCCTCGGTATCTGCGGCACCTTCATGGGCGGCGTCGCCGTGCTGGCCAAGCAGCTGGGTTATAGAGTCACGGGCTCCGATGCCAACGTCTATCCCCCCATGAGCACCCAGCTCGAGCAGCAGGGCATAGGGCTGACCGAGGGCTATGATCCGTCCCAGCTCGATCCGGCGCCGGATCTGGTGGTGATCGGCAACGCCATGAGCCGTGGCAACCCCTGCGTGGAATATGTGCTGGATCGCAATCTGCCCTATATCTCAGGCCCCCAGTGGCTGCTGGAGCATGTGCTGCAGGATCGCTGGGTGCTGGCCGTGGCGGGCACCCATGGCAAGACCACCACCGCCAGCATGCTGGCCTGGGTGCTGGAGTACGCCAAACTGGCGCCGGGCTTCCTCATCGGTGGCGTGCCGGGCAACTTCCCTGTCTCCGCCCGCCTGGGGGACGCCCCCTTCTTCGTCATCGAGGCGGACGAGTATGACTGCGCCTTCTTCGACAAGCGCTCCAAGTTCGTGCACTACCATCCCCGCACCCTGATCATGAACAACCTGGAGTTCGACCACGCGGACATCTTCCCGGATCTCG
The DNA here is from genome assembly GCF_963895295.1 of Aeromonas sp. sia0103. Taxonomy (NCBI): domain Bacteria; kingdom Pseudomonadati; phylum Pseudomonadota; class Gammaproteobacteria; order Aeromonadales; family Aeromonadaceae; genus Aeromonas; species Aeromonas sp. sia0103. Next base: position 27,639 of record NZ_CAWQKG010000044.1, on the reverse strand, counting down.
CCGCCATCCAGCGTCAGTTCCACCACCTGATGCGCACAGTGCCGAGCAATGGCCGGGTGCTGTTTCCCCAGGCCGATGCGAACCTCGGTGCCGTGCGCGAGATGGGCTGCTGGAGCGAGGTCGAACTGGTGGGTCAGGACGACGCCAAGTGGAAGGCGGTCAAGCTGGCAGAGGACGGCTCCGCCTTCGAGGTGTGGCTGGATGGGCAGAAGCAGGGCGAGGTGCACTGGGAGTGCATCGGCGAGCACAACGTCAGCAACGGCCTGATGGCCATCGCCGCCGCCCGTCACGCCGGCGTCATGGTGGAGCACGGGATCAAAGCCCTGTGCCAGTTCAAGTCGCCGAAGCGGCGGATGGAGCTCAAGGGCGAGGTGGCGGGCATCAGCGTCTATGACGACTTCGCCCACCACCCGACCGCCATCGAAACCACCCTCGGTGGCCTGCGCGCCAAGGTGGGCAAGGCCCGCATTCTGGCGGTGCTGGAGCCGCGCTCCAACACCATGAAGCTGGGGGTGCACAAGGAGGAGCTGGCTGGTTGCTTCGACGGCGCCGACGAGGTGCTCTTCTTCCAGCCGGCCAACATCGGCTGGGATCTGGCCGAGGTGACGGCCCACATGAGCCGTCCGGCCCGGGTATTCGACGAGCTGGAGACCCTGATCGACCGGCTGGTGGCCGAGAGCCGCGCCGGCGATCATATTCTGATCATGAGCAACGGCGGCTTCGGCGGCATTCACGACAAGCTGCTCGCCCGCCTCAAGCAAGGCAAGTCATGAGCAAACAGATCACCCTGGCGCTGACCGGTGCCTCCGGCGCCCCCTACGCCCTGCGCCTGCTGCAATGCCTGGTGCAGGCGGACTATAGGGTCTATCTGCTGGCCTCCTCCGCCGCCCGGGTGGTGCTCAAGACCGAGCAGCAGCAGGATTGGCCCGGCTCGCCAAAGGAGCTGTCTGCCTACCTCTGCCGCCAGTATGGCGCCAGGGAGGGGCAGATAGTGGCCTGCGGCAAGGAGGAGTGGTTCTCGCCGGTGGCCTCCGGCTCGGCGGCGCCGAAACAGATGGTGGTCTGCCCCTGCTCCATGGGCACAGTCTCGGCCATCGCCAACGGCGCCTCCGACAACCTGCTGGAGCGGGCGGCGGACGTGGTGATCAAGGAGCGCGGCCAGCTTATCCTGGTGCCCAGGGAGAGCCCCTTCTCGGCGATCCATCTGGAGAACATGTTGAAGCTGGCGCGGCTCGGGGTGACCATCATGCCGGCCGCCCCCGGTTTCTATCATGAACCCAAGAGCATCGAGGACCTGGTGGACTTTATGGTGGCGCGCATTCTTGACCACCTTGGGGTCGAACATGCGCTGACCCGGCGCTGGGGCTATGCCCAGCCCTGAGCCAGACGGCAGGCAAACAAAAGCGGCGCCGACCTGAACAGTCCGGCGCCGCTTTTTTATTGGCGAGGCGGGTTAGGCGACCTGAATGGGGGCCGTCACATACTTGAACAGAAAATCAGTCACCTCTTCCCGGGATGGGCGTTGGGGCTGATTGATCATCTGCATCATGACGTAGCCAAACCCGGTCAGGGAGCGGGCCAGATCCTGCGCCGACAGCACGCTCTGGATCTCGCCACTGTCCATGGCGGCCTGCAGGTGGGGCGCTATGCGTTCCAGCGCCCGGTCCAGCAAGCGGGTGTAGCGGGGCCACACCTCTTCCCGCACCGATGAGCTCCATTCCAGCCAGATGCTGGCATGGTCCGGGCTATCGTAGGCGGCGTCGACGAACAGCTTCACGTGACGGTGAATGCTGTCGCTGACCGGACCCTGGCCGGTATAAGCCTGCTCGAGGATCTGTTGCACGAAGCGCTCGATCTCGGCCAGCACTTCATCGACCAGATCTTCACGGGTGTTGAAATAGTTGAATACGGTCGCGACCGATACCTTGGCTTGTTCCGCGATCTCGGCATGTCCCGCACGGCCAATGCCGCGACGGGAGAATACCTCGATGGCACACTCCATCAGTTGGTCACGGCGAGCCTCCGGCGAAAGCCGGGTTCGACGTCTTATTTCTGCGCGTGGTTCCATAGTTTTTTCATCTAATAGTTATTGATTATGGTGTTTATAGTATTGTCACCGATAATGCCCAAAGGCCCGCTAACTCTATCAATTAAAATAAGCCGATAAAAGCATCACGTATGCCTGACGCCTCCCGGCTGGAATGGTAGAATCCTCGGTTTTGATGCAAATGAACGGCCAATAACCCTTTGGCCATGAATGGAGTATGTGATGAAACACACTGTCGAGGTGATGATCTCCGAGGCCGACGTCGCCGCCCGGATCGCCAAATTGGGTGAAGAGATCACCGCCCGTTACCAGGGTTCCGATGAAGTGGTCATGATTGGCCTGCTGCGTGGCTCCTGCGTCTTCCTGGCCGATCTGTGCCGTCAGACCCAACTGCCCATCACCCTGGATTTTATGACCGCCTCCAGCTATGGCTCCGGTATGCACAGCACCCGTGACGTGCGCATCCTCAAAGATCTGGATGACGACATCAAGGGCAAGGACATAGTGCTGGTCGAAGACATCATCGACACCGGTTACACCCTCAACAAGGTGCGCGAGATCCTCTCCCTGCGCGAGCCGAAATCCCTGGCCATCTGCACCCTGCTGGACAAGCCGTCCCGCCGTGAGGTACATGTGCCGGTGGACTGGATCGGCTTCTCCATTCCGGACGAATTCGTGGTGGGCTGTGGTATCGACTACGCCCAGAAGTATCGTAATCTGCCGTTCATCGGCAAGGTAGTTCCGCAAGAATAAGCAAGGCTCAGCAGTGACATAGGCAGCATGGCCGCCGCCATCGACTGTCTGCAGGCGGCCTCGGCCGCCTTTTCTGTCTCGAGATGGGCCATTCCATCACAGGGGTTGCAATGAACGCATTGGAAATCAGCGGCCTGAAAAAGACCTATCAGGGGGGCGTCGAAGCCCTTAAGGGCATCGATCTTACCGTCAAGCAGGGGGACTTCTTCGCCCTGCTCGGCCCGAACGGGGCGGGCAAGTCCACCACCATAGGCGTCATCAGCTCGCTGGTGAACAAGAGCGCCGGCAAGGTGAAGGTGTTCGGCTACGACATCGACGGCCAGCTGGAGCAGGCCAAGGCCCAGCTCGGCCTGGTGCCGCAGGAGTTCAACTTCAGCCAGTTCGAGAAGGTGAGCCAGATCGTCATCCATCAGGCTGGCTTCTACGGCGTACCGAGTGGCGAAGCCAAGATCCGGGCCGAGAAGTACCTGCGCCAGCTCGATCTGTGGGACAAGCGCGACGCGCCGGCCCGCACCCTCTCCGGTGGCATGAAGCGCCGCCTGATGATCGCCCGCGCCCTGATGCATGAGCCCAAGCTGTTGATCCTGGATGAGCCGACCGCCGGGGTGGACATCGAGATCCGCCGCTCCATGTGGCAGTTCCTGCAGCAGCTCAACGAGCAGGGGGTGACCATCATACTCACCACCCACTATCTGGAAGAGGCCGAGATGCTGTGCCGCAACATCGGCATCATCGACAAGGGCCGCCTCATCGAGAATACCAGCATGAAGGCGCTGCTCGGCAAGCTGGGGCGCGAGACCTTCATGCTGGATCTGGCGCCCGGCAGTGCCATGCCCCATGTGCCCGAATTCCAGGGGCGGATGCAGGATGAGCACACCCTGGAGGTGGATCTGGACAAGAGCCAGTCCCTCAACAGCCTGTTCGAGCAGCTGTCCGCCCAGGGGGTGCAGGTGCAGAGCATGCGCAACAAGGCCAACCGGCTGGAAGAGCTGTTCGTCAATCTGGTGGAAGAGGGCCGTAAAGCATGAACGCCAACACCTATTACATCGCCTTCAAGAGCATACTGACCAAGGAAGTGGTCCGCTTCACCAGGATCTGGCTGCAGACCCTGGTGCCGCCGGCCATCACCATGAGCCTCTACTTCGTCATCTTCGGCAACCTCATAGGTTCGCGCATCGGTGACATGGGGGGCTTCAGCTACATGGAGTTCATCGTGCCCGGCCTCATCATGATGTCGGTCATCACCAACTCCTACTCCAACGTCGCCTCCTCCTTCTTCAGCGCCAAGTTCCAGCGCAACGTGGAGGAGCTGCTGGTGGCGCCAGTGCCGAACTACATCATCATCGCCGGTTACGTGGGCGGCGGCGTGGCGCGTGGCCTCTGCGTCGGCCTCATCGTCACCCTGGTGTCGCTGTTCTTCGTGCCGCTGCAGATCCACCACCTGTTCAGCGTCTGCTTCACCGTGCTGTTGACCTCGATCCTGTTCTCCCTGGGCGGGCTCATCAACGCGGTGTTTGCCAAGACCTTCGACGACATCAGCATCATCCCCACCTTCGTGCTGACGCCGCTCACCTACCTTGGCGGGGTCTTCTACTCCATCACGCTGCTGCCGCCGTTCTGGCAGGGGGTTTCCCAGGTGAACCCCATCATCTACATGGTGAACGCGTTCCGTTACGGCTTCCTCGGTATCTCCGACGTGCCGCTCGGCACCGCCTACCTCATCATCATCGGCTTCATCGTCGCGCTCTACGGCCTGGCCTGGTGGCTGATCTCCCGTGGCACCGGGCTGCGGCACTGAGTGCTCGCACCATGAAAAAAGGCGCCCACGGGCGCCTTTTGTTTTGGACTTGAAGGGATCAGAAGACGGGGGCGTCGTAGTGCGCCGGCTCATCGCTGTAGATGCAGACGTTCCACTTGGCAACTATGCCGTCTTCGGCGAGGCAATGGCGCTCGAAGAAGGTCTTGATCTCGGCGCGCTGGCAGTGAGCCTCGAAGCTCGCCATGTCGCGCCAGATCTCGTTGAAGGCGATGGGGAAGCTCTCGCCCTCGGCGAAGGGGCTGGGGATGTGGCGGGTGACTATGTACTGCTGGCAGCCATCTTCCCGCAGGGTGTTGGGCTCGAGCCCCTGCAACACCTGAAACAGCGCCTGCTCCTGACCGGCCTTGGGCTGGAACTGGGCGATGCAATAAATCTTCTTGGACATCTCTTTCTCCTTGTCGTGACCTGTCAGGCCCCGAGCGTGACCACACAATTGTCGATGAGGCGGGCCTTGCCCAGATAGGCGGCCATCAGGATCACCAGTCGCTCGCTGGCCTCGGTGGCCGATTCGAGCGTATCGGCATCGACGATGTCGATGGCGTCGGTCCTGAAGCCGGCGTTATCGAGGCGCTGGCTGGCCTGGGCCACCAGGGAGGGCAGGTGGTGATCACCGGCCTCGATCTGCTCGGCGACCCAGTTCATGGTGCGGGCCAGCTCGGGGGCCAGGGCCCGCTCGGCGGCGCTGAGGTAGCCGTTGCGCGATGACAGCGCCAGCCCGTCCTCCGCTCGCACCGTCGGCACGCCGACGATCTCGACCGGGATGGCCATGTCGGCCACCATCTTGCGGATCAGCGCCAGCTGCTGGTAATCCTTCTGGCCGAAGCAGGCCAGGTCCGGCTGGACCAGGTTGAACAGCTTGGCGACGACGGTGCTGACGCCACGGAAGTGGCCGGGGCGCAGCGCCCCTTCCAGCAGGCCGGAGAGACCGGGCACCTCGACGAAGGTCTGGCTGGCCAGGCCGTGGGGATACATCAGCTCGGGGGTCGGCGTGAACACCAGATCCACGCCGGCCCCTTGCAGGGCGGCACAATCCTGCTCCAGGGTGCGCGGGTAGTTGGCGAGGTCATCGGCCTTGTCGAACTGCAGCGGGTTGACGAAGATGCTGACCACCACCTTCTCGCCGTGGCGGCGCGCCTGTTCAACCAGAGTGAGATGGCCCTGGTGCAGATTGCCCATGGTGGGCACGAATGCGATGGTGCGCCCTTCACGGCGCCATTGACCGATCTGTTCACGCAGATCGACGGGATTGTTCACAACCAACATCGGCGGTTACCTTCGGATACATCAAAGAGAGAGGGGTTAAATCAGCCTGGATATGGATGGCGAAACGGGGGCTGATGCCCCCGTTGCCATGAATGAGGCCTTGCTCAGTTGAAGCAGTGCTCGGGACCGGGGAAGGTGCCCTCGCTGACCTGCTTCACGTAGAGACGGACGGCGGCATGCAGATCGCCGGTCTCGGCCAGGAAGTTCTTGGTGAACTTGGGCACATAGCCGGAGGTGATGCCGAAGGCGTCGTGCATCACCAGGATCTGGCCATCGGTGGCCGGGCCGGCACCTATGCCGATAACCGGGATGCGCAGCGCCTTGGTGATGCGCTCGGCCAGGCTGACCGGCACGCATTCCAGCACCAGCAGCTGGATCCCGGCCGCTTGCAGCTCGAGCGCCTGGCGGTAGATCTCCTGGGCGTGGAACTCATCGCGGCCCTGCACCTTGAAGCCGCCAAACACGTGCACGGATTGCGGGGTCAGGCCCAGGTGAGCACAGACGGGGACGCCGTTGCGGGTCAGGTGGCGGATGCTGTCACACAACCAGTCCCCCCCTTCCATCTTCACCATGCGGGCACCGGCGGCCATCAGTCGGGCGGCGTTCTGGTAGGTCTGCTCCGGGGTGGCGTAGCTCATGAACGGCATGTCGCTGACCACCAGCGCCTTGCTGGTGCCACGCACCACGCAGCGGGTGTGGTAGACCATCTCGTCCATGCTGACCGCCAGGGTGTCTTCTCCCCCTTGCAGCACCATGCCCAGCGAATCGCCGATCAGCAGCACCTGGGCGCCCTCGTCGTCGAACAGCTTGGCGAAGCTGGCGTCATAGGCGGTGATGGCGGTGATTTTTTGTCCGTCCTGCTTCATCTTCAGCAGGCTGGTGGTGGTGATCTTGCTCATTAGGTTGCTCCTACTCGCCCACTAGGTCGGGAATGATCTTCGGGGTCGCGATGGCGGTGAATGTCTGACGGGTCGGCCTGGATTGGCGCAGGATGGTGGTGGCAATCTTGCTCATGACGGCGACTCGTCTACGCACCCGTGGCGTCGGCAAGGATCACGAGACCATTGCGCGGGCAGCGGGCGACCAGTTCGGAGAGCGGGGTACCGCAGGGCAGTACCAGAGCGGGCGCAAGTTCGGCGAGGGGGAGCAGCACGAATTCCCGCTCCTTCATGCCGTAGTGGGGGACGGTCAGGCGTTCATGCTGGATGACCTGCTCCCCATAGAGCAACAGATCCAGATCCAGGGTCCTTGGACCCCAACGCTCGTCCTTGCGCACACGTCCCTGTTCCAACTCGATTCTTTGCAGCTGATCCAGCAGGGCCAGGGGGCCGAGCCGGGTATTGAGCCGCACCACGGCATTGACGTAGTCCGGCTGATCGGCAGGGCCCATGGGGCGGCTGCCGTAAAGGGATGAGGCCTGCAGCAATTCGGTCTGTGGCAACGCCGCCAATGCGGTGACGGCGCGCCTGGCCTGGGCGATGGGATCCCCCAGGTTGGAGCCGATGGCAACGAAGACCTCGGTCATCACTTTTTTATCACTCGGCCGCTTTCGGTTTGCGACGACGGGGGCGACGACGATTGCGGCTGTTGCTGTTGCCGCTGCGCTTCTCGCCAGCCGGTGCCGGTGCGCCTTCACCCTCGCGAGTCGCTTCCCGCTGCAGGGTGCGCTCACCGCCCCGGGTCGCTTCCCGCTGCAGTTGCGGGCGCACATCCGGGTTGGATTCCACATAGCGTTCCCACCAGCTGGCGAGTTCGCCGAGGCCACGCTCGACCCGGTTGCGCAGCAACAGGAAGTCGAAGGCGGCGCGGAACTTCGGATGCTCCATGGCCCGCTCGGGGTGACGGCCCTGACGACGGGTCAGCCGCTGTTGCAGCGCCCAGATGTCGCGCACGTCGGTGGTGAAGCGGCGCGGCACGGCGATGATCCGTACCTGGGCATCCAGCACCTCGTTGATGGCCAGCATGAAGGCGTCGTGCCAGGGCAGGCCGCTCTCGTTTTCCAGCACCCGGGCACGGGCCTCGACGGCGCCCCACAACAGGGAGGCGTAGAGGAAGGCGGGGGTGACCCGCTTGTCTTCACGCACCCGGGTGTCGGTGTCCATCAGCGCCAGCTCGATGAACTGCTCGAACGGCGAATTGCCATGGGGGGTGAACAGGGCGGCCACCTGCGGGAACAGCGGCTGGAACAGCCCGTATTCGCGCAGCAGCTTGTAGGTCGCCAGGCCATCGCCAGCCAGGAACAGCTTGAGGGTCTCCTCAAACAGGCGGGCGGGCGGGATATCCTGCAGCAGCGGCGCCAGCTCCTTGATGGGGGCGGCGGTACGCGGGCTGATGGTCATGTCCAGCTTGGCGGCGAAGCGCACGGCCCGCAGCATCCGCACCGGATCTTCCCGGTAGCGGGTCTCGGGGTCACCGATCAGCTCCAGCTTGCGCTGGGCGAGATCCTCGATGCCACCCTCGAAATCGTGCAGGGTGAAATCCTTGGCGCTGTAGTAGAGGGCGTTGACGGTAAAGTCACGGCGCTCGGCATCCTCTTCGATGGTGCCGTAGACGTTGTCGCGCAGCAGCATGCCTTCATCAGACTGGGCCGACACATGTTTGCTGGTATTGACCTGATGGTGGTGACCCCGGAAGGTGGCCACTTCGATCACGTCACGACCAAAGACGATGTGCGCCAGGCGGAAGCGGCGGCCGATCAGGCGGCAGTTGCTGAACAATGCCTTGATCTGCTCCGGCGTCGCGTTGGTGGCGATGTCGAAATCCTTTGGTGTCTTCCCGAGCAGAATATCCCGGACACCACCCCCGACCAGGTAGGCATCATAGCCACCCTTGTTCAGGCGGTAGAGCACCTTGAGCGCATTCTCGCTGATCTCTTTGCGCGAGATGGGGTGCTGGTCGCGGCTCAAGGTTCGACGCTGGCCGGCTACGTGGACCGGCAGGGTAGATTCAACCGACTGCTCGCCGTCGTCCTTGCCGAGCACCTTGCGGCAAAAGTTTGCGATCTGGGAAAAAATGGTACACCTCTTCATGACTTCAAATTGACGGGAGGCCAAAAAATAGCGGCCTATCATAGCTCAGGCCTGACCAAATGAGAAACGGTGTGGCCTGCTTCCCTTATTCGGGTCTGGTCATACAAGCAACAGCGCTGTCTATTCCTCTAGTCTGAACCTGCTCAGCTGGTCGCCAGGGCGATCTTTGGCTGGCGGGGGACAAGCTCCAGCCGCCAGTGTTCTATTCCCCAGCCGATGATCTCCTCGAGGCGGCAGCTTCGCAGCTCGGGGGGCGGGCACTGGCCGAGGAAGGCGAGCGCCTGCCACAGCGCCGGCCTCACCTCGTCGAGGGACAGTGCCGGGGCGTGGTTCTGCTTGGAGAGCTTGTTGCCATCCGCCAGCACCGCCAGCGGTAAATGCACCCAGTCGGGCACGCCGGCCCCCAGCGTCTGGTAGAGCGCGATCTGGCGCACCGTGGGCTCCAGCAGATCGGCGCCACGCACTATCTCGCTGATGCCGCTGTCCATGTCATCCACCACCACCGCCAGGTTGTAGGCATAGAGCCCGTCGCGGCGGCGAACGATAAAGTCCTCCTCCGCCAGGGCGGCGGGCACGGCTATCCTCCCCTGCAGCGCATCATCGAAATGATAGACGGGGTGCCGCTGGCGCAGGCGGGCGGCGCAGCCTGCCGGTGCCAGCCCCAACTCGCGGCAGTGACCGCCATAGAAGCCGCCGCCGGCCATGATCTCGCGCCGGGTACAGCGGCACCAGTAGAGGTCCCCCGCCCGGTAGAGCCGCTCGATGATCTCGTCATAGCGGGCGTGGCGCCGGCTCTGGTAGATCACCTCCCCATCCCAATGCAGGCCATGGGCCTCCAGGGTATGGAGGATGAGCTCACTGGCCCCGGCCATCTCCCGCGGCGGATCTATGTCTTCGATGCGCACCAGCCAGCGTCCCCTTTGCGCCCTGGCCTGCAGGAAGCTGCCGAGGGCCGCCACCAGCGAACCGAAGTGGAGCGGGCCGGACGGGGAGGGGGCGAAGCGACCGACATAGGGTCGGGAGAGGGGAGTCAGGGCCATGGAGATTCGGGTAGACGATGCATTGAGGCTGCATTCTGGGATGCCAGTGCTAAAAGCTCAATAAAAAAGGGAGCCCGCAAGCTCCCTTTTTTGACTATGTCGAGGGTCGGCATCAGCCGGCCATCTGTTTTTCCTTGATTTCAGCCAGTGTCTTGCAGTCGACACAGAGGTCGGCGGTCGGACGGGCTTCGAGGCGACGAATACCAATTTCGATACCGCAGTGTTCGCAGTAACCAAAGTCGTCTTCTTCGAGTAGCAGCAAGGTCTTCTCGATCTTCTTGATCAGCTTGCGTTCACGGTCGCGGGTACGCAGTTCGAGCGCGAACTCTTCTTCCTGCGCGGCGCGATCGACTGGATCCGGGAAGTTGGCAGCCTCATCCTTCATATGGTCAACGGTGCGGTCAACTTCCTGCATCAGTTGGTTACGCCAGGCTCCCAGGATTTTGCGGAAATGAACCTTCTGTTGGTCATTCATGTACTCCTCACCGGCTTTCACCTGGTAAGGCTCTACACCCGCAATGGCCAGGGGGCCCAGAGATTTCCTGTTTTCGCCTGTTGGCATGCCCTGTCTCCTAATTCAGCACGCTACTCGTGCCATCCGTAAATTGAGGGCGGTATCTATAGCAGAAGGGTCAACTGGAGGCAAACAAGCCTTGCCAATAATGTTACCCATTCCAGCATTTATTCGCTGCCCTCGGGTTGCAGGTGGCCAGATTCAAACGGAATAAAGCCTTGGGCCACCATGCTCTGCACCCCAACATGGGGGCGATAGCATAAAATTTCAACCCCTGCCGCCATGGCTTGCTCAATAAGCTGACTATAGTGCGGATCTATGTGGGTTGCAGGACGCATCCGCGCTATTCCGGAGTGCAATACCATGAATAACAACACGGCGCGATGCCCCGCCGCCTTCATGGCCATCAGCTCGCGCAGGTGCTTGGCGCCACGGGTGGTGACCGCATCCGGGAAGTAGCCCATCTCCGGCGCCGCCCGCTCGTCGAGCAGGGTGACGGACTTGACCTCTATGTAGCAATCGGGCTTGTGGTCATCCTCCAGCAGCAAATCGATGCGGCTGTTCTCCTCGCCATATTTCACCTCGGTGCGCAGCCTGGCATAGCCCGCCAAGGGGGCCAGCGCCCCCTGCTCGATCAGCTCGCGGGCTATCTGGTTGGCGCGGGCGGTGTTGACGCAGATGAAGTGCCCCGCCGGGCTCTCGGCGATCTCCCAGCTGTGGGCCAGCTTGCGCTTGGGATTGTTGGAGGTGGAGTACCAGACCCGGGTGCCCGGCTCGGCGCAACCGGTCATGGCACCGGTATTGGCGCAGTGGATGGTGATCTGCTCGCCATCGTCCAGCAGCACGTCGGTCAGGAAGCGCTTGTAGCGGGAGACCAGCAGGCCGGATTGCAGAGGGGGATCGAAAATCATGGGGCGCTGTCCTTTCTTATTGTTTGTTGTTTGTTTCTCTGGGCGAGCAACCCGCTGGGTTGCAAAGGGGATGGCTCATCAGGCCAGGTCTTCTCGCGTGTCCGCCTTGGCGCGGGCGCGCAGGGGCCAGCAGGCGAGCGGCTGGTAGCAGACCCCGTCCGGCGTGCTGACGGAGCGATAGAGGCAGAAGTGATCGGCGGTCAGCACGAAATCCGGCGCCGGCAGCTCGGCGGGGGCCTCGCCGGCCTTGCGCGACAGGGTGACATGGGGGCGATAACCCTGCTCGCCGTTGCCAAGGCCCAGCCTCTCGCCGTGGCGCCGCAGCGCTTTGGCCAGCACATTCAACTCGTTCGGCCACTCGCTGGGTCCCACCCAGGCGGCCTTGGCGCGGTGGAACCAGCCGGTCTGATCCAACGGGATGCGCAGCGGTGGGCAGTGTTGACGCTCGGCGGCGGCCATCAGCCTGGCCTGGGTGGCCTCGTCGGCTTCGCCGAGAAAGGCCAGGGTCAGGTGCAGGTTGATCTCCGGCACCGGCAGGCCGGGCCAGGGGCGTCGGTCACGCCAGTCGATCAGCTCGGGGGCAGTCTCGTGCAGGGGCAGGGCAAAGAAGAGTTTGGCCATTCGGGGGATGGTGCCTTTTTTTCACGCTCATAACATGGCCCCATTCTATGGCAGAATAGACGCCGTTTTTAAGGTCATCACAGAAGGTTTTCGCCGCTTTGTCCCAACTCCCCATCGTTTCGGTGCTGTCCGGGCTGTTTGATGCCATCGACCACCACGCCAGCGTGATCCTGCAGGCGCCGCCCGGCGCGGGCAAGTCAACCCTGCTGCCGCTGGAGCTGGTGCGCCAGGCCCGCTTGCCCGGTCGCATCATCATGCTGGAGCCCCGTCGGCTGGCGGCGCGCAACATCGCCGCCTTCCTGGCCCGCCAACTCGGCGAGAAGGTGGGGGAGCGCATCGGCCTGCGGGTGCGCGGCGAGAGCCGAGTCAGTGCCCAGACCCGGCTCGAGATAGTGACCGAGGGGGTGCTGACCCGGATGTTGCAGCAGGATCCCGAGCTCCCTGGCGTCTCCCTGATCATCTTCGATGAATTCCACGAGCGCAGCCTGCATGCCGACACTGCCCTGGCCTTCGCCATCGAGAGCCAGCAGGGGCTGCGCGACGATCTCAAGTTGCTGATCATGTCCGCCACCCTGGATGGCATGGCGCTGGAGAGCCTGCTGCCGGACGCCCCCGTCATCCGCTCCGAGGGGCGCGGCTTCCCCATCGACTACCACTATCGCCCCGCCAATCGCCAGCAGTGGCTGGAGCCCCAGCTGGGCGCCGTGGTGCTGGAGGCGCTGGCCAGCCACGCCGGCAGCGCCCTGGTGTTCCTGCCGGGGCAGGGGGAGATAGAGCGGCTGGCCCAGTGGCTGGCGGGGCGGCTGCCGGATGATGTGCGCCTGGCACCGCTCTATGGTCGCCTCGACATGGCGGCGCAGCAGGCGGCCATCGAGCCGGCGCCGGCGGGCAGTCGCAAGCTGGTGCTCACCACCAATGTGGCGGAGACCTCCCTCACCATAGAGGGGGTCTCGGTCGTCATCGACAGCGGGCTGGAGCGGCGCGCCACCTTCGATCTGAAGAGCGGTGTCACCCGGCTGGAGACCCGCCAGATCGCCAGGGCCTCCGCCACCCAGCGGGCGGGCCGCGCGGGTCGTCTCGGTCCGGGTGTCTGCTACCGGCTGTGGAGCGGCGAGGTGCAGGAGCGCCTCGCCGAGCAGAGCCCGCCGGATATCCTGACCCAGGAGCTGACCGGCCTGCTGCTGGATGCCGCCCAGTGGGGGGCCAGGGTGGAGAGCCTGCCGCTGCTAGATATGCCCCCCGCCGCCGCGCTGGCCGGCGCCCAGCGTCTGCTGGTGGCCCTCGGGGCCATGCAGCCGGGCAGCGATCAACAACTCACCCCCCAGGGCAGAGCCATGGCGGCGCTCGGCACTCATCCCCGGCTGGCGCGCCTGCTGCTGCGGGCCCGGGAGCTGGAAGCCGAGGGTCTGACAGGGATTGTCGCCGATGCCGCTTATCTGGTGGCGCTGCTGGAAGAGGATCTGCGAGGATCCGAGCGCCTCTCGGTGCTGTTCCACCGCCGCCTGGGAGCCCTGCGTCAGGGCGCCGCCCGCTGGTTCGAGCGGCTCGGGGTGCGGCCCGGCTCTGCACCACGGGAGGCTCAGGGGCAGTGGCTGGGGCTGCTGTGCGCCCTCGCCTGGCCGGATCGGATCGGCAAGTTGCGCAGCGCCACCCGCTATCAACTCAGTGGTGGGGTGAGCTGCGATCTGGTAGAAGGTCATCCATGCCAGGGACAAGGCGCCCTGATCGCCATCGAGATGGGGCAGAACGAGCGCGGCAGCCGCATCTTCATCGCCGAGCCAGTGGAGCTGGACGAGCTGGTCCGCCTGCTGCCCGAGCTGGTGAGCGAGCGCCAGTGGTTCGACTGGGACGAGCGGGAGGCGCGGGTGCGGGCCGAGCGCCAGCAGGTGCTCGGCGAACTGGTGCTGAGCCAGCGGCCGCTGACCGAGCTGTCGGACGAGCAGAAGGGGCGCTGCCTGCTGCAGGGCATTCGCCGCAAGGGGTTGCACGTGCTGCCCTGGGATGAGCAGAGTGAAGGGCTGCTGGCCCGCCTGCGCTGCGCTGCCGACTGGTTGCCGGATGAGGGCTGGCCCGCCATGGACGACGAGAGCCTGCTGGCCCGGCTGGAAGAGTGGTTATTGCCTGCCCTGAGTGGCATGACCCGGCTGGAGCAGCTGAAGCGGCTCAACCTGGTGGACATATTGCGCCAGTCCCTGCCCTGGCCGCTGCCGAGGCGGCTGGACGAGGCACTGCCGAGTCACTTTGCCGCACCGACCGGCAGCCGGGTGCGGATCCGCTATCAGCCGGGTCAGGCGCCGGTGATCCCGGTGCGGATCCAGGAGATGTTCGGCCAGGCCAGCACCCCCTGCGTGGCCGATGGCCGGGTGGCGCTGGTGGTGGAGCTGCTCTCGCCGGCCCAGCGGCCGCTGCAGATCACCGCCGATCTGGCCGCCTTCTGGGCCGGCTCCTATGCGCTGGTGAAGAAAGAGATGAAGGGGCGCTATCCCCGTCACTACTGGCCGGACAATCCCCTCGAGGCGATGCCGACCCGGGTGACCAAGAAGAAGATGGGCATGTAGAGGAAGTCAGGCTCGATTGGCGAAGCGCAATCGGCCCTACGGCTCTCGCCAAGACCAATGAGATAATGACTACGCCCGCGATGGCGACATAACGAATAGCAAAGAGGATTCATGGCAACGCAACAACGCAAGCGTACCCCCAAGAAGGCGGCGCCCAACCGCACCATCTGGCGCAAGCTGTTCTGGCTTGGTTTCAAGCTCTCCCTGGTGGTGGGCGCCTTCATGGTGGTATTTGGCATCTACCTCGATACCAAGGTACGCGAGCGCTTCGACGGGGAGAAATGGCAGCTGCCGGTGATGGTCTACAGCCGTCCGCTGGAGCTCTATCCCAGCCAGCGCATCTCCCAGGCCCAGATGCTGCGCGAGCTCAACATGCTGAGCTACAAGCAGGTGCGCCAGCCCCATACCCCGGGCGAGTACGCCATCAACGGCAATCGCATCGAGCTGGTCCGCCGTCCGTTCGAATTCTCTGACGGCGCCGACGGCGCCCGCGGCCTGCGGCTCACCTTCAACGGCGCCCGGCTGGAGGGGATCCAGTCCCTGGAGACCCAGCGCCAGCTGGGTTATGCCCAGATGGACCCGGTGTTGCTGGACCGACTCAACACCGAGGATCGGGAGGATCGCCTGCTGGTGCGCATCGCCGAGGTGCCGGACAGCCTGCTGATCACCCTGCTCACCACCGAGGATCGGGACTTCTACCAGCACGGCGGCGTCTCGCCGGTGGCCATCATGCGCGCCATGGCGGCCAACCTGCTGGCCGGTCGCACCGTACAGGGGGGCAGTACCCTCACCCAGCAGCTCGCCAAGAACTTCTTCCTGACCCGGGAGCGCAGCCTGTGGCGGAAACTGCAGGAAGCCTACATGGCGGTGTTGATCGACTACCGCTACAGCAAGGACGAGATCCTGGAGTCCTACCTCAACGAGGTCTATCTGGGGCAGAACTTCTCCCAGGGGGTCTATGGCTTCGGGCTCGCCTCCTACTTCTACTTCGGCATCCCGGTCAACGAGCTGGACATCGATCAGGTGGCGCTGCTGGTGGGTCTGGTGAAGGGCCCCTCCTATTACGATCCCTGGCGCTTCCCCGAGCGAGCCAAGGCGCGCCGGGATCTGGTGCTCAAGCTGCTGATGGATCATGGTAGCCTGCAACCGGCCGAATACGAGCTGGCCAGCAAGCAGCCGCTCGGCATCATCGCCCGTGGCCAGATGAGCTATGGCCGTACGCCGGCATTTATGGGGCTGCTCAAGCGCGAGATCCAGAGCCGCTTCGGCCCGGATCTGCTCAAGCAGTCCGGCCTCAAGATCTTCACCAGCCTGGATCCCATCGCCCAGCACGCCGCCGAGCAGGCAGTGGAGTCCGGCCTCGCCCTCATCGAGAAGCAGCGTGGCAAGAAGAAGCTGGAGGCGGCCATGGTGGTCTCCGACTGGCACAAGGGGGAGGTGGTCGCCATGGTGGGTGGCCGGGATCCGCGTTACGCCGGTTTCAACCGCGCGCTGGATGCCCGTCGCCAGATAGGTTCCCTGGTGAAACCGGCGGTCTATCTCACCGGCCTCTCCAATGGCCTGACCCTGGGCACCCCGCTCAAGGATCAGCCGATCCGCATCCGTGGTCAGGATGGCCAGATCTGGACGCCGCAGAACTACGATCGCAAGTTCCGCCAGAGCGTGCCGCTGATGGAGGCGCTGGCCAGCTCCCTCAACGTGCCGACCGTCAACCTGGGGTTGCAGGTGGGGCTGGACAAGGTGGTGGACACCCTGCACAAGCTGGGGGTCGATCAGGATATCCAGCCCTATCCGTCGCTGGTGCTGGGGGCGGTGGCACTGTCGCCGATGGAGGTGAACCAGATGTACCTGCCCATCGCCAACCAGGGGCTGACCCAGCCGCTGTCGGCCATCCGCGCCGTCATCAACAGCGATGGCAGCCAGCTCTATCAGCATGATCAGGCCGCCAAGCGGGTGACGGACCAGCAGGCCAGCTGGCTGACCCTGTTCGCCATGACCAAGACGGTGAGCCAGGGCACGGCCCGCGCCCTGAGCGCCAAGTTCCCCGGCGCCACCATGGCCGCCAAGACCGGCACCACCAACGAGCTGCGCGACTCCTGGTTTGCCGGGATGGACAACAACGAGCTGGTCAGCATCTGGGTCGGCCGGGATGACAACCAGCCCGCCGGGCTGACCGGGGCCAGCGGTGCCCTGCAGCTGTTCAGCGGCTACATGAGCCAGCGCGGGGTCAACAGCCTGGGGCTGAAGATGCCGGAAGGGGTGAGCTGGGCCAACTTCTCCCGCTCCAGCGGCGCCCGGGTCGCCAGCGATTGCCCAGGCAGTCTGCAGGTGCCGGCCAAGCTGGCAGGATTGCCTGCACCCGCCAGCTGCGCCAGTCCGGTGACCAACCCGGTCAACGCGCTGGATAACTGGTTCAGCGGTTTCTTCAACTAACGACGACGGGCGGCCTGGCCGCCCGTCTCTCTGGAGTGGATATGACTGTTTCCCTCTTCGATGGCATCCATCACCTGGCCATCATCGCCAGCGACTATGGCCGCTCGCGTCACTTCTATCATGAGGTGCTGGGGCTGCCCATCATCAACGAGACCCTGCGCGAGGAGCGCCACTCCTGGAAGCTGGATCTGGCGCTGCCCGACGGTAGCCAGCTGGAGTTGTTCAGCTTCCCGGCGCCGCCGGCGCGGCCCTCCCGGCCGGAGGCCTGTGGCCTGCGGCACCTGGCGTTTCGGGTGAAGGCGCTCGAGCCCGTCATCGCCCATCTGCAAGGGCACCAGATCGCGGTGGAGCCGGTGCGGGTCGATGAGCTGACCGGCAAGCGCTTCACCTTCTTCGCCGATCCCGATGGCCTGCCGCTTGAGCTCTACGAGACGGGCCGCTAGCCCTACTCGCGGGCTGCCACAAACCCAAAAAGCCGCCAGGCGTTGCCTGGTGGCTTTTTTATTGGGCGAGTGGCGAAGGTCAGGCCGTGGTCAGCAGCCCGACGGCGAGGGCCATGACCAGGATGCCGGCCCAGCCGACGGGCTTGAGCCGCTCACCAAACAGCAGCAGGCCCCCGAGCGCCGTGCCGAGTATGCCGATGGCGCCCCAGGTGGCATAGGCCACCGCCAGATCGATCCGGCCTGTGCTCACCGCCTCACTGAGCAGGGTGAAGGCGCAGAGCACCAGCAGTATGCCGAGAAAACCCCAGCCCTTGTGGCGGAAACCGAGGGAGCGGTTGATCGCCATGTTGGCCCCCACATCCAGCAGGGCCGCGCCCAGCACTATGATCAAGGGGTGCATGTCGCCTCCTTCCCGCCGAGCGGGCCTGTGGACTCAGCCTGACGGGCCTGCGGCGCGTCGTGGCTCTCACCCATAGTCACCATAACAATACCCACTATTGCCAGCGCCAGCCCGATCCACTCCTGGGCATTCAGGTCATGGCCCAGGAACAGCACCGAGACCGTGGTGATCAGTGCGATCCCCAGCCCTTCCCAGAGCGCGAACGCAATACCAATGGAGATTGTTTTGGCGGCCTTGGCCAGCAGCAGATAGGAGAAGGAGATGAGCAGCCACATCGGCAGGTAGTTGAGCCAACCGGCGTCATTCTCCGGGATCAGGGCCATGCTGGAGGTGCCTGCCACCTCGGTCAGGATGGCGCCCGTCAAGAAGGTGCGCGCTAAAAACAGCGGTCTGAATAACATAAAATTTCCTTTTGTTGCTGCGACGGGAGAGAGGATAGCCGGGCTGGGGCGGGGCTCAGGAATCGCTGAGCGTCGGCTATTCGAACGCTGACGGTTTGCCTTGCCAAAAGGGGGTGGGTAATCTGAGTCTGGAACACTCCGCCATCAGAGCGCGATCATGAAGCTTTATCAGATACAACTCTTTGTAGAATCAGCAGACAGCGGCTCGATCGCCAACGCGGCCAGGCGTCTTGGCAAGAGTCGCAGCGCCGTCAGCACGGCGATCGCCGCATTGGAGATTGAGCTTGGCGTCGACCTTTTCGAACGAGGGGCCAACCAGAGCCGGTTGACCGAGATCGGTGAGCAGGTGCTGGACGACTGCAAGCGGTTGCTGCAGGCGGCCAACAGCCTGAAACTCAAGTGCGAGCATCACGCCTCAGGCGCCGAAGTGGCGCTGCGGGTGGCGCGGGACGACGCCATCCCCGAGCCGGTCTGGCGCGAGTTGCTGGGCAACCTGCGTCGCCAGTTCCCCGGCACCAGCATCTCCCTGGTGCTGGCCTCGCCCCCCGAGCTGCCCGCCCTGGTGGAGGAGGGCTTCGTGGATGCCGCCTTTGGCCTCATCACCGAGGAGCAGGAGCGCAGCGGTCTCAATATCGACGTGCTCAATCCGATCCGTACCCTGATGGTGGTGGCGCCGAGCCACCCGCTGGCCGGCCTGAAGCGGGTCCTGCAGCAGGATTTGACCGGCCACACCCAGGTCACGCTCTCCTACGTCGACGAGTTTTCGGTCAAGAGCCTGTTGCCCATCGGCGGCCAGCACATCGGCCTGTCGAGCTTCGAGCTGATGCGGGATGCGGTGCTGGACGGGCTCGGCTGGGCCGTGCTCCCTTCCCCCTTGATCCAGAGCCAGCTGCGGCAGGGGGAGCTGCTGACCCTGAAGCACAAGTTCAGCCTGCAGTGGCGGGACTACGGGGTCTATCTGTCGGAGAATGCCCACCATGGCAAGGTGCTGGCCTGGTTGAAGAAGGCCATTCAGGCCTATCTCGAGCCCTTCGAGTAGCCGCCTCGGGGGAGGGGGAAAGCAAGATGGGCCCTGGGGCCCCTCTTGCTGATCTGAACTGACGCCGGCTCAGCGCAGGCCATGGCGCGGTGCGGGCTGGCGTGGGCGGAAGGGCAGCCAGAGGATGCCGAGCAGCAGATCCCCCAGCAGGGCCGCGAGCAGACCCCCCACCACCCCACAGAAGATGGCGGCCTGCTTGAGCGGCACCACATAGCTGTAGTTGTGCAGGGTATCCTGCCAGAGCCTGGGATCCGGTTGCAGCAGCAGGTGGGACAGCTGCTGGTACCAGGGCTTGCCCTGGAAGGCGCGCTCCTGTTGCAGGCGCTGCTGCTGGCTCACCAGATGCTGCAGGCTGGCGGCATCCTGGGCAAACACCGGATCCGGGTTGGTGCTGTAGTGCTCGACCAGGGCCGCCAGATCGCCGCCGAAATGCCTGTCCGCGGTGCCCTGGAAGGGCGCCAGACTGAGGTCGGCCTGCTGCAGGCGGGCATCCAGCCGCTGGTAGTAGAGATCGATCAGCCCAGGTATCTGCACACCCGCCAGCAAACCGAGCGCAAACAGCATCATGCGAAGGTAACTGCGCATCGTCATCATCCTGAAGAGAGGGAGTCGTCATACTAGCCGCAACGGGGGGGCGAGCCAAGGTGGTGTCTCCATCCGGTGTGGGTGTCAGCTGGCGTGGCCGGAATAAGATTTCGCAGGGTATTCCTCTCCCATTGCCTTCCACGAATTTGTGATTTGAATCACGAATTTTATGTTTTAACATGGGGCCTTTTTTCGCATTCGAAGGGAGGCTCGCATGAGCAAGTTCGTACCTTTCTATCTGGTCGGGGGCCTGATCGCCATCAGCTGGGCCGCCCTGCCGGGCCATGGTCCATGGGACCAATGGGATCTGGCCACCTTCCGGCTGGTCAACGGCTGGCTGGGCCAATACTCCCGCTGGGCCGATCTGGTCGCCATCACCAACAACCGTCTGTTCGATCTGGCCACGCTGACCTGCATGGGCGCTATCCTGGCGACCTGCTTCGGCCGGGCCTATGGGCAGGAGCGCCGTCGCCTGGTGGCGATGGGCATCGTCATGTTGCTGGGGGCCTTGCTGATCAACCAGCTGGGTCATCTGCTGCCGGTCAAGCGTCCCAGTCCCACCCTGACGGTGGCAGGGGCGCTGCGGCTGACCGAGCTCAGCGCCATCCCCACCAAGGACTCTGCCGGTGACAGCTTCCCCGGTGATCATGCGCTGTTTCTGATGATCTTCGCCGGGTTTGCCCTGCGCTATCTGCCGCGCTGGGCCGGCATCCTTGCGGTGTTGATGGTGCCGCTGTTTTCGGCGCCCCGCATTCTCGCCGGTGCCCACTGGCTGACGGATGTCTATGTCGGTGCGCTCTGTCTCGCCCTGCTCTGTCTGCCGTTGCTGCTGTTGACGCCCTGCTCGGATCGGCTGATCGACCGCCTCGAGCCCTGGCTGCCCCGCTGGTTGCCCCTGGGCCATCGGCTGCGAGGTTGAGGGGGGCGCAATAAAAAAGAAGGCAGCTGAAAACCGCCTTCTTTTGGTTATGCACCATCGGCGACTGTGGTCGTCGCGAAATGACCATAATTACGACCGATGACCCCGGGCTTGCGCCCTCATCGACAAGTATTAGCAGAGCCGTTCGAACTCGTCTGCCCGGACCTGGCCCCCTGAATCGTTGGCATGGGGTGAATGGTTGATCCTGACCAAGATTTTTTTATTTCTGCTGCCTTAGAATCGCCGCCCTTGCTGGAGAACCCCAATGTTAATCAATCTGCTGCGCCTGCTCTTCATCGGCTGCGCCCTGGTCTTCATCTTCATGCTGATCCATGCCTGGTGGCACAAGCGGCGCCTGGGCGAGCTCGAGCCCACCCCCTTCTGGCCGGTGGCGGGCATCGGCTTCGTCGCCAATTTTCTCGATACCCTGGGGGTTGGCAGCTTCGCGGTGAAGACCGCCTGCTACAAGCAGTTCAAGCTGATCGATGATCGGCTGCTGCCCGGCACCCTCAACGGCCAGTGCGTGTTGCCGACCGTGACCCAGTCCCTGATCTTCATCGGCGTGGTCAAGGTGGATCCGCTCACCCTCATCGGCATGATGGCGGCGGCGGCGGCGGGAGCCGCCTGGGGGGCGAGTCGTGTCGCGGCCTTCGACCGGCAGACCATCCGCCTGGTGATGGCGGTCTCCCTGCTGGTGGTGGCCGGGCTCATCTTCGCCGGGCTGCTGGGGCTCTTCCCCCTCGGCGGCGAGGCCATGGGGCTGACGGGCTACAAGCTGGCCATAGCCCTGCTCGGCAACTTCCTGTTCGGGGTGTTGATGAACGTCGGCATAGGCCTGTTCGCCCCCTGCATGACCCTGGTCTATCTGCTGGGGATGAACCCCATGGCGGCCTTCCCCATCATGATGGGCTCCACCGCCGTGCTCAGCGTCTTCTCGGCGGGCACCTTCATCCGGCGGGGGGCCTTCGATGCCAGGGCCGTGCTGGCGGTGGCCATCTTCGGCCCGCTCGGGGTGGTGCTGGCCGCCATGGTGGTGCAGTCCATGGACATGGAGATGTTGAAATGGCTGGTGGCCTTCGTCGTCATCTATACCTCCTGGACCATGTACGCCTCCTGGCGCGCGGCGCGCCATCAGCCCCGCTCCCAGCTGGCCGAGAGCGCAGGCTAGCCGGGGTATAGGACTGGGCTGGCCGGGTATATGGACACAGCCCGTCAAGGGGATGCCGGCACGGCGGATGGTCTCTGCCATCATTTATGTCTCCTGGACCAGCCGCGCCTCCTGGCGAGTGGGCCGGCGTCGCTCTCCTCCGCGGGTGGGCGGCGCAGGCTGGCCTGCACCAGTGCCGCCTCGGCCTTGGCGCCGAGGAAGACATAGAGCCCCAGCGCCAGCAGCAGCCCCACCGCACAACCCATCACCCCCACCGCCGGCCAGAGCAGCTCGATCTGGCCGAGCGATCCCTTGAACAGCAGCAGCAAGCCCTCGATGGAGACCGCGATCAGGATGGCGGCGATGAAGCGGGTGATGGTGCGGCGGATGGCGCTGTGGCGGAAGATGTCCTTATGCAGCAGCACCTCCTCCTCCAGAATGGTCTTGCCCAGATCGAACACCGCCAGCGCCAGGGTCAGGAAGATGATGGCGCTGAAGGCGCCGAGCCGGTTCGGCTGGGTGCCGCACAGCAGCAGGTAGATCTGCTCAAGGCCATGCCAGATCAGGGTCGCGACGATGAGAAATAGCGCCAGGCTCAGCACCACGTACACCGCCCTGAACCAGGGAATGGCGCGGCGCCGCTCCCTGTCCCCCATCAGCCAGGCGATCAGCTGATGCAGGTTGATGCCGAGCTCGCGGCCATGGCCCTGCACCACCAGTCTCAGCTGTGCCTGGGGGGCGGGGACGGGGGCCAGTATGGCCGGCGCGGCCTGGCTCTGACCAATGCTCTGCACGAAGGGATAGCCCTTGAGGGAATCCTGGGGCAGGGTGAGCAGACCCAGCAACAGGGGGGCCAGCTCGGCTTCATATTCCTGATAGCGCCGCAGCACATCGATGGGGCTCATCTCTGCCATATAGACCTCGGTCAAGTGGGCTCCTGCACTAGCTGTTGCAAATAGTGGGCCCGCTTTATGACAGCCAGAGTGGCGCATGTTGCACCAAGGGGTGGCAAAGCGCGGTGGGGCGCCCTGAGATCGCACCAGAAAGGGGAGGGACGCGCGTGGAGGGCTTGCCGGGGGGGGGATGAAAAAAAGGGCCCCCTGAGGGCCCTTTACTATTTCGGCGTGGCTTAGCCTGCCAGCTTGGCGAAGCTGCGATCGGCGGCGGCCAGAGTGTGTTCGATCTCCTTGTCACCGTGCGCCAGCGACAGGAAGCCGGCCTCGTAGGCGCTCGGCGCCAGGTAGATCCCCTCTGCCAGCATCAGGTGGTAGAAGCGCTTGAAGCGCTCCATGTCGCAGCGGGTCACCTGCTCGTAGCGGGTGATCTCGGCCTCGTCGGTGAAGAAGAAGCCGAACATGCCGCCCACATGGGTGATGGCGAGCGGGATGCCGTGCCTAGCGGCGGCGGCCTTCAGCCCCTCGGCCACCCGGGCGGTCTTGGCGCTCAGCTGCTCATACAGACCCGGCTCTTGCAGCAGATCCAGCATGGCGAGGCCGGCGGCCATGGCCACCGGGTTGCCGGACAGGGTACCGGCCTGATACACAGGACCGGTCGGGGCTATGTACTGCATCACCTTCTTCTTGCCACCGAAGGCGCCGACCGGCATGCCGGCCCCGATGATCTTGCCGAGGGTGGTGAGATCCGGCTCTATGTTGTAGTGGCCTTGTGCCCCGCGCAGGGAGACGCGGAAGCCGGTCATCACCTCATCCAGGATCAGCAGGGCGCCGAACTCGTCGCAGATGGCGCGCAGCCCTTCCAGGAAGCCGGGCACCGGCGGGATGCAGTTCATGTTGCCCGCCACCGGCTCGACTATGATGCAGGCGATCTCGCTGCCGTACTGCTCGAAGGCCTCGCGCACCGACGCCAGATCGTTGAACACGCAGGTCAGGGTGTGCTTGGCAAAGTCGGCGGGCACGCCCGGGCTGTTGGGCTGACCCAGGGTGAGGGCGCCGGAGCCGGCCTTGACCAGCAGGGAGTCGGCGTGACCGTGGTAGCAGCCTTCGAATTTGACGATCTTGTCGCGGTTGGTGTAACCGCGGGCTAGCCGGATGGCGCTCATGGTCGCCTCTGTGCCGGAGTTCACCATCCGTACCTGCTCCATGGAGGGGACGATCTGGCGCACCTTCTCGGCCATCAGCACCTCGATCTCGGTGGGGGCGCCGAAGCTCAGCCCCTTCTCCACCGCCTTGATCACCGCAGCCTTGATGGCGGGGTGATTGTGGCCGAGCAGCATGGGGCCCCAGGAACCTATGTAGTCCACATAGGCCTGACCATCCACATCATAGAGATAGGCACCGTCTGCATGATCGATGAAGCGGGGAGTACCGCCGACCCCATTGAAGGCGCGGACCGGTGAGTTGACGCCGCCCGGAATGGTCTGGCGGGCCTGTTCAAACAGCTGATCTGATTTTGACATGGATCATCCTTAATGGGATTTTGGATGTCACACTGGGGGCGGTAGCCGATTGCGGCTCGGCAGCCAGGGATGGGAGGAGTATGCTTTGCGCTCTCGCTACCCGGGCCGCTGGCTCGCTCCGTGACACAGGAAAACCGGCCGACTATAGCAGAAAGCCGCTGTGCAGGGCAGCCGGGCCATGGGCCGGGTGTTTCTTGAAACTGGTAAGATATGAACGTGGTCTCCCATGCAGCAACAAGTGCCCCCCTCTTCTGAATCTCCGCCGCCGCGTCGCCCGCCCGCCCTGCGGCGCCTCATCCAGCAGGACAAGATGCCGCTGCTGGTGCTGCTGCTCGCCGCCCTGGTGGGCATACTGGCCGGGCTGGTATGCGGACTGTTTGAATCCGGCGTGCACTGGATGGCCGATCAGCGTCTCGCTCTGCTGGCCGATCGCCCCTGGTGGCAGCTTGGCCTGCTGGGGTTCGGGTTCAGTGCCCTGCTGGGCTTGGTCGGCTATTTCCTCACCCACACCTTCGCCCCGGAAGCGGGTGGCTCCGGCATCCCCGAGATCGAAGGGGCCATGGATGAGCTGCGCCCGGTGCGCTGGTGGCGGGTATTGCCGGTCAAGTTCTTCGGCGGCATCTGCACCCTGAGTTCGGGCATGGTGTTGGGGCGGGAGGGGCCCTCGGTACAGATTGGTGGCAACCTTGGCAAGATGGTGGCCGATATCTTCCGGTTGCCCAAGGAACATGGCCATGCCCTGCTGGCGGCGGGGGCGGCGGGAGGCCTCGCCGCCGCCTTCAATGCGCCGCTGGCGGGGATCCTGTTCGTGATGGAGGAGATGCGGCCCCAGTTCCGTTACTCCTTCCTCGCCATCAAGGCGGTGGGGATCTCGGCCGTGATGGCGACCCTGATGCTGCAAAACATGAAGGGGCAGGCGCCGGTGATCAGTCTGCCTCACTACGATGCGCCAACCCTGAAGGCACTCTGGCTGTTCCTCTTCATGGGCGGCTGTTTCGGCGTGCTGGGATTCGTCTTCAACAAGCTGGTGCTCGCCTGTCAGGACGGCTATCTGGCCCTGCATCAGA
The DNA here is from genome assembly GCF_963895295.1 of Aeromonas sp. sia0103. NCBI lineage: Bacteria > Pseudomonadati > Pseudomonadota > Gammaproteobacteria > Aeromonadales > Aeromonadaceae > Aeromonas > Aeromonas sp. sia0103. Next base: position 2,234 of record NZ_CAWQKG010000044.1, on the reverse strand, counting down.
ACAAGCGCCACCGCTTCGTCGCCATCGGCATGCTGGTGGCGGGCACCTTCGGCGTGCTGTCGTTGTTTGCTCCCTCAGTCACGGGGGGCGGGACCGAGCTGATCCCGCACCTGATGGGCGATGAGTATGCGATGGCGACCCTGTTCCTCATCTTCTCGGTGCGGCTGATCGCCACCCTGATCTGCTTCTGCTCCGGTGCCCCCGGTGGTGTCTTCGCCCCGACCCTGGCCCTCGGCACCCTGTTTGGGGTGGTGTTCGGCCACCTGTTCCATGCGGCCTTTCCCGATCTCGGCATAGAGCCGGGTGCCTTCGCCATCGCCGGCATGGGGGCGCTGTTTGCCGCGACCGTGCGTGCTCCCATCACCGGCATAGTGCTGGTGACCGAGATGACCGACAACTATCAGCTGATCCTGCCCATGATGATCACCACCATAGGGGCCACACTGGTGGCGCAATGGCTGGGGGGGCGTCCCATCTATTCCCAGATCCTGGAGCGAACTTTACGGCTCGCGGCGCGTCCAAAGCGGGGAGAGAGCAGCGTGACTGTCGGTTAACTCCTTGTTTGTCCGCATCAATCGGATGAGGTCGCGTATAGTGAAGGGAAAGTGGCCGTGGTATGGCGTGGTAATAGAAGAGGCCCTATGTCCCGAATCGTGAAGCTGTTGATTGTGTTGGTGATGGGGGCGCTCATCGGGTATTTCGTCGGTAATCGGCAGGAGCTGGCCCAGAGCAGCCTGCTGACGGTGCAGCAGGAGACTCTGGAGCGTCAAAGCAAGGCCATTGGCCAGCTCAAGACGGATCTGGGGGTCAAGGAGACCTTGCTGGCGACCCAGAGGGCGGCCTTCGAGCAGTTGCAGCAGACGCTCAAGGATCAGGAGGCGCAGGTGCAGGAGCAGAAACGCCAGCTGGCCTTCTTCGAGCGGATCATGAGACCCACCGGCGAGCAGGTCGGCGTGGTGGTGGACAACCTCACCCTGCAGGAGACCAGCGTGCCCGGTCGCTACCACTATCGTCTGGCCCTGACTCAGCCCGCCAAGAAGCGGGAGCTGTTCCGCGGCCAGGTGCAGATCAGGGTGGAGGGCAGCCTGGCAGACAAACCCAAGACGCTCAGTGGCCGGGAGCTGGGGATGAAGGCGGGTGAGGGGCGCTATGCCTTGCGCTACTTCCAGTTATTGGAAGGGAACTGGCAGTTGCCGGAAGGCTTCATCCCGGATCGGGTGCGCATCACCATCGCCAAGGAGGGTAGGCAACCCGCACAGGAACTGCTGACCGAATGGAGCGAGGTGCTCAAGCCGCTGGTGGCTCAGCCAGCCCCCCTGCCGGTGGTGCAGTAAGTAGAGTGGTGAATACTTGAACTAAATGGTCGGGTATTGGATAATTTCGCGGTTTCCATGTTTGTGGATGTAATGGTTGTGAGGTCAGTAATGAGTGCAGTAACAGAAGCCCCGTTGCCAATCCAGATGACGGATGCGGCGGCGAACAAGGTCAAGACCTTGATTACCGAAGAAGAGAACCCCGAGCTCAAGTTGCGGGTCTACATCACAGGAGGGGGCTGCTCCGGTTTCCAGTACGGCTTCACCTTTGACGAGAAGATCAACGAGGGGGACACCGTCGTCGAGAAGAGCGGCGTCATCATGGTGATCGATCCCATGAGTCTGCAGTATCTGGTCGGTGGTAGCGTGGACTACACCGAAGGTCTGGAAGGCTCCCGCTTTACCGTGACGAACCCCAACGCCTCTACTACCTGTGGCTGCGGCTCCAGCTTCTCCATCTGATGGGTCAGTGGCACGCATTTGAAAGGGTCCGATAGGGCCCTTTTCTATTTCCGCATCCAGCTCTCCTATATATGAGCCTTCTTTATAGAGGCTGGCACCTAGCCTGCTCGACCCCGTTGCCGCCGCCTTCGACCTCCTATGAGCCCCTTTGTGGTGGTGTCTTGTACGATTTGGTTGTTGATTAAACACTTGAACATCTTTCTCAAAAAAACACATAGTTTTTGCTTGTCAGAAAGAACCAGATCCCTATAATACGCCTCCATCAGCACGGCGCAGTGCGCGTCTGGTCTGGCTTGCAAAGCAACCCAGTGAGGGTTATAGTTTCAAACCCTGCTCTTTAACAATTTGAATCAAGCAATCTGTGTGGGCACTCACAGCATCGAGCATCAAAAACAATTTTTGATTTTCAATGTCTGGTGAAGTGACCAAAACGACTTGTTAGCAATAACAAGCCGAACA
>NZ_CAWQKG010000043.1:0-255 GCF_963895295.1 Aeromonas sp. sia0103 | reverse complement strand
GGCGAGGAGGCTTTTCACCCCCTTTATCGTTACTTACGTCAGCATTCGCACTTCTGATATCTCCAGCATACCTCTCGATACACCTTCGCAGACTTACAGAACGCTCCCCTACCACTCACACATAAGTGTGAATCCGCGGCTTCGGTGCCTGGTTTGAGCCCCGTTACATCTTCCGCGCAGGCCGACTCGACTAGTGAGCTATTACGCTTTCTTTAAATGATGGCTGCTTCTAAGCCAACATCCTAGCTGTCTGAG
>NZ_CAWQKG010000042.1:0-255 GCF_963895295.1 Aeromonas sp. sia0103 | reverse complement strand
CTAGGATGTTGGCTTAGAAGCAGCCATCATTTAAAGAAAGCGTAATAGCTCACTAGTCGAGTCGGCCTGCGCGGAAGATGTAACGGGGCTCAAACCAGGCACCGAAGCCGCGGATTCATACTTATGTATGAGTGGTAGGGGAGCGTTCTGTAAGTCTGCGAAGGTGTATCGAGAGGTATGCTGGAGATATCAGAAGTGCGAATGCTGACGTAAGTAACGATAAAGGGGGTGAAAAGCCTCCTCGCCGGAAGACCA
>NZ_CAWQKG010000041.1:0-256 GCF_963895295.1 Aeromonas sp. sia0103 | reverse complement strand
GCCATCGTCGTCGAAGCTGAACACCGAGCGCTCGCCATCGGCCAGCACGATGCTGTCCGAGACCCTCACCGGATCGCCATCGGCGTCGGTACGGATCACCTCATACTGCAGCGCCAGGCTGCCCTGATTCAGCAGCAGGCTCAGCGCTTCGTCAAACAGTCCGTCGCTGCCATGTGCCAGCGCTTCGAATTGGGTGGTTTGCAGTTGCAGCACGCCACCGCCTACATCGACGATCTGGATGCTGAAGACAATGTTG
>NZ_CAWQKG010000038.1:0-264 GCF_963895295.1 Aeromonas sp. sia0103 | reverse complement strand
TGGTCTTCCGGCGAGGAGGCTTTTCACCCCCTTTATCGTTACTTACGTCAGCATTCGCACTTCTGATATCTCCAGCATACCTCTCGATACACCTTCGCAGACTTACAGAACGCTCCCCTACCACTCACACATAAGTATGAATCCGCGGCTTCGGTGCCTGGTTTGAGCCCCGTTACATCTTCCGCGCAGGCCGACTCGACTAGTGAGCTATTACGCTTTCTTTAAATGATGGCTGCTTCTAAGCCAACATCCTAGCTGTCTGAG
>NZ_CAWQKG010000037.1:0-273 GCF_963895295.1 Aeromonas sp. sia0103 | reverse complement strand
GGCACCAACGACGACGCCAGCATCGGCGTCGCCACCCCGGGTGCCGACCAGGGCGCGGTGAAAGAGGACGTGACCCTCAGCACCGGCGGCAAGCTGGTCGCCACCGATGTCGATCAGGGTGAGGCCCACTTCCAGCCCCAGGACCAGGTCAAAGGCGCCCACGGCACCTTCAGCCTGGATGCCGACGGCAACTGGACCTATAACCTCGACAACAACGACCCCGCGGTGCAGGCCCTCAAGGAGGGGGAGACCCTGCCGAGCGAGCACTTCGTG
>NZ_CAWQKG010000036.1:0-275 GCF_963895295.1 Aeromonas sp. sia0103 | reverse complement strand
CTGTTGTCGTACAACAAGGACCAAAAATAAATTTTGGTTTTCGCCAAGAAGTTTCCAAAGCACTTGTAACAAATGTTTGAGAACTACTTTTTAAATCAGCTTTCCAGATTGTTAAAGAGCAAACTTCGTAAAGAAGTCAAAGACATATATTGAACAATGCGTTCAATGCATGGCTTTTGCTTCTCGCAAATTCAGTACCCGATTATGGTGGAGCTATGCGGGATCGAACCGCAGACCTCCTGCGTGCAAAGCAGGCGCTCTCCCAGCTGAGCTAT
>NZ_CAWQKG010000035.1:0-285 GCF_963895295.1 Aeromonas sp. sia0103 | reverse complement strand
TCTGTACGGTGAAGGTCTCGACCTTGGTCTCACCCTGGCCCAGGTACTGCACCTTGCTGTTGGCGACCTCATAGCTCCACTTGCCATCCGCGGCAATGGTCAGGCTACCCAGGGCATTGGCACTCGGGGTGCCCAGGCCCGGTTTGAACTCGGCCTCGTCGGCCCCGTCCACGTCGGTCACGCTCAAGCTGCCGGTCTCGGTCAGGTTACCGCTGACCACGTTCAGGTCTTCGGTCACCGCACCGCTGCCATCACCCACAATCACCGCACCGTCGTTGACGCCGG
>NZ_CAWQKG010000034.1:0-297 GCF_963895295.1 Aeromonas sp. sia0103 | reverse complement strand
TTCGGCTTGTTATTGCTAACAAGTCGTTTTGGTCACTTCACCAGACATTGAAAATCAAAAATTGTTTTTGATGCTCGATGCTGTGAGTGCCCACACAGATTGCTTGATTCAAATTGTTAAAGAGCGTCACGCTTATCGCGTTGAGGAGGCGCATATTACGCTCCTCACTTCGAAAGTCAAGCGCTTGTTTTCGCTTTTCTTTCGGCGCCCACTTCACGAGGAAGCTGGCTCATCAGTCCGGCGTGTTCTGCCGTGCTGGTAGGGGCGCATTATAGGGAGCCGGGCCGCGATGACAAG
>NZ_CAWQKG010000033.1:0-589583 GCF_963895295.1 Aeromonas sp. sia0103 | reverse complement strand
GATGGTCAGCCGGGAGACAATACCGAAAACGATGCCGTGACGGCATTGACCTACACAGTCAAGGACGCGGACAACAGCACCACCACGGGTACGCTGACCATCACCTTTGATGACGACATGCCGAGCGCTACCGATGAGGCAGCGCAAAGCGTGGCGGAAGGTACCACCAAACTGGGGACCTTCGACTTTGTACCTGGTGCCGATGGTGCCGGAGTTAGTCATATCAATGGCATTGCACTGACCTTTGGCGGTGATGGTTACTCTCAGGTTGTGGATGTTGGCAATGGTGTGCTCAAGGTGAAAGCGGACGGCAGTTACAGCTACACGGCCGATGCGTCGGTGAATAACACCAACCCAGTGACCGACAACCTGACCTTTACCGTGACCGATGGTGATGGTGATGCTGTTACCAAGGCTGCCAGCTTCAACATCACCGATGCCAATGTGCCAACCGGTGGTTCAACCACTGCCGCGGTGGATGACGACGGTCTGACTGGTGGCAATCCGGCGAGTACCACGGGCGATTTGGTGGTGGCACCGGATCCAGACACTAACGAAGCCACGTTCAGTGGCACCCTGACCTTCGGATTTGGACCTGACGGCGCGGGTAGCGTCAACTTCGCTGCGATGCACGGCACCAGTGGAACGGTTGGCCAGGAAACGGTGAACTACAGCTGGAATGGCGCCAACAATACGCTGACGGCCACGGGTCCACGGGGGCCGCTGTTCAGCGTGGTAGTGAACCCGAGCACGGGAGCCTATACCGTGACGCTGCTGGATAACGTGCAGCACGCCACCTTGGATGGTCAGCCGGGAGACAATACCGAAAACGATGCCGTGACGGCATTGACCTACACAGTCAAGGACGCGGACAACAGCACCACCACGGGTACGCTGACCATCACCTTTGATGACGACATGCCGAGCGTCGGCAGTAATCTCACGGTGCAACTTGACGACGACGCCTTGGCCAACGGCATTCCGGATGGTCCGAATGACGATGACAATGCGGTAAACACGAACGGCATCCTCGCTCATAACTTCGGGGCGGATGGTGCGGGAATTGTGCAATGGCTGACTACGGGGGCGCCGGCTGGCTTTACCTATGAAACGAATGCCGCAGGATCTCTGTTGGTCAAACAGGGCGCGACCACAGTGCTGACCGTAACCCTGAATTCGACCACAGGGGCATATAGCGTGACGCAGAACGCGCCTATCCAGCATGCGAATGCGGATCAGGAGAACAACCAGGCGTTTACCTTGAACTATCAAGTGACCGATGGCGATAACGATACCGCGAACGGCACGCTGGCTATCAATGTCGATGATGATACGCCGCTGGCGAAGAACGACACGGCCACAGTTGCTGAGTCCAGTGACAAGGACTTCAACGTCGCCTTTGTGCTGGACTCCAGCGGCAGTATCAGCAATAGCGAGTTCACAACCATGATGAACGCCGTGAAGGCGGCGGGACAGGCGCTGTTCAACGGTACCGATGGCGATGTGAAAATCACCATAGTGGCGTTCTCTTCGGACCCACTGGCATATGCCTCTGTGACATCGATCGCTGCGTTCAATGCGCTGGTAGATAGCATCATTGCCAATCGCCCGTTTGACGACGGCACCGATTTTACTGCCGGGATCCAGCAAACCATGGTGTCTTACTTCCCGATTGAGGGCTGGAGCAACCAGGTCTTCTTCATCAGTGACGGAGACCCCAATGAGCAGCTAGGTACTGGTGGCAACTCGCTGAGTGACGCGACGGCAACGGCTTGGAACACCTTTGTCGATAGCAATGCCATCAACGTCACCACTATTGGTGTGGGGGACGGTATCAACACCGCCCGTCTGCAGGATGTTGATCTCGATGGTAGCGGAGCCCCGATTCTGGTAACCGACTTTAGTGGCCTGATCAATACACTGCTTGGTCAGATCTCGGGCAACTTCGTCAGCGGCAACGTTCTGCTCGGCAACAACAACGCTGTGGGTGGCGGTGATGACGATTCATTCGGTGCCGATGGTCCGGGGCGGATCATGTCCATCAAGATCAATGGCACGACCTACGCCTGGGACGGAGTTATGGATGGCGATCAGCAGCTGACCAACATCACGACGGCTCTGGGTGGCAAGCTGACCTTTAATTTCGCCACAGGCGCATGGGGTTACACCTCGCCGCAGAGCGTTGCAGCGGACACCAGCGAAAGCTTCGACTATGTGATCGTCGACAAGGATGGCGATCAAGCGAGCGCTACTCTGACGATCAACATCGAGGATGCTGCACCGGTGATCGGTAAGGTGGACGAGGACGAACTGCCTGGCGGCATCACCGATGGCGATGCCCAGACGACAATCGTCTCCGGAAGCTTGGTTGAGCTATTGGTCGGTACGAGCAGCGGCCAGTTCAGTCTGGATACCACTCCCAATGTCATGCCATCCCTGACCTCGGATGGGGTGGCGGTCACCTACGGTTTCTCTGGGAATACCCTGACGGCGATGGCAGGTGCGGTAACTGTCTTCACCTTGGTGGTGCAGAGCAATGGTTCCTACACCTTCACCCTGCTCGGGCCGCTGGATCACCCGAATGCCAATGGTGATGACAACGAGATCCTGACGCTGAATCTGACCGGGGCCATTCGGGCTTCCGATGGCGTCAACCCGCTGCCGCTGGCTGGTGATCTGCTGATTCAGGTGGAAGATGATGTACCGACCATCCAGGCCACCACCAGCCTGGTGTATTCCAACAGCAGCAACCCGGGTGGTGGCACTGGTGTGTTCGATTACAGCACCGGCGCGGATAATCGCGGTACGGGGCCGTTCTCGTCAGCCGACTCGGATTTCAATGCCATCGGCCTGACGGGAACCGTCGGTGGCACGCTTATCACATCGCAATTGGTCACCTGGGTGTCAGAGAATGCTAGCACGGCCACCTTTGATATTGAGTTCAATTACGCGCCGAACCCCGCCAGTCCAGGGATCACGCAGGAGGCAACCGGTACACTGATCTTCGACAAGATCAACGGTACCTATACGGTATCGTTGGATGAACCGATCGAAGGCTTCGGTGTTCTCAAAACCAGTGCCTCGTTAAGTATCACGGGCTACGCGTCGGGCGGCAGTGTGCCGGATAACTCTCAGCCGGATGTGTCTGTGGCCAAGTTGGACAATGATTTTTATGTCCAGTTCAGGAGTGCCGCAGAGCCCGGTGGGGGTACCGGGACCAACAATCTGCAGACCGGTGGTGTTAACACCAACATATTTGCCAATGGCGAGTTGTTCACCCAGGCGGCTTCCTGGGTCAGCGTCTCGAACTCGGCGAACGGTGTGGCTGGCGATACCATCGGCAAGGGTGAGGTGCTGGACCTGACATTCCATACCACCAACCCGACCGGTACCGTCGTAGCCAACCCCGATGGCCGGGCGGAGGGTATTTTCCTCAAGTTCGACGGTATCAATAATGAAGACCTAGTGGTGGTGCTGAAACTGATCGGCACGGGTGGCATAACAACCACTCGGGCTTTGGTGATCAGCAACAGTGATATCGCCAGGTCTGGCAGTAGCGCAGCGACTCTGGCAGCCTTGCTGGCTTATGGCATTACCCTGGACAACAACGATGGGGCCATTGTCATCGAACACAATGACTACAACGGTGTAGGTGAAGACTGGCAGATCTACGGCGCGCAGATCCTGACCAGCGTGGAGGACATCACCACTACTACGGCGCTGAACTTCAATGCGGCCTTCGGTGATACGGGTGGTTCGAATTCGACCACGAACTTCACTGGCCAGACCGACAGCGACGTGGTGAAAGTCTCCGACATCGGCCTGATCACTTCGGAAAACACCACACTGGATGCCGAGCTGGACTTCCAGGTTGGGGTTAAGGATGCAGATAATGATGCTGCTTCCAATACCAATCTGCATGTGACCATCGAAGCTGGTACCACCTTCACCGGGTCGGCCTTGGCGGATGTGATTCAGGGCGGTGAAGGGAACGACACTCTCTCTGGTTTGGCCGGTGACGATACGCTGATTGGCGGACTGGGTAATGACCTGCTGATCGGTGGCACGGGTAGTGACACCCTGACGGGCGGTGCAGGCAAGGATACCTTCAAGTGGCAGGCGGGCGATGCCGGTGGGACAGATACCATCAAGGACTTCACCCCTGGTAATGGTGGGGATGTACTGGACCTGAGTGAGATGCTGAGTGGGGAGCATGCCAATGCAGCCACACTGGATCAATATCTTACCTTTGCATCAGGTCCGGGTACCAACAAATCGACCCTGACGATCGATTTGGATGGTTCTGCGGGAGCCGGTACCACTACTCATACCATCTCCTTCGATAATGTGGATTTGACTGCGGGTAAATCAAATCTACAGATCATCGAGGACTTGCTGAATCAGGGCAATCTGAAGGTTGATCCTTAATCAAGCAAGGGGACCGGGCATGCCCGGTCCCTATTATTTGAGGATGAGGGAAGTTAAGATAACGGCAGTATCAGGAGAGGGTCACCATGCAGTCATTTAACTGGGTCGACATCGATGGCATTCGCTACAGCTGGGACGGACAGGATAGCATCCTCTGCACCGGCCGCTTTGGCTATCAGGCCACGATGACGGGTGACAAGATCAGCGCCCTGGATCTGGAGAGCGAGGATGGAGAGGTAGCGGGGTCGCTCAATGTGGACTTCGCCGCATCGAGCATCAGCTTCACACCGGCAGAGGATGCACTCTTGCCCCACATGGTGGTGCTGGTTGGCCACGAGCTGGGACAACAGGAGTATTCACTGCAGAGCCTGAGTGACAGCTCCTTGCAGGATCTGCTCAGTCATGGGGACGATTTTGACTGGAGTTCGCTGGCGGTTATCACGGTGCCGGAGCCGGTATTGCCCTCCCAGGGACATGTTTTGTCGTGGGACTCCTTCCATTTCGAAGAAGAGAGCCTGCTCGGTGCGCGCGAGTCTGCCCCCCTGATGGCGAGTCATGGCAGTCTGCTTGGCAGCGAGATCAGCATCAACATCGATATGACCAACCAGGTGCTGGACCATATCCCCCCCCTGCACGACATATGAATCTCATTCGACGACGGGCATAATGACCTCACTCTAATCGATTGAGGTTTTTTTCTATGTGGCGTTCCCTTCTTACCCTGTCTGCCTTGGTTGTCAGTGCCCCCTTGTTGGCCATCGAGGTGCCCCAGGCACCGCATCTGGTGGTCAGTGGCTACGCCGAGCAGAAGGCCGAGCCCGACATGTTGACCCTCAACGTCTCCGTGACCGCGCTGGAGAAGCAGGGCATCAAGGCCAAGCAGCAGGTCGATACCAAGGTGGCCGCCTTCTTTGGCAAGCTGGAAGGGCTGGGCATCAAGCGTACCGATGTGGAGGCTGGCAATCTGGTGGTCTCCCCCGAGTATCAATATCCGCAAAACAAGAAACCCGAGATGGTGGGTTACCGTGCCCAGCGCCAGCTGGCGGTCAAACTCTACCAGCTCGACAAGCTGAGCCAGCTGATGGATACCGCGCTCGAAGCAGGCCTGGAGTCCGTCTCCCAGATTGAATACGGCCTCAAGTCGCCCCAGACCATCAAGGAGCAGGCCCGTCTTGGCGCGGTGGCTGACGCCACGGGCAAGGCGGAATCCCTGGCCAAGGCCTTCGGCATGAAGCTCGGCAAGGTTTACAGCGTCGAGTATCGCAACAGCGCCCCCATGCCGGTCTATAGCCGGGCCCTCAAGGCCGCCGCCGCGCCTGCCGCAGACATGATGGAGAACAGCTATCAACAGCAGCAGATCAGCATCACGGACAACGTGGAAGCCGTCTTCCTGCTGGAGTAATGCCGCGGCCCGTTGACCGCTAGTGTGAAAAAGCCCGAGGCGATTGCCTCGGGCTTTTTGTTGTCAGCGCCAGCGGCGCACCGCGGGTCTGCAAGATAGCGACGGCTCGAGGGGCATGGGGTGCTGGCAGATGACCCGTCAGGCATGCGTCGGGATAGGGGAGGGTGTTCGCTGGGCTTCTGCAGTTGTTATGGCTGCAGGGCCCGGATATGAAAATGCCGGTCAGCGACCGGCATTTGAATCAAATCAGGGAGGGGCAGGTCAGCCGATTTCGGCGGCAACCCGTCCTTGACGTTTGGGCTTGAACTGATAGCCGATCGCCAGCACCACCAGCCAGACCGGGATCAGCATCACCGAGATCTCCATGCCCGGGGTCAGGTACATGATGACCAAGATGGCGGCCATGAAGGCCAGGCAGAGATAATTGCCGAACGGGTACCAGAATGCCTTGAACTTGGGCTCTACCCCTTCGGTCTGCTTGGCCTTGCGGAACTTGAGGTGGGCGAGGCTGATCATGGCCCAGTTGATGACCAGGGCGGAGACCACCAGCGCCATCAGCAGACCAAAGGCCTTGCCCGGCATCAGGTAGTTGATCAGCACGCACAGCAGGGTCGCGGCGGCAGACACCGAGAGGGCGACCAGTGGCACACCGCTCTTGTTGGTCTTGAGCAGGCTGCGCGGGCCGTTACCCTGCTTGGCCAGGCCAAACAGCATGCGACTGTTGCAGTAGACACAGCTGTTGTAGACGGAGAGCGCGGCGGTCAGCACCACTATGTTGAGCACCGTGGCCACCAGGTTGCTGTCCAGCGCGTGGAAGATCATCACGAACGGGCTGCCACCTTCCACCACCTTGACCCAGGGGTAGAGGGACATCAGCACGGCCAGGGCGCCGATATAGAAGATCAGGATGCGGTAGATCACCTGGTTGGTGGCCTTGGGAATGCTCTTCTCGGGATCATCGGCTTCTGCCGCCGTGATACCGACCAGCTCCAGCCCGCCGAAGGAGAACATGATCACCGCCATCGCCATCACCAGTCCGCTGATGCCGTTGGGGAAGAAACCGCCCTGGGCCCACAGGTTGGTCACGCTGGCTTCCGGACCGGCGCCGCCGGAGAACAGCAGATAGCCGCCAAAGCCAATCATGCCAACGATGGCCACCACCTTGATGATGGCGAACCAGAACTCCATCTCGCCAAACGCCTTGACGTTGGAGAGGTTGATGGCGTTGATCAGCACGAAGAAGAAGGCGGCCGACATCCAGGTCGGGATCTCGGGCCACCAGTACTGGACATAGATGCCAACCGCGGTGAGTTCGGCCATGCTGACCAGCACGTAGAGCACCCAGTAGTTCCAGCCGGAGGCGAAGCCAGCGAAGTCACCCCAGTACTTGTAGGCGAAGTGGCTGAAGGAGCCGGCGACCGGCTCTTCCACCACCATCTCGCCGAGTTGGCGCATGATGAGGAAGGCGATGAAGCCGCCGATGGCGTAGCCGAGCAGCACCGAGGGGCCCGCCATCTTGATGGTCTGGGCAATGCCGAGAAACAGGCCGGTACCGATGGCACCGCCCAATGCGATGAGCTGGATATGGCGGTTTTTCAGGCCACGTTTCAACTCTTCGCCGTTTTGTTGAAGATCCATTCTTCCTTCCTTACGTCGCTGAAGTCACTCGTCTGTCGTCTCGTCTGCCGCCTCACATCCTGTGAGCCGGTCGGCACTCTGTGCTGAAAACGTGACGAAATCCGTATTAATTTCGTTACGGCGTGCCACTTGTTGTTTTTTGTGGCAGCTACCAACCCGAGCAGAATAGTGATAATCGACCGCCAATGCACCTGATTTCCTCATGTTCGGGTGGTTTTTTCGGCTCTAATCAGGTTTTTCATGATCTGGAAAGGGGGTTGCGAAGCGACTGCTGGTTTTGTGTGCGAACGGTTTTGTGGTTATTGATTTTTCGCTCGGGCTGTGGGCTTATGACTCTTTGCCAAAAAAGGACTCATATGATCGAGCGTATTGTGGGTGCCCTGCTGACCGCCGCCCTCTGGCTGGCGCTCTGGCTCTCCCCCATGTTGCTGACCATGGCGGCGGCCTGCGGGCTGGTCTGGGGATGGCAGGGAGGCGACTATCTGGTGGCGCATGTCACCATGGTGCTGGCGGTGGCCGCCGGTGTGGGCTTGCTGCCCGCCTGCTGGTTGAGCGAGCGGATACGAAGACGCCATGGCCTGCTGAACTTTCATGCCATGCTGATGAACAACAGAGAGCTCAACAACCCGCCCATGCCTCCCCACTCCTGATATGAAACGGAGCCACAGGTTCACTGTTGGCTCCGTTTTTACTGCCCCTCATCCGTATTGCCAGCTTGCCAGCGGCCTATTCCTCTATAGGGCCGCCGCGTCTGCTCGTTCTATCAGCAGAGCTGGCGACGCAGCCCGGTAGCCTCCAGAATTTTTGCGCTGATCTCCTCCACCGAATGAGAGCTGGTATCGAGGAAGCGGATCGCCTCCTGGCGAAACAGCCGCTCCACGCTTGCCAGCTCCTGCTCGCACTGCACCAGCGAGGAGTAGCGACTGTTGGCGCGGCGCTGGTTGCGGATCTCGTGCAGCCGCTGGGGCGCTATGGTGAGGCCGAACAGCTTGTGGCGATTGGCCTTGAGGGGCGTTGGCAGCTCGAGCGTGCCCATGTCCTGCTCGATGAAGGGGTAGTTGGCGGCGCGGATGCCAAACTGCAGCGCCAGATAGAGGCTGGTCGGCGTCTTGCCGCAGCGGGAGACGCCGATCAGGATGATGTCCGCCTCGTCGTACTCCCTGGTGGTGATGCCGTCGTCGTTGGTGAGCGCGAAGTTGACTGCCTCGATGCGATCGTCATACAGCTTGCGGTTCTCCATGCCGTGGGTGCGATGCAGCCTGGGCTCGGCCTTGATCCCCAGCTCCTGCTCCAGCGGGCTGACGAAGGTGTTGAGAAAATCGTGGCTGCTGGCCTGGGCCTTGAGCACCTCTTCCCGCACCAGGGCGTCGACTATGGTGTGGAACAGGATGGGGCGGATCCCGGTCTGGCGAAACTGTTCATCGATCCTGGCCCTTACCTGACGCGCCTTCTCCAGGGTTTCCACGAAGGGAATGGTGACTTGTTCGAACACCAGCGGAAACTGGCTCAACACGGCATGGCCGAACACCTCGGCGGTGATGGCGGTGCCATCGGATACATAGAATACGGTGTGCACGATGCGCTCCTGTGATGCGGGCTGGCGGGGTTGCGAGCAGGAAGTATCTCTCGAAACCATATCACTTTTGTCAACCGGTCTGCTGTTTCCAAGTTGTGAACTCGCTTGCAAACCTGAGTCGTTACCTTTTTGTATCGGCATTGTAGAATGTCTGTGTCAGACGGCCATCCCCAAATCTTGCACGGGGATTTTTTTGACAATAAGTAGAAAACGTTTTCATGGTCGTTGGCAACAGCACACCAACAAAAACACATAATTTGGCACAGCAGGTGCGTTGGCACCCTGGCCCACCAATCTGGAGACATGCAAATGCAACAGTACGTACTCTGGTACGAACAGCTCGGAATGCAGGATGTAGAACGAGTCGGCGGCAAGAATGCATCCCTTGGCGAGATGATCAGCAACCTCTCCGGTGCCGGTGTATCCGTCCCTGGCGGGTTTGCGACCACTGCCTTTGCGTTTAACGAGTTTCTGGAGTTAAGCGGTCTCAACGGCAAGATCCACGACCTGCTCGACAGCTTGGACGTGGACGACATCGCCGCCCTCAACCGGGCCGGTCAGCAGATCCGTGACTGGGTGGTGGACGCGCCGTTCCAGCCCGCGCTGGAGCAGGCCGTGCGTGCGGCCTATGACAAGCTGAGCGCCGGGCTCGAAGCGTCCTTCGCGGTGCGCTCCTCCGCCACCGCCGAGGACATGCCGGATGCCTCCTTCGCCGGTCAGCAGGAGACCTTCCTCAACGTGCGCGGCATCGACTCCGTCATGACCGCCATCAAGCATGTGTTTGCCTCGCTGTTCAACGATCGCGCCATCTCCTACCGGGTGCATCAGGGCTATGACCACAAGGGCGTGGCGCTCTCGGCCGGGGTGCAGCGCATGGTGCGCTCGGACTTGGCCTCCTCCGGCGTCATGTTCACCCTGGATACCGAATCCGGCTTCAACGACGTGGTCTTCATCACTGGTAGCCAGGGCCTCGGCGAGATGGTGGTGCAGGGGGCCGTCAACCCGGACGAGTTCTATGTGCACAAGCCAACCCTCAAGGCCGGTCGCCCCGCCGTGGTGCGCAAGACGCTGGGCTCCAAGCTCATCAAGATGACCTACTCCGAGGACGCCGGTCACGGCCGTCAGGTGAAGATCGTCGACACCCAGGATGCCGAGCGCAACCGCTTCTGCATCAGCGACGACGAGGTGATGGCGCTGGCGAAACAGGCGCTCATCATCGAGCAGCATTACGGCCGCCCGATGGACATCGAGTGGGCCAAGGATGGTCAGGACGGCCAGCTCTACATAGTCCAGGCCCGTCCCGAGACGGTGCGCAGCCGCCAGGAGGCGAATACCCTGGAGCGTTTCGCGCTCAAGCAGTCCGGCGGCAAGGTGCTGATCGAGGGGCGTGCCATCGGCCACAAGATTGGCTCTGGCCCGGCGCGGGTCATCTCCTCCATCAGCCAGATGGACGAGGTGCAGCCCGGCGACGTGCTGGTCACCGACATGACGGATCCGGATTGGGAGCCCATCATGAAACGGGCCTCGGCCATCGTCACCAACCGCGGCGGCCGCACCTGTCACGCCGCCATCATCGCCCGTGAGCTCGGCATCCCGGCCGTGGTGGGTTGTGGCGACGCCACCGCCCGTATCGAGGCGGGTCAGCTCATCACCGTCTCCTGCGCGGAAGGGGACACCGGCTTCATCTACGACGGCGAGCTCGACTTCGAGGTGGCGGTGACCGAGGTGGGCAACATGCCGCGCCTGCCCATCAAGATCATGATGAACGTCGGCAACCCGGACAGGGCCTTCGACTTCGCCCAGCTGCCGAACGCCGGCGTGGGTCTGGCGCGCCTGGAGTTCATCATCAACCGCATGATAGGCGTGCACCCCAAGGCCCTGCTGGAGTTCGATCAGCAGAGCCCCGAGCTGCAGGCCACCATAGCCAAGATGATCGCCGGTTACGACAGCCCCCGTGAATACTATGTCGCCAAGCTGACCGAAGGCATCGCCACCCTGGCCGCCGCCTTCTGGCCGGAGCGAGTGATAGTGCGGATGTCGGACTTCAAGTCCAACGAATACGCCAACCTGGTGGGCGGTCGTGGCTACGAGCCCCACGAAGAGAACCCCATGATCGGCTTCCGCGGTGCCTCCCGTTATATCGCCGACAGCTTCCGTCCCTGCTTCGCCCTCGAGTGTGAGGCGATGAAGCGGGTGCGTGACGTCATGGGTCTGACCAACGTCGAGGTGATGATCCCCTTCGTGCGCACCGTGGGCGAGGCGGAGCAGGTGGTGGAGATCCTGGCCGAGAACGGCCTGCGCCGCGGTGAGCGGGGCCTCAAGGTCATCATGATGTGCGAACTGCCCTCCAACGCCCTGCTGGCGGATCAGTTCCTGCAACACTTCGATGGCTTCTCCATCGGCTCCAACGACATGACCCAGCTCACGCTCGGACTGGACCGGGATTCGGGCCTCATCGCCCACCTGTTCGATGAGCGCAACGAGGCGGTCAAGGCGCTGCTGGCGATGGCCATCAAGGCCGCGCGCAAGGCGGGCAAGTATGTCGGCATCTGCGGCCAGGGCCCGTCCGATCACCCGGACTTCGCCGCCTGGCTGGTCGAGCAGGGCATCGACTCTGTATCGCTCAACCCGGATACCGTGGTCGACACCTGGCTCTATCTGGCCGAGCAGCACCAGGCCAGCTGAGCCGCGCTTGCGGATGCCATACGGCGATAGTGCCGCACTGTGATAAATAAAAACGGCGCCCGAGAGGGCGCCGTTTTTATGTCGGAATACGGTGCATTTCTATTTTGTTTTTTGTCCGATGACTGCCTCCTACTGCGCCAAAATAGCGTGCCAGATCGTGGTCTTACACTCCGTTACATCGGCGGCCCTCCTCATCCCCCCATAATGAGCCTGCCACGTCATGGACAGGCTGGCGGATCCGCATTTTTGCGTCATGCGAGCCGGGTTGGAGAAAGAGGTTCCGCCTGCGCTCGCCCATCAATCAGTTGTTGGTGTTTTATGAGGCCAGGGTAGGCAGATGGCACAGAGCGTAGCAAATCAAGTTCTCAGGAGAATGCTGACGGCCTGTCAGCAACAGGGGGGAGATCCGGATGCCCTGCTGCTGGCCGCCGGTTTGACCCCATTCGATATCAACCGTGAGCATGGCCGGATCCTGGCCCAGAGCCATTACCGCCTGCTGAGTCTGATGCAGGGCCATCTGAGCGGATTTCACGAGGGCATCTTGTCCTATGAGATCGCTCAGCTCTATGAGCACTATCCGGTGCTCATCAGCCTCTGCCTGAACCAGCCATCCCCTCGCGCCGCCATCGAGGCCCTGCTGCGCTATCGCACCGTCATCGGCAACTGCGACGATTACCAGGTGAGGCTGGGGGCGCTGCACACCCAATATGAGTACATCAATCAAGGACCTGCCGCCCTGGGGGCGAGCCAGGCCATCCCCAATTTTGTCATCCTCTTCCGGATCCTGCGGGCCTATGTGCCCGCCCTCGCCGTGTCGGTGGGGTTCGTCGGCAGGCCGCCTGCCCATCACCGCCAGCTGGATCACTTCTTCGGTACCCACTGCCGCTGGGATCAGCCGGGCAACACCCTGCTCATCGCCAATGCCCTGCTGGATACCCGCATCGATAGCTACAACGGCTTGCTGTGCCGCTTGCAGACAAGTCAGCTGGATAGCATCTGCGCCGACATCGATGAGCGGGTGCCCTTTGCCAATCTGGTGGCGGATCTTATCCGTCACCGGATCCGCGGCGGTGTCATGGACAGCGATGACCATCTCCTCAAGGACGTCTGCTCGGCCATGAATATCAGCCGCTGGACCCTGAACCGAAAATTGCAGGGGGAGGGCAGCAGTTTTTCCGCCATCCTGAAGCGGGTCAAGATGATGGAGGCCTGCCGGTTATTGGGGGAGAGGGAGCAGCCGCTGCAAAATATCAGCGATCTGGTGGGCTTCTCCTCCCAGAGTGCGTTCAATCGCTTCTTCAAGGCCAACGCCAATATGACCCCGCTGGCCTACCGCAATACCCGCCAATAAGAACGGGACCAGGCGCAGGTCTGGTCCCGTAAAGGTGCTCGGATCATCATGGGAGCGTGCGCCGGGGCGCCGCTCCCGCCGCCTTATTTTGTCACCGTGGTGACGGTGGTGGCATCCACCCCGCTTGGCAGGGCCAGGGCGCCCGCCGTGGTGTTGCTCACCACTATCTCCTTGCTCAGCTTGAAGGTGACGGGGGTGGTGGCGGAGACGTCCGATGAGGGGCTGATGTAGGCGCTGTAGCTGCCCGGCTCCAGGATCCACTGGTTGCTGGCCTCATCGAAGCTGGCGAGTATGCTGGCCGGAATGGTGAAGCTCAGCTGCTCGGTGGCGCCAGGGGCCAGTTGTTTGGTCTTGGCGAAGGCCTTGAGCTCTATGGTCGGTTTTTTCAGTTTGACCTCGGGGGCGGTGATGTAGACCTGGGCCGCCTCCTTGCCCGCCACGCCGCCGGTGTTGGTGATGGTCGCCGTCAGCACTATGCTGCCGGCCGCACCATCGGCCAGGGTATTGCTGGCGATGGCCGGGCTGGTGTAGCCGAAGCTGGTGTAGGAGAGGCCAAAGCCGAAGGGGTAGGAGACGGCCTTGTCGAAGGTGCTGTAGTAGCGATAGCCGACGTAGATCCCCTCGTTGTAATAGAGATCGTCCGGCTCGCCGTCGCCGTCGGTGTCCTCACCGGGGAAGCTGGTCGAGGAGGGGACGCTGGCGTAGCTTTGCGGGAAGCTCTGGGCCAGCTTGCCGCTCGGGTTGACCGCGCCTGAGAGCACATCCGCCACCGCGTGGCCGGTCTCCTGACCCGCCATGTAGGCCAGCAGGATCCCGTCCACCTTGTGACTCCACTGGGTGGTGTCGATCACCCCGTTGACGTTAAGCACCACCACCACCTTTTTACCCTGGGCGTGGAAGGCGTTGCTCACCGCATCGATGAGGGCGGTCTCGTCATCGCCGAGCAGGTAGTCGCCCTTGCTGTTGCTGCGATCCGCCCCCTCACCGGCCTGGCGGCCCAGGCTGATCACCGCCACGTCCTGCTCGCTGGCGGCCGTGGCGATCAAGCCGGTCAGCTCGGGGCTGACGGCGGCCTCTGCGCAGCTATAGAAGCCCTTGGAGCCGAATTGGCCCTCGTGATAGACCTTGTTGGCCTCATAAAAATCGCCGTAGTAACTCTGCAGCGCCCCGTTGACCGGGAAGCGGCTGGCCAGCCCCTGGGCTATGGTGGTGGTGCCGGTTGCGTTCACGTCCCCGCTGCCGGTGCCACCCTTGTAGGTGTTGATCTGGTTGATGCCAAAGCTGGCGACCTTGCTGGTCGCGGCAATCGGCAGGGCGGCGGCTTCGTTGCGCAGCAGCACCATGCTCTCGGCCCCGGCCTGCCGAGCCAGTTTGGCATGGGCGGTCAGATCCGGGCGGTTGCTGACGGCCAGCTGGCTGTAGGAGGGGCTCTTCATCACCTGGGTCAGGATATGGATGGCGGCCTCGGTCACCTTGGCCTCGCTCAGATCGCCGTGGTCGATGGATTGCTGCAGCTGCTCCTTGACGTTGCCAGGCTCGATCAGATCTTGCCCCGCCAGCACCTGCTTGTAGGCGTTGTTGGCCACGTCGCCGGCGAACCAGTCGGACATCACCAGGCCGTCAAACTGCCACTCGTCGCGCAGCACCTCGGTCACCGCATCCCTGCGCTCGTTCACATAGGTGCCATTGACCTTGTTGTAGGAGGTCATGATTGCCCAGGGCTGGGCCTCGTCCACGGCGATCTGGAAGCCGCGCAGATAGATCTCGCGGAAGGTTCTCGGCTCGCCGATGTCGTTGATCTGGTTGCGGTTGGTCTCGGAGTTGTTGCCAAAGAAGTGCTTGATGGTGGTACCCACCCCGTTACTCTCCACCCCGTTTACCATGGCGGCGCCCATCTTGCCGGTCAGCAGCGGATCTTCCGAGTAGTACTCGAAGTTGCGGCCATTGAGCGGGTTGCGCTGAATGTTCATGCCCGGCGCCAGCAGTATGTCCACCCCGTACTGCCTGACCTCATCCCCCATGGCTTCCCCCACGGACTCGACCAGCTCGACGTCCCAGCTGGAGGCCAGCAGCGAGCCGATGGGCCAGGCGGTGGCATGGTAGGTGGCGCTGTCGTCGTCGCGGTTGGCGCTGATCCTAAGGCCCGCCGGGCCGTCGGCCAGCTTCAGGGCCGGGATGTCGATGCCGTCGGCGCTGCGGCTCACCCCGTTGATGTAACCCGCCACCCCGGCGACATCCTGCTTGACGTTGACGGCGCCGTTGGCGCTGCCATAACCGGGGCCGGAGAGCAGATCCAGCTTCTCGGCCAGGGTCAGCCTGGCCACCATGGTTTCGGCCTGAGCACGGTAATAGGCGTCATCCTTGACGATGGGGGCGTCGGAGTCGTTCTGGTTGCAACCCACCAGGATCCCGGCCAGGGCCAGGCTGACGGAAAGTGAAACCGCTTTCATTCTTGTGGTGGTGATAGGCATGGAGGCCTCCTCGTAACTGTCTGAATAAAAAGGTAAGTGTGATACCGACTCCGGGAGCTGACCGGGCCGCTCTGCTGGCGGCTTGCCATGGATATCGATGAAGGCGTCGGGTGGGCCGTGCGTGGCCATGAGCCCGGGCCGCAGGCAGGTTAGCAAGTCGGCGTCGGCCCGCCTTGCCTCGGCGGGGCGCGAAATGTGCAGTTGGGGGCAAGGGTGCGAAGTTGTGACCGCGGTCGCATCGGGGCCTGGGTGGGCGGGCCGGTTTGTCTCCATCGGGGATGTGCAGGAGGAGAAAAGGGGCCTATGGCCCCCTCGATGGCATGAGTGTTCGGCTCGGGGAGCAGACAGATCACCTGGGCTGTTGCTCGGCGCCGGCCAGCTCGATCTGCACCTTCCCCCGCCGGGTAGCGATATTAGAGTTCGGTGACGTTATGTAAAGCACACAACGGACGAGCGTTATTTGCGCAATTATCAACATGCCAATGGATGCTCTGTATGCGCGTTCACACCCTATCGTCAAACTATCCTCACTGATAAAGCCATTGCTTAATCCAATGGCTTCCCGACTATCAAGTATTTCATCGGTCTGGCCGCCGCTATGGCCGTCATTGTTTTGTTATTTTATCGAGTCAAAGCTCTACCATTTCATTTAACAAAGGTAATAATTTTAGGTTTTAATATCGCAATGATATGATTGGCTGGTGATTTACTCCGACTCAATGGGGTCTTTGTTGGTGATTGATGCTACCTATGTAGTTGTTATTAATCATTTTTTATTTATTGTGAATAAATTATTTTATTATCATTAATTCACCTGTTAATTCTGTGAGAATAACGTTGTTCAGCCTGAAAATGGTAATTGGGTTGGTAATGACGGAACTCATCGAAGATGCAGAGTCGTCAGTTACTGGTTAACACGGAGGCTGGTCATGCTTGAACTGGAAGTAATAAGAAGGCACACAATGATAACGTATCTTGTCAATAAGGATGGTAGCGTTGTTATTGATTTAACTCATGGCACATTTACATTCCTTAATTTTGCTGGCACTGAACAGTTGCAAGTTATAAAGATGGGGACAAGGGAGGCCAGTGTTTTAAGATATTTGGTCCGCAATAGTGGCTATCTGGTGTCTAAAGATGAAATTCTTAATAGCGTTTGGAGTGGTCGAGTTGTCTGTGAAAACACAGTGTCGGTCGCATTGTCCAATATCAGGAAACTGCTAAGGAGGGTTGATCAAGATTGCCGCTGTCTGGTTACAGTAGCTCGCGCCGGATACATTTTTTATCCTTATCGTTCAGGATTGACTATCGAGAATAGCCATGACGATCAAGACATATGACAAAAATTCTAAATATATCAAGCATACGTTGGAACCTATTGTTGAGCTCAACACTGGAAATATAGTGTCATTTGAAGTGGTTTCACTGAGTGCCAACAAGACGGTATTGAGTGAACATTATCCAGGCGATGTAAGACAGCATACCCTGGTCTCTCTTTTTATGCGGCAACTGGAGTTTTTTCAGAAGCTGAACAGGCATGATGAACATCTTTACCACACTGTGTTCATCAATATCAATCCCATCATATTTAGCAAGATGGTCTCTTGGGAAGATTTCCTGCCTTTCGTATTCCAGTTTGGGATCAACATCGAGTTTGATAATTCAAGTGTTCTTGATGGCATCTCTGATGCAACACTGAAAAATATTCTTCAGCTTAGAAAACTCGGTGTGAAATTCTGGATAAACAATGCCGATGAAGCCGTCCATACTATTGCAGATGAGTTGCTGCAGGCTTTTGATGGTATCAAGATAAACAAGCACTTCTTTTGGCAATGTTTTAACAGAAATGATGCCAGCTTCATCGAAAATACATCTGCAATATGGGGAAGTGAGCGAGTCCTCGTCGAGGGAGTTGAAAACAGACATCATCTCTCTTTTGTGACGGCACAGGGTCTCGTCCAAGGGCAGGGGTTTCATTGGCGAGCGAGAGCGGCACGACATACGACCTGGCATTAATAGCATGAGCGGATCCTGGCTACCCGACATCAAGCTCCCTCACCTTTGCGATAGGCACCTATCAAGGATCGAGCTGGTTGAAGGTGGGGGTCATCTAATTTAGCCAATACGGCTAAAGACAAGGGGGCCAATGGCCCCCTTGATGGCATGAGGTGTTCGGCTCGGGGAGCAGATCACCTGGGTTGCTGCTCGGCGCCGGCCAGTTCGACCTGCACCTTCACTCCTTCCTGCTTGAGCCGGGTGGCGACGGCGTTCAGATCGGTGCCGGACTGTGCCTCCAGCAGGGCGATGCCGCCGCTGCTCTGCTTGAAGCGCAGGCCGTGGCGCGTGGCCAGTGCCCTGGCCTGATTGTCGTCGGCCTCCACCAGCAGGGTGCCGCTGACGGTGAGCTCGGGGCTGGCCGCTCCTTGCAGCAGGATGTCGCCGCTGCGCAGGCTGGGTTGGGTTGCCTGGCCGTCCAGGCTGCGGGCAACCCGCTTCTTGCTGCCGTTGTCCGGCGTCAGGTAGGTCTGGCCGTTCACCTCTATGGTGCTGTACTGCTTGCCGTCGATCAGCACCGATTCCCCGGCCATGGCCTGAGTGGAGAGCGAGGCCAGCAGGCCTGCCAGGGCAAGGCTGAGTAAGCTGTGTTTCATGTTGTGACTCCTGTGCAATTAGAGAGGGGCGGCGTCATGGCCGAGCACCCGCAGGGACCAGTTGAGCAACTGGCCAGGCTGGCTGTTGTTGCGCTCGGTCAGGGTGCTGCGGGCGTTGGTGCTGAGGTTGCGCAGTGCAACCTGGCGGTTGCCGCTGGCGACGTCGGTCACCTCCAGTCGCCACTCGCCCTGGGCCTGCTCGCCGTAGAACTTGTGGGAGAGCATGCGCATGTCGCGCAGTCCCCGGGTGCGCACATAACCCAGCTGCTGCCGGTCGAGGGATTGGCCCACCAGGCTGTTGTTGGGGTTGAGCAGCACGCTGCGGGTGCCGGAGGGGGAGACCAGCTCGATCAGCAGATCGGGTAGGCGCTGGTGATCCAGGCTGACCAGCACCTGCACCGCCTCCACGGTCAGGGGTTGATCGACCCGGGCGCCGGAGCGGGTCGGGGCGCTGCCGAGATCCGGGATGGCCCCGGCGGCGCGATCGCGCACCGTCACCTGCTGCCACGGCAGCTGCACCAGCGGCGGCAGGGGCTCATGGGTGGCGGCATCGACCAGGGCCCGGTTCACATCCACCAACCCGAAACCATAGGTCGGGCTGTACCAGATGCCGGCGGCGTTGCGCTCCCAGCCTTCCAGCCCCGTCACCTGACGGCGCTGGCCATCGGCGGCGGTGTAGCTCAGCTGCACCGGCGCCTGCTCGGCATCGAGGCGGGTGGCGCTGCGGGCCAGCAGATCGCGCAGATCCCGCACCGACAGGTCCGGATAGGCGGACATCAGCAGCGCCATGGCCCCGGCGGTATTGGGGGTGGCCGAGGAGGTGCCGTTCATCACGCCGTTGTAGTCGCAGCTGGCATCCAGTTGCGGATTGCCGTGCAGCCGGTTGGTGCTGGGATCGTCCAGCCGGTTGTAACCCATGTCGCAGCCGGGCAGATCCGTGGTCACCATGGCTGGCGCGTCCGTGCCGTATTCCCCGCCGGGGGCCGTCAGGAATACGTTGCTGCCGACGCTGGAGTAGGACGATCGCACCCCGTTCGCGTTGCTGGCGCTGACCACCAGGTTCCAGAAGTTGCTGTTGGAGGGATCTATGTTGCTGTTTTCAAACGGCAACCTGAGGTCGCCGCCGCTGCGGTTGAGGGCATAGTTGCCGGCGGCAATCCGGCTGAAGCCGTTGCCTGCCGCCTTGATGTAGGCCGCCCCTTGCGCCTGCTGGGTCATCCGCTCGAACAGGCGATCCAGCTGTAGCTGGTCCAGCCCGTCGGCTCTTTGCGGATCGACCAGGCTCATGCCGTAGCTCTGATTGAAGACCCGGTTATCGCCGCTGGCCGGGCTGTCGCCGAGGGCATAGAGCCAATCCTGCTGCAACTGCTGGCTGTCGTTGTCGAGCAGGTTGAACCCCTGCAGCTGGGCGCGGGGCGCCACGCCTCTGGTGCCGATGGCGTTATCCACCGCGGCTATGATGCCGGACACCGAGGTGCCGTGGGCACTGTCCGGATCGGTTGGCGTCGGGTCGTCGCCGCCGGTCACCACGTTGCGTGAGCCGGGGCGGACGTTGTCGACCAGATCCGGGTGGGCGATGGCCAGGCCATCGTCCACCACGGCCACGTTGATGCCCTGACCGAGCACCTCGGTGCGGTGGGCCCACCAGAGGTTGAGGTCATTGCCTGCCACGCCGGCGCGGGGGCTGAAGGCATCCTGGCCACTGTTGAGCAGGTGCCACTGTTGATCCTGTAGAGGGTTGATGCCGGGCAGGCAACGCGCTGCGCTGCCGCGACCGGTATCCATGCCTGCCTCTCTGCCGGTGAGGGGGGTACAACTCTCATTGGCCTGAACCGAGACGGCAGGCAGGGCCGAGAGCAGGGCCGTGATTGCCAACGCTAACGATGTCTTTCTCATTGATAAACTCCATCTTAAGGGCGCACCGTCCGAGGTGCGCTGGCATCTATACATGAGAAGACACGATTCAAAAGACTCTCAATTCAGAGTTGTGAAGGGGTTCATATAAACCCCATTTGAGCCCATATGGGGGTATCAATGTGACGACGCTCGTGTTTTATTGAGAGCTATTCGCATCTGTCATTAGTGATCTTTTTGTCTATAGATCGTTCTGTTGTTAGGTGTGCCTCTGCTCGCCCGCTGGGGGGAATCGCCATGGCTGTGGTCTGATGTGAACCCTGTTAAGGTAACGGCAGACAGACAATCAGGATGGATCCATGACCCTATTGCAGTGGCACTCGGCCAGGCTGGCCCTTCGCGGTGACCGTACCCTCTTCATCCCCGAACTCACTCTTGCCCAGGGAGAGTGCTGGGCCTTCGTCGGCAGCAACGGCAGCGGCAAGACGGCGCTGGCCTCGGCCCTGTGCGGCGAGCTGAGCCTGCGCTCGGGGCAGGCCCTGGGCCAGCTGAATGCCGTGCGCCTCTCCTTCGAGTCGCAGCAGCAGCTGGGGGAGCAGGACTGGCAGCGGCGCAACACCGACATGCTGGGGGAAGAAGAGGAGGCGGGGTATCGGGTATCGACCCTGATGTTGGAGGTGGGGGAGGCGCCGCAGGCACGGGCGCTGCTGGCGCGCTTTGGCATAGCGGCGCTGTGGGATCGTCCCTACCGTCATCTCTCGAGCGGTGAGGGACGCAAGCTGCTGCTGGCCCGCGCCCTGCTGGCGAGGCCCGAGCTGCTGGTGCTGGACGAGCCGTTCGATGGCCTGGATCAGGGCTCGCGCCTCGAGCTGATGGCGCTGCTGGCTGATCTGGTGGCGCAGGGGCAGCGCCTGGTGATCATCGTCAATCGATTCGACGAGATCCCCCCCTTCGCCAGCCACCTCGGCCTGCTCGGGGAGCTGTGTCTGCTGCTGGCGGGGCAGCGCGATGCCGTGCTGGGGAGCCAGGAGGTGGCCCAGCTGGCGCGGGTCGAGGGGCAGAGTCCGCGGCTGCCGCCGCCGCTCACGGCGCCCGCGCCCTTGCCCGCCGGCCCCCGGGTGCAGATGCGCAACCTGCGGGTCGCCTATGGCGAGCAGCTTGTGATCGACGGGCTCGACTGGACCATTGGGGAGAGGGAGCACTGGCAGCTGGTTGGCCCGAACGGCGCCGGCAAGTCGACCCTGCTCGCCCTCATCACCGGCGATCATCCGCAAGGCTACAGCAACGATCTCGTGCTGTTCGGGGTACGCCGTGGCAGCGGCGAGAGCATCTGGGAGATCAAGCGTCACATCGGTCTGGTCAGCCCGGCGCTGCACCTCGACTACAGAGTCAATGGCTCTGTGCTGACGGTGATCCTGTCGGGGTTTTATGACTCCATCGGCCTCTACAGCCGCCCCGGCGATCGCCAGCTGGCGCTGGCTAACCAGTGGCTGAGCCTGCTCGGGCTCGGTGCGCAGGGGGCCTTGCCATTTCACTCCCTCTCCTTCGGCCAGCAGCGGCTGGTGCTGATCGCCAGGGCGCTGGTCAAGCATCCGCCGCTGCTGATCCTGGACGAGCCGCTGCAGGGGCTGGATCCCCTCAACCGCCACCTGGTGCGAGAGATGGTGGTGCGTCTCATAGGCGAGGGCACCCAGCTGCTGTTCGTCTCCCACCACCCCGAGGATGCGCCCCCCGGCCTCACCCACAGGCTGAGCTTCGTGCCCGATGGCGCCGGCGGTTATCGTTATCTGCAGGAGAAGCTGGGGGAGGCAGTATCATCGTGATGGACCCGGGCCTCGGTGCTCTTTATTGGGATGGCGTTGGCCACCCCTCGGGAAGGAGTGGGGGGTAGCCCAGGAGCAGCCACCAGAGTGCGTAAAAGAGCATGGCACCAATCCATATCCAACCCAGATAGAGACGGGTTGCCGCCATGCCGATCATGGTCACTGCAAGTGCGACTTGGAAAGCGACCAGACCAAACATAAAGGGCGCCATGTTATCCATCATGGCGCTTATCTCACCAGGGCCAGGATCTGGCGAAATGCCGGATGGCGGCAATCCCCCAGCAGCTCATAGAGGCACATCTCCACCGAGCTGAGCCGTGCCCCCAGTGCCGCCAATTGATCGACGGCCACCGTCTTGTTGGCGGCGGTGCGCGATGACACCGCATCCACCACCAATGACACCTGGGCGCCCCCGTCCAACAGCCCCTGCACCGTCTGATAGACACAGATATGGGCCTCGATGCCGCATACCAGCCAGTGGCGGACGCCGCTCTGCCGGATCGCCGCCGCCACCTGCGGCTCCCCCAGGGCGCCGAAGCTGAACTTGGGCAGCACCTGTGCCCCGGCTTGCAGCTGCTGCAGCTCGGGCACCGTGGCCCCGAGCTTGTCCGGATTTTGCTCCAGCCAGATCACCGGCAAGCCCAGCGCCTGGGCGCCTTGCACCAGCCGGGCGGTATTGGCGATGAGGGGATCGCTCTTCTCGACGAGGCGGGCCAGCTTGCCCTGAATATCGACGACCAGCAGGCCTGTGGTGGAGGTGATCAACATGGTGACTCCTTAGCAAGGGATCGCGTGCTAGGCGGCCCGCGAACGGCATGGGGAGCGGCGAGCAGGCTCGGCGCGATACCCCTTTTTATATAGAGAGAAACAAATTGTTACCAGAGCGCCAGTGACGCACCGGGCGGACGGCGCTAGAGTCGGGCCATGAAAAAGCACCTGACAGTGCTAAGACCAGTGTCGCCAAATTTGGCAACGAGTCCGGCCGAACGAGTGGGAAGATCTTGTTATTAAAGCAGTTCCAGCCCTTGTTCAAGAGTGCGCCGCGATTAACTTAACGATGGGAATCACCATGAAGAAAATCATTCTGCTTATGTCCGTCGCTGGTCTGATGGCCGGTTGTTCCAGCCCTGCCCAGCGCATGGCGGACTGCCAGGCGCAGGGGATCAGCAAGGATACCTGCTACCTGGCAGAGCAAAATCGCCAGACTGCCATCCTCGGCGCCGCCGAGAAGCAGGCGATGGAGAATGCCAGCAAGGCGGTCAAGTAAGGCGTTGTCGGTTTAAACCGTCGGTGTATTCCCAAAGCCCTGGTGTCGATGACGCCGGGGCTTTTTGCTATGGAGGGCATGGCGCCCGCGCCGTTTGGGCTGGGCAACTCGTCACCCAGACGGAAGGGCACCGAATGACCATCCTATGCCGGATGAGGCCGGGATGGCGAGATCCTGCTCATCATTATTGTGTGGCTTATCAAAGATTTTCGCGCGAGGAGCGGTGACGGGCCGCGCCTCGGCATCGGCACTGGTGCTCGCCATCTTTGCGCAAGCTCAGCCTATTTTGTCGCTTGGCGAAGGGCGGAGGCTCTGTTATGGTGAGATTAATTAGCCATTTGGATGGCTAGATGGTTGTGGTGGTTCTGCTCGCAGGGCAGAAGTCGCAACCTGGCCACCGTTTCGACGATCATTTTGACAAGGAGTCCCCATGCAGCGCCGTTCCCTCTTCAAGCTATCCGCCCTCGCTCTGCTCGCCAGCAGCCTGCCATTGTCAGCCTTTGCCATTGATGAGGCGAAGAAAGAGATAGTGATCGGCACCACAGTGGGGGATTTTGCCGACATGGTGACCGACTCCATCAAGCCGCAGCTTGAGGCCAAGGGCTACCAGGTGAAGCTGGTGGAGTTCACCGACTATGTGACCCCCAATATCGCCCTGGCCGATGGCTCGCTCGATGTGAACTGCTTCCAGCACAAGCCCTATCTGGAGAGCTTCGCCAAGGATAGAGGGCTGTCACTGGCCCCCATCACCCAGGTGCCGACCGGTCCCATGGGGCTCTACTCGGGCAAGCTGAGCGATCTGAAGGCGCTGAAAGAGGGGAGTACGGTGGCCATCCCCAATGATCCCACCAACCAGGCGCGGGCGCTGCTGATGCTGCAGGATCTGGGCTGGCTGACCCTGAAGGAGGGCATCAACCCGCTCAAGGCTAGCGAGTTCGACGTGGTGAAGAATCCGCACGACATCAAGCTGGTGCTGTTGGAGGCGGCGCAACTGCCGCGCTCACGGGAGGACGTGGACTTCTCGGTCATCAATGGCAACTTCGCCGCCTCCAGCGGCATCCCGTTCAGCGAGGGGCTCTTCCTCGAGCGCAGCTACGACTTCATCAACTGGGTGGTGGTGAAGAGCGCCGATGCCGACAAGCCGTTCGCCAAGGATGTGATCGCCGCCTACAACTCCCCCGAGTTCAAGGCCTATGCCGCCAAGCGCTTCGCTGGCTACAAGTACCCGCAGGGCTGGCTGGGGCAGAGCAAGGGCTGAGGGCAGCACCTGCGATGAAAAAACGGGCACCTTGGTGCCCGTTTTTTCATCTCGGAGATCAGTAGTGGTGCAGCCACCCGCAGACGGTGCGGAAAACAGCACGATCAGGCTGCTGAGCAGGGCATGCGCCGCGCCCTGGTGCAGTATCTGGAGAGGGAGCTGTAGTGGTGCAGCCACCCGCAGACGGTGCGGCAAACAGCGCGATCAGGCTGCCGAGCAGAGTGCTCGTCAACCCATGCAGGGTGAGGTCTGTGACAGGGCATGCGCCGCGTATCTTGCTGACAAGTCAGTAGCGGTGCAGCCACCAGCGGGCGGCGAACAGCGCGGTCAGGCTGCCGAGCAGGGCGCTCGCCAGCACATCCAGCGGCCAGTGCATGCCGATCAGGGTGCGTGACAGGGCGATGCCGATGGCCCAGAGCGGCAGCAGCCAGACGCCGCGGGGGGCGCGGGCCAGCCAGATCAGGCCGAAGAACTGGGCGAGGCTCATGGCGGCGATGCTGTGGCCGGAGGGGAAGGCGTAGTTTACCTCCGCCTGCCAGTGGTTGCCGAGCCACCGGGGCAGCGCCAGCAGCTGGCTGGCCGCATGCACCTGCTCGCTGCGCTCCGCCACGCCGGCGGCGTAGAACTGCGGGATGGCGGGGATCAGATTCTGGCTCTCCAGCCAGATCAGATAGGGACGCGGCTCCTGGGTCAGCTGCTTGATGAGGCTCTTGATGGCCCAGTCCCCCGCCAGCACCGCCAACAGGGCGCCACCGAGGGCCAGCAGGGCGGGTTGACTCAGCGTCAGCTTGTGTCGGGTCAGCAGCAACAGGGCGGCGATGGTGACGGCGAGGCCGGGCAAGTCCACCATGCGGGTGAGGGCGTAGGGCCCCCACAGCCAGCCCGATTGCAGGGCGTTCGTCAGGAAGGGTTGCCAGGGCAGGCAGGTCAGCAGCAGCAGCGGCAGGATCAGGGCGGCGCTGAAACCCAGCACCTGGCGGCGCGGCAAGGAAGAAACATGAGTCGACATAACAGGGCTGGTCACGGGGGCGGTTCGGTGGCGGTGATGGAAGAGGCGCCATTGTGCCAGCCCAGGGTCGCCGGTCAAGCCGCGGGGCCGGGGGGCAACAGCTTGTTACATATCCGCCTCTGGGCTCGATGGCATGGGGCACCATTGCCTGAGCGCGGAGGGCGGCCCGGGCAGCGGCGGCTGAAAACGCCCGTCGTCTGGGCTGGGGCGGGGCGTCGGTGGCAACTGCCGGCCCGAGAAGATGCCTCTGAAAACTTGCGCCATATGGGCTAGAATGGCGCGCCTGTGGCCGGTTGCGCGCATTCAGTTACCAAGAAGAGAGCCCGATGAAGATCGTCGTTGATGAAAACATGCCCCACGCCTGCGAGTTGTTTGCCGAGTTTGGCGAGGTGGTACCCCTGCCGGGGCGGCAGATAGCGGCGGCGGATCTGCAGGATGCCGAGGTGCTGCTGGTGCGCTCGGTGACCCGGGTCGATGCCAGACTGCTCGCCAGCTGTCCGCGGCTGGCCTTCGTGGGCACCGCCACCATAGGCACGGATCACATCGACAAGGCGCTCTTGGCCGAGCGGGGCATCCCCTTCTTCAGCGCCCCCGGTTGTAACAAATATTCGGTGGGGGACTATGTGCTCTCCGCCCTGCTGGTGCTGGCGGAGCGCCACGAGCTCAACCTGAGCGAGATGAGCCTCGCCGTCATCGGCGCCGGCAACACCGGCGAATGTGTGGCGGGTAAGGCCGAGGCGCTCGGCATGAGGGTGCTGCGCTGCGATCCGCCGCGGGCCCGCCGCGAGGCGAATGCCATCACGAGTGCAAACAAGGGTGCCGAGGGGGCCGCGGGCTTCGTCGATTACCAGACGGCGCTCTCGGCCGATATCGTCAGCTTCCACGTGCCCCTCACCCGCGAAGGCGTCGATGCCACCTTCCACCTGCTGGGGGAGCGCGAGATAGCGGCAATGCCAAAGGGGCAGTTCCTCATCAATGCCTCCCGTGGCGAGGTGTGGGACAACCAGGCGCTGCTCGCCCGTCAGTTGGGTGGCGAGCCATTGCGGCTGGTGATGGACGTGTGGGAAGGGGAGCCGGAACCCCTGCGCGCCCTGGTACCCCATACCGAGCTGGCGACCCCGCACATCGCCGGCTACAGCCTGGAGGGCAAGGCGCGTGGCACCTGGATGCTCTATCAGGCGCTCTGCCAGCAGCAGGGGCGCGCCCCGCGTCAGGATCTGCAAGCGCTCTTGCCAGCCCCCGAGGTACGCGAGCTGACGCCGGGCCAGGCCACGGATCAGGCGTTGATAAAGCAGCTGGTCCACCTTATCTATGACGTGCGCCGGGACGATGCCCGTTTTCGCAATCGCATCGATCTGCCAGGCAGTTTCGACGAGCAGCGCAAGCACTACCCGGAGCGGCGGGAGCTCTCATCCTTGCAGGTCAGTGGCCCCTTCGCCAGCGACCTGCTGGCCCGACTGGGCTTTGTCATCCGCCCGATCTGAATCGGGTTCAATATCAACGAGGGGGCGGACTCAGGTCCGCCCCCTGTGTGGTTTGGCACCGCCAAACCCGCTATCAGGCAGGTTCGCCTGCCAGCGGTGATGCCCTAGGGCGTCATCGGCATCCATAAAGGAGAGAACATCAGTGAGTCAGCAATTCAACGTAGCGGTATTGGGCGCGAGCGGCGCCGTGGGTCAGGCCATGATCGAGATCCTGGAGGAGCGTGCCTTCCCGGTCGCCACCCTCTATCCGCTGGCCTCCAGCCGCAGCGCCGGTGATACCGTGCGCTTTGGTGGCAAGAACCGCGAGATCCTGGACGTGGAAGATTTTGACTGGAGCCAGGTGCAGATCGCGCTCTTCTCCGCCGGGGCCGAGATCTCTGCCAAGTGGGCACCGATCGCCGCCGAGCATGGCTGCATCGTCATCGACAACACCTCCTGCTTCCGTTACGACGAAGACATCCCCCTGGTGATCCCGGAAGTGAACCCGGACGCGTTGGCGGATTTTCGCAACCGCAACATCATCGCCAACCCGAATTGCTCCACCATCCAGATGCTGGTGGCGCTCAAGCCCCTGCACGACGAGGTGGGCATCGCCCGCATCAACGTGGCGACCTATCAGTCCGTCTCGGGCTCCGGCAAGGAAGGGGTGAGCGAGCTGGCCGGCCAGACCGCACACCTGCTCAATGGCCGTCCGGTGGAGCCGACCCTCTACTCGCAGCAGATCGCCTTCAACCTGATCCCGCAGATCGACGCCTTCACCGACAACGGTTACACCCGTGAGGAGATGAAGATGGTGTGGGAAACCCAGAAGATCCTGGGGGATGCCAACATCGCCGTGAACCCGACCTGCGTGCGGGTGCCGGTGTTCTACGGTCACGCCGAGGCGGTGCATGTCGAGCTGCATCAGCCGCTGGACGCGGATCAGGTCAAGGAGCTACTGCGTAACGCCCCGGGCGTCACTCTGTTCGATGACGACGCCGACTACCCGACCCCGGTGCGCGACGCCACCGGCAAGGACGAGGTGCTGGTCGGCCGGGTGCGCCAGGATATTTCTCACCCGAGCGGTATCAATATGTGGATCGTGGCCGATAACGTTCGTAAGGGCGCGGCGACCAACAGCGTGCAGATCGCCGAACTGCTGGTGCGTGACTACCTCTGAGGCTGATACCGGCCCTGGCGGGGAGGGAACCCCGCCCCTTGGCCGGTGCTGGTGGCGGTGCCCGGATGTGACCGGCACCGCACTCTCCGGTTTTAAAAATTTTGCGTGATATCAGTCGATTAAGTTTTTTCCTACACTCTTGCCAGCATTCTGGCAGGAGTGGGGTGCTAAATGTGTCGGATTGCTGGCTTGAGACGCTAGCCTGATTTATATTGAGCCGATTGTTTTGGGGTAACTATCCAGATTTTTCAATGTGATAGGGCCGTCATACGAAGGAACGAATATGGGACATTCCCGCATAACGCTGGCAACGCTACTCGCATTGGGTCTTCTGGGCACGGTTCAGGCCGATGAGTCGGGGAAAGAACCTTTCTTTGTCGAGCTGAAGGGGCCGGATGACGCCGCGCCGCCGCTGGTTCAACCTCAGCCACAGGCCCAGCCGGTGGCACAACCCAGCCTGCCCAAGGCGCAGCCCATAGTGCGTCAGACCGCCAGCACCCAGGCGGGCAGCTATGGCCCGGTCCGTCCCACCGATACCTTGTGGAGCCTGGCGAGCAAGCATCGCCCCTCCAGTCGGGTGAGCGTCTACCAGACCATGGTGGCGATCTACGACAAGAATCCCCGCAGTTTTGCCGATGGCAACATCAACCACATCCTGGTGGGCTCCCGCATTCTGCTGCCGACGGCCGCCGAGGCGAGCCGCATCACCGATGCGCAGGCGCGTCAGCGTTTCAACAGCGACAACGCCAGCTGGAAGGGGCTGAGCCCCAAATACCTGGCCAGCAAGCAGGCCCAGCCCGTCAGCCCGGCGGAGACCAAGGCCGCCGCCGTGCCGGCCAAGGCCGCCGCCGTGCCGGCCAAGGCCCCGGTTGCCAAGGCGGCGCCCATCCCGGCGGCAGCGCCCAAGGTGAGCCCGCCGCAAGCCGCCACCGAGGTGGCCGTCGCCAAGGCGGCAACGGCCAGCGCCGCCTTGGCGAGCGCCCCGGCACCCTTGCCGGCGGATCTGGGTACCCCGGTCGGCAAGCCCTCCACCGAGATGGCGCTGGCGCTGGAAGACGCCAATGCCCAGCTCGGTCAGGTCACCGAGATGAACCACAGGCTCAAGCTGCGCCTGCAGGCCCTGACCGAAGAGGTGGAGACCCTCAAGGCCCAGCTGCAGGATCAGACCGCGCTGCAAAAAGAGGTGGCCGAGCTCAAGGCCCAGCCGGTGCCGCCGGTGGTGGCCCCTGCGCCCAAGCAGAACTGGCTGATGGAGCTGCTCGCCTCACCGCTCAACCTCGCCATGATCATACTGCTGCCCGTGCTGCTGGTGCTGGCGCTGGTGACGCTTTGGCTGCGGGCTCGTGCCCGTCGTGAGCTGGAAGAGCAGGAGAAGAGCCTCTCCGAATCGACCTCCATGGTGATGGGTGAAGAGAGCAGCGAGTTCGATCAGCTGATGACGGTCGGCATCGCCGACGACGAACCCATGCACCCCATGCCAGATCTCAATGGGCCGGACGGTTATGTGGCGGTGGCCGAGCCCAAAGACTCGACGGATGTCATCTTCAGCGATGACGGCGATCTGGCCCTGTCGGCGTTCGACGAAGAACCCGCCGCAGTGCATCCCGGCCGGGATCCGGATCTGGTGCCCGAGCTCGATCTGGCCCACGAGGACGCCTTCGAGCTGCCCTCCGAGCCGGATCTCGATCTGGCAGGGGAGTTCAATCCCTCCACCCGCACCCGCGACGAGATCATGAGTGAGGAGGAGCTGCAGGCGGCGCTGTTTGCCGAGCTGGATGCCGATCTGGCGCGGGATCACGATCAGCAGGCGACTCGCTCCCGCCGCGACGAGGAGCTCGCCGACTTCGACCTGAGCGATTTCGAATCCGGCTTCGACGAGCCGGCGGCCGATCAGGCGGCGCGCAGCGATGCCAGCGGTTATGGCAAGGACGACATTGACGACATGCTGGCGGAGCTGGGACTCGAGCCCACCCAGGCCAAGGCGGCAACCGCGGCGCCGGCCTGGGATCCCAACGAGCTGGCGCTTGCCGATTTCGAGGATGCCTTCACCGAGGTGGACTCCCATCCGAGCGATCTGAAGCCACGGGCGCAGGCGCAGGCGAACGACTATGTCGAGATCGACAAGTTGCTGGCCGAGGCCAATGCCAGCAGTGCCGAGCAGGAACCCTATCAGGGCTTCTCCCTGGACGTGGGGCTGGATGGCTTCCCCGAGGTGTTGCCCCAGTCCACCGGTTTCGATGTGGATGCCGACGATGGCGGGGTGGGGGCCAAGCTGGATCTGGCCCGCGCCTACCTCGAGATCGACGACAAGGAGAGCGCTCGCGAGCTGCTGAGCGAGGCGGCGGCGCAGGGCAGCGAACACCAGCGTGCCGAGGCCGAGAAGCTGCTCAGACGGTTGGGGTAACGCCAAGCCGATCCCGATGATGACAAGGGCAGCCCGCGGGCTGCCCTTGCTGTTGATGGCTCTCGCCATGCCGGCCGCGCTGTGGTTTGGGACTTTTGGCTCTGAGCGCGTATAATCCGCCCCGTTTCTTTCATCGTTTCCTTATAAGACAAAAGTTATCCATGCGAATTGCCCTAGGTATTGAATATGACGGCAGCCGGTATTTCGGTTGGCAGCGTCAGCGCGAAGTGATCAGCGTGCAGGCCGAGCTGGAAAAGGCCATCAGCCGCATCGCCAACCATCCGGTGGCCATCCAGTGCGCCGGTCGCACCGATGCCGGGGTGCATGCCACCGGCCAGGTGATCCACTTCGATACCCACGCGGTGCGCGCGGAGTCCGCCTGGACCCTGGGCCTCAACTCCAACCTGCCGCCTGACATCGCCGTGCGCTGGGTCAAGGAGGTGGGGGAGGAGTTCCACGCCCGCTTCAGCGCCACCGCCCGTCGCTACCGTTATGTCATCTACAACCACAACTATCGCCCCGCCATCCTCGGCAGCGGTGTCAGCCACTACCACGAGACCATAGACGCGGCGCTGATGCACCAGGCGGGTCAGAGCCTGCTGGGGGAGCACGATTTCAGCACCTTCAGGGCCATCGCCTGCCAGTCCAACACCCCCTGGCGCAACGTGACCCACCTCTGTGTCAGCCG
Source organism: Aeromonas sp. sia0103 (assembly GCF_963895295.1). NCBI lineage: Bacteria > Pseudomonadati > Pseudomonadota > Gammaproteobacteria > Aeromonadales > Aeromonadaceae > Aeromonas > Aeromonas sp. sia0103. Next base: position 558,435 of record NZ_CAWQKG010000033.1, on the reverse strand, counting down.
GGAGGGGCCCTATATAGTGCTGGATATCCGCGCCAACGCCTTCTTGCACCACATGGTGCGCAACATCACCGGCTCCCTGCTGCTGGTGGGGCAGGGGCTCAAACCGGTGGAATGGATCGCCGAGGTGCTGGCCGCCAGGGATCGCAATCTGGCCGGCCCGACCGCCAAGGCGGGGGGCCTCTATCTGGTGGACGTGGATTACCCGGCGGAGTTTGCCCTGCCGCAGTTGCCGCTCGGCCCGCTCTGGCTGCCTGACTCGGCACCGGGTACGACCAGTTTTTAGTAACTGGGCCCGAAAATTTGTGGTTTAATGACCCGTTATTTATTGCCATCGAGCCGTTAAGTCATTGAACAATCTAGGCCCGATGCGTTTTGTCAGGCACAAAAGCATTAAGGAATTCCATGAGCTGGCTTGAGAAGATCCTTCCCAAGAGCAAGATCACTACACCGCGTCGTCACAACATCCCGGAAGGGGTCTGGACCAAGTGCAGTGCTTGCGAACAGGTGCTCTACCGGGCAGAACTGGAGCGCAACCTCGAAGTGTGCCCCAAGTGTGATCATCATATGCGGATCAGCGCCCGCGCCCGCCTCGAGAGCTTCCTCGACGAGCCGGGCCGCACCGAGATCGGTGCCGAGCTGGAACCGCAAGATATCTTGAAATTCAAGGATTCCAAGCGCTACAAGGATCGTTTGTCTGCCGCTCAGAAAGAGACGGGAGAGAAAGATGCGCTGGTGGTGTTGAAGGGGACCCTCAAGGGGGTGCCGGTCGTCGCCTGTTCATTCGAGTTCTCCTTCATCGGGGGCTCCATGTCCTCCGTGGTCGGTGCCCGCTTCGTGCGCGCCGTCGAGGAGTGCATGAAGGAAGGCCGCGGCCTGGTCTGCTTCTCCACCTCCGGTGGGGCGCGGATGCAGGAGGCGCTGTTCTCCCTGATGCAGATGGCCAAGACCAGTGCGGCGCTGGATCGCCTCACCAAGGCGGGTCTGCCCTTCATCTCGGTGCTGACCGACCCCACCATGGGTGGCGTCTCCGCCAGCCTGGCCATGCTGGGTGACATCAACGTGGGCGAGCCCAAGGCGCTGATCGGCTTCGCCGGCCCGCGCGTCATCGAGCAGACGGTGCGCGAGAAGTTGCCGGAAGGCTTCCAGCGCTCCGAGTTCCTGCTGGAGAAGGGCGCCATCGATCTCATCATCGACAGGCGCGAGATGCGCAATCGCCTGGCCAGCCTGCTGGCCAAGCTGATGAACCAGCAAGTCATCGAAGACTGAACATGAGTTCGCACATGCAACAATCCCAAAGCCGGTCGCTGGTCGACTGGCTTTCTTATTTGGAGCAGATCCACCCGGTCAACATCGACATGGGGCTGGACAGGGTCGGGGCCGTCGCCCGTCGCATGGGTCTCACCCGGTTGCCGTTCAAGGTGATCACGGTGGCGGGCACCAACGGCAAGGGTTCCTCCTGCGTCATGGCCGCCAGCATACTGATGGCCGCCGGCTACCGGGTCGGGGTCTACTCCTCGCCCCATCTGCTGCGTTTCACCGAGCGGGTGCGCATCGACGGCGCCGAGCTGGCCGATAGCGAGCACTGCGCCGCCTTCGCCGCGGTGGAAGCCGCCCGCGCCGAGATAGCGCTCACCTTCTTCGAGTTTGCGACCCTGGCGGGTCTGTGGCTGTTCTGCCGCGCCGCGCCCGATGTGCTGCTGCTGGAAGTGGGGCTGGGGGGACGGCTCGACGCCACCAATGTGGTGGAATCCGATGTCGCCATGATCACCTCCATCGCGCTGGATCACTGCGACTGGCTCGGGGATACCCGTGAGGCGGTGGCGGTGGAGAAGGCCGGTGTTTATCGGGCCGGCAAGCCTGCCATCAGCGGCGAGCCCAACCCGCCGGCGACCATCGCCAGCGAGGCACAGCGTCTCGGCGCCTGCCTGCGTCAGGTCGGCCGCGACTTCCACGGCGATGAGCACGACACCAGCTGGGATTATCACGGCCTGCACCACTGGCTCGATCTGCCCAAGCCCGCGCTGCCGCTGATGAACGCGGTGACAGTGCTGGCGGCGCTGGAGTCCCTCGGGCTGCCATTGCCGGAGGCGGCCATCCGGCAGGGGCTGGCAGAGGCTCGTCTGGCGGGCCGGATGCAGCGACTGCAGACCAGCCCGCTGGTGATCGTCGATGTGGCCCACAATCCCCACTCGGCGGCCTACCTCGCCAGCCAGCTGCGGCAGATCCCCTGTCAGGGGCGGCGCCGCGCCGTGGTCGGCATGCTCAAGGACAAGGACATGACGGGGTCGCTGGCCGAGCTCAAGGGCCTCGTCGACGAGTGGTTCCTGGCCAGCCTCGACGGCCCCCGCGCCGCCTCGGCGGCCCAGCTGGCGACGGCGCTCGGGGAGCAGGGCCCGGCGGCGACCTTCGAATCGGTCAGCACGGCCTATAACGCCGCACTGGCTGCCTCGGAGCCGGAGGACATGGTCATCGTGTTCGGCTCGTTTTACACTGTCGCAGCCGTGCTGGCAGAGCCGACGGCTCAGGCCTAGGCCGGCAGGAATCGGTCAGACCAGGGTTGCACCGCTGGGGCTTGCCAGCCCGACTCCTGGTCTGGCCGTATCGAGTCCTGCTGATATGGTCATTGTGTGTTGTTCGCTTTACACTGTCGCCGACATTCCGGCGGGTACGACGGCCTGATCGGCGCCGATGCCGCCCCGACCGCGGGCGATGTCCCTGCTCGGCGCCATCGACCCGGCAATAATGGCTAAGCAATATGGGTAGGAGTTAACTTGGCTTCGAAGTTTCAAAACAGATTAGTGGGGACCGTCATCCTGGTCGCCCTGGTTGTCATTTTTCTGCCGGATCTGATGGACGGCCACAAGCTGGAGCAGAAGGACGAGGCGTTTGCCAAGATCCCGCTGCGCCCGGAACTGGAGCCGGCCAAGCCGGCGCTGCAGGTCTCGGCGGCCACTACCCTGCCGGCCGAGCACGTGGCCAGCCAGCAGCAGGCCGCCGCGGCCGAGCAGTGGCAGGTGGAGGAGATCGGGGGGGCTGTGACCCTGGCCGCCAATCAGCCGTCAGCCGCCCAGGCGCAGCAGCCGGTGACTCAGCCCAAGCCGCAGCCCAAACCCGAGGTGATCGCCAAGAAACCGGTCGAGCCGCCCAAGCCCAAGCCGGTACCGCCCAAGCCGGTCGAGGTGAAGAAGCCGGTGGAGACCAAGCAGCAGGCTGGCCAGATCAAGTCGATGGATGATCTCATCGCGAGCAAGATGGTGCAGCAGCCCACGACCCCGGCGCCCGCCGCGGCCGCGCCTGCCCAGGGCAGCTGGATCCTGCAACTCGGCGCCTTCAAGAACGTGGACAGCGTCAATGCGCTGGTGAGCAAGCTGCGGGCGGCGGGCTATTCGGCCCACACCTCGCCGAGAACGCCGGTACAGGGGCAGCTCAACCGGGTCTTCATCGGGCCGGATGTCTCCAAGGCCAAGCTGCAGGGCATGCAGAGCAAGATAGGTCAGATGACCGGGCTCAGCGGCTCTGTGGTGGCGTACAACCCCTGATGCGGGTTTGACGCACGCCGAACAAAAAAATACCGCGCCTCGGCGCGGTATTTTTTTAGAACCTGTTTATGGTCTCACAGCGAGAGACCGGGCCGGTTTTTAGATACATTTCACCGGCTTGGGCAGACCGGCTATCTTGGTGGCCTGCTTGGCGGGTCCCTCCGGGAACAGCTTGTAGAGGTAGCGGCTGTTGCCCTTCTCGGGGCCGTATTGCTTCTCCATCGCCTTGACCAGGGCGCGGATGGCGGGGGAGGTGTTGAACTCCAGATAAAACGCCCGCACGAAGCGCACCACTTCCCAGTGCGGCTCCTCCAGCACTATGCCTTCCTGCTCGGCCAGCACCAGTGCCAGCGCCTCGCTCCAGTCCTCGATATGACGCAGATAGCCCTTGGCATCGGTCTCTATGATGTGGCCATTGAATTCCAGCACGTGCGTTTCGGGCTGCTGCTCAGACATAAGGGGCTCCTCGGGGGCTATCAGGATTGGGCGGGCATGGTAGCGTCTTGATCCCAACTGAGCAACCGGCGGCGGTCATTCAGCCGCCGGCGCTGTAGGTCATTGTCCTTGCTGGGTGAGCAGCTGGCCATCGTTGGCCAGCATCAGCAGTTCATCCGCCAGCTGGCTGATGAGATTGAGCTGCTGGGTCAGCATCAGCTGCTCCTCGCTGCTGTCCGGGGCGATGAGCGGACACTGTCCCTCGAGCTGGGCCGGCATCTCCCCGGCCAGATGACCAGCGGCCCGCTCCAGGGTATGGCTGATGTGGCGGCTGATCTCGTCGAGCTCGGGGATGGGCTCTAGCTTGTCGCGATGCGCCCCCAGCGCCGAGATGTAGGAGAGCAGGGCGTGGTTGCGCCAGGTGAGGGTGAAACAGAGTTCGAGGAAGCGGCGACGCTTGCTCGGCTCCACCAGCATGCTCTGCCAGGCCATGGCCAGCTCGCTGTCGGCGAGGTGGGCGCACTTGCGGGCCACCCGGTAGTCGAGGGACTCATCCCGCTGGCGGTGCAGGCTGGCGAGCACCGCCGAGAGATAGCGGGCGTTGGCCGAGAGGGAGTTGGCGATCAGCGTCGGCAGCCGCTTGTATTGCCAGTCCGGCCACAGCCAGGCCACCAGCGCGTAGGAGAGCAGGCAGCCGAGGAAGGTGTCGAGCAGTCGCGGGCCCAGGATGGCGAAGCCGATGCCATCGAGCAGGTTGAACGCCATCAGCACATAGAGGGTGATGAAGCAGACCGCGGCGCTGTAGTTGCTGCGCACCTGGGTGAAGAACAGGAAGGCGGCCAGCCCCATGATCCCCAGTTGCAGGTGCAGTTGGGGGAAGAGCCAGAGCACGGGCACGCCGATCAGCAGGCCGGCGAAGGTGCCGAGCATGCGTTGCACCAGCCGGCGACGAGTGGCGCTGTAGCTGGGCTGGCAGACGAACAGCACGGTCAGCAGGATCCAGTAACCCTTGTCCAGGCTGAATGCCTGCAGTATGCCGTAGCCTACCACCAGCCCGAGGGAGAGGCGCAGGGCGTGGCGAAACACCATGGAGTTCGGGGTGAGGTGCTGCTTGAGCAGGGTCAGCAGCGGCAGCGGCGTCGGCCTTGCCAGGGTGGGCAGGTTGGCTGAGGGCAGCGCCGGGTTCTGCAGCTCCTCGGCGCTGGCCAGCAGCTGGTTGATACTGGCCAGGTTGCGGCGCAGGAACTTCATCGGCGTCAGCAGGGTCTTGGGATAGTGCTGCTTGAGGTGGGTGAACTCCAGCTGATCGCCGAGCGCCTCCAGGGTCCAGTGGATGCGCTTGTGGTGGGCATAGGGCTTGTGCACCAGGATGGCGTAGCCGAGCCGCTGGCAGGCCTCGGAGAGCTGCAGGAACACCTCCTGGAAGCCGTCAAGTACGATGCCTTGCTTGAGCTCGGCCTCCAGCTTGCTGTAGGGGTAGTGGCTGGAGGTGGCGCGCTCCTGGATCTCCAGCGCCAGTAGATAGAGCCGCAGCAGGCTCGCGAGCTCGGGCGCCGCCTGATGGCGGGTGCTGAGGCGGGCGTTGAGCGCCGTCTTGGTCAGGTTGAGGGCATTGACCAGGTTGATGTTGAGCTGGGCAAGGTTGTGGCGAATGGCTTGGGCGCCGTGCTCGTCGGCCGGGAAGAAACGGGATTTTTCCAGCAGGTAGCGGCCGAGGGCGAAGTAGCTCTGGGCGAGCTGCTCGTGCAGCGTCTTGTAGGGCAGCAGCCAGAGCCAGATGAGGGAGACCAGCCCGTACCAGAGCGCGCCGGCGCCGAGCGCCAGCGGTTGGTAGAAGAGATCCGGCGCCTTGGCGGCCCCCAGCATGGTGTAGATGGCGATGAGCAGGGAGCCGAAGCTGATGGTGGCGTAACGCTGGCCCAGCGCCCCCACCATCACGAAGATGAAGGTCGAGCCCGCGAGCCCAAGGGCGAACAGCCAGGGGGTAGGGAAGAGGTACTGCACGCAGAGGGAGGCAAACAGGAAGCAGACCAGCGTCATGGCGAGGTTCTTGACCCGGCCCCACAGGCTGTCATCGGTCTCGGCGATGGCACCCGCCACCACTCCGAGGGAGAGCAGCACGGTCAGCGAGATGTCGCCACTGATCAGCGCGAAGGCGAGCAGACCCACTATGGCCAGCAGCACCTTGAGGGCGAAGTAGATATGGCTGTCGGTCAGCAGACGGCGCAACAAACTGGAGAAGTCCATGGGCATGCTAGGCACCACCCTTGAGCGAAGTGAAATCGATGTGGCTGTCGGTCAGCAGACGGCGCAACAAAATGGAGAAGTCCATGGGCATGCCAGGCTCACCCTTGAGCGAAGTGGAAACGATGTGGCTGTCGGCTAGCAAACGGCGCAGCAGGCCGGAGAAATCCATGGGCATGGGATAGACGCAACCCTTGAGCGAAACGAAAGCGAAAGCATAACCCGTCGGCAACGAAGTGGCCCTGATTTGGATCAGGGCCACTTAGCTTCATATCCTTGATTTACAACTTATCCTGACAAAAAAAGGTGCCAATAAAAACCCCGCCGAAGCGGGGTTTTTCATCAGTTGCGGTTGCCGCCAAGCAGGCTGAGCAGGCTCAGGAAGATGTTGTAGATGGACACATAGAGCGTCACTGTGGCGGAGATGTAGTTGGTCTCGCCGCCGCGGATGATCTGCTGGGTGGTCAGCAGGATGGCGCCGGAGGAGAACAGCATGAACATGGCGGACAGGGCCAGGCTCAGGGCGCTCATCTGCAGGAAGATGTTGGCGACCATGGCCACCAGCAGCACCCAGAAACCGACGAACAGCATGCCGCCGATGAAGGAGAGGTCACGCTTGGTGGTCAGGGCATAGGCCGACAGCCCGAAGAAGGTCAGCGCGGTGCCGCCGAGTGCGGTCATCACTATCTCGCCACCACCATTATTCATATACATGTTGATGATGGGGCCCAGGCTATAGCCGAGCAGGCCGGTCAGGGCGAAGGTGAACACCAGCCCCATGCCGTTTTCGCGGTTCTTCTGGGTCAGGAACATCAGACCATAGACACCTATCAGGAACACGGCCCAGTGCAGGGGCGGCATGTTCATCACGGTGGCAACCCCGGCCACCACGGCAGAGAAGCCAAGAGTGAGGGAGAGCAGCATATAGGTGTTGCGCAGCACCTTGTTGGTGTCACGCGCGGCACTCTGGGTGCCAGTGTAGATAGAACGGGTATCCATCTTGGTGTCCTCTTGATTTCCGGGTTGAGGCGGCAGATTCCGCTTCGTTAACGCATTGTATGCACTGAATGTGTGGATGACGAGCGCTGATTTCAAGCGGCCCCCCAGCCTGTTGCGCCCTACTATCCCAGAGTAAATATGTATTGCATATGAACGAGGGCCTGACGTAGTATGCACGCCGTTCGGAGGGGTGGCAGAGCGGCTGAATGCACCGGTCTTGAAAACCGGCGATGGGCGACCATCCGTGGGTTCAAATCCCACCTCCTCCGCCATCTTCAGAGAAAGCCCAAGCGATTCATCGCTTGGGCTTTTTTGTGTATATGCATGCTTGGCATGCCACTGATGTATGCCAGTTGGTGTTGGCTGGCAGACTACCCTGCAGCACAGCTTTGGACTAAGGGCTATCCTGCCATTGGTTATCCAAATCGGGGAGCACGTCATCGCCATACACCACGCGATAGTCAGTCTCGATCAGCCAGCCCGGTGCATATTATTCCAACAAAGCATCAGTTATTATCTATTTCCCCTTCTCCTGTGGACAGCCAACAGATCCATGAGTCTGCCATCGCCAGGCCGTTCTATGCTGCACGCAATATGGTTAATTGATGATGGTGAGACTATATGGCCCCGGCTCAATCCAGCTGAGGGGAGGGGGCCGTAAAAAATAACGGCCACCTCCGACATGTACATTTCATGATGGGTCGTACAGCTGTGTGATAATAAATGAGAGCATCCCCACGTTATGGAAATAGTGAATGTGATAGCGAGATATTTTTCAGGTATCTGAATATTGAGAAATATTTATTATTGAGGTGCCTGTCACACCCGCCAATTCTATTTTACAGAGACCACTGATAACCTCCTCATCCCAATTTAAAGAAATAACGATCTGGTGTGATTGGGCCGTAATCCGTGCTGTAAAAGGGGTGTTTTATATGTCGACAATATTGATCCTGGTGGTGGTGGGGCTGGTTGCCTACGCCATGCTCAAGCGATTCAACCCGCAGGCAACTTTGCTGACGGCGGGCCTGGTGCTGCTGGCCTATGCCCAGTGGGCGGGGATCAGCAATATTCTGCCTGCCGAGAACAGCCAGGGATTCTGGTTCTTCGATCTGTGGGAGAAGTTTGCCATGGTGACCAACTCCCGTCTGGCCTCCACCGGTCTGACCTTGGTGGCGATCGCCGGTGTGGCAACTTACCTCAATCAGATTGGTGCCTCTGCCGCCCTGGTCAAGGCCACGTCCAAGCCGATCATGGCACTCAAGAACCCCTATGTGTTGCTGGCCATAATCCTGCTACTGGTCTCCATCCTCTATGTCTTCATCACGGGGGCGACGTCGCTCTCCCTGCTGTTGATGGGCACCCTCTATCCATTGCTGCGTAACGCCGGGATCAGCGCCAAGACGGCGGTGGCGACCATCGTCATTCCCACCGCCTGGGAGTTTGGCCCCGGCCAGATCAATGCGGTGATCGGTGCCAAGGCGATCCATATCGAGGTGATGCCATTTGTGGTGGATCACCAGTTGCTGTTCCAGATTGCGCTGCTGGTGACCATACCGTTCGTCAACATCATGTGGCAGCGTCACTGTGACCGCAAAGAGGGGCACGATGCTGCCGCCGAGCGGGGCAAGTATCTGCACGAGCTGGAGGCAAAACACGAGAACACACCTGGCTACTACGCCCTGCTGCCAGTGATCCCTTTCGTGTTTCTGTTCGGCTTCTCCGAGCTGTTTGTCAGCGCCATCAAGATGACCATCCCGGTGGCCATGATGTCGACCATGACCCTCTGCATCATCATTGAGGCGCTGCGTTACCGCTCTCTCAACAAGGCATTTGCCAACTTTGAAGCCTGGCTGACCGGTACCGGCATGATATTCGGCAGCGTCTTGACCCTGATGCTGGCGGCCGAGTTCTTCTCTGCCGGTCTCACCAATATCGGTGCCATCACCCAGCTGATCGATCTGGCCAAGTCCTTCGACCTCAACCCCCTCGGGCTATCGCTGGTATTCTCCCTCTTCATCCTGTTGACCGCTTTCATCACCGGCTCGGGCAATGCCCCCGTGATGGCGTTTATTCCCATAGTGCCGCTGGTATCGGGCCAGTTCGACATCAACCCGCTGCTGCTGCTGCTGCCCATCCTGTTTGCCGCTGGGATTGGCCGCACCATCTCGCCGGTCGCCGGGGTGATCATTACCGTCGCCGGCATCGCCAACCTGAGCCCGGTGGATGTGGTGAAACGCACCTTCGTGCCCATGATGGCGAGCATGGCTGTGGTGATGGTGCTGACAGCGATCCGCTATATCTGATTGATAAAATAAATACGCGAGCGCCTGCTTTTAGCAGGCGTTTTTCAGGGACAGTCCGAATTACATGTTAAAAGGCCAGACTTGGCGTAGGTCAGTTGCTCTCCATCATATCTAAGACGCTCGTTACAAACGGCCACCATGAGACGACCTCCTGCCTGTATCACCACACAGTATCTCTCATCGGCCCCCTCTGTAGAGGTGTGTGCTAATCGGATTTTTCCCTTCGGACAGGTATCATCATTTCATAAACCGTCTAGGGAAGCATAAAGATAGGTGATCGCCCTCTTTAGGTGGACCAGTGCCCTTATCTCACCCCACAGCTCGAGGTACCTGCTCGGTCACGCAGTCGCACCTTTCGGCAGTGTCATGCCTTCCTGTAATGGCATCTCCTGTTACTGCTTGAACATGAACCATGGGGTATCGACCCACCTGGTATACGAGGTAGTTCCTCGACAAGCTGTTGGCTGTTGGCTGTTGGCCGAGGTGCTGATGACATGAAAAAAACCGGTATGGCAACAAGGGCAAGTGAGATTTCGGCACGTCTAACAAAGGGCATTTCTTTATTTTTCTTCATACTAAAGTCTCAAATGTTACCGGTGTTTTTGGTGAGATATCTCGTGCATTAAGCTGCGCCTTTAGCATGAATTAATCAAAAAACTGGCCATTATAATTATAGGGTGGCGTCTGAACATCTTAATTTCGGCGGCATTAAGGTGGCATTCAGCTTTCCCTATAAAAAACGAGCAATGACCGAGCGGAAAAAAATTTTATACTATCAAACTACGATCGAATATGTCGAGGGAACGTTCCCGTAAATGAATGTTCCACTGTCGAAGGCCGCCATTGCAGGGTAAAGTCCTGTTTTTTATGTTATAGTAGTCGTTGATGTTGTAAAAATCATGATTAATAGTTTTTGTTTTGCTATTATTATGTTCAACAGGAATTCGCTCCTATGTGAGTTCCGGTTGACGTAGTTTTGCTTCAATTGAGTCGATTCATATTGTTACTTAATTGATGGTGACCAAGTTTCTATCGGCGAATATTTTAAGTTGTGCCCTCTGGGTTCAATTTTGGCGGAGCCTACCCGATAATTATCCATTTCCAGTGTGCGTCTGCAATCTACATGGGAATCAATCAATATGGGGCGATGGTACCTTGGCTGTCACAAGACAGGAAAACACAATGCATTCAAAGTTCAGATGTTCCTGACTCGTCTGAATGTGGAAGTATTTATCCCCGAGATCTGTTGTCGTCAGCCAAGATCGGATCGTCCTGGCCATTTCAGATCGGTTTTGGAGCCATTGTTTCCAGGCTATCTATTTATTTATTTTGATCCTGAAGTGCACCACACCTCAAAAATTGCTGCCTGCCCTGGCATGAGCCACCTTGTTCGGTTTGGCGGGATGATAAGTCCTCTGCATGAAGTAGTGGTCGATGAAATAATGCAACTGATGATGACTGTAAATCCTGATGTGGCTCTGCCAATGAGTACTGAAATGAGTCGAGAGAATCAGGCTAAAAAAAATAATATTCTCACCGAATCACAGCGTCAGCAAATACAGCGGGTCGTTGAGGAAAAGGATGGGATGGCACGCAGTGCCCTGCTCTATGCATTGGCAGAGGCAATTAAAAGCTGATTTCAAACTTACTTGTGGCCTATTTTAGATGCCTTCTATTATGACTGTTTAAGCTTTAATTAATAAAACTGTAATAAATGAAGAGTAGAATCAGGTGTGAGGTATGTCATGAAAAAAGCCGACATGAAAAAAGAGCGTGTATACCAGGCGTTATTGTCACTCTGTCCGACGATGGCGGGGAGTCTACCAGATTATAATGACTGGCCCAAGACACGAGAAATTGCAGACGCATGCGACAAGACCATTTATTCTGCACGCTTGTACTTGTTGGCACTTGCAGATGAAGGCAAAATCTTTTGTTCGTATCAAAATGTTAACAACTCCTTGCGCTGGTATCCACGCCTGCGTGAGGTTCATGGAGCAATCATACCCACTGACATTGACAAGTATGGGCTATCGATAACGGCAGGTTGAGTTATAAATCCATTAGTCTTTAATATTGGTATGTCTACCTTGCATCGGTAAAGCGCTGGGCGTCGCTAGCAATTTACAAAATATATTAATGAGTAGACTTGTAATTAAATTAAGTTTAATGGCATTAAAATTCATTGGCTTTAGTTATTTTATTATAATAATGTAAACCATCAGGGACGTGAACTATCAGGGCAGCCCGTGTCAGGGGTATATAATATCGGAATTATACATTGGCAATGCTTGCATTCTAATGTGCGCTTGTTTATTTGAAATGACCTTTATTTTCTTGTCATACATTAAGATTCAGAACGCAAAGTTCGTTCAGAAACCCTGGAGTAGATAAGTTTTATATTTATTGTTTACACATTCATTTGAGGTTTAAAAGTTTTTATGAAAAAGCCCCTGTTAGCCGTAGCTGTTGTTCTGTCCTCTGGTATGAGCCTGAATGCGTTCGCTATCGAAGCGCCGACTGTTGTTACCGGTGGCACCGTTTATTTCAACGGTGAAGTCGTGAATGCGGCATGTGCGGTGAGCTCTGACTCCATGGATCAAACCGTCTATCTGGATCAGGTACGTACTGCAGCGTTCAACTCAACGGCGGATGCACCTGCGAACCAACCGGAAAGCTTCGAAATCAAACTGGTTGACTGTGATTCTACCGTGCAGGCCACTGCCGCGGTGTCGTTCAGCGGTACGACCGTGGGCAGCAAGACCTCGGTGCTGGCCAACACGGCGGGCGCAGGCGCTGCCCAGGGTGTGGGCTTGATGCTGATGGGACCGGATGGTGCAGTACTGGAGCTCAACACCGGGCTCCCATCAAGCAGCGTGTCGGTCATGGATGGCACTACCATCATCCCCTTGACGGTCGATTATATCTCCACCAGCACAGTGGTGACGCCGGGTCCCGTCAGCAGCGTGGCCAACTTCAACGTGCATTACGAATAAATAGGGCGGCAGGTAACTTAGAGTGAAAGGGTGACTCGCCAAGCGAGTCACCCTTTATGACAATGTTCCAAATTTATATGGCATGGGGCCCTGATGTCCCGTGTCAGCAGTGTATGAATTTTATTCCCCGTTATCACTTCCGCCTCCAACCTCGATATTTCTCGTCAGTCAGGGCGCGCCCCAGCGGCGCAGTCTGACCAGATGCGCCTGTCTGAGATGATACAGCCTTGCTGCAAAGGCAACGTGAAAGATCATTGCCACCCACAGTGGAGTGAGCACGAGGTGAGCCGGTACCGGGGACTCGCGTGAGCGAGGCAAAAATCCCTTTTGATGGTCTGGGTCCAATACCTCATAGGGACATCATCCTGTTATCGGTCATTGCGAAGAGGTCAGTCGGTGCGAAGAGTATTGCAGGGGACGTTGTCGTCCATTCTGGGAGTGACGATGTCGCTCGGTGCCGCAGCAGATGAGGGCAGGAAAGTACGTACTGCCGGTGATATCAACCTTGAAGGTCGCGTCGTTTATTCATCCTGCGCCGTTGGTGCCCCTGAAGTTGCCCAACCGATATCGTGGCAGGAGGGGCGAGCCATGTCAGCAGAGTGGACGGATGCGAAGCTGTTTGATATTCGGCTGAGTGAATGTATCTCCTCGGTCAGTCAGCATGTGACGGCCAGTTTTATTAGCGTCGAGGAGAATGAGGGTTCGCGTTTCGTTGTCAGCCCGAGCGAGGACGAAGACGAAGCCTGGGATTGGTCCGATGGTCGTGTGGTCATCCGGGTTGCCAATGCACCGACACTCTTTCATTCAGTGAATGGCCCCGTCTTCCGCTTCCAATCCAAATTCAAGTTTTTGGTGCCCATGTCCAGTGAGTCACCCATCAGTGTTCCTATTTATTTTTTAGTCGCCTATCCCTGAGAGGTATTTATGATAGCGCACAAAAGCATCTATTCACTATTTGTAGGGGCTGCCCTTTTCTTTATTACTACAACCGTGCATGCGGGCGGGGTAGTGCTGGGTGCCACGCGCGTGATTTATCCTCAGGGTAATAAACAGGTGTCACTAGCGGTGACCAACACCGATGAGAAGGCCATCTTTTTGATCCAATCCTGGGTCGCGGATAGTGAGGGGAAGAAAATCAATGATTTTGTGATAACGCCACCTCTTTTCAAATTGATGCCAAAGAAAGAGAATACCCTCAGAATTATTTATGTGGGGACTGATGCTCTGCCACATGATCGTGAAAGAGTGTATTACCTCAACACCAAAGCCATTCCATCTGTGCCTGAAGAGGCTCAAAGCAGCAACACCCTGCAGATTGCTACTCAGAGTGTCATCAAATTATTCATGCGCCCTCAGGGATTATCAATGTCTGCGGCAGAAGCACCCACGGCCCTGCGTTGCAACATTGAAGGTGGCATGCTAAAGGTTCGCAATCTGTCGCCCTATTTTGTCACCATGGTTAATTTGAAGATAGGCGAGAGCAAAGTAGCTAACATGATGGTGCCACCACAAGAAACGAAGAGCGTCAATGTCGGTAACCTGACTGGTAATGTGGTGTTTCAATCAATCAATGATTACGGTGCTCAAACCAAACCGTCCATTTGCCCTAAATAACGATGGATGGAACTCATGTCGTATTCGAAGTCACTGGCCGTATTGTTGGTGGGGTGGGGCGTAATCTCTGATGTTCAGGCTGACGTCCAGTTTAACCCCGCATTTTTATCCGGTGATCCATCCTCTGTGGCGGATCTGGCAGCATTTGAAAATAATGATCAGTTACCGGGGAGCTATCGGGTCGATATATTTCTTAATGGCCAGTTTGTTGATACCAGGGACGTGGTCTTCGTCGCCAGCACATCCGAGAAGGATGGTGATGGTCTGAGCCCCATGCTCTCTGTCGCTGAACTGATTGCCCTGGGGATCGATGCACAGGCACTGGCTGAATCTCAGCCAGTCATGGCAGAGGGCTCTGCCGAGCCCGTCGATATTCGGACCCTGATCCCGGGGGCCGATTTTGTATTCTATTTTGAGCGTTTGCGGCTCGATCTGAGTATTCCACAGGCTGCCATGACGCGGCGCGTGCAGGGCGAGGTCTCAGAAGATCTTTGGGATGAGGGTATCAACGCGCTGATGTTGAACTATATGTTCAGTGGCAGCAACAGTGTCGGCAAGGAGGATATCGGCGACGATTATTTCATCTCGCTGAATACCGGTCTCAATATGGGGGCATGGCGTTTCAGGAATTATTCTACCTGGAACAAGGGGGATGAGACCAACGAGTTGCAGAGTGTGAGCAATTATCTCGCTCGGGCAATTATTCCATTGAAGAGTGATCTTGTGATTGGTGACAGCAGCACCGGCTCAGATATATTTGACAGTGTTGCTTTTCGTGGTGTCCAGTTGGCCTCCGATGAACAAATGTACCCCAGCAGCTTGCAGGGCTATGCACCAACGGTGCGCGGTATTGCCAAGAGCAATGCCAGCGTGACCGTCAAGCAAAATGGTTTCGTCATTTATCAGACCCATGTCCCACCGGGTCCATTTCTGATTGAGGATCTATTTGCTACCTCGACCAACGGTGACCTCGATGTTGAAGTAAAGGAGAACGATGGCAGCATCAGCCATTATGTAGTGCCTTTTGCATCCATCCCGAATTTACTCCGCGAAGGTCGAGTGAAATATGATGTTACCGTAGGGAAATACCGTTCTGGCAGCGATGCGCAGGAAGAGCCTGAATTCATTCAGGGTTCGCTTGCCATGGGTGTCCAGGAAACGGTGACGCTCTTTGGTGGCACACAACTGTCTTCAGACTATCAATCCTTTGCGGTAGGCATTGGTAAAAACATGGGAGACTATGGCGCTATCTCGGCCGAGTTATCTTATGCAAAAACGGTATTGCCGGATGACAGTGAGACAGACGGGCAATCAGTTAGCCTGCTCTATGCAAAGTCATTGGTAAATTTTGGCACAGACCTGCAGTTATTGGGTGCCCACTATTCGACACAGGGATATTACACCTTCGCCGATAGTACCTATAAATCCATGTCTGGCTCTCTTGAAGAAGACGACAACGGCTCGGATGGTTCTGACCTTGATGATGAGCCAGCAGGTCGCTACGACCTTCATTATGCAAAGCGCGGCAGAGTGGAAGGCAGCATATCCCAGCAAATTGGTGATGCTGAATCGCTCTATCTGAGCGCGCGAGTGCAGAACTATTGGGAAACCGATGAAGCGGATAAATATCTGCAACTTGGCTACTCCGGTGTCTGGAGTGACGTCACATATTCGATCGCATACAGCCATAACCAGAGTGCCTTTGAGGTGGAGGAGGACAAGGTCATCTCGCTGAACCTCTCCTTCCCCATAGGGAGATGGTTGTCGACGGCTGATGATTACTCCTCTGCCTATGCGGACTACGGTGTCAGTTACGATGCCAATGGCCAGGTCACGAATAGGGTGGGGCTGAGCGGGACCGCATTGGAAAATAAGAATCTGAATTACAGTGTGCAGCAGGGGTACACCAACCAGGGTGTGGGTGCCAATGGCACTGCGAATATTCAGTACCAAGGCTCCAAGGGCAATATTGAGCTCGGTTATAACTATAGTGAAGATAATCAACAAATTACCTATGGAGGGGGGGGAGGCTTGGTGGTGCACGCGGACGGCGTGACATTTAGCCAACCCTTGGGTAACACCAATATTCTGGTGGCAGCCCCAGGAGCCGAGGGTGCCGAGATTGAAAACACCATAGGCACGCTCACCGACTCTGATGGCTATGCCGTCATCCCTTATGCGACCAGCTACCGTTTGAACCGTGTCGCGCTGGATGTGAATTCATTGCAAGCAGATGTGGAGGTGGATGAGGCTGTGGCGCTCGTGGTGCCGACCAATGGTGCACTGGTGCGCGCCGAACTCGAAACCAAGACGGGGGGGAGAGGGCTGTTCACGCTGACATTCAATGGCAAGTTTGTTCCCTTTGGGGCCAGTGTGGTCAGTGAGACTGAAGGCGTATCGGGCATTGTGAGCGAGGATGGCCTCGTCTACCTGTCCGGACTGGCCAATGAAGGCGCGTTGGCTATCCAGTGGGGTGAAGGCCAGGATCAGCGTTGTGCGGCCAATTACCAACTGCCAGAGCCAGCGACGCAGGAGCCCATCACCCGCTTAGCCATCGAGTGCCGTTAGGATAAATATATTATTATCAGCAATTCATTTGGTTGCTGGTTATCTGTTCCTGTCTTTTAAATGCAAAGGTGTGGGTGATGAATGCTGTGCTTTATTTTTCAGCCGACCGGAATATTCTAATTGATATTGATGGTAAGTATGCTTTCACTAGAGTAATTCGGGTGGCAATCACTGGCAGTTTATGGTGCTCTCTTGTTTTGAGCGTGTTTCATTCGTCAGATATTGTGGCCAAGACTTATTTAGGGCCACCAGGCAGCCAGATAAATATCTCTGTGCCTGAAGGAAATAATGAGCCTTATTTGGTGGCGAATGCGGGATTGACGGCCTCCAATGTTTGCCACCCCAGTGATTCTACTATCAAAGATAGTGAGGGCAGTTTTTTCAGCTATACCGCGGCCACGGCGCATACCGTCGTATTTAATGGCAAAGTGCATACGCTCATGTCAACTGGTAATCCCTATTTTGGGGTCATAGTCCCGACCAGGGATACCTCAGCCCCAGACAGTGATGCCGTCCCCCTTGCCTGGACGTTCACGACTTGGTATCCGACTCCCAACGCCACGCGGGCACCTGGCACAGATGCGATTGATGCAAGATTTCGTTATGTCTTGTATGCCATGCCCGGTGAGCTGCCAGCAGGCAGTTATGTGATTCCGCAAATGGAGGCGTTTTTGGGTGTTGATTGCCGAGATAGTGAAGGGAAGACATATCAAGATCGCGTCGGGCAGCGGGCCTTCACTGTCAATGTCGCCGCCCGGGGGTGCGATGTGACTTCTCCGGCGAATACCTACATCGACTTTGGCGAGTTGAGTACCAGCGATTTTTCGGCGGTGGGCAGCACCACCAGTACCATTTCCAGCATGATCAACTTGCAGTGTGATCCCAATGTCGAGATTAACGTCACCCTCTCGGACCAGACCGACCCGAGCAATAGAACCGATATAGTCGGTTTGACTGCTGCCAGTACCGCCCGTGGGCTGGGCGTTCAAGTCGTGAACCCAGGGGCAGGCAAGTCTTATTGGTTGGGGCCCGATGACGCCAGCAATCATGGTATCAATCAAGTTTTATTGGGCTTGAGTGGCGCCAATGGTGGCGCATTCAACTTCCCCCTCGGTTTTCGGTTTGTCCGGACCGGGGAGATGACGGCCGGTACAGCGACTGCCCTCGTGGGTGTCACTATGTCCTATCAGTGAGGCGGGGATGATGAAAAGCAGAATAGCCACGACTGTCGGTCTCGTCCTTTGCGGTGCCGCCTTCTTCGCAGAAGCGGCAGATGTCACTGTGGAGGTGCGTGCCACCCTTGTTCAACCAGGCTGCGTCATCAACAACAACGCGGCAGAAATAGTGGACTTCGGGACCTTCCCGTCCAACAGCATCCGGCTGGGCGCACCGCCCTCCCAGCCCGGATTGATCCAGACGGTCTCTATGCCCATCGCCTGTGTGGACATGGGCACGCCGGTGACGCTGCGGGTGAACGCGGTGGCCTCGGCGGATAACCCTTTACTCATCGAGACGGGCAAGCCTGGCCTGGGGGTGGCGCTGTCGACCCAGAGCGACGTGGCCGACAGCGCCTACTGGATCCTGCCCAATACCGGCACCTTGTCGGTGACCTTGCAAGACGGGTATGGAACAGTGCTCTTCTATGCGGCACCCATCGGCACCGGACAGTTGCCTGAGCCCGGCACCTTCACCGCCCAGGCCGTCTTGAATGTGGAATACCCATAAGCCGCTCGGTGGCTGCCACGATCCGGCCAGAGACTCTGGTCATGCCGCGCCCTCTGCGGCATCTGTTTGACCCCATGCCTGCTCTGGCGCCCACAGCTCACCCTGCTCGATGCTTCGGTGAATTCGGTTCTCTCGTTTTCATTTGCATCCTGTGATGGCGGACCATGACGACCAGGTCCCTATGTGCACCTGACGGGCATCTGTTGCGTCGGAATGGGTGCTTGCCACCTGCTCTGTCGCACAGACGACCGGGCAAGGATAGCCAGAAGCACAAGATGAACAGCTTATTAGGATTTACGATGAAAAAATTATGCAGGTGGGTATGCGCGTCGATGGCGCTCTTGTTGTTGGCCGCATGCGGTGGCAGCGATGGCGACGATTCGTCATCTACGGACTCCGGGAGCGGTGCGACTACCATGGTCTCCTTGCAGATCACCCCGCCCCAGGGGCGTATCCCGGTGACGCTGACGCAGCAATATGTGGCGCAGGCGGTGCTGAGCGACGGCAAGGTGCAGGATGTGACGGCCCTCGGCGACGTCCAGTGGCGCAGCAGTGACAGCGCCATCGCGACCATCACGAGCGCGGGCCTGGCGACCGGGGTCGCACCGGGCCGCGTCACCATCACGGCGTCGGGGATGGGGGCCAATGGTGCCCCCGTCGAGGCGAAGGCACAGCTGGAGGTCAGCAATGCCCAGGCCACCGGGCTGCAGGTGACGCCGCCCCACGCCAGGGTGGCAGCCGGCCTGAACAAGCAGTTCACCGCCATCCTGCAGCTATCCGATGGCACCACCCTGGACGTGACCCACGACCTGAACTGGAGCAGCGATGATGCGGGCACCGCCACCGTCGCGCAAGGGTTGGCGAGCGGGGTAGGGGCGGGCATGGCCAGCCTGAGCGCGAGCGGCCTCTTCCAGGGCAAAACGGTCAGCGGCGCGGCAGAGCTCACCGTGAGCGATGCCACCGTCACCGCCTTGCAGGTGACCCCCGCCATGACCACGACGGCAATCGGGCTGGCGCAGCCCTTTGCCGCGACCGCGGTGCTGTCCGATGGCAGCAGCCAGGTGGTCACTGAGTTCGTCAGCTGGAGCAGCACCGACACCGCCATCGCGACCGTCAGCAATGAGCAGGACAGATGGGGGCAAGCCAGGGGACTGAGTGTTGGCAGCGTGGCCATCATGGCCTCGGGTTACTTCAATGGTCAGGATCTCTCCGGCACTGCGCAGCTGAAGGTGAGCAGCGCCACAGTGACCGGCCTGCAGCTGACCCCGCCCCGGCTCAGGGCGCCGGTCGGCTTGCCGCAACAGTACAGCGCGACCGCCATGCTGTCCGATGGCAGCAGCCAGCCGGTGCTGGATGCCAGCTGGCACAGCAGCGAGCCAGGTATGGCCACCATCAGTGCCGCCGGCCTGGCCACGGGGGCCCATGCCGGCACCGCCACCCTCAACGCCAGCACCAGCGTCAACGGCCAGCCCTTCAGCGGCAGCGCGCAGCTGACAGTGACAGACGCGACCGTGACCGCCTTGCAGGTGACTCCGGCCAGGGGCTCGGTCCCCATCGGCCTGGCCCAGCAATACGACGCCACCGCGCTGATGTCGGACGGCACCAGCTTGCCGATGACCGACAGTGCCAGTTGGGTGAGCGACCCGCTCGTTGCCACCGTGGATAAAGGGCTGGCCAGCGGGGTGGGGGTGGGCACCACCGACATCACTGCCACCGCCGTCGTCAATGGCGTGCAGGTCAGCAACCAGGCACCCCTGACGGTGACCGGCGCCGAGGTGACCAACCTGGAGGTGAGCCCGGGCATCGAGGCGGTGCCCGTTGGCCTTAGCAAGGCGTTCACGGTGCGCGCCTGGATGTCGGACGGCACCAGCCAGGAGGTGACCGGCAACAGCAATATCAGCTGGAGCAGTGACGACAGCGGCATCGCCACCGTCGATGGCAGCAGCGGGGTGGCGACCGGGGTGAATATTGGCCCGACCTACATCAGCGCGGCGGGCAGCATCAATGGCCTGTTTCTGAGCGACAGCGCCTCACTGGCGGTGGGTGATGCCGTCGTGATGGGGGTGGAGGTCACGCCGGATCCGGCCACGGTGCCGGTTGGGCTGAGTGTGCAGCTGACCGCCACCACCCAGCTGTCCGACAACAGCACCCAGGACATCACCAGCACCGCCAGCTGGGGCAGCGACGACATCGGGGTGGCCACCGTCATCGGCGGGCTGACGACCGGGGTGAGCGTGGGCGGCGCCAACATCACCGCCACCGATAGCGCCAGCGGCCAGTCCGGCAGCGCGACCCTGAATGTGACCGGCGCCGTCATGACAGAGCTGGCCGTGACCCCCAAGACAGCGACAGTCTCGGTGGGGCAAGATCAGCAGTTTGGCGCCACGGCGACCCTGTCCGATGGCAGCAGCCAGGATATGACCAGCTCGGTCAGCTGGAGCAGCGGCGATCTCGCCGTCGCCTCCATCGGCAGCAACACCGGGCTGGCGACCGGGGTGGCGCCGGGCAGCAGCACCATCACGGCGATGACGTTGGATGGCTCGGGGCTGAGCGACACGGCCGAGTTGACGGTTACGGCCGGTTGTAGCACCGAGACCCTGACCGATGGGGCAGGCAAGACCTGGAGCTGTCCGCTGACCCAATCGAAGGCCGATGCCGATGGTATCGCGTATGACGGCACGTTTACCGAGAATGGCATCAGCTATGCCCTGCTGACTTGGCCGCAGGCGAGTGCCTACTGCACCGGCCTGGGGGAGGGCTATTACCTGCCGCTTGTGGCGGAGATGGAGGCTTTGTATGACGAATTCGGTAACCTGGAAGATTACGCTGGCTGGCCGACCAACCAATCCTACTGGTCGGCCACCGAGGGGGTGAATGCGGGGACTCACCACCTCATCAATATGAGTCAAGGCAGCGATAAAGGTCCCTACGGTGACACCTACGTTCAGCATGTGACTTGTGCCAAGCTGCCTCCGCCCAGCGTGGTCTCCCTGGCCCTGACGCCAGCCACCGCCTCGATAATGGAGTGGACGAGCCAGCAGTATGTCGCCACCGCGACCCTGTCCAACGGGGAGACTCAGGTTCTGAGCAGCGGCGTCGCCTGGAGCAGCAGCAACACCGCCGTGGCCACCGTCAACAGCGGCGGTTTGGCCACGGGGGTTGCCATAGGGAACGCCGTCATCACCGCGACGATGCAAGATGATTCCTCTATCAGCGCCACGGCGCAGCTGGAAGTGGTCTGGGATGGCTTGCCGGATTGGACCGGTTGTGTGAAAGGCATGATCAATGCGGGAGGGCTGACGTTTACCTGCCCTATGACCAAGGAAGAGGCGGAGGCTCTTGGCATTCGGTGGTATTCGACCTATACCGAGCCCAATGCCATGGGGGAGAATGTGACCTATATCCTTTTGACTATTGAAAACCAAATGGCAAGTGGCTACTGCGCTAGCTTGGGGGAGGGTTTCTACCTGCCCTCCATAGATGAAGTGGAAAGCCTCTATGATACATATGGAAACATGGAAGTTTATGCTGACTGGCCGAGTTCAAAGCTGTACTGGTCGTCGACGCTGCAAAACGACAGCTCTACTGGCATAGACTCGTATAAGAGTACTGACATTGCATATACCGGGCAGACTTATACGAATTACGCAACCACCCCTCTACTTGTGACCTGTGCTCGACCCGCGCGTTGACTCTGGGCTGGCGGGGTCATGCCCCACCAGCCATTAATCACTGTCCTGTGCCGGCAGGCAGCAGAGTGATTTTGGCTGGTGACCAACGCTCACCCTCAAGCGCAGGGGCGCATGGCGAGGAGGGATAGCGAGTCTGGCGGCAGCCGGCGTGCGGACAGCCGGGGTATATGGGCTGTCCGCCTCGATGCCATAACGGTGTCAGCCGCAGATCCTGACAGGATGTGACAGGTAGCATCCTGCTTGTCTGCCTTTATGACGTAATGGAGTACAAAGCCCAAGTGACCCTATCACTTGGGCTTTTTTGTGTCTGGATCCGTCGGTGCGTCGCCGGGGGAGGCTATCGGTCGGCGGTGATCGGTGACTACACTGGCTGGGTTGCAAGGACGGAGGGCATGTGCGCGGATTGGCGCAGTAGCAGGATCACACAGAGGGAATGGCCGATGGTTGTCATATGGAAGAAAGCATTGCTGTCAGGGGGGCTGTTGCTGGTGGGCCTGGTGTCGGGTTGCGCCAACTTCGCCCCGACCCATATCGAGTATCTGAGCCAGGATCCCCCGCCAGGCACCATCCCCTATGGGAGGGTCGTCTATGTCGACGACGGCCAATGCCCGGATGGCCAGGTGAAGCGGCTGATCGGCGGCGATGCGAGCAAGAATATCCCTCGCCACGTGGAGTGCGTGCCGCGCCCCCAATAGCTGGCGGATAAGCAGGGGCCCTTGCCAGCGGGCAGGGGGATGTCAGGCCCCGATAGGATCATCACCATAAAAAGGCCCAAGCGATTGCTTGGGCCTTTTCATTTCGATGGCGGAAGGACTTGCCGGGGCTAGAAGGCATCCCCCGGCACCCGCACCCAGCCTTCCATCAGGATGCGGGCGGAGCGCGACATGATGGCCTTGGTCACCGTCCACTCTCCCTGCACCCGCAGCGCCTGTGCGCCGACCTTCAGGGTGCCTGAGGGGTGGCCGAAGCGCACGGCCTCGCGCTCGCCGCCACCGGCGGCCAGGTTCACCAGGGTGCCGGGAATGGCCGCCGCGGTGCCTATGGCCACGGCGCAGGTGCCCATCATGGCGTGGTGCAGCTTGCCCATGGAGAGGGCCCGTACCAGCAGATCGATCTCGCCAGCAATAATCTCTTTGCCGCTGGCGGCGCGATAGTCTTTGGGTGATGAAACGAAGGCAATCTTGGGGGTGTGCTGGCGGGTCGCCGCCTCGGCGGCCGTCTTGATGAGACCCATGCGCAGGGCGCCGGCAACCCGGATGGCCTCGAAGCGGGCCAGCGCCTCGGGGTCGCCGTTGATCGTCTCGCGCAGCTCGGTGCCGCTATAGCCGATCTCCTCCGCATTGACGAACACGGTGGGAATACCGGCGCTGATCATGGTCGCCTTGAGGGTACCGATGCCGGGCACCTCCAGCTCGTCGACCAGATTGCCGGTGGGGAAGAGGGCGCCGCCGTCCTCGCCATCGTCGGACGGGTCGAGAAACTCCAGCACGATTTCGGCGGCGGGGAAGGTGACCCCGTCCAGCTCGAAGTCACCGGTCTCCTGCACCTGACCGTTGCTGATCGGCACATGGGCGATGATGGTCTTGTGGATGTTGGCCTGCCAGATCCGCACCACGCAGGTGCCGTCGTGGGGAATGCGGGCCGGATCCACCAGCCCGGCATGGATGGCGAAGGTGCCGGCCGCGGTGGAGAGGTTGCCGCAGTTGCCGCTCCAGTCGACGAAGGGCTTGTCGATGGCGATCTGGCCGTAGAGGTAGTCCACGTCGTGATCCGGCTGGCTGCTCTTGGCCAGGATCACACACTTGGAGGTGGAGGAGGTGGCGCCGCCCATGCCGTCCATGTGGGCAGAGTAGGGGTCAGGGCTGCCGATCACGCGCATGAAGAGCGCATCGCGGGCCGGGCCCGGCACCTGGCAGCGCTCGGGCAGATCACCTAAGCGGAAGAACACCCCCTTGCTGGTGCCGCCGCGAATATAGGTGGCCGGGATTTTCACTTGGCCTGGGTGAGCCACAGATGGATGGGCCATAAGGATCGTCCTGAATGAATCGGGTTAGAAGGGTCGATTCCCCCGCCCCGCAAGGGGAGGGGGAATACCATATATCAACTGGCGGCCTTGTGGGTGGTCGCCTCCAGGAAGTCCTGGGCGAAGCGCTGCAGCACGCCGCCGGCCTCGTAGACCGAGACCTCCTCGGCGGTGTCGAGGCGGCAGGTCATGGGCACCTCGAGCGTCTCGCCGTTGCGCCGGTGAATGACTAGCACGAGATCGGTGCGCGGGGTGCGTGCACCCTTGACGTCATAGGTCTCGGTGCCGTCCAGCCCCAGGGTCAAGCGGGTGGTGCCCGGCTTGAACTCCAGCGGCAGCACCCCCATGCCGATCAGGTTGGTGCGGTGAATGCGCTCGAAGCCTTCCGCCGCAATCACCTCTACCCCCGCCAGCCGTACGCCCTTGGCCGCCCAGTCACGGGACGAGCCCTGGCCGTAGTCGGCGCCCGCCACTATGATCAGCGGCTGCTTGCGGGCCATGTAGGTTTCGATGGCTTCCCACATCCGCGTCACCTTGCCTTCCGGCTCGATGCGGGCGAGGGAACCTTTCTTCACCTGGCCATCGACCACCGCCATCTCGTTCACCAGCTGAGGGTTGGCGAAGGTGGCGCGCTGGGCGGTCAGGTGATCGCCGCGGTGGGTGGCGTAGGAGTTAAAGTCCTCCTCCGGCAGGCCCATCTTGTGCAGGTATTCACCGGCCGCGCTGTTCATCATGATGGCGTTGGACGGGGAGAGGTGATCGGTGGTGATGTTGTCCGGCAACACCGCCAGCGGCCTCATGCCCTTCATGGTACGTTCACCCGCCAGCGCCCCTTCCCAATAGGGCGGGCGACGGATGTAGGTGCTCATCTCGCGCCACTCATAGAGCGGGGCGACCTTGGGGCCATGGTCTTCCTCTATGGTGAACATGGGGATATAGACCTGACGGAACTGCTCCGGCTTCACCGACGCCTTGACCACGGCATCGATCTCATCATCCGACGGCCAGATGTCTTTCAGGCGGATCTCGCGCCCGTCCACCACCCCCAGCACATCCTTCTCGATGTCGAAGCGGATGGTGCCCGCGATGGCATAGGCCACCACCAGCGGCGGCGAGGCGAGGAAGGCCTGCTTGGCGTAGGGGTGGATGCGACCGTCGAAGTTGCGGTTGCCCGACAACACGGCGGTGGCGTAGAGATCGCGATCGATGATCTCCTGCTGGATGGCCGGATCCAGTGCGCCGGACATGCCGTTGCAGGTGGTGCAGGCGAAGGCCACTATGCCGAACCCGAGCTGCTCCAGCTCGTGGTCAAGCCCCGCCTCCTTCAGGTAGAGCGCTACCGTCTTGGAGCCCGGCGCCAGCGATGACTTGACCCAGGGTTTGCGGATCAGTCCAAGCTGGTTGGCGTTGCGCGCCAGCAGCCCGGCGGCAATCACGTTGCGCGGGTTGCTGGTGTTGGTGCAGCTGGTTATGGCGGCGATGATCACGGCGCCGTCCGGCAGCAGGCCGTCGGCCTCCTGGGCGCGGGCCTTGTCCAGATCCACCGCTATGCCGCGGGCGGCCAGGTCGGAAACCGGCAGGCGGCGGTGCGGGTTGGAGGGGCCCGCCAGGGTGCGCACCACGCTGGACAGATCGAAGTGCAGCACGCGCTCGTACTGGGCATTCGCCAGGCAGTCGGCCCAGAGGCCCGCCTCCTTGGCATAGGTCTCCACCAGCTTGACCTGCTCGCTGTCACGGCCGGTGAGGCGCAGGTAGTCGATGGTTTGGCTGTCGATGAAGAACATGGCCGCGGTGGCGCCGTATTCCGGTGCCATGTTGGAGATGGTGGCGCGATCCCCCAGGGTCAGGGCGCCTGCGCCCTCACCACGGAACTCCAGGTAGGCGCCGACCACTTTCTCCTTGCGGAGGAACTCGGTCAGGGAGAGCACCACGTCGGTGGCGGTGATGCCGGGTTGCGGCTTGCCACTGAGCTCGACGCCGACGATCTCCGGCAGGCGCATCCAGGAGGCACGCCCCAGCATCACGTTCTCGGCTTCCAGACCGCCCACGCCCACCGCGATCACCCCGAGAGCGTCGACGTGGGGGGTGTGGCTGTCGGTGCCGACACAGGTGTCCGGGTAGGCGATGCCCCTGTCGTTGTGAATGACCGGCGACATCTTCTCCAGGTTGATCTGGTGCATGATGCCGTTGCCCGGCTGGATCACCTCGATGTTGCGAAACGCCTGCTTGGTCCAGTTGATGAAGTGGAAGCGATCCTCGTTGCGGCGATCCTCGATGGCGCGGTTCTTGGCAAACGCATCGGGATCGAAGCCGCCACATTCCACGGCCAGCGAGTGATCGACGATGAGCTGCACCGGCACCACGGGGTTGACCTGGGCGGGGTCGCCGCCCTGATCGGCGATGGCATCGCGCAGACCGGCCAAGTCCACCAGAGCGGTCTGGCCCAGGATGTCGTGGCACACCACCCGGGCCGGGAACCAGGGGAAGTCGCGATCGCGTTTATTCAAGGCGATCTGGCCGAGGCACTCGCCGAGGATGGCCGGGTCGCACTTGCGCACCAGGTTCTCGGCATGGACGCGGGCGGTATAAGAGAGTTTGTCCCAGGCGCCGGCCTGGATGGCTTCGACCGCCGCACGGGCGTCGAAGTAGTCCAGCACCGTGCCGGGCAGGGGCTTGCGATAGTGGCTGTTCATCACTTGCGATCCTTGAGCGGGACGAACACCAGATCCTCCGGGCCCACGTAGTTGGCGCTCGGGCGGATGATCTTGCCGTCGATGCGCTGCTCGATGACGTGAGCCGACCAGCCTGAGGTGCGGGCGATCACGAACAGCGGGGTGAACATGGCGGTGGGCACGCCCATCATGTGGTAGCTGACGGCGCTGAACCAGTCGAGGTTCGGGAACATCTTCTTGGCGTCCCACATGGTCGACTCCAGACGCTCGGCAATGTCGAACATCTTGGAGTTGCGCTGCTCCTTGCTGAGCTCGCGGGCCACCTCCTTGATCACCTTGTTGCGCGGATCCGAGACGGTGTAGACAGGGTGGCCGAAGCCGATGACCACCTCCTTCTTCTCGATTCGGGCACGGATGTCGGCCTCCGCCTCGTCGGGATTGTCGTAACGCTTCTGGATCTCGAAGGCCACCTCGTTGGCGCCGCCGTGCTTGGGCCCGCGCAGGGCACCGATGGCGCCGGTGATGCAGGAGAACATGTCGGAGCCGGTGCCGGCGATCACCCGACCGGTGAAGGTGGAGGCGTTGAACTCGTGCTCGGCGTAGAGGATGAGGGAGGTGTGCATGGCGCGCACCCAGGAGTCACGCGGCGTCTGTCCGTGCAGCAGGTGCAGGAAGTGGCCGCCGATGGAGTCATCGTCTGTCTCCACCTCGATGCGCTTGCCGTTGTGGCTGAAGTGGTACCAGTAGAGCAGCACCGAGCCGAGGCAGGCCATCAGCTTGTCGGCGATGTCGCGGGCACCGGGGTGGTTGTGGTCGTCCTTCTCCGGCGACACGCAGCCCAGCACCGAGACGGCGCTGCGCATCACGTCCATCGGATGGGCGGAGGGGGGCAGTTGCTCCAGCGCGGTCTTGACACCGGAGGGCAGGCCGCGCAGGGCCTTGAGTTTGGCCTTGTAGGCGGCCAGCTCGGCGACATTGGGCAGATGGCCATGCACCAGCAGGTGGGCGATCTCCTCGAATTCACAGCTGGTGGCGACATCGAGGATGTCATAGCCACGGTAGTGCAGATCGTTGCCGCTGAGGCCCACGGTACAGAGGGCGGTGTTGCCGGCGGCGGTGCCGCTCAGGGCCACGGATTTCTTGGCCTTGAAGACGGGGGGGGTGGTCTCGGTGATTGCGCTCATTGCTTGTCTCTCCTTATACATTTGAGCCTGCCGGCCGCCAGCTACCTGTCACAGACAGGGAGCGGCCGGCGGGTCTGTCATTCCTTGGTGAACAGGCGATCCAGTGTCTGCTCGTAGTGGTGGTAACCGAGGAAGTCGTAGAGCGCTTCCCGGGTCTGCATGCTGTCGACCACGGCGCGCTGGTGGCCATCCTGGCGCAGTTGCTGATAGACGTTGAGGGCGGCCTGGTTGGCGGCGCGGGCGGCGCTCAGGGGGTAGAGCACCATGTCGACGCCGTGATCGGCGAGGTGGCCCTTGTCAAACAGCTCGGTCTGGCCGAATTCGGTCATGTTGGCGAGGATGGGGACCCCGGCCGCCTGCTTGAAGCGGTCGTACTGGTCGAGTTTGGTCACCGCCTCGGCGAAGATCATGTCGGCCCCGGCGGCCACGTAGGCGGCGGCGCGCTCCAGCGCGGATTCAATGCCTTCCACTGCCAGTGCGTCGGTGCGGGCCATGATGACGAAGTTCTCGTCGGTGCGGGCATCCACCGCCGCCTTGATGCGATCCACCATCTCGGCCATGCTCACCACCGCCTTGTTGGGTCTGTGGCCGCAGCGCTTCTGGGCGACCTGATCTTCCATGTGGACGGCGGCGACACCGCCCCGCTCGAAGGCGCGGATGGTGCGGGCTATGTTGAAGGCGCCGCCCCAGCCGGTGTCGATATCCACCAGCAACGGCACCTGGGTGGCGGCGGTGATCCGCTCGGCATCGATCAGCACGTCGTTCATGGAGGTCATGCCCAGATCCGGCAGGCCGAAGGAGGCGTTGGCCACCCCGGCACCGGACAGATAGAGCGCCTTGAAGCCGCTACGCTCGGCCATCAGCGCCATGTAGGCGTTGATGGTGCCGACGATTTGCAGGGGTTTCTCGTTGGCCAGCGCGGTGCGAAAACGCGCCCCGGCCGAATGGGATAAGTTAGACATAGTGACTCCTTTCATGCTGCGGATATACCCATCTCACACTACGTTGACGTTAACGTCAATTATGCTTAAGTCAAAGGCCCGCCAATCGGCAGGCTCAGGCGGCTGCCTCTTGGATAATTCCATTTAATTCAATCAAGTATCTCTCATTGCCAACAACATGGGCGGTCGCCGTCGCGGCGCCGTCATGGTGGGTCAGGGCCGATTCTGGCGCCTTCCCCGAGGGGGGGCAACGAATTCGAGCGGGGTTGTCATGAGATGAAAAGTGGCTGTCGCCCGATGAAAAGCGGCCGTTTACGTAACCCCCTAGATTCAATCCGGACGAAGAGTTTCACTCACGAACGGATTGGAGAACTGAGATGGCCAACGCCATACGCTTTTATGAAACCGGGGGCCCGGAAGTGCTGCGCTACGAAGAGGTGGCGGTCGGTGAACCCGGTCCGGGCCAGGTCCGCCTGCGCCATGCCGCGGTCGGCCTGAACTATGCCGACACCTATTTTCGCAACGGCACCTACCCCATCCCCATGCCCAACGGCATGGGCGTCGAGGGGGCCGGCGTGGTGGAGGCCATCGGCGAGGGCGTCACTCATGTGGCGGTGGGCGATCGCGTCACCTACACCGGTTTCCTCAACACCCTCGGCGCTTACTCGACCGAGCGCCTGATCCCCGCCGCCCCGCTCATCAAGCTGCCGGACAACATAGCGTTCGAGACGGCGGCCGCCATGACCATGCGGGGCCTGACGTCCGCCTACCTGATGCGCCGCATCCACGACTTCAAACCCGGTGACAGCATCTTGCTGCACGCCGCCGCGGGCGGGGTGGGGCTGATCGTCGCCCAGTGGGCCAAGCTGCTCGGCCTGACCGTGATTGGCACCGTCTCCAGCGAGGCCAAGGCCGAGGTGGCCAGGGCTCACGGTTGCGACTTCACCATCGACTACAGCCATGAAGACGTGGCCAAGCGGGTGCGTGCACTGACCGACGGCGCCGGCGTCGACGTGGTGTTCGACAGCGTCGGCAAGAGCACCTTCCTGGGCTCGCTCGATTCCCTCAAACGCCGCGGCCTCATGGTCTGCGTCGGCACCGCCTCCGGCCCGATCGAGGGGTTCAACCCGCAACTGCTGGCGATGAAGGGCTCCCTCTATCTGACCCGTCCGGCCCTGGCCGACTACATCGCCGACCCGGCCGAGAAGACGGCCCTGGCGAATGAGCTGTTCGACCACGTGGGCAGCGGCCGGATCAAGATCGAGATCAACCAGAAGTACGCACTGCAGGATGCTGTGCAGGCCCACCGCGACCTCGAGTCGCGCAAGACCACGGGCTCATCGGTTTTCGTTATCTAGCAAGCGCGCGAGGCGGCCCCTCATGGGAGGGGCCGGCCTGCGAGGCGCATGGCGCAACAGACTTGTCATCGAGGGAGTGCATGACATGCGTGTAGAACAACTGACCTGCCATATCGGAGCGGAACTGAGTGGCGTCAACCTGGCGGATGCCGTTCATGATGAAGGGCTGTTCGCCGAGATCCGCTCCCTGCTGCTCAAGCACAGGGTACTGTTCTTGCGGCAGCAGGATATCAGCCGCAGCGATCACGTGGCCTTCGCCCGCCGCTTCGGCGAGCTGGAGGATCACCCGGTGGCGGGCAGCGATCCCGAGCATCCCGGGCTGGTGCGCATCTACAAGTCGCCGGAGGTGCCCAACGATCGCTACGAGAACGCCTGGCACACCGACGCCACCTGGCGCGACAAGCCGCCCTTCGGTTGCGTGCTGCGCTGCGTGGAGTGCCCGCCGGTGGGCGGCGACACCCTCTGGGCCAACATGGTGGTGGCCTATGAGAAGCTGCCGGAGGAGATCAAGCAGAAGATCGCCGGCCTGCGCGCCCGCCACAGCATAGAGGCGAGCTTCGGGGCGGCCATGCCCATCGAGAAGCGGCTGGCGCTCAAGGCCCAGTTCCCGGATGCCGAGCACCCCGTGGTGCGCACCCATCCGGACACCGACGAGAAGATCCTGTTCGTCAACGCCTTCGCCACCCACTTCACCAACTACCACACCCCGGAGCACGTGCGCTACGGGCAGGACTACAGCATGGGCGGCAGCGATCTGCTGCGCTATCTGATAAGCCAGGCCTATGTCCCCGAGTATCAGGTGCGCTGGCGCTGGCAGCCCAACAGCATCGCCATCTGGGACAACCGCAGCACCCAGCATTATGCCGCCATGGACTATCCGCCCTGCCACCGCAAGATGGAGCGGGCCGGGATCATGGGCGACCAACCCTTCTGATATCACGCCGGGCAGGGTTGCCCGGCACACAGCCAGTCTTCATTCAAGGAGAGAACAGATGCAATTCTTTGACGATTCCCTGCACCCGGAAAACATGGAAAAAGTGGTGATCACCGTGGCCCCGTACGGTCCCGAGTGGGCGCCTGGTGACTTCCCGGAAGACATCCCGGTGACCATGGAGGAGCAAATCCAGAAGGCGGTCGACTGCTACGAGGCCGGCGCTACCGTGCTGCACCTGCATGTGCGCGAGCTGGATGGCTCAGGCTCCAAGCGCCTGTCCAAGTTCAATGAGCTGATCGCCGGAGTCCGCAAGGCGGTGCCTGACATGATCATCCAGGTCGGCGGCTCCATCTCCTTCGCGCCGGAAGGCGAGGGGGAGGCGGCCAAGTGGCTGTCGGACGACACCCGCCACATGCTGGCCGAGCTGACGCCGAAGCCGGATCAGGTCACGGTCGCCATCAACACCACCCAGATGAACATCATGGAGCTGCTCTACCCGGAATACCTGGCGGGCACCTCCCTGGAGCACCCGGCCCTGAAGGCGGCCTACAGCGAGATGACGGTCCCGGCCGGTCCGGCATGGGTGGCCGAGCACCTCAAGCGACTGATGGCCAACGGCATCCAGCCCCACTTCCAGCTGACCGGCATGCACGCCATGGAGACCCTGGAGCGGCTGGTGCGCAGGGGCGTCTACATGGGGCCGCTCAACCTGACCTGGATCGGCATCGGCGGCGGCTTCGACGGCCCGAACCCGTTCAACTTCATGAACTTCGTCCACCGCGCACCGGATGGCTGCACCCTGACCGCCGAATCCCTGCTCAAGAACGTGTTGCCCTTCAACATGATGGCCATGTCCATTGGGCTGCACCCGCGCTGCGGCATCGAGGACACCATCATAGGCCAGCACGGCCAGCGCATGAGCTCGGTCGAGCAGATCCGCCAGTGCGTACGGGTCGCCCATGAGCTGGGGCGTGAGGTGGCCAACGGCAAGGAGGCCCGCGCCATCTATCGCATCGGTGTCCAGTACGACAGCATCGAAGAGACGCTGCAGGCCAACGGCATGGCGCCCAATCGCCGTGCCGGGGAAAAAGGCGTGCCACGGGGCGTCTGAGCCAGATGGGTCGCAGCTCGACTAAAGAGAGGCTGCGACCCCTATAACTCTGTTTGCCAAATGACGTTTGCCCTTGCAACATGCGGGGGGCGGGCAATTGAGTCATCTATCACCAAAGGAAGGCGGTGGGTGACTCGCAGGCTCGCTGCTTGAGTACCCCACCCAATTTGTCGTAGCACGAGGGACTGTATGGCTACCTATCATATCAATGACGATGTCGACGCTGGCAAGGCTGCCGTACCGCGTCGCTATGCCTGGATTGTGTTTGCGCTGACCTTTGGTCTGCTCATCTCCGACTACATGTCGCGCCAGGTGCTCAACGCCGTCTTCCCCATGCTCAAGGGGGAGTGGACCCTCTCCGATACCCAGCTTGGCCTGCTCAGCGGCATAGTGGCGCTGATGGTCGGGCTGCTGACCTTCCCGCTCTCCCTGCTGGCGGACCGTTTCGGTCGGGTGAAGAGCCTGGCCATCATGGCCATGCTGTGGAGCCTGGCGACCCTGGGCTGCGCCCTGGCCCAGAGTTACGAGCAGATGTTCATCGCCCGCTTCCTGGTGGGCGTGGGGGAGGCCGCCTATGGCAGCGTCGGCATCGCCGTGGTGGTGTCGGTGTTCCCGCGGGAGATGCGGGCCACCCTGTCCGGCGCCTTCATCTCGGGCGGCATGTTCGGCTCGGTGCTGGGCATGGCCACCGGCGGCGTGCTGG
The DNA here is from genome assembly GCF_963895295.1 of Aeromonas sp. sia0103. Lineage (NCBI taxonomy): Bacteria > Pseudomonadati > Pseudomonadota > Gammaproteobacteria > Aeromonadales > Aeromonadaceae > Aeromonas > Aeromonas sp. sia0103. Next base: position 525,391 of record NZ_CAWQKG010000033.1, on the reverse strand, counting down.
CCCATCTGCTGGGCTGGCGCTGGGCCTTCGCCGGCATGGCGCTGTTCGGCCTGCTGCTGGCGGCCATCTACCCCCTCATCGTCAAGGAGAAGCGGATCGCCCCGGCGGGAGCCCGGGCGGCGGGCAAGGCGCACGGCAAGCCGCTGCGCACCCTCTACTCCACGCGCTCCGTGCTCTCGGCCTACGTCGGCAGCGGCTTGCAGCTGTTCGTCGGCGGCACCGTGATCGTCTGGATGCCGAGCTACCTGAACCGTTTCTACGGGATGGACACGGACAGGGCGGGGGTGGTGGCCGCCATCATAGTGCTGTGCAGCGGCGCCGGCATGATCCTGTGCGGCATGCTCAGTGACAAGCTGTGCCGGGATCGACCGGATCGCAAGATCAGCCTGGCCATTGGCTATTGCCTCGGGAGCTGCGCCCTGCTGTCGCTGGCCTTCGCCCTGCCATTCGGGTTGCCCCAGCTGGCCCTCATCTGCCTTGGCATGTTCATCGCCACCGGCACCTCGGGCCCGGCGGGCGCCATGGTGGCCAACCTCACCCACTACAGCGTGCACGGCACCGCCTTCGCCACCCTGACCCTGGCCAACAACCTGCTCGGGCTGGCCCCCGGCCCCTTCATCACCGGCCGCGTCTCCGACCATATCGGCCTGGACAACGCCTTCCAGCTGGTGCCGCTCATCAGCATCGCGGCGGCGGCCGTCTTCTTCTACGGCAAGCGCCACTACCACAAGGATGTCGCCAGACTGGAGGGGGATTCCGAGCCACTCGTTGCCTGTGCCCCCGTCACCGGCGCCGCCCATACCACAGAGGCAAGGGCCTGAGTCGTACCTGAAGTGAGCTGTACCCCGAACACAGGGGGCTATTTCGATTTGATGGATATGAGCTGTCCCGCGGCAGAGCGCCGGACAGGGACCGAGAACCCGGAGGAAAGGGCATGAGTCGTACCCTGAACATTGCAGTCTATTTCGATTTTATCTGTCCCTGGTGCCTCATCGGCAAGCGCCAGCTGGAGCAGGCCCTGGCCCGGTTGCGGGTCGAGCGGCCCGAGGTGCGGGTCGCCGTGAGCTGGCGCGGGGTGCAGTTGCTGCCCTATCTGCCGGTGCAGGGGGAGGACTTCAACAGCTTCTATCAGCATCGCCTCGGCTCTGCGCAGGCGGTGCGGCTGCGCCAGGCCCAGGTGCAGCAGGCCGCGGCCAGCGTCGGGCTCAGCCTGGACTTTGGCAACATCCCCCGCATGCCGAACACGGCCGACGCCCATCGGCTGTGGCAGCGTGCCAGCCAGCTGGGCACGGCGGCGCAGCGGGAGGCGCTGCTGGAGCAACTCTTTGTGGCGCACTTCCAGCGGGGCGCCGATCTGGGGGATGGCGCCACCCTGCTGACGTTGGCCGAGGCGGCCGGTTTCTCGTCCACCGCGCTGGTGAGCAGCCTGCAGGGGGATGGGGCCCCCTTCCTGTGCGACGTCGCCGGGGCGGCCAGCCAGGGGGTGCCGAGCTTCGTCATCGACGAGGCCCTGACCCTGTCCGGGGCACAGCCCGCCGAGCAACTGCTGGCCGCGCTGCACCAGGCGCTGGCTCGGCAAGCGCCGGCCTGCGGGCGGCGCATCGCCGTGCCGGCCGAGCGGGTGCCCGCGCCGGGCAAGCGGGCGCTGATCGAGGCGCAAGGCAAGAGCCTGGCGCTGTTCAACATCGACGGCCAGTTCCACGCCATCGATGACAGCTGTCCCCACCAGGGCGCCTCCCTGTGCGGGGGCCGGCTGGAGGGAGCGGTGATCCAGTGCTGCGCCCACGGCCTGCGCTTCAACCTGCACACCGGCTATCTGCTCAACTCGGATCAGCTCAGGGTCGGCCGTTATCCGGTCGAGCAGGAGGGTGAGAGCCTGTTTATCGTCATCGAACCGCAGGAGTCTATCCCATGCACACCCTAGCCATGACAGATCGCTATCAGCGGGTGCGCGAACTGGTGCCCGGCATGGCGGTCAGCATCACGGTCGCGGCCGCCGCGACCTTCCTGTCCGAACACTACGGCGCCCCCGTGCTGCTGTTTGCCCTGCTGCTCGGCATGGGGCTCAACTTCCTCTCCGCCGAAGGGACCTGCAAGGCGGGCATCGAGTTCACGGCGCGCAGCGTGCTGCGCATCGGGGTCGCCCTGCTCGGCATGCGCATCACCCTCGGCCAGATAGCCGAGCTGGGCTGGATGCCGGTGCTGCTGGTGGTCACCCTGGTGGTGGTCACCATAGGACTCTCGGTGGTAGCGGCCAAGCTGATGGGGTTCCAGCGCCTGTTCGGCATGCTGACCGGGGGGGCCACCGCCATCTGCGGCGCCTCCGCCGCCCTGGCCCTGGCCGCGTCCCTGCCCAACCATCCACAGAAGGAGCGGGCCACCCTGTTCACCGTGATCGGGGTCTCGGTGCTCTCGACCCTGGCGATGATCCTCTACCCGATGATCGCTCGCTTCTTCGAGCTGACGCCGGTGGAGTCCGGGGTCTTCCTCGGCGCCACCATCCACGACGTCGCCCAGGTGGTGGGGGCCGGCTACAGCATGTCCACCGAGACCGGGGACGTGGCGACCGTGGTCAAGCTGATGCGGGTCGCCATGCTGCTGCCGGTGATAGTGGTGGCCGCCATGATCACCCGCATGCAGGGGGCGGATCCCGCCTCCGGCAAGCGTCCGCCGCTGCTGCCCCTGTTCGCCGTCGGCTTCCTGGTGCTGGCCTGCATCAACAGCACCGGCTGGGTGCCCGCCGTGGTGCAGGGGGGGACCAACGATCTGTCGCGCTGGTGCCTGGTCATCGCCATCAGCGCCATCGGCATGAAGACGCAGCTCAAGGAGCTGGCCAGGGTGGGCATCAAGCCGATCCTGCTGATGGTGGGGGAGACCACCTTCCTCGCCGCCCTGGTCCTGCTGCTGATGCATTGGGGCATGAAGCCTTGATAACAAACGTCCGATTACGCCGCTGCGCGACTAATCGAACCTACACCACCAACTGAATTCATGGGTTCGAAGCGTGAGCGTAATCGGACGCTCGCGACACCACCTCAAATCAAGAAAATGCAGTAAACACGACAGCGCCCCCGTGGCCAATGGACTAGCCAGAGAGCAGAGAGGTATTTATGAACAAGGTTTATCCCAGCGCCCAGGCCGCTCTTAGCGGTCTGGTGCAGGACGGCATCACCATCGCATCGGGTGGCTTCGGCCTGTGCGGCATCCCCGAGCGGCTCATCGAGGCGCTGGGCGAGAGCGGCAAGCGCGACTTCACCATCATCAGCAACAACTGCGGGGTGGATGAGTTCGGGCTGGGGCCGCTGCTCTACAGCCGCCAGATCAAGAAGATGATCTCCTCCTACGTCGGGGGCAACAAGGAGTTCGAGCGCCAGTACCTGGCGGGCGAGCTGGAGCTGGAGTTCACCCCCCAGGGCACCCTGGCGGAGAAGCTGCGGGCCGGCGGCGCCGGCATCCCGGCCTTCTTCACCCGCACCGGTTACGGGACGCTTATCGCCGAGGGCAAGGAGACCCGCCAGTTCGACGGTGAGTGGTTCGTCATGGAGCGCGCCCTGACCGCCGATCTGGCGCTGATCAAGGGCGCCAGGGCCGACAAGGCGGGCAACCTGATGTTCAACAAGACGGCGCGCAACTTCAATCCGCTCTGTGCCAAGGCGGGGCGCGTCTGCGTGGCCGAGGTGGAGGAGATAGTCGAGGTGGGCGAGCTGGCCCCCGACGAGATCCACCTGCCCGGCATCTACGTGCAGCGACTGGTGCTCAACCCCCATCCCGAGAAGCGCATCGAGGTGCGCACCCTGAGGAGCTGACCGAGCGAGAGATCATGCCGGTATTGAGCTGTCGCGACGGGCACTCGATTCCCCCATTTTGAACAGCGCAGCGACCTGCGCACAGTGAGAAAGGATTTATCACATGGCCTGGACCCGTGAAGAGATGGCGCAACGCGCCGCCCTGGAGCTGCAAGACGGCTTCTACGTCAACCTGGGGATCGGCCTGCCGACCCTGGTCGCGAACTACATCCCGAGCGGCATGGAGGTCTGGCTGCAGAGCGAGAACGGCCTGCTCGGCATAGGTCCCTTCCCGGGGGAGGAGGAGCTGGATCCGGATCTCATCAACGCCGGCAAGCAGACCATCACCACCTTGCCCGGCAGCAGCTTCTTCGACAGCGCCGAGAGCTTCGCCATGATCCGCGGCGGTCACATCAACCTGGCCTTATTGGGCGCCATGCAGGTGTCCGAGCGCGGCGATCTGGCGAACTGGATGATCCCGGGCAAGATGGTCAAGGGCATGGGCGGCGCCATGGATCTGGTGGCGGGGGTCAAGCGGGTGGTAGTGCTGATGGAGCACTGCGCCAAGGGCGGCGCGCACAAGATACTTCCGTGGTGCAACCTGCCGCTGACCGGGGTCGGGGTGGTGGATCGCATCATCAGCGATCTGGCGGTGCTGGATGTCACCCCCGCCGGCCTGCGCCTGGTGGAGATGGCCCCCGGCATCGAGTTTGAGGCGCTGCAAGCCGCCACCGGCTGCACCATACTGCGCTGACGGTTAGCCATCCACGGGGAGGGCGCTCGCGCACTCCCCGTTGTTTTTTGCCCGCCATGCCCGCCTCTTTCCCTTGGCTATCCTGCACCGACCCGTCGCTTCCCGCTGGTTTTCCTCCCCGGTTTCCTTCGCACCTTTTCTGTCGCCCAGATCACTGTTTTCAGCTGAACAGGGGCTGTATGGGGCCGGTCGACGACGAGCGAATCCCACGCCAGCCGCGGGATGCAGCCGCTGTCACCAAATGAAAAGTGACTGACGTTCAATGGCAAGCGCGCCCCCTGAGCGAGGCCTTACAGTCGGCACTAAGAACACAGAGCGCACTCGGACAAGCGATACCCAGGGGAGGCAACCGGCCAACGGCCAGCTTGCCAAACCCGGCGAAACGCCCCGGCCAGCGCCATAAAAAAGCCAACGGAAACGGCAACAAAAATAACAAAACGACGACAACACTCGGAGAGACTGTAATGGATTACAAGCAATCGAGTCATGGCTGCGGCGCCCTTCGCCTCAGCCTGCTGGCCACCACCATCATGGCCGCCCTCATGCCAGCCGCCCAGGCTGTAGAGATCGACACGGACAGCGAGGATTGGTCTGTCCGCTTCGACAACACCGGCAAGTTCAACTACGGCATGCGTACCGAGAGTGCCGATGACCGCATGCTCGCCACCCCGAACAACAACGATGGCGACTACAACTTCAAGGATTCCGGTGACACCGTCGCCACCCGCTTCGACCTGCTGACCGAGCTGGACGTGGTCAATCAGGGCAACAAGGGTTTTCGCATCAGCGCCGCCAGCTGGTATGACTACGCCTACAACGACGTCGGCGCCGATGACAACCCCTTCATCAACGGCAACAGCGCGAGTTCCGGCATCGTCGGGCTGCCCCCGGTGGCAGGCAACCGTCACCTGAGTGACTACGCCGATCGCTACTATCACGGTCCCTCCGGCGAGCTGCTCGACGCCTTCGTGTTCTTCAGCTCCGAGGTGGGCGACGAATCCCTGGTCAGCGTCAAGGTCGGCCAGCACAACCTCTACTGGGGCGAGACCCTGCTCAACCCGGTGCACTCGATGAGCTACGGCCAGTCCGGCCTGGATCTCGCCAAGCTGGCGGCCTCCCCGGGCACCGAGGCCAAGGAGCTGTTCGTGCCGCGCAACCAGATCTCGGCCTCCTTCACCCTCAACCCGGAGTTGACCTTCGCCGCCCAGTACTTCCTCGAGTGGGATGCCGCGCGTCTGCCGGAGGCGGGCACCTATTACGGCAGCTCGGATCTGGTGGGCTTCGGCGCCCAGTCCTTCCTGCTGGGTCATACCGGGGGCCCTGGCCTGGCCGGACCGAGCGGCACCCTGAGCAACATTCGCCGCGGTGAAGACATAGAGCCGGGCAAGCACGGCGACTGGGGCATCATGGCCAAGTGGTCACCGGAGGCACTGGACGGCACCCTGGGCGCCTTCTACCGCCGTACCGCCGACATCCTGCCCCAGGCGGTGCTGGATGCCCGTGGCCTGAGTGTCCGCGGCGCCACCGCCAACCCGATCCTCAACCTGCGCAACTCCATCTCGACCACCAGCTACTCCCTGGCCTATGGCGAAGACATCGACATCTTCGGCCTCAGCCTCTCCAAGGACGTGGCCGGGGTCAGCGTCGGCAGCGACCTGAACTACCGCCACAACATGCCGCTCTCCAGCATCCCGGCGCTGCTCAGCGCCTCGGGCCCGGGTGGACTGGCCGCCGGCCTGGGGGCCCTGCCTCCGCGCCATGACAGTACCGGGGTGATCACCGATGACTCCGATGGCTACAGCGCCACCGGCGAGACCCTGCACTGGACCCTCAACGGCCTGATGACCATAGCCGACACCCCGCTGTTCGATGCGGCCGCCCTGCTCGGCGAGCTCTACTACAGCAACCTGCTGGATCTGAACGATCACAACAAGGCGCTCTACAAGGGCGAGGACAGCTACACCGGCATCGACAAGCCGACCACGGACAACTGGGGGCTGGCGGTCAACTTCACGCCTATCTGGTATCAGGTGCTCCCGGGTGTCGACATGAGCATGCCGCTGTCGGTCAACTGGGGCCTGGCGGGCATCTCCCCGGTGCAGGCCGGCGGGGCGAAAGACACCGGCAACTACGCCGTCGGGCTGGGGGCCACCATCTACAACCAGTACTTCGTCGACCTGAAATACGTGGACTCCTTCGGCAAGTCGGCCGACTGCAACGACGGCGGCACCGATGGCTCTACCCCGAATGCGCTGGACGCGACCCAACGCAACACTTGCTACGCAGGCGGCTACTCCTCCTTCTCCGGTGGCGGCGCCACCACGGAAGACAGAGGCGCCATCTACCTGACCCTGAAGACCTCTTACTGATCCTCGGTGAGTCACCGAGCAGGAGCACAACATGATGAAATGTGAACGGACAGTGCTGGCCGTATCCCTCACCCTGGCCCTCATCGGTCAGGCCGAGGCGGCCGTCACCGCCACCGAGGCGGGCAAACTGGGCAGCAGCCTGACGCAGGTCGGCGCCGAAGTGGCGGCCAACAGCGATGGCAGCATCCCGGCCTACACCGGGGGCCTGACCACCCCGCCCGCCAGCTTCAAGGCCGGCGACAGCATGCGCCCCGATCCCTATGCCAGCGACAAGCCGCTGCTGGTGATCGACGGCAAGAACCTGGCTCAGTACAAGGGCCAGCTGACCGCGACCACCGCCGAGCTGCTGACCCGCTTCCCGGACTTCAGGGTCGATGTCTACCCGACGCACCGCAGCGTGGCCCTGCCGCAGGCGGTGCTGGACAACACCAAGAAGAACGCGCTCAGCGCCAAGACCCTGGAAGGTGGGCTGGCGGTGGACAACGTGCTGCCGGGCATTCCCTTCCCGATCCCCCAGTCGGGGGCCGAGGTGATGTGGAACTTCCTGCTGCGCTATCAGGGGGTGAACATCGCCACCAAGTACGACTCCTGGAACGTCGATTCGTCCGGTGTGGCGGCGCTCTCCACCACAGGTCAGGCCTTCATCAACTACGCCATCTACGAGGACATGGCCAAGCCCATCTCGGCCAGGGACACCTACTACCAGATGAAGCTGTACTACACCGGGCCCGCCCGCCGTGCCGGTGAGGCCATCATGCTGCGCGATGCCGCCAACCCCCTGGAGCAACCGCGCAAGGCCTGGCAGTACCTGCCGGGGCAGCGTCGGGTCAAGCTGGCGCCGAACCTGGCCTATGACACCCCGAACCCGGGCACCTCGGGCGCCGGCACCTATGACGACGTCTTCGTCTTCAACGGCGCGCTGGATCGCTTCGACTGGAAGCTGGTGGGCAAGCAAGAGATGATCGTGCCCTACAACACCTACAAGCTGACCTATGAGCCCGATGCCAGGGCGCTGACCACCCCCAACACCCTGTCGCCGGACTTCGTGCGCTGGGAGAAACACCGGGTCTGGGTGGTGGAAGGCTCGCTGAAGGCCGGTGAGCGCCACATCTATGCCAAGCGTCGCTTCTACATCGACGAGGACAGCTGGATGGCGCTGGCCTCCGACCAGTACGACGCCCGTGGTCAGCTCTATCGCGGCTCCTTCGCCTTCCTGAGCCAGAGCTACGACAAGCAGACCCCGGATGCCACCCCCTTCATGATCTATGACCTGGTGGCGGGCTCCTACAACATCAACGGTGTAGTGGGTCCCTACGGCGGCATCAAGTATGGCGCCTCCCTGTCGAAGGCCAAGTGGTCGCCGGAGTCCCTGGCCGGGGCCGGGATCCGCTAGTCGTCATAGAGGTCCGGCTCCCGGGAAGGGGCCGGACCTCTTGATGTTGGCGCCGGGGGGCACAGTCCCCCCGGCGCACCCTGACAAAAGGACGTGGTATGGGTTCATTCAAGAAGTTGGCACCGTGGTTGTTCTGCGCCCTGCTGACACCGAGCGCGGCGCAGGCGTCCGACTATGTTGACGTGCTGGACTTGCCAGCCAAACCGAGCGCGCTGGCCCAGCGCAGCCCCTTGCTGGACCTGGCCACGGCCGGCCAGCGGCTGGTGGCGGTGGGGCAGCGCGGCCATATTCTCTACTCCGACGACGCCGGCAAGCAGTGGCAGCAAGCGACTGTGCCGGTGAGCGCCGATCTCAATGCGGTCTATTTCCCGACCCCCGAACAGGGCTGGGCGGTGGGCGGCGATGGGGTGGTGCTGCACAGCCAGGATGCCGGCGCCAGCTGGCAGAAACAGCTGGACGGCCGCCAGATAGGCGAGTTGGTCTTGCGCCATTACTCGGTCCTGGCCAAGGCCGAGCCGGACAACGAACAGTGGGCCGCCCTGACCGAAGAGGGCCAGCGGCTGGTGGAGGAGGGGGCCGACAAGCCGCTGCTCGACGTCTGGTTCGCCAATGACCGGCTCGGCTACGTGGTCGGTGTCTTCAACCTGATCCTGCGCACCGAGGATGGCGGCCAGAACTGGACGCCGCTGCAGGATCGCACCGACAACCCGCAGGGGTTTCACCTCAATGCCATCAACGGCACCGGCGACGGACTCTATCTGGTCGGTGAGCAGGGCCTGCTGCGCAAGTGGGACGAGACCCGGCAGCGCTTCCTCGACGTTCCCACCCCCTATGAAGGCAGCTACTTTGGCGTGATCGGCAGGGCCGGCGAGCTGATCGTCTATGGCCTGCGCGGTCATGTGTTCCGCAGCACCGACGGGGGCAACAACTGGGCCCAGCTCGACAGTGGCCTGCCCATCAGCATCAGCGCGGCGGTGCAAGGCAGCGATGGCCACTACCGCCTGTTCACCCAGGCCGGCCAGATGCTGCGGGTGCAGGATGGCAACGGCCCTCTGCAGCGACTGCCCCAGGCCGAACCCTCACCGGTGGCCGGCGCGGCGCTGACCGCGAGCGGGACGCTGGCGCTGGTCGGCAGCCGTGGTGTGCGCACCCTGGCCGCCGAATAACGAGAATAACGAGAGCGAGAACGCAGACATGAGCAATGTGAAGCAAGAGACCATGCCGGTGATCCGCGACCTGGCACAGTTCGACAAGCGCAGCGGCAATCTGCTGGAGCGGATGGTGTTCAACCACAGGCCGCTATTCATGCTCTTCATGACGCTGGCCACCCTGGTGTTCGGCTACATGGCGATGACCAGGCTGACCCTGTCCCCCAGCTTCGAGAAGATGATCCCCCAGAGCCAGCCCTACATCAAAAACTTCCTGGAGAACCGCAACTCGCTGCGGGGCCTTGGCAACTCGGTGCGGGTGGTGGTGGAGAACAGCCAGGGTGACATCTTCGATCCCGACTACCTGGCCGTGCTCAAGCAGGTCAACGACGAGCTGTTCCTCGGCGACGGCGTGGACCGCGCCTGGATGAAGTCCCTGTGGAGCCCGGCGGTGCGCTGGACCGAGGTGACGGAGGAGGGCTTCCAGGGCGGCCCCGTGATGCCCGACTCCTACAAGGGCACCCCCGCCGACATCGATCAACTGCGCCAGAACATCAACCGGGCCGGCATCGTCGGCAGCCTGGTGGCCAACGACTTCAAGTCGACCATGCTGATAGTGCCGCTGCTGGACAAGGCCTCGGCCACTGGCAAGCCGCTCAACTACCACCAGTTCTCCCAGCGCATCGAGCAGTTGCGCGACAGGATTGAGTTCGCCGGAGCGCCCCATCAGGCGGGCGAGGAGGGGCAGGGCAAGTACAAGATCCGGGTGATCGGCTTCGCCAAGCTGGTGGGGGACCTGATCGACGGCCTCATCCAGGTGATCATGTTCTTCGGCCTGGCGGTGCTGACGTCGCTCGGCATCATCTTCCTCTATACCCGCTGCGTGCGCAGCACCTTGCTCGTGGTGGGCTGCTCCCTCATCGCCGTGGTGTGGCAGCTGGGCATAGTCGCCTGGCTCGGCTACGCCATAGACCCTTACTCGGTGCTGGTGCCCTTCCTGATCTTCGCCATCGGCGTCTCCCACGCGGCGCAGAAGATGAACGGCATCATGCAGGACATAGCCCGCGGCACCCATCGCCTGATCGCCGCCCGCTACACCTTCCGCCGGCTGTTCCTCGCCGGGGTCACCGCGCTGCTCGCCGACGCGGTCGGCTTCGCGGTGCTGATGCTGATCGACATCCCGGTCATTCAGGATCTCGCCATCACCGCCAGCATAGGGGTGGCGGTGCTCATCTTCACCTCCCTGCTGCTGATGCCGGTGGCGCTCTCCTTCGTCGGGGTCGGTCGCAAGGCGGCCGAGCGGGCGCTGCGGATCGATAACCGCGCCGCGGCGCACCGGGGCTTCGGCAAGCTGTGGGATCTGCTCGATCGCTTCACCACCCGCAACTGGGCCACCGGCATAGTGCTGGCGGGTCTGGCGATGGGGATTGGGGGCTTCCTGGTCAGCCAGCAGTTGAAGATCGGCGATCTCGACAGCGGGGCGCCCGAGCTGCGGGCCGACTCGCGCTACAACCTGGACAACGGCTACATCACCCGCCACTACGCGCTCTCCAGCGATCTGTTCGCGGTGATGATCAAGACGGCGCCGGAAGGCTGCCTGGACTACAAGACCCTGATCCTGGCCGACCGCCTGGCCTGGGATCTGCAGCAGTACCCGGGGGTGCAGGCCACCTCGTCGCTGGTCAATGCGGTGCGCCAGATCACCGCCGGCACCTACGAGGGCAACCCCAAGCTTGCCAGCATCCAGCGCAACCAGAACGTGCTGAACTATGCCGCCCAGCAGGCCTCGGTCAACGCCCCCGAGCTGTTCAACACCGACTGCTCCGTGATGCCGGTGATCGCCTACCTCAAGGATCACAAGGCCGAGACGCTCAACGCGGTGGTGGCCATCGCCGACAAGTTCGCCCGTGAGAACAGCACGGCGGATCGCCAGTTCCTGCTCGCCGCGGGCAGCGCCGGCATCGAGGCCGCCACCAACATGGTGGTGCACGAGGCCAACCGCACCATGCTGCTCTATGTCTATCTGGCGGTGACCCTGTTCTGCCTCATCACCTTCCGCAGCTGGCGGGCGACCCTGGTGGCCCTGGTGCCGCTGATGCTCACCTCGGTGCTGTGCGAGGCGCTGATGGTGGCCATGGGCATAGGCGTCAAGGTGGCGACCCTGCCGGTGATCGCGCTCGGGGTCGGCATAGGGGTGGACTACGCGCTCTATCTGCTGAGCGTGCAGCTGCACTACCAGCGCCAGGGCATGCCGCTGATGGAGGCCTATCGCAACGCCGTGGCCTTCACCGGCCGGGTGGTTGGCCTGGTCGGCATCACCCTGGCGGCTGGCGTGGTGGGTTGGGCCTGGTCCCCCATCAAGTTCCAGGCCGACATGGGCATACTGCTCACCTTCATGTTCCTGTGGAACATGCTGGGGGCGCTGATCGGGATCCCGGCGCTGTCCTACTTCCTGCTGTCCGGCCCCAAGGGGCTGGCGGCTGCGTCCCCCCAGGCAAAGGAGGAGCCCTCTTCCCCAGACGCCGCCAAGGTAACGCCTAACCAGATGGCCGCCAGTGTCGACGTCGGTTAAGAGGAGAGGGCGGACGAGCACGCCAGGCTCAGATGATTGAGAACCCAGAAAGCAAGAAGAGGGAGGCATGATGCCTCCCTCTTCTACGTCTGTCGGTCGGCATGCCGCGACCCTCAGGGCGCACCGCTTTGCCACCCACGTCGAACCCTTATCATCAGACGCAACCCAAGCCATGCTAGTCAGCTACCCGTCGCTGCCGGTGTCGATGTCGATGCCAGTGAGGGGTTGTCGGCAGGTCTGACAAAGGGAGAGGCAACCAGAGAGAGGGGAAGCAATAGCAAGCGAGGAGAAGCAGTAACAGAGAGGGGAGGCATGTTGCCTCCCCTCTCTGTTATCTCATGACCTTGTTATCTCATGATATCGGGAGGGTCGCCTCCCGCAGGGGGTCACTCAGCCATAGGCCAGGCTGGTGCGGGCACTCTGGACCGCCTTGGGCACTATCTTGTGGCGGGAGCGCCAGGTGGCGGGGGGCATGCCGAACTGCGCGCTGAACCAGCGGGTGAAGGAGCTGGGCATGGAGTAGCCGAGCATGTCGGCGATGTGACCGAGGGAGTAGCCCGCGTTCTTCAGGTAGCGGATCACCAGATCCCGTCGCACCTCGTTGACCAGCTCGCTGAAGGTGGCGCCGCTCTCTTCCAGATGACGTTGCAGGGTGCGCACGTTCATCCCCAGGGTGCTGGCGATCTGCTCTATGGTGGCGCGCCCCATGGGGAGCAGCAGGTAGATGGCCTTGCGCACCTCCACCAGCACGGATTGCTGGGTCTCCACCAGCAGGGTGTCGAGGTACTGGCGCGCATGGCGGGCCATGGCCTGATTGGCGAGGGGGTTGGGAACGTCCAGATCGACGGACTGGCATACGATGCCGTTGAACTCGCTGCCAAACTCCAGCTTGCAGCCAAACAGGCGCTTGTGGAGGCTGAGATCCGCCGGCGCATCATGGGTGAAGTTGACGCTGATGGGGTGCCAGTTGCTGCCGACGCCGACCTGGGCGGCGCAGAAGCGATACATGACGCCCACCGCCAGCTCGGTGACCTGGCGTGACGGCATGGGGGCGTCTGTGATGATCTCCTCGCGGATGATGACCGTCTTGCCCGCCTCCTCGATGAAGATCGCCAGCGAATTGTTGAACAGCTGGATGTATTGCACCATCACCTGCAGGGCTTCACGCAGATTGGGCTGGTAGCTGAGCAGCAGGCTGACCTCGCCAAAGTCCGATAGCTGGCGGTGTTCCGCCATGCGCAAACCCAGGCTGCTGCAAGCACCGACCCGGGCCGACAGCTCGAGCAACTTGACGATGGCCGAGACGGGAACCCGTTGGTTGGGGACATCCAGCACAGAGGCGCTGAGTCCGGCTTGTGCCAGCAGGCTGGGGGTGTTCAATCCCAATTGGCGGGCGACGTCGAGATAATTGGTAAGGGTAGCGGCTCTGGCGAAGAGGGTCATATTACAGCTCCAATGACAACGGCTCACATGCTGACTTGCTTGTTATTAACCTACTTTTATCATTTCATTTACAAAATGAGAAGAGACTTGTCACTAGTCAATTAGTCCTGTGTTTCATCTGATCACCATTCTGGGGGCCGGGTTTTTCGCTGGCCAAGCGGTCGCCGCCGCCTCGTTCCCCCTGTCACAAAATGACAAGCCCATGGCACCCAAGGTAAAGCAGCCGGCGGCGGGGCGTCTTACTGTGTCTCTCAATCGCTTGGCCCGCGCCGAGCCAGCATGAGGGAGTGAGATGAATAAATTGCACACTAGGGCCACGGTATTGATCGTGCCCGGCCTGCGTGACCATGTATCGGATCATTGGCAAACCTTGCTCGCGGCCCGTCTGGCCAAGGTGCATACGGTGCCGCCTTTGGCCTCGGACAAGCTCAGCTGCCAGGCCAGGGTCGATGCCATCGAGCAGGCGCTGGCGACCATAGAGGGGCCGGTGATCCTGGTGGCGCACAGCGCCGGGGTGCTGATGACGGTGCACTGGGCCGCGCGTCATCAAGGTGCGATCAAGGGGGCGCTGCTGGTCACGCCACCGGATCTGGACGCCAGCTGGCCGGCCCATTACCCCAGCCCGCAAGCCATGGCGGACGGTGGCTGGCGCCCGCTACCCCGCACGCGCCTGCCCTTTCCCAGTCTGGTGGCCATGAGCCGCAACGATCCCCTGGCCAGCCAGGATGCGGTGCGCGCCCTGGTCCACGACTGGGGGAGTGAGCTGGTCGACATCGGGGAGGTGGGTCATCTCAACCCGGCGAGCGGCTTCGGCCCCTGGCCCCAGGCGGAGGCCCTGTTGTTGAGTCTCGATGCCTGAGCGGCAGGCGCGGCGCAGGCAAGGTTAGTTCACAGGGGGAGGGATGCCCCCTTCGTCAGTCATCGCATTGAGCATATGAATCGCAAGGAGTGAATATGGTGAAGACCAGGATCATACCGCCAGCGCAGGGAGCCCATGCTTATCCGTTGCTGATCAAGAGTCTGTTGTTGTCGGGAGTGCGCTACCACCCCGATCAGCAGATCGTCTACGCAGACAGGTTGCGCTACGACTATCGCACTCTCAACCAGCGTATCCAGCGCCTGGCCAACATGCTGACCGCGGCCGGGGTCGGGCCCGGTGACACCGTCGCCCTGCTGGACTGGGACAGCCACCGCTCCCTCGAGTGCTTCTTCGCGGTGCCCATGATTGGCGCCGTGCTGCACACGGTCAACGTGCGCTTCTCACCGGAGCAGATTGCCTACACCATGAACCACGCCGAGGATCACCTGGTGCTGGTGCACGATGACTTCCTGCCGATCCTCGAATCTATCCAGAGTGCGCTCCCCACGGTGCGCGGCTACATCCAGCTCACCGATGGCGAGGCCCAGGCCACCAGCCTGCCCAGTCTGGGCGAGTACGAGACGCTGCTGACCGACTCGGATTGCCACTTCGACTTCCCCGATTTTGATGAGCAATCGGTGGCCACCCTGTTCTACACCACGGGCACCACGGGGGATCCCAAGGGGGTCTATTTCAGCCACCGCCAGCTGGTGCTGCACACTCTCAACGAACTCGGCACCCTGGCGGCCCACGCGGGCCAGTCGCTGCTGCAATCCGACGATGTCTACATGCCGATCACCCCCATGTTCCACGTCCACGCCTGGGGAGTGCCCTATGTGGCGACCATGCTCGGGGTGAAGCAGGTCTATCCGGGCCGCTATGAGCCCAACAAGCTGGTGCGCCTCTATCGTGAGGAGGGGGTGACCTTCTCCCACTGCGTGCCGACCATCTTGCAGATGATCCTCGACTGCGAGGAGGCCAGACAGACCTCGTTTGAGGGCTGGAAGATGCTGCTGGGGGGCAGTGCCCTGCCGCTGGGGCTGGCCACCCAGGCACACCACAAGGGGATCCTGATCCACGCCGGCTATGGCATGTCGGAGACCTGCCCACTGCTGTGCGTGGTCCATCTGAGCGAAGAGGAGCTGGCGCTACCCATGGCGGAGCAGCTCCCCCTGCGGATCCGTACCGGCACCCCGATCCCGCTGGTAGATCTGCGCATCATCGATGAGCAGGGCCGGGAGGTGGCGCACGATGGCCAGGCCATGGGGGAGATAGTGGTACGCGCCCCCTGGCTGGCGCAGGGCTATCTGAAGGAGCCGGAAAAAGGTGCCGAGCTCTGGCAGGGCGGCTGGCTGCACACCGGGGACATGGCCTCCATCGATCCCCACGGCACAGTGGAGATCAAGGATCGCATCAAGGATGTGATCAAGACCGGCGGTGAGTGGATAAGCTCGCTGGCGCTGGAGAATCTCATCAGCGCCCATGCCGCCGTTCACGCGGTGGCCGTGGTGGGGATCCCGGACGAGCAGTGGGGCGAGCGCCCGCTGGCGCTGGTGGTGTGCAAGGAGGGGAACCACCTGGATCAACAAGCCATCGCGACCCACCTGCAGCACTTCGTCGATAGCGGCCGCATCAACCGCTGGGCCATCCCGCGCCAGATCCGGGTCGTGCAGGAGATCCCCAAGACCAGTGTCGGCAAGGTCAACAAGAAGCTGATCCGGGAGCAGGAGCTGAGCGCGACCAGGGAAAATTGAGCGCAGCGTCATGAAATGAACAGAAAGGCCCTCAGTTTCCCTACGGAATGAGGGCCTTTATTGTCGGGGTCAATCGCCTTGACTACGCTAATTGAGTTTTAACACAAAAGGCGTGTGCCATGAGTAAGACGCAGAGTCATCTCGTTGATGAAGAAGTAGATTTTTCCGCCCATGAGCAGTTGGTCTCCACCACGGATATGCGGGGTGTCATCACCTACGCGAATGAAAACTTCTGCCGGGTGGCGGGCTACAGCCAGGCGGAGATGATAGGCCAGCATCACAACATGGTGCGCCATCCGGACATGCCAAAGGCGGCCTTTGCCGATCTCTGGGGCAAGCTGAAACAGGGCAAGCCCTGGCGCGGCATGGTCAAGAATCGCTGCAAGGATGGCCGTTACTACTGGGTGGATGCCTATGTCACCCCCATCTTCGAGCAGGGCAGGATCAGTGGCTACCAGTCGGTGCGCAGCCGCGCCGAACCCGAGCTGAAGGCCATTGCCACCCGCACCTACACCAGGCTGAAGGCGAGCGAGCGGGGGGAGCGCCGCGCCGGTGTCGCCCTGGGCCGCTGGGTGCGCCATGGGGTGGCCCTGCTCGGGCTGCTGGCGATGCTCGGGGGGAGCCTCCGTCTGCTGGGCGCCTGGGGGCCGCTGTTTATGCTGCTGCCGCTGGCCTGGCTTGTCCTGCTCTATCGCCACGAGCTGATCGGCACCCCCCGTTACCTGCGCCAGCTGGCCAGCGAGTACGACAGCCTGACCCGGCTCATCTACTCGGGCAATGAGCCCAAGGCTATCGCGGACTTCCACATCAAGCTGCTGCAGGCCCGGATCCGGACCGTGCTGGGGCGAGTGGAGGATGCGACCCTCTCCCTGCAGGATCTGGCCGTGCACCTCAAGACGGCCTCCAGTGAGGCGAGCGCCGACATCGCCGAGCAGGATATCCAGACCCAGCAGGTGGCGGCGGCCATCACCGAGATGGCGGCAACGGCCCACGAGATAGCCCGCAACATCGAGGAGACGGATAGCCAGATAGCCCAGGCCAAGGTGCACTGCCTGCACACCGACCGGCAGCTGGGGGACACCCAGCAGGGCATCACCGAGCTGGCCACCCAGGCCGAGCACGCCTTCAGTGCGGCGGTGGCGCTGGCCGACGAGTCGGAGCGCATCGGGGTGCTGATGAACGAGATCCAGGGGATAGCGGATCAGACCAACTTGCTGGCCCTCAACGCGGCCATCGAGGCGGCGCGGGCGGGGGAACAGGGGCGCGGCTTCGCGGTGGTGGCCGATGAGGTGCGCACCCTGTCGACCCGTACCCACAAGGCGACCGAGCAGATCCAGGGCAGCATAGGGCAGATCCAGCGCACCCTGAACGACTGGAAGGGGATGATGCAGAAGAACCTGCAGCAGACCCAGTCCTGCGTGGCCCTGACCCGGCAGGGATCGGACAGCCTGCAGCAGGTGCTGACGGAGATTGAGCAGGTGGTGGCGCTCTCGACCCAGATCTCGGCCGCGGCGGTGCAGCAGCAGGTGGTGGTCGAGGACATCAGTCAGAACGTCAACGTCATCTCCCAGCATTCCCACACCAACAGCAGCAAGATGCAGGTGGTGAACGAGTCGAGCGATATCCTGCTCACCAAGGCAAGGCAACTCAAGTCTCTGGGGCAGACCTTCGGCTGACTCGGGGACCGTCTCAATACAGCAAATACAACAAGGCCACCCCAGGGTGGTCTTGTTGCATGAGGACTGCATGGATTGGCGACGAGCAAGCCTGCGAGGGGCGACTCAGCCCAGGGTCCGCTGTTTCTCCAGCACTATGCCCTTGTCGCCATACATGGCCTGATCGGCGTTGATCAGCCACTGCTCCGCGCTCCAGCCGACCTGGTAGGGACTGACCCCCACGCTGATCCCGACCGACAGGGAGTGGCCATTGACCTCGAAGGGCGGGATCATGGCCAGCCGGATCACCTCGGCCACCTCCTCGGCCTGCCAGCTGTCGTGGTCGGGCAGCAACAGCACGAACTCATCCCCCGCCAGCCTGGCGAAGAAACGTCGGTGGCCGAGGCTGTGATTGATCCGCTCCGCCAGCTGGCAGAGCAGGGCATCGCCACAGCTGTGGCCGTAGCTGTCGTTGACCTGCTTGAAGCTGTCGAGATCGCAGAACAGCAGGCAGCCGGGATCGGGGTGTTGGATCTGCAGCTCCAGTTGCTCCATCAGGCTCAGGCGATTGGGCAGTCCGGTGAGCGGATCCTGGCGCGCCAGCTGCAATATTTCTTGCTCTCGCAGCTTGCGCAGGGCAACTTCCCGGTTGAGTCGCTCGTTGTTGATGAGCAGGTAGATGCTCAGCAGCAGGATGAGGGCGCCCACGGCCAGGCTCAGCAAGAACCAGGGGCGCCAGAATGCCCACTGCTCCGAGGGGGCCTGATAGAGGAAGTCTGCCAGCGGCAGGGGCCGCGGGATGAGGCCTATCTCCGTCAGCTGCTCCATGATGTGGCCGAAGCGATCCGGATTCATATACCCGATCTCCACATAGAGCGGCTGTATCATCTCCTTGCTCATCTGCAGCTCGTACTCCATGTGGGCCTGGCTGCGGTTGACGCCATACTCCTTGCGCAGCAGGGCAATGGCCTCCGCCGGATGGGACAGCGCGTAGCGCCACCCCTTCAGGCTGGCGGCGCGAAAGCGCTCCACCCGCGCCGGGTCGATCCGCTCTTGCGCCTGGGTGGTGAACAGGATGTCGCTGTAAAAGTCGATGCCGTAGTTGCGAGGGTTGATGATGGAGACCGCGATGCCCCGCTCCTCCAGGTAGAAGGGCTCGTTGCTGAGATAGGCGTTGAAGATATCGACCTTGCCCTCGATCAGATCGTCGATATTGACCGAGGTCGGAATGGGGGTGAGCTGGCGCTCGTGCAGTCCTTGATAGTAGAGGGTGGCGAGCAGCTCGGCATCCTGATGGCCGGGAAACATCATGATCCGTTTGCCCCTCATGTCCGCAACGGTGAGAATGCCGCTGTCACGACGGGCCAGGAAGATGGACGGCGAATGCTGATAGACACTGGCGAGGGCCAGCAAGGGCTCGCCATGGGCATAGCCGGTCAGCACCTCGGTGTTGCCGACGCCAAAATCGGCGCGCCCGGCCAGCACCTCCTGTACCGGGCTTATTCCCTTGCCACCAGGCCGGATCTCGACATCCAGGCCGACATTGGCATAGAAGCCCTTGGCCTTGGCCATGTGGTAGCCCACGAATTGGGGCTGGTGCAGCCAGCGCAGCTGCAGGACTACCCGATCGGGAGAGTCGAGCGAGCGCTCACCGGCCTGGAGGGGGGAACTGGCAACGAGCAATAGCAGCCAAAGCAAGCATCTCTTCATCCGTGCGATTCTTGTGCTGAAGGTCCATGGGGTGTGGCCAGTCGCCCGATCACAACTTATTAATAAATGTCATTCTAAAGGGTTCTAGATGTACCGGATACTGTCGCAGCAGAAAGATTTTATGGTGATCAACAAGGGGCCAGGCCTTGGTATGCATGATGAGGCGGGCGAGCCCGGCCTGATCAATCTGATGCGTGCCGAGACCGGGCTGGAGCTCTACCCCGTGCATCGACTCGACAAGATGACCTCGGGGCTGTTGCTGCTGGCCCGCACCCCGGCGGCGAACCGGGCGCTCAGCATGGGGTTTGCCGAGCGGCGGGTGAGCAAGCAGTACCTGGCGCTCTCGGATCGCAAGCCGAAGAAGAAGCAGGGCTGGGTCAAGGGCGACATGCAGAAAGGGCGAGGCGGCAGCTGGATGCTGGCACGCAGCCTGGACAATCCCGCCATCAGCTGGTTCGACTCCTGCCCGGTGCGGGAAGGCTTGCGGCTCTATCGCATCAAGCCCCAGACCGGCAAGACCCACCAGATCCGGGTCGCCCTGAAAAGCATAGGGGCGCCTATCCTGGGGGACGAGCGCTACGGCGGCACCCCGGCGGATCGCGGCTACCTCCATGCCTGGCGGCTGAGTTTCAGCCTGGATGGCGTGCCTTTCGATTTCATCTGCCCGCCGGAGGAGGGGGCCGAGTTTCTCACCCCCGAACTCGATGCCGCCATCGCCGGGCTGAGCGAATGAGCCACGAGCTGGGGGCCTTGCCCACGGGCTGGATCCTGGCGGACTTTGACGACACCCTGGCCCCGGGCGACAGCCACGCCGGCCTGCTTCGTTACATACTGCGCCGCCGTCGCTGGCCGCTGTTGCTGCTGCCGGTGATCGCGCTGGGCGGGCTTGTCTATCTATTGCCAAGCCGGCGGCGGCGGGGGATCTCGCTCATCTGGTGGGCCATCACCCTGGGGCTCTCGCCCCTGGGTTGGCGCACACTGGTGCGCGCCTATTGCCACACCCGATCCGGCCTGTATCGGGAGGCACGAACCCTGTTGCTGGAAGAAGGGAAGCGTTGCTGGGTGATCTCTGCCAGCCCCCGCGCCTTGGTGCGCGCCCAGCTTCATAGACAACTGCCTGGCCGGCTGCCTCACCGCATCCTGGGATCGCGGATGCACTACCGCTTTGGTGGCCTGATGCCGCGTTTTTACTGTCATGGCCAACACAAGATACTGCCGCGGATCCTGGATCTCGAGGTCGCCCTGGCCCTGAGCGACAGCCCGCACGATCTGCCCTTGCTGGCGTTGGGGGCAGAGGCCTGGCTCATCAATCCCAGCCCCGCTCGCCTGCAACGGGTGCGGGAGCGCCTGCCCCATATCGAACCCAGACAGTGGCGGCTGTAAGCCAGGGCTGACAGCCCCGCGGGTCGCCATGGGTTGCCCCGCAAGGCTGCGCCTTCAATGTCACAATTCATTTACATCTTTGACGGGGTAACCGGAAAAACTATCGTCATCCTGCCTCTTCTCTTCTGCGCGCCCGCTGCCTCTAATGAAACAAGTTGTTAACACCAGATCCCCCCGCGCGGATCTGCATCGGTTTGGCCATGGCAGCTGCCACAGGGCAGCGCCGCAAGGAGCGCATCATGACGACCACTTCCTCTTCCCGTTCCCACACCATCAATCCGCTCGGCACTGATGGCTTCGAATTCGTCGAATACACGGCGCCGGATCCCAAGGGCATCGCCGCCCTCAAGGCGTTGTTCGTCTCGCTGGGGTTCGCCGAGGTGGCGCAGCACAAGCACAAGCAGTGCTGGCTCTACCGCCAGGGGGACATCAACTTCGTGGTCAACGCCGAGCCCCACTCCCAGGCCGAGCAGTTCGCCAGCCTGCACGGGCCTAGCGTGTGCGGCATGGCGTTTCGGGTGGCGGATGCGGGCAAGGCCCAGCAACATGCCATCGGCAAGGGGGCCAAGCCGTTCGTCGGCAAGATAGGGCCCATGGAGCTCAACATCCCCGCCATCTACGGCATCGGCGAGAGCACCCTGTCATTTGTCGACCGCTACGGCGACAAGGGCTCCATCTACGAGGTGGACTTCGTGTTCTACCCCGACTGGCAGGCGCGCATGGCCGAGGTGGATGCGGGGCTGTACGAGATCGATCACCTGACCCACAACGTCCAGCGCGGCAACATGGATCTCTGGTCGAACTTCTATGAGCGGATCGGCAACTTCCGCGAGATCCGCTACTTCGACATCGAGGGCAAGCTGACCGGCCTGCATTCCCGCGCCATGACGGCTCCCTGCGGCAAGATCCGCATCCCCATCAACGAATCCTCCGACGACAAGTCCCAGATCGAGGAGTACCTGCGCCAGTACAAGGGGGAGGGGATCCAGCACATCGCCCTGGCCTCCAGCGACATCTACCAGACTATCCGTACCCTGCGTGGCCGTGGCACCGGTTTTATGCCGACCCCGGAGACTTACTACGAGAAGGTCAACAGCCGGGTGGAGGGGCATCAGGAGGATCTGGAGGCGCTCAAGGCGCTGCGCATCCTGATCGACGGTTCGCCGACCAAGGATGGCATCCTGCTGCAGATCTTCACCGACACCGTCATCGGCCCGGTGTTCTTCGAGATCATCCAGCGCAAGGGCAACGAAGGCTTCGGCGAGGGCAACTTCCAGGCACTGTTCGAATCCATTGAGCTGGACCAGATCCGCCGTGGTGTGCTGAGCGGCGAGCCCAGCGATGCGTAACGGGATGCGAGACCGTCGAGCGGTATTCATTTCATACGAGGTACTCAGCGATGCGTAACTGGATCAGTTTCCCCCACCGGGAGGGGACCCACTCCCGCCAGGCTCATGCCGACCTGCCCGAGCAGGCCATCTATGAGCGCGAACTGGGGCGGGCCGGTTTCTTCGGCCCCGCCACGCACATGCACCACAAGCACGCCCCCACCGACTGGATCAACTGGGAGGGACCGCTGCGGCCGCGGGCGTTCGATCTCAACGGCTTGCAGGAGGAGGTGAGCTCCCTCTCCCCCTGGGTGATGCCGGACATTTTGCACAATGCCCACTGCCGCTACCGGATCTGGCGCCTGACCGAGACCATGCCGTTCCTGGTGCGCAACGCCGACGGCGACGAGCTGCTGTTCATCCACGAGGGGAGAGGGGAGTTCTACTGCGATTACGGCCATCTGACCCTGAGGGACGGGGACTATGTGGTGATCCCCCGTGGCACCATGTGGCGCATCGAGCCGACCGCGCCGCTGTTCATCCTGATGATAGAGGCGACGGGGGACAGCTATCAGCTGCCGGACAAGGGGCTGGTGGGTCAGCACGCCATCTTCGATCCGGCGGCGCTGGACGTGCCCGCCATCGACGACGCCTTCCTGGCCCAGCAGGATGAGAATCCCTGGTCGCTGCAGGTCAAGCGTCACGATCAGGTGTCGGTCATCAGCTGGCCGTTCAACCCGCTCGATGCCCAGGGCTGGCACGGGGATCTCTGCGTGGTGCGCCTCAACTGGCGCGACATCCGCCCTCTGATGAGCCACCGTTATCACCTGCCGCCCTCGGCTCACTCCACCTTCGTGGCAAGCCGCTTCGTGGTCTGCACCTTCGTGCCGCGCCCCATCGAGAGCGATCCCGGAGCCCTGCGGGTGCCCTTCTACCACAGCAACGACGACTTCGACGAGGTGCTGTTCTACCACGCCGGCGACTTCTTCAGCCGGGACAACATAGAGCGGGGCATGGTCACCTTCCACCCCGCCGGCTTCACCCACGGCCCGCATCCCAAGGCGTTCGCGGCCGGCCGCGCCCATGCCAAGACCTTCACCGACGAGGTGGCTGTGATGCTCGACACCCGCGACGCCTTGAGCGTCGGCAGCCTGTGCGAGGGGGTGGAGAACCCGAGCTACGTCAACAGCTGGCTGCGTCCGGCACTCACCCCCGACCACAGCGGCAAATAAGGACTTTTATGAAACTGGCAACCCTGAACAATGGCAAGCGCGATGGCGCCTTGCTGGTCGTGAGCCGTGACCTGAGTCGGGCGGTGCGGGTCACCGCGATCGCCCCCACCCTGCAAGGGGCGCTGGATGAGTGGGCCGAGACGGCCCCGCGGCTTGCCGCCGTCTATGAGGCGCTGAACGCCGGTGCCTGCCCCGAGGCCTTCCCGTTCGATGAGGCGGCCTGCCTCTCCCCGCTGCCCCGCGCCTACCAGTGGGCCGATGGCAGCGCCTACGTCAATCACGTGGAGCTGGTGCGCAAGGCCCGCGGCGCCGAGATGCCGGACAGCTTCTGGCACGATCCCCTGATGTACCAGGGCGGCTCCGACAGTTTCCTGGCCCCGCGTGGCCCCATCGTCATGGGATCCGAGGAGTGGGGCATCGACTTCGAGTCTGAGGTGGCCATCATCACCGACGACGTGCCCATGGGGGCGAGCCCGGAGGCCGCGGCCACCCACGTCAAGCTGCTGATGCTGGTCAACGACGTCAGCCTGCGCAACCTCATCCCCGGCGAGCTCGCCAAGGGCTTTGGCTTCTTCCAGTCCAAGCCCTCCAGCGCCTTCTCGCCGGTGGCCATCACCCCGGACGAGCTGGGCAGCGACTGGCAGGAGGGCAAGGTGCACTTGCCGCTCATGACCCACCTCAACGGTGGCCTGTTCGGGGCCCCCAACGCGGGGGTGGACATGACCTTCAACTTCCATGAACTTGTCGCCCACGCCGCCAAGACCCGGCCGCTCGGGGCGGGCTGCATCATAGGCTCAGGCACCGTCTCCAACTATGACCGCAGCGCCGGATCTTCCTGCCTCGCCGAGCTGCGCATGCTGGAAATAATCGAGTCAGGTCAGGCCACTACACCCTTCCTGCGCTTTGGTGATACAGTGTCCATCGCGATGCTGGATCGCAATGGAATGAGTCTGTTTGGCACCATTTTGCAGCGCGTCACGCAAGGAGGCGCCAGCCAGACGAGCTAAGGAAGCCGTGGCCGACGGGGGAGTCGGCGGGGGAGACGGCAGGTGGTGGCCACCTGCCGATTTTCGTTCGCCACTCGCCGTCCGCCAAGCGTAAGAGGGACAGAGTTATGCTGCAGTTGTTTGGATATTGGCGTTCATCGGCAAGCTATCGGGTGCGGATCGTGATGCAGCTCAAGGGGCTCGATTACGAGCATCACCCAGTCAACCTGCGGCAGGGCGAGCAGCGCGAGAAGGCCTATCATCGCATCAACCCCCAGGGGCTGGTGCCCTTCCTCATCGACGGGGATGTGCAGTTCGGTCAGTCGGTCGCCATCATGGAGTACCTCGACGAGACCTATCCCGCCTATCCGCTGATGCCCTCGGCCGCCCAGGCGCGGGCCAGGGTGCGCCAGATCGTCAACATGATCGCCTGCGACACGCACCCGCTCGACAACCTGCGGGTGCTCAACTATCTGGAGCAGGAGCTGGGGCTGGGCAAGGCGCAGCGTGATGCCTGGTATCGCCACTGGATTGACGAGACCTTCAGGGCCCTGGAGCCGCTGCTGATGACCACCGCCGGTGTCTATTGCGTCGGCAACGAGGTGACCCTGGCCGACTGCATGCTGGTGCCTCAGGTCTATAACGCCCGCCGTTACAACATGACGCTGGATGACTATCCCACCATTGCCCGCATCGTCGCCAACTGCGAGCAGTTGCAGGCTTTTATCAAGGCCGCCCCCGCCAATCAGCCGGATGCGCAAGCCTGAATTTTACCCCTTATTTCCAACTCTTCTCCCGTAAGGGGAGAAGAGATCAAATAGCTCTGACTGTTAGTCAAATCAAATCGCCCCGGCTGGAACCGGGCGATTTTTAAAATAAGGCTCTGAGGGGGGCTAGGTGACAGCTAGGCTTGTGCATGCTAAGAACATTCTATTCTAGATCTACAGCATCTCGATTTAACTTTACATTTTTATCGCGAGATCCTTGCTTGGCCACAGATATAAATTTTTCTTTTAACTCAGGTAATATTTGCATGGCTTGCTGGAATGACGGAGATGAAAATAACTCATGCCAAGGACTACCATGAGCTTCATCATCAACCAAGCGAAGTGGTGCTTCTTCCAATCGAGTAAGAGCTGAACTAAATAACCTTGCTTCAAAAGCAGGGTCTATCCTAGCCGCTTCTTTACGATAACCTTCATATGCTCGCGCAACAGAAGCTTTGAATGCATAATCCTCGGTCAACTTAAAACGCTGCCCAATTTGTTTGGTTGCCATCCATGCAAACCATACTGGAGCGCCTATGCTCAGCACTGAAAGGACAATATGCATGATGATGATCCCCCACTGTGGCGATGATGAAGAAAGGGAATCTGATAGTATCTTGATTCTGCTTGAACCAAGTATTGCTCCACCAACTAGAGCCACAGTTAATCCTGTAACCCAGTATCTAATGGATGTTTTTAAGTCGTCAGCTCTAGCCTCAAAGGATGCAGCTAGACCTTTGCTTGCTGCGGCACGATATGCATCCTCACATTGGTCCATGGTTTTTTCTGCCTTAACTCCCAAAGTCATTAGTTTATCTAGCTCTTCAGATGAGGCTTTAGAATATGATCTAGTTTTGTCTGCATGAATAGCTGACTCTTCTGCCATCCTAGCTATTCTATCTCGTCCCCTTTTCAGTTCCTGCAAATCAGCAGGGAAGTTCTCTGCAACAATATGTGCATCTTGAATTTCTTTTAATTGCTTTGCGATAGCATCTTTATCAGGTAAAAGATCATCAACTTGATCCTTTATTGTATTTAAACGTCTAATAATCTGAGATGGAAGAATTTTTGAATCAGGGACTTCTTTCCAACACAAATATTCTCTAAATGTGTGCCTAATAGTACTCATAGTGGATATATATGCTGTCGTAGCCACTGCACAATTACTACCCCAGAATTGAGGTATTGTGTTAAGCTGCATTGAAAGAAGTCTTCTTGGTAAGTCTTGTGCATATGTTACTATGTTTTCAGGAAGATCTTTTATATTTGATGCCTTTAGTTCTTGGCCTAATGAAGATGCCAGGTAGGCTATTTCATAACGCGTCAGTGCGGGACAGTTCCAGCCATAAGAATCTAAAAATGTAGCGTCATTGGCGCTGGAGTTTAATATGGCATCAGAGATGGTATCTAAGGCTGTACAAACACTCTCAATTTCCTTTATCATGTTCCACCCAAACTCGTCGTTAATTTAAAGAGGCCAGAAAATCATTCCTGATTCAACTACCAAAAATAATATCCTTGGGCATGAATTCTATTATTTTTCCATTCGTAGACTCAGTTAAACTTATAAATATAACATTTGCTATGTTTATCACTCCTTGGAGATATGATTACGTTTCGCTAATCAAACTTACACATCTCAGGGGATTATTGGCATTTTACTATCTTATGGAATCATAAGGCGCGAATCCAGCGGCTTAAGAAGCCCGTAATTAGAGAAAGTTAAATTTTATGCGTTGGCGCACATCCTGATCAATTTTGGCCGTGACCAGAGAAAGGATGAGAAAAACGAAAGCCCCTATTGAGGGGCTTTCTTATATCTCTCAGCGGCTATATCCACGTTCAGATCAGTAACTCTGCTGGTGGACGTCCATCACGGCGCGACCTGAGGGGTCGGCCATCTCCTTGAACTTGGCATCCCACTCAAGAGCCGTGGGGGTGGAGCAGGCGACCGACTTGCCATAAGGCACTGTGCGGGCGGCGGACTCCAGCGGGAAGTGCTCGTCGAAGATGGCGCGGTAGTAGTAGGCCTCCTTGGTGAGCGGGGTGTTGATGGGGAAGCGGAACGCGGCTGCCTCGAACATCTGATCCGTCACCTCGACCTCGACCATGGCCTTCAGACTGTCGATCCAGGAGTAACCCACGCCGTCGGAGAACTGCTCCTTCTGACGCCAGGCCACCTCGTGGGGCAGCAGCTCCTCGAAGGCTTCGCGCAGTATGTGCTTCTCGATCTTGCCGTTGCCGCACATCTTGTCGGCGGGCTGCAGGCGCATCGCCACATCCATGAACTCCTTGTCGAGGAAGGGCACGCGGCCCTCCACGCCCCAGGCGGCCATCGACTTGTTGGCGCGCAGGCAGTCATAGAGGTGCAGGGAGGCGAGCTTGCGCACGTTCTCTTCGTGGAATTCCCGGGCGTTCGGCGCCTTGTGGAAATAGAGGTAACCACCGAACAGCTCGTCCGAGCCCTCGCCCGAGAGCACCATCTTGATGCCCATCGCCTTGATGTAACGGGCCATCAGGTACATCGGCGTGGAGGCGCGGATGGTGGTGACGTCATAGGTCTCGAGGTGATAGATGACATCCGTCAGCGCATCCAGACCTTCCTGCACGGTGAAGTGGATCTGGTGGTGGATGGTGTTCAGATGGTCGGCCACCTTGCGGGCGGCGGCGAGATCCGGCGAGCCTTCCAGGCCCACGGCGAAGGAGTGCAGCTGCGGCCACCAGGCCTCGCTCTTGCCATCGTCTTCCACCCGACGGGCGGCGTAGAGCTTGGTGATGGCGGAGATGACGGACGAGTCCAGACCACCGGAGAGCAGCACGCCATAGGGCACGTCACACATCAGCTGGCGCTTGACCGCCGCTTCCAGCGCGGCTTTGAGCTCGGCCTTGTCGCTGACGTTCTGTTCGACCGCGTCGTATTCCATCCAGTCGCGCTGGTACCACTGCTTGAGCTCGCCATCCTTGCTCCAGAGGTAATGTCCGGGCGGGAAGGTCTCGACGCTCTTGCACACAGGCACCAGGGCCTTCATCTCGGAGGCGACATAGAAGTTGCCGTGCTCGTCGCGGCCGGTATAGAGCGGGATTATCCCCATGTGATCGCGGCCGATGAGATAGGCATCCTGCTCCGCGTCATAGAGGATGAAGGCGAAGATGCCGTTGAGATCGTCCAGGAAGGCAGGGCCCTTCTCCTTGTAGAGTGCCAGCAGCACCTCGCAGTCGGAGTGGGTCTGGAACTGGAAGTCGACCTTGAGGCTCTTCTCGAGTTCTTTGTGGTTGTAGATCTCGCCGTTGACGGCCAATACGTGAGTGCGCTCGGGGTTGTAGAGCGGCTGGGCGCCATTGCCCGGATCGACGATGGCCAGGCGCTCGTGCACCAGTATGGCCTTGTCGGAGCTGTAGACGCCGGACCAGTCGGGGCCGCGGTGACGCAGTCGCTTGGACATCTCCAGGGCCGATTTGCGCAGGGCTGCTGCATCGGATTTGATGTCCAGAATGCCGAAAATAGAACACATTGGCGGTAATCCTCTTGATTTTTATGTGAGCCCCCCACGTTTGGGCTCGAAATTCCATTTACATTCCTCGCCAATCACAATGCCTAGCGTAAAACCCTTTTGCAAGCGGGAAAACCGCACAAAATCATGCCGCAAGCGTCAAGCTGGCGGCATGGACAAGCGGCAGGAAAAGGGCAGGTGCTTGACGTGCGCGTCAGGCCGCGGCGGGTTCGAAGATCACATAGAGTTTGCGGCAAGAGATGAGGGTCTCCCATTCGCCGACGAAGCCCGCCGGGATGACGAACTGATCCCCCGCCTTGAGGTGCAGCTGGCCGCCCTGGCCGTCGTGGATCCGCGCCTCACCCTCCAGCAGCTGGCAATATTCGTGCTCTGTGTAGTGGACGGCCCAACGTCCCGGCTCGCAGGCCCAGAAGCCCACGTGAAACTGCTGGCTCGGATCCGAGTAGTGATTCCACAGGGTCTGGCTTGGATTGCCCGCCCTGATGCGATTGCTCGGAGGTGTCAGCGGGGTGGGGGAGACGGGGTGCTGGTCCAGCAGGATCCAGTCATTCAGGTTCTTCATGGGGCTTCCTTGCGATGGCGGAGGGGGCAACGGGATCGTCCCGATCCCGTTTTCGTTTACTTTTCTTAACAATGTTGCAGTTAAGTTAAACGATCTACCTCCCCTTGCCAAGGGGTCGCCCTGCAGGGGCAAGAGGATGCCCCGAGTGCGGGCTCAGACGATATCGATGTCGACCACTGAGTCGAAGATGTGGTTCGGTCTGAACGGCATGCGGTCGATGTCGGCCACCTTGCTCACGCCGGAGAGCACCAGCACCGTCTCGAGGCCGGCCTGGAAGCCCGCCAGTATGTCGGTGCGCAGGTTGTCGCCGATGATGATGGTGTCATCGGAGTGCGCCTCCATCCGGTTGAGTGCCGCCCGGATGATCCAGGCGCTCGGCTTGCCCACGTAGAAGGGCTTCTTGCCGGTCATCCGCTCGATGGGGGCACAGAGGGCGCCGCAGGCGGGGTACATCATGGGGCCGTGGGTATCGGGGTTGGTGGCGATGAAGCGCGCCCCCTGATCCACGAACTTGGCCCCCAGCTGCATCATGGTCCAGTTGTAGTTGCGGGTCTCGCCCACCACCACGAAGTCGGGATCGATGTCGGTGATGGTGAAGCCGGCCTTGTAGAGCTCGTGGGTCAGGGCCCCTTCGCCGATCACATAGGCCTTCTTGCCATCCTGGCGCTTGAGGAAGTCGGCGGTGCCCATGGCGGAGGTATAGAAGCACTCTTCGGGCACCTCGATGCCGGCGGAGCGGAAGCGGTTCTGCAGATCTTTCTGGGTCTGGGCCGGGTAGTTGGTGAGAAACAGCAGCTTGCTGCCCTGCTCCAGCAGGCGATGGACGAAACGGTCGGCGCCGGGCACCAGATCGTTGTTGTGCAGTATGACGCCGTCGATATCACAGATGACGTTTTTCTTCATAAGAACTCCTTGTAGGGCGCAAGAGCGGACGCGAGGCGGGCGCCGACTTTGAATGTCTTCAATCGGTTATGATTTTTTGTGTCGCCATTATAAGGCGCTTTGATGACAAGTCTCCCCCGCCGCGCCAGATAGGTGCACAATGGGGGCAGAGGGAGGGCGCCTCAAGGGGGCGCCCGTACTGGGTCTGACGATGGAGCCGTCATCATGGATAACTTTATTGCCGGCTTGCCCAAGCTGGAACTGCATCTGCATATCGAAGGCACGCTCGAGCCTGAGCTGATGTTTGCCATGGCCAGCCGCAACGGGGTGGCCCTGCCCTGGCCCGATGTCGAGAGCCTGCGGGCCGCCTATGAGTTCGACTGCCTGCAATCCTTCCTCGACCTCTACTACCGCGGCGCCAGTGTGCTCATCACCGAGCAGGATTTCTTCGATCTCACCTGGGCCTACCTAGAGCGCTGCGCCGCCGAGCAGGTGGTGCACGTGGAGATCTTCTTCGATCCCCAGGCTCACAGTGCCCGCGGCATCCCCTTGGCCACAGTGCTCGGCGGCATAGAGCGGGCGCTGCAGGCAGGGGCGCTGGCCTTTGGCATCAGCTGGCGGCTGATCATGAGCTTCCTGCGCCACTTGAGCGAGGAAGCGGCCTTCCTCACCCTGCGTGAGGCCGAGCCCTTCCTGGAGCGGATCCACGGCATCGGGCTCGACTCGGGGGAGCTGGGCAACCCGCCCACCAAGTTTGCCGGGGTCTTCGCCCAGGCCAGGGCGCTGGGGCTGCCGGTGGTGGCTCATGCCGGGGAGGAGGGGCCGGTGTCCTACATCTGGCAGGCCATCAACGAGCTGCAGGTGAGGCGCATCGATCACGGGGTGCGCTGTGTCGACGACCCCGAACTGCTGCGCTACCTGTCGGACACCCGCTTGCCGCTCACCGTCTGCCCGCTCTCCAACACCCGGCTCAAGGTGTTCGCGCAGATGGCCGATCACAACGTGCTCCAGCTGCTGGAGCAGGGGCTGTGCGTCACCATCAACTCCGATGATCCCGCCTACTTCGGCGGCTACATGGCCGCCAACTTCCAGGCGCTGGTGGCGGAGCTCGGCGCCAGCCGGGAGCAGCTCTGCCGGCTGTCCCTCAACGGGGTGGAGGCGAGCTGGCTCGATCTGGCGGACAAGGCACGGCTGACCCGGGAGATCCTATGCTACGCCGCCTGTCACGGGGTTACCCTCAACTAGGGGCCGCGGTGAACGGCTGCCGCCGCGACAAAGCACAACGCGCCCTGAGGGGCGCGTTGGTTTTTATGGCTTGCCGGCTCGCCGACACGCCTCAGGCGGATTGCGGCTCGCGGATCCCCTGATAGAGGGGGTAGTCGGTCAGGCCCTGCTCGGCGCCGCCAAACAGGGTGGCCGGATCGTGCGGGGCCCAGGGGTAGCCGTGGCGCAGCCGGTTTGGCAGATCCGGGTTGGCCACGAAGGGGCGACCGAAGCCAATCATGTCGGCCCAGCCCGCCTGCAACGCGGCCCGTGCCCGGGCGCCGTCGTACTTGCCCGCATAGATGAGGGTGTTGGGGAAGGCAGCCCGCAGCCCCTGCTTGAAGTCCTCCGGCATCAGCGGGGCGTCATCCCAGTCCGCCTCGGCGATGTGCAGATAGGTCACGTCGAGATCCCCCAGCAGCCTGGCAGCGGCCAGATAGGTCTCCTGCGGCTTCGCATCTACGGTGCCGTTGAGGGTGGTGAGCGGGGCGAGCCGCACGCCGACCCTATCCGCCCCTATCTCGGCACTGACCGCCTCGGTCACTTCTCTCAGGAAGCGCAGCCGGTTTGCCAGCGAGCCGCCGTAGCCGTCGGTGCGGGCATTGGACTCGGAGTCGAGGAACTGGTTGATGAGGTAGCCGTTGGCGGCGTGCAGCTCTATGCCATCGAAGCCGGCCAGCATGGCGTTGCGGGCGGCCTGGCGGAACTGGCTGACCACGGCGTCGATGTCTTGCTGGCTCATGGCGCGCGGGGTGGCGGTCTCGACGAAGCCGGGGGCGTCGCTGCCGTTGTCGACAAACACCCTGACGCCGGCGGCCGGGATGGCCGAGGCCGAGATGGGCTGGGCGCCGCCGATGTTGTCCGGATGGGTGACCCTACCCACGTGCCAGAGCTGGGCGAAGATGGTGCCACCCTTGGCGTGCACGGCCTCGGTCACCAGTCTCCAGCCCGCGATCTGCTCGGCGCTATGGATGCCCGGGGTCCAGGCATAGCCCTTGCCAAGAGGGTCGATCTGGGTGCCCTCACTGACGATCAGACCGGCTTCGGCGCGCTGGGCGTAATAGGTGGCCATCATGGCGTTGGCCACATCGCCGGGCTGGCTGGCGCGGGAGCGGGTCATGGGGGGCATGACGATTCGGTTGTTAAGGTGCAGCTGGCCGAGGCGCAGGGGGCAGAACAGGGCATCGTGTGGCATGTTGAGTTCCTCATGGTGGGATTGAGGCGACTCTACCCCCCGGTGTCATTGTGAAAAAGAGGGGTAATTGCAGAAGAGAATTGTCGCTCACGCAGCAATTTGCCTAGCACCATGAGAAAGAGGGCCCGCGGGCCCTCTCTTCATATCAAGGCATGGCAGAACTATCAGCCGTTCAGCGGGGTCACCCGCACCCGCTCGATGCGCCGCTCGCTCACCGCCAGCACCTCGAAGCAGAGCTGGCCGAGGCGCAGCTGCTGGCCCGCGTCGGGCAATACGCCGAAGTGGGAGAGCAGCATGCCCGCCAGGGTCACGTACTCGTCGCTGTCGCTCACCAGGCCATCGCACTCCAGCACCTGCTCCACATGGTGGATGTTGGTGCTGCCGTTGATGAGCCAGCCCTCGCCGTCGGGCACTATGTCCGGGGTCTCGTCCTCGTCCGGCAGTTCGCCGACGATGGCCTCCAGCAGATCGTGGGTGGTGACCAGCCCCTGGATGACGCCGAACTCGTCCGCCACCAGGATGAGGCTGCCCTTGGCCTGGCGCAGCTCCGCCAGCAGCCGGATCACGTTGATGGTCTGCGGCACTATGATGGGGTCGTTCTGCTTGGCGAGCTGGGCGAGGGACTGGCCCTCGTTCAGGGCAAACAGCAGATCCCGGGCCTTGACCACGCCGATGATCTCGTCCAGCTCCCCGTCGCAGACCGGGAACAGGCTGTGGGGTGCCCGTTGCAGCAGGGCGCGGATCTCGTCGATGGAGTCGTTGAGGTCGATCCACTCCATCTCGGCGCGGGGGGTCATGATGGTACGAATGGACCGCTCCGCCAGGGAGAGCACCCCGGTCACCATGTAACGCTCTTCGTCCCCGAAGCTGATGGGGCGGGGGGCACCCTGATCCTCTTCCTCATCCTGCTGCTGGAGCTGGCTGGCCCGGCTGCCGCCCATCAGCTTGAAGATGGCGGCCGTGGTGCGCTCGCGCAGGGGCTGCCTGGACTCATGGCGCTGGGTACTGCGCTGGGCGAGCTGGTTGAAGAACTCGATCAGCACCGAGAAGCCGATGGCGGCGTAGAGATAGCCCTTGGGGATGTGGAAGCCGAAGCCTTCGGCCACCAGGCTGAAGCCGATCATCAGCAGGAAGCTCAGGCAGAGCACCACCACGGTCGGGTGGGCGTTGACGAAGCGGGTCAGCGGCTTGGAGGCGAGCACCATCACCACCATGGCGATGGTCACCGCGGCCATCATGACGCCGAGGTGATCCACCATGCCGACCGCGGTGATGATGGAGTCCAGCGAGAAGACCGCATCCAGCACCAGGATCTGGGCGATCACCACCCCAAAGCCGGCATAGACGCCGGCCGGGCCTTGTTCCTCCGGCTTGGCCTCCAGCCGCTCGTGCAGCTCTGTGGTGGCCTTGAACAGCAGGAACAGGCCGCCACCCATCAGGATCAGGTCCCGGCCGGAGAAGGCGAACTCACCGAGTTGCAGCAGGGGCTGGGTGAGCGTGACCAGCCAGGACATGATGCTGAGCAGCCCGAGGCGCATCAGCAGGGCCAGCGACAGGCCGATGAGCCTCGCCTTGTCCCGCTGGGCGGGAGGCAGCTTCTTCACCAGGATGGCGATGAACACCAGGTTGTCGATCCCGAGCACTATCTCCAGGATGATCAGGGTGAACAGACCGACCCAGATGGCAGGGTCCAGTAAAAATTCCATGACATGACCTCAATTGAACAGACGCAGATGGCGGCAAGGGTGCCGAACTAGAAAGCGATAGCGACGGCGCGATTCAGAGGCGTTGATTGAGCAGATAGAGATAGGTCTTGACGGGGGGAATAAATGAGCAACTTCGAGGGTTGTCCATGATGGGCAACTGTACCTTTTAGCGAAAATGAGTCCCGATGATAACGGGAATGGCGGCGTTGGCAAGGGGGATGATGCGATTGCCGGTCGATGGGCGAAGGCCGGCAGGGGCCTTCGCCACGGGGCAGATCAGAGCCAGCGCTTCTCGCGGGTGAAGCAGACCGAGAGCCAGGCATCGCCCAGGGTGTCGCCGAGGCGGGACCAGAGCTCCTGGCGCAGGGCGTCCTGGCGCTCGACGGGCCACTCCTGATCCGGGGCGACCAGGATGTTGATTTCTAGATCGAAACGGCGCCCGCTCTTGGCCAGATGGCTGTAGCACTCGATGCCATGGCGCTGACGCAGGGCCTCTATTTCGTGCTCGACCCGCTGGGGCACATCCCCCTTGGGTGCCACTTTCAGCACCTCCCGCAGGTTGCGGCTCAGCACCTTGATGGGGATCAGGGTGGCGCACAGCGCGAGCAGGGTGACCAGCACGGGGTCTATGTAGCGGTTGTAGTGGCCGTAACCGATGGCCTCGAGGCCGATGGCGACCACGAAGCCGATGAGCAGGGTGGCGCTGAGCAGGGTGTCGACCAGCCACTCCTTGGAGTCGACTCGCACCAGTTCGGAGTCGAGCCGCTCGGCGACGCCGGCCTCGATCCGGTAGATGATGGCGCAGAAGAAGGTGCAGACGGCGGCGTAGATGAGGGCGTGGCCGAGATCGATCTCCCGTCCCCCCTCCAGCAAGGAGGTGATGCCGCTATAGAAGGCGCCGAGGCAGAGCAGCAGGATGACGGTGCCGTTGATGACGTTGGTGATGGGTTCGAAGTGGGCGTAGCCGTACTGGAAGCGATCGTCGGAGGGGCGGGTCACCAGGTAGGCGGTGATTAACCCTAAACCCGTCATGCCCATGCTGAACAGGGTGAAGATGCCATCGAGCATGATGGCGTTGGAACCGACGAACAGGCCGTAGCCGATCCCGAAGATGGCGAAGCTGATGCAGCCGAACAGTGACAGGGTCAGAGCCTGTTTCTCGGTGCTGATAAACGTACTGATAACATGGCTGTGGTGAGCCATAAAAGTCCTCCTTTCAAATGGTGAAGATTGCAGAGCGCAAGCGGTTTTCTAGCTGATATACTGCCCGCTCAGTGAGCGGATCGGCCAAGGCAGCCCGATAGAGGCGGGCCTGGCGGTCGTTGTCGCCGGAGTTCCGGCATCAAGCAAAGGATGGGAACAAGGATTCATGATCCCGAGACTCGATTACCAGGACAGTTTGTCACCCACAACCCTGCAGTTTCTTGAGTTGCTAGGACGCAGCGCATTTCGTGGTGATATCGAAAAGTCTTATGCAAGCCGGTTGGCGATGGCGACGGATAACAGCGTCTATCAGGTCGTACCTCAGGCGGTTCTCTATCCGCGTAGCGCGGATGACATTGCGGTCATGCTCAGGTTGGCTCAGGAGAGCGCCTATGCCGCCTTGAGTTTTTTCCCTCGCGGCGGCGGCACCGGCACCAATGGCCAGTCTCTGGGCGGCGGCATTATCGTCGATCTCTCGCGCCATATGAACCAGATCCTGGAAATTAATCTGGAGGAGGGCTGGGTACGGGCCCAGGCCGGGGTGATCAAGGATCAGCTCAACGCCTATTTGAAACCCCACGGCTACTTCTTCTCGCCGGATCTCTCCACCTCCAACCGCGCCACTTTAGGGGGCATGGTCAACACCGATGCCTCGGGGCAGGGCTCCCTGGTGTACGGCAAGACCTCGGATCACGTGCTGGGCTTGAAAGCCGTGCTGGAGAACGGCGATCTCATGACCACGGAGCCTGTCACCGGCTCGCGTCTGGCCGACAAGCTGGCCCTCGAGAATCGGGAAGGGGAGATCTACCGCACCCTGTACCGCATCGGTAAGGAGCGCCGCGCCGACATAGAGGCGATCTTCCCCAAGCTCAACCGCTTCCTGACCGGTTACGATCTCAAGCATCTCTATCAGCCCGACAGCGACACCCTCGATGTGAGTCGGGTGTTGTGCGGCTCGGAAGGATCCCTCGGCTTCATCACCGAGGCCAGACTCAATATCACGGCCATTCCGCGCTATCGCACCCTGGTCAACGTCAAGTACGACAGCTTCCCCTCGGCCCTCAGGAATGCCCCCTTCATGGTGCAGGCCCACGCCCTGTCGGTGGAGACGGTGGACTCCCGGGTGCTGGGGCTGGCCCGCGCCGACATCATCTGGCACTCGGTCAAGGCGTTCATTGAGGACGTGCCCGGCAAGGATCTGCAGGGGCTCAACATCGTCGAGTTTGCCGACACCGATGAAGCCGAGCACCAGGCCAAGGTGGCCGAGCTGTGCCGGCGCATCGATGGGCTGTTGGCGCGCGGCGAGGCCGGCATCATCGGCTATCAGGTGTGTAGCCACCTGCCGAGCATCGAGACCATCTACGGCATGCGCAAGAAATCGGTGGGGCTACTCGGCAACGCCGAGGGGCGCAAGAAGCCGGTGGCCTTCACCGAAGATACCGCTGTGCCGCCTGAATCCCTTGCCGACTTCATCATGGAGTTTCGCGCCCTGCTCGACGGCCATGGCCTCGACTACGGCATGTTCGGCCATGTCGATGCCGGCGTGCTGCACGTGCGGCCGGCGCTGGACTTGTGCGATCCCGAGCAGGAGGTGCTGCTGCGCCGCATCTCGGATCAGGTGGTGGCGCTCACCGCCAAATATGGTGGCCTGATGTGGGGCGAGCACGGCAAGGGTTTCCGCTCCGAGTACAGCCCCGCCTTCTTCGGCGAGCTGTGGGAGGAGTTGCAGCGGGTGAAGGGGGCCTTCGACCCCGACAACCGCATCAACCCCGGCAAAATTTGTATACCTTATGGCAGCGGGGCCGAGCTGGTGTCGGTAGACGGCCCCAAGCGCGGCAAGTTCGACCGCCAGATCCCGATTGCGGTGCGGACAAGCTACACCCGCGCCATGGACTGCAACGGCAACGGCCTCTGCTTCACCTTCGAGACCGACTCCCCCATGTGTCCCTCGGTCAAGATCAGCAAGGACAGGCGCCACTCGCCGAAAGGCCGGGCGGGCCTGATGCGCGAATGGCTGCGCCAGCTGGCGGAGCAGGGCTTCGATCCCCTCGCGGAAGAGGTGGCGCTGCAAAGCGGCGGACTGCGCATCAAGGCCATCGTCAACAAGTTCCGCAATACGGTGGCCCGCGCCCGTGGCCAGTATGACTTCTCCCACGAGGTGATGGAGGCGATGGAAGGGTGTCTCGCGTGCAAGGCTTGCACCAGCCAGTGCCCCATCAAGGTGGATGTGCCTAATTTCCGCGCCCGCTTCATGCAGCTCTATCACAGCCGCTATCTGCGTGGTCCCAAGGATTACTTCGTCGGCACCGTCGAAGCTTACGCGCCGCTGCTGGCCAAGGCGCCGAAGCTGGTCAACTTCTTCCTGGAGAAGGAGTGGGCCCAGAAGGCGACCGAGAAGAGCATCGGCATGGTGGATGTGCCGCTGCTCTCGGTACCGACCCTGGCCGACGCCCTGCACGATCACCGCGCCCGCTACTTCGATCTGCCGGGCCTCGAGGCCATGACGGCAGAGCAGCGTGCCAAAGTGGTGCTCATAGTGCAGGATCCCTTCACCAGTTATTACGACGCCCCCGTGGTGCGGGACCTGGTGAGACTCGCCAGCAAGCTGGGCTATCAGCCCTATCTGCTGCCGTTCAAGCCCAACGGCAAGCCGCAACACGTGAAGGGGTTCCTGCGTGCCTTCGCCCGCACCGCGGCCAACAGTGCCCAGTTCCTCAACAAGATCGCGGCCCTGGGCATCCCCATGGTCGGGGTGGATCCCTCCCTGGTGCTCTGCTATCGGGATGAGTATGTGAAGGCGCTGGGCGCCGCCCGTGGCGACTTCCAGGTGCTGCTGCCCCAGGAGTGGCTGCTCTCTCTTCCGGCAGACACCTTGCCCGCCCCTGAAGCCAAAGCGGTGGATGGCGAGCAGGCCGAGCCCTGGTATCTGTTTGCCCACTGCACCGAGAAGACCGCCAAGCCCTCGACCCATGGCGACTGGAGCACGCTGTTCGGCCGCTTTGGCGCCAAATTGCAGCCGGTCTCGGTCGGTTGCTGCGGCATGGCCGGCACCTATGGTCACGACGCCAAGCAGGTGGACAACTCCAAGGGGATCTACTCCTTAAGCTGGGCCGAGCCGCTGGCTCGCTTGCCGAAGGCCCGCTGCCTCGCCACCGGCTATTCCTGCCGCAGCCAGGTCAAACGCATGGAAGGGGAGAAACTCAAGCACCCGTTGCAGGCCTTGCTGGAACTGCTCTGATGCTGAGCCTGCCCAAACGGTTCCGGGTGCCGCCCGCCTTTCGGCACCCGCACTTCCTGCTGCTGCCGACCAGCCCGGAGCAGGCGGTGGTGGAGTTCGTCGCCATGCTGCGGGAGCGGCAGCAGCTGCAACAGCTGTTTCGGCCCGACGATGTCTGGCCCTCCGCCCACTTCAGCCTGGGTCAGCACGAGGCCGATCTGGAGTGGCAGCGCTCCGAGTTTCTGGCCAAGCGCTCCTTCGCCTATGGCCTGTGGAGCCCTGAGCGGGAGCCCCAGTTCTGGGGCGGGGTCTATCTCTACCCCTCGGTATTGCCGGAGGTGGAAGTGGAGCTGTTCTTCTGGAAGGTGGCCGAGGCACCGCTCAGCGATGGCGAGCTGGAGCGCGAGTTGCGCGCCTGGCTTGGCAATACGTGGCGCTGGTCAGCCCCGCGCTTGCCGGGGCGGGAGCTGCCCTGGGCCGAGTGGCCAGGGGTGACCTACCCCTGGTGAGTCGGTTATCATTTTTGCCGGATGCCCTGCACTGCGGGGCATCTCTTCTTGTGCGTTCTCTCTGACGCAGCATGTTTCAACCCATTGATCATACAAGGAGTCATCTCGTCATGAACCAAGATATCGCCCCCATCTGGCGCAAACCCATGAGCCTCGACGTGCTCAATGCCAGCTCCCGCAATACCCTGATGGCCCATCTCGACATCCGCTACACCGCCTTTGGTCCCGACTGGCTGGAGGCCACCATGCCGGTGGATCACCGCACCCATCAGCCGCTCGGCATGCTGCACGGCGGCGCCTCAGTGGTGCTGGCGGAGACGCTGGGGTCGCTGGCTGCCAATATGGCGGTCGGACCGGACAGCTACTGCGTGGGGCTGGAGGTCAACGCC
Organism: Aeromonas sp. sia0103; assembly: GCF_963895295.1. Classification (NCBI taxonomy): domain Bacteria; kingdom Pseudomonadati; phylum Pseudomonadota; class Gammaproteobacteria; order Aeromonadales; family Aeromonadaceae; genus Aeromonas; species Aeromonas sp. sia0103. The sequence goes on along the minus strand of NZ_CAWQKG010000033.1, from coordinate 485,815 downwards.
AACCATCTGCGGGCCAAGCGGGAAGGGGTGGTGACAGGGCGCTGCTCGCCCCTGCATCTGGGGGCCACGACCCAGGTCTGGCAGATTGAAATTCGGGATGAAAGGGGGCGTTTGTTGTGTACCAGCCGGCTCACCATGGCGGTGTTAAAACACAAGCTGGACAAGGACTTTCGCGAGAAGTGATCTGCAATAACGCACCATGCGTGCAAAATAAGCAAGCCATAGTCGCGAGATCCCTCTATAATTGCCAACGTCTTGAGATGCTTATCACATTTTTCAAGACAGCAGAACAAAGTGGCGCTATAATCGCCGCCTTTTTGCTATTCCGCGGTGTTAGCCGCCTGCCTTAATCTGGAAGAATCGAATCTATGTCTGATACCGAACAACTGCCCCTTTTTAGTGAGCTTGGACTGGCCGCGCCTGTATTGAAAGCGCTGCAGGACGTGGGCTATGAGCGCCCGTCTCCCATCCAGGCCGCAGCAATCCCCCACCTGATGGCGGGACACGATCTGCTGGGGCAGGCGCAAACCGGTACAGGGAAGACCGCTGCTTTTGCCTTGCCTCTGTTGTCTCGTCTGGAAGCTGGTAACCGTAACACCCAGGTTTTGGTGCTGGCACCGACCCGTGAACTGGCGCTGCAGGTTGCTGAGGCGTGCCAACGTTACGCCAAGCACATGCCGGACTTCCATGTCCTGCCGATCTACGGTGGTTCCTCCTACGAAACCCAGACCCGCGCCCTGCGTCGTGGTGCTCAGGTTGTCGTGGGTACCCCAGGTCGTGTGATGGACTTGATCCGTCGCAAAAACCTGGATCTCTCCGGTCTGAAAGCCTTGGTGCTGGACGAAGCCGATGAAATGCTGCGTATGGGCTTCATCGACGACGTGGACTGGATCATGGAGCAGTGCCCGGCCACCCGTCAGGTTGCCCTGTTCTCCGCCACCATGCCGGACCAGATCCGCCGTGTGGCCCAGAAGCACCTGAAGCAGCCCAAAGAGATCAAGATCATCACCAAGACGTCCACTGCACCGACCATCCGCCAGCGCTACTGGCAGGTGACCGGTCTGCACAAGCTGGACGCCATGACCCGTCTGCTGGAAGTCGAGCCGTACGAAGCCGTACTGGTGTTTGTACGCACCAAGAACGCCGCCGAAGAGCTGGCCGGCAAGCTGGCCGCCCGTGGTCACGCCTGTGAAGCCCTGCACGGTGACATTCCGCAGAAGCTGCGTGAGCGTACCGTCGACAAGCTGCGTCAAGGCCAGCTGGACATCCTGATCGCCACCGACGTCGTCGCCCGTGGTCTGGACGTTGAGCGCATCACTCACGTGGTGAACTACGACATTCCGTACGATACCGAATCCTACGTTCACCGTATCGGCCGTACCGGCCGTGCCGGTCGTAAGGGTGAGGCCATCCTGTTCGTGGCTCCCCGCGAGCGCCGCATGCTGCGCGCCATCGAGCACGCTACTCGTCAGGCCATCGAGCCGATGAAGATGCCGAGCACCGAGGACATCAACCAGCACCGCATGACCAAGTTCAAGGAGCGCATCCGGGAAACCATGATGGGCGAAGAGCTTGAGATCTACGTGAACCTGGTGAACGAGCTGATCGAAGAAGATTCTGCCGATCCGCTGGAGCTGGCTGCCGCCCTGGCCAAGCTGGTGCAGGGTGACCAACCGCTGCTGCTGGATGACTCCATCACTGAACCGGCAAGCGATCGTGCTGGCCGTGAGTTCGAGCGCCGTGACTTCGGTGATCGTGCTCCCCGTGATTTCGCCGACCGTGGTGATCGTCCTGCCCGTCGCATGCCGTCCCTGGAGCCGCGCCCGCTCAAAGACAATCCTGACGTAGAGATGGAGCGTTACCGCGTAGACGTGGGTGCTAACCACGGTGTCAAGCCGGGCCAGATCGTTGGCGCCATCGCCAACGAAGCGAACATCGAGAGCCGTTTCATCGGTAACATCGATATCGCCGATGACTTCTCCACCGTCGATCTGCCCAAGGGCATGACCGCTGATGTGCTGGAAGTGATCAAGAAGGCCCGTGTCTGTCAGCGTCCGCTGCAGATCAGCCACTACACCGAAGTGCCGGCCGGTAGCAACACTGCTCCCCGTCCGTCCAGCGATCGTCCCGCCTTCAACAAGGACCGTCCTTTCAACAAGGATCGCCGTCCCAGCGGTGACCGTCCGTTCAACAAGAGCGGGGAGCGCCGTGAAGGTGGCTTCAACAAGGATCGCAAGTTCGGTGGCCCCAAGCGCCGCGACAGCTAAGTCCAGATCGCACTGATAAAAGGCCGCTCATCGAGCGGCCTTTTTTATGGACATTGGCCAGGGTGGTGGAAAGGCTGAGCCGCTCTTATCTCCTCTACGCCAACGGGCACACTCTGCCTCATCCCTCTAGCGGTGATGGCAGAAGAGGAGTCGGCGGGCCGTCTTGCTGAGTCTGGGGGAGTATGCCCCGATCGCCCATCAGCCACTCAGCCATGTCCCGAGGGAGGCGGCGAGGGGCTGGCTCACAACCCTGTTCAGGGTGGGCATGTTCCTCTTAGGGGCGATAGGTATAGCGGGGCATGCTGACCTGGCAGTGGGGGTTGGGCAGGGGAGAGGGAGGCTCTGTGGCCCCGCGCCGGTTCTGCCGGGCTCCTCTACGGGGAGAGCAGGAGTGAGTCCACTCGGCGGTATCACGAGGCCGAGGCGCCTCCCTATAGAGATAAAAAAGGCGACCCTGGGGTCGCCTTTTCGTATGCAGCTATCTTATTGCCGACTCAGAGCACCATGGCGGCAATCCAGCCGAAGATGATGAGCGGGATGTTGTAGTGGATGAAGGTGGGCACCACGCTGTCCCAGATGTGATCGTGCTGACCATCGGCGTTGAGGCCCGAGGTCGGGCCCAGGGTCGAGTCGGAGGCGGGAGAGCCCGCATCCCCCAGCGCACCGGCAGCCCCCACCAGGGCGATGGTGGCCATGGGGGAGAAGCCGAGGTGGATGCACAGCGGCACATAGATGGTGGCGATGATGGGCACGGTGGAGAAGGAGGAGCCTATCCCCATGGTGATCAGCAGGCCAACCAGCAGCATCAGGAAGGCGGCGAGCCCTTTCTGATCCCCGATCACCGCAGAGACGGATTGCACCAGGCTCTCCACCCCATGGGTCTCTTTCATCACGGCGGCAAAGCCGGCGGCGGAGATCATGATGAAACCGATGAGGGACATCATGCGCACGCCCTGGGTGAAGGCATCCTGGCTCTCGCGGAACTTGATGACGCCGCCACAGGTGAAGATGACGAAGCCGGCCAGGGCACCGAGTACGATGCTGTTGGTCATCAGCTGCAGCCCCAGGGCGACGGCGATGGCCAGCAGGGCGACCCAGATGTGGTTGAGGTTGAGCTCGACCGTCTCCGGCTCGGCGGCCAGGATCTTCTCCAGATCATACTGGCGTGGCTTGCGGTAGGTGATGAAGACCGCAACCAGCAGGCCGATGAACATGCCCAGCACCGGAATGGCCATCGCCAGCGGCAGCTGGCCATGCTCGACCGGCACGCCGTTATCGATCAGGTTCTTGGCCAGGATGTTGTTGAGGAAGATGCCACCAAAGCCCACCGGCAACAGCATGTAGGTCGCGGTCAGGCCGAAGGTGATGACGCAGGCCACCTGGCGGCGATCGATCTGCATCTGGGCCATGACGTGCAACAGCGGCGGGATCAGGATGGGAATGAAGGCGATGTGGACCGGGATCAGGTTCTGGGAGGAGATGGAGACCCCCAGCACGGAGGAGAGCAGCAGGGTCTTGACCCAGAGGATGCGAGAGGTGCTGGCATCCTTGCCCAGCTGACTGATCACCTTGCGGGCCAGCAAGTCGGTGATCCCGGAGCGGGAGATGGCAACCGCGAAGGCCCCCAGCATGGCATAGGAGAGGGCGATCTCGGCGCCGCCACCCAGGCCACCACTGAAGGTGCTGAGCGTCGTCTCCAGTGAGAGTCCGCCGACCAGGCCGCCCACGATGGCGCCGATGGCGAGGGAGACCACCACATTGATCCGCAGCAGGCTGAGCACCAGCATCAGCGCAACCGCGATAACAACAGGATTCATTTGATTTCCTTATAGATTGTGTTGCTGTCTGTCGTGTGAAAGGCAGCTAGTTTGCGAAAAACGTGACAAATGTCGAGAAAAAAATCGGCAAAATAGCCTCTTCACGGCATTCCTGCCGAGCTAATCCGGAATGGCCGGGATGGAATGCTAAAAACGGTGCTGGATGGCCCTGTTTATGCCGTTCTGGTCGAACCAGATGGCATGAGGTGGTGCCCAGCGGCCTCATGGAAAGAGGCTGCCACGGCAGCCTCTTTCTCATGCTCCGGCGCGACTATTGGGGGCTGTCGTCGGCGGGGACTTCATCCGGGTTGACCGGTGGCCAGCCACCCAGGCTCTTCCAGCGGTTGACGATATGACAGAACAGCTCGGTGGTGCGCTCGGTGTCATACAGGGCGGAGTGCGCCTCTTTGTTGTCAAACGGGATGCGGGCGCTCTGGCAGGCCTTGGCCAGCACCGTCTGGCCCAGGGCCAGGCCGGAGAGGGCGGCGGTATCGAAGGTGGCGAAGGGGTGGAACGGATTGCGCTTGAGGCCGGCCCGCTCGGCGGCGGCCATCACGAAGCCGTGATCGAAGGTGGCGTTGTGGGCCACTATGATGGCGCGGCCGCAGTCGTGCTCCTTCATTCCCTTGCGAATGCCCTTGAAGATCTCGGTCAGCGCTTCTCTCTCGCTGACGGCACCGCGCAGCGGATTGAAGGGATCTATGCCGGTAAACTCCAGCGCCGCCTTCTCCAGGTTGGCGCCTTCGAATGGCTCGACATGAAAATGAAAGACCTGATCGGGCAGGAGCCAGCCCTGCTCATCCATCTTGAGGGTATAGGCGGCGATCTCCAGCAGGGCGTCGGTGCTGGCATTGAACCCGGCGGTTTCAACATCGATGACGACGGGGTAGAAGCCACGAAAGCGGCCCTTGAGGGTGTGAACGGCGTCGGTCATGGTATCTCGGTCGGCGTGAAAGAAGGCGGCATTATGGCAAAAAAGCGCGCCCTTGTCCCCCCGGACGACCGGTCAGCGGCGGCCTGGCCCGCGATTTTTGGCCGATGCACTGCCGCTTGTCAGGCCGAGGCCACTCACTCGGCTTTTCTCCTCAGGCCACATTGGTTTGTTGCTAAAGCTTGCCCAGCCCCTGCCGATACCTAATCCGAGATCGTATGGAGGGCAAGCCGTTGAATGCTTGGGTGTTAGGGTTGGTCAGCATATCAGTGAGTATGCAGTTGCAGGCGGGGGTCACCGAATTTGGTGCCGGCCTGGATCAATCCGTCTGGCGTTTGACCTCGGACACCCAGGTGGAGTGTCGCCTCGAGCACCCCATTCCCCGCTGGGGCACGGGGGCCTTCGTCAGCCGTGCCAGTCGCAAGATCAACCTGGATTTCGAGCTGAAGGGGCAGCGTCCCCAGGCGCGAACCCAGCGAGTGAGCCTCGGCATCATGCCCCCCATCTGGCGACCGGGCGTGGCTGGCCGCGAGATCAGCCAGCTGCAGTTCTACCAGCAGTTTGACGGTCTGGTGGCCGGCCAGACCGCCTGGACCATGCTGGATGAGCTGGAGGGGGGGCGCATGCCCACCTTCCAGTATCGCGACTGGTATCGCCAGGACAGGCCGGTGCGGGTGTCGCTCTCCTCGGTCAACTTCAGAGTCAAATACCAGGCCTTCATGGACTGCCTGAGCGGCCTGCTACCTTACAACTTCAACGACATCGCGTTCAGCGTGCTCTCCTATGACAAGAACAGCGACGAGTTGTCTACCGCCTCCAAGCGGCGGCTGGCGATGATCGGCGAGTATCTGAAGGCGGACAAGAGCATAGACGTGGTGGTGATCGACGCCTACAGCGACAGCTATGGCGGGCGCTGGCCCAATCAGAAGCTCTCCGAGAAGCGGGCCGACGCCATCAAGCAGGTGTTTATGGATCTTGGCGTCGAGGAGGGCAAGATCTCGGTGGAGGGGCACGGTGAGAAGCAACACGTGGCATCCAACGAAACCGAAGGTGGCCGTGCCAAGAACCGGCGCGTGGTGATCAACATGGGGCGCAACGGCACCATCTGATTGACGGTGCAGCCTCTATCCTCTCTACATTCCTGTCTGCCCCATGTTGGCGCTTGTCGCCGCACCTCCCTTGCAACCTTCGAAGGCACGTTCTTCCCGTACGACTGCCATAAAAAAAGCCAGTCAGCTGAGCTGACTGGCTTTTTATTGGAAAACACCGGCTTATTTGGCCAGGGAGTCCGGCAGGTTCTCACGGATCTTGCCGAGCATCTCTTTCAGGACGCGCGGGTTGGCAACCACGATGTTGCCGGAGTTTTCGTAGTTGTGACCACCGACGAAGTCGGTGACGATGGCACCGGCTTCCTTGGCCAGCAGCTCACCGGCGGCCGTTTCCCAAGGCTTGAGGCCGATTTCCCAGTAGCCGTCGATGCGGCCGGCGGCCACATAGGCCAGATCCAGCGCGGGGGAGCCGGCGCGACGGATATCGGCACACTCGATGAACATGCTCTGGAACATCTTCAGATAGGGTTCGATGTGGTGCTTCTGCTTGAACGGGAAACCGGTCGCCAGTACGGTGCCAGCCATCTCTTTGGCCTTGCCGACACGGATGCGGTAGCCGTTCAGCTGGGCGCCGTTACCACGAGTCGAGGTAAACAGCTCGTCACGGATAGGATCGTAAACGACGGCTTGTTCGGTCTTGCCCTTGACGCGCAGGGCGATGGAGACGGCAAAGTGCGGAATGCCTTTGACCAGGTTGGTCGTGCCATCCAGTGGGTCAATGATCCATTGGTAGTCCGGATTGGTACCGGCAATCTCACCAGACTCTTCAGCGATGATGCTGTGTTCCGGGTAAGATTTTTTGATGGTGTGAATGATGGCCGCTTCGGCTTCACGGTCAACGTTGGTCACGAAGTCATGGCTGCCTTTCTGGATAGCCTCGATATTCTCAGGCTGGGAGAAGGCTTTTACTACAACTTGACCGGCGTTGCGCGCAGCGCGCACGGCGATATTCAGCATCGGATGCATAGGTTCACCACTGGATGTTAAAGAACGGGGGACAAAAGGACGCGGTATCTTATCAGGATATTCAGGAATGGCAACCGTTATACATGGGTTCCTGCGCGTTGACGATTGCCAGATCTGACGGCTCCAATAAAGGCTCTTTTTGGTCTAGTCTTATCGCGGCAGCTGAATAACAGGCTGTGGTGAGCATAGGGATATGAACCATGAATCTGTCATTAATCAGTCAAAAACCATCGGCTGCGACGGCACAGGGAGTGCTGATCGCGTTGCAAGCCGTCAGTGGTGAGGGTCATTGCGTCGACGAGGTGCGCGTCGTTCAACCGGCACAATGGCGGCCGGAGCCGGGGGAGGCGGCCATCCTGTTGCAGGAAGAGGATGATGTTGCCTGGCCCGAGTTTGCCTGGCCGCTCGGCAATGCACCTCTGGGTCTGCCCGTCCTGCCGCTGCGAGTGAGCCGGCAGGCCGACAACCTGCCCACCCAGGGGCCGGATGTGCGGGATCCGCGTTTCTACTTCGTTTCCAACGGCATTGTGCTGGACGAGGCCGATCTGGCGGATCCCGCCTGTAGCCGTGTGCTGCAGAGCAAGCTGGAGTCCTATTTCCCCCTGCTGGCCCGTCTCATCCTGCTGCGCCAGCGCCAATCCGCGGGGCTGCTCAGCTAGTTATCTCCGCTGATGGACTGTTCAAGCGGCGCAATATTTGTCATAAGAAACAAGGAAACATCTTACGCCAGAGTGGAGGGGTAAGATGTTTCAACTGACCGGTATTGCGCCGCTGCTCTGTGTCATTCTCAGAGCCGGCGGGGCACGGCGAGAACAGGATGGCTATCGACGGAGAATGAGATGAAGGTGTATGAGCTCAAGCGTGCTCCCAACGCCCGCCGGGTCAGGATGTTTCTGGCGGAGAAGGGGGTCGAGATGACCTATCGGCAAGTGGACCTGGGGGCAGGGGAGAACCTGAGCCCGGCGTTTCTGGCCAAGAACCCGGCCGGACGCATCCCGGTGCTGGAACTCGATGACGGCACCCATATCAGCGAGACCCTGGCCATCTGCCGCTACTTCGAGGAGCTCTATCCCGACCCTAACCTGTTCGGTACCACGCCACTGGAGCGCGCGACCATAGAGATGTGGAGCCGTTTCATCGAGTTCAACCTCTGGCTGCCCACCGGCATGGCGTTTCGCCACATCACCGGGTTCTACAAGGATCGCGAGACTACCTTTCCTGAATGGGGGGAGGAGTGCAAGCAAAGCGCACTGACCTGGTTTGGCAAGCTGGACGAGCGGCTGGCCGAGGTCCCCTATGTGGCGGGAGAGCGCTTCACCATCGCCGATATCCTGACCCTCTGTACCATAGATTTTGGCAAGGTGGTCGGACTGCGCATCGCCCCCAACCAATTGTATTTGCAGGACTGGCATGAACGGGTCAGCGCCCGTCCAAGTGCCCAGGCTTGAATCACAAGGAGCCCACGATGATCGATCTCTATACCGCAGCAACCCCCAATGGCTTCAAGGTCAGCATTGCCCTCGAAGAGCTGGGCCTTCCCTACCGGGTGATCCCGCTCGACCTGTCGGCGCTGGATCAGAAGCAGCCCGACTTTCTGGCGATCAACCCCAATGGCCGCATCCCGGCCATCGTCGATCGGGACAACGGTGACTTCGCCGTGTTTGAGTCCGGCGCCATCCTGCTCTATCTGGCGGAGAAGGCGGGCAAGCTGTTGCCGCAGGACCCCAAGCGCCGCTCCCAGGCTATCCAGTGGCTGATGTTCCAGATGGGCGGGGTCGGCCCCATGATGGGACAGGCCAACGTCTTCTACCGTTACTTCCCGGAGAAGATCCCAGCGGCCATCGAACGCTACCAGAAGGAGGGGCGCCGCCTGTTTGAGGTGCTGGACGTCCATCTGGCCCATCACGAGTACCTGGCCGACGAGTACAGCATCGCCGACATCGCCACCTGGCCTTGGGTGCGGATCCATGACTGGAGCGGGATTTCCATCGACGGCCTGCCTCATCTGCAGGCCTGGATGGAGCGGATGGCCGCCAAGCCCGCGTGTCAGAAGGGGGTCAACATTCCGCCCCGCAAGGAAGAGACGCCTGAAGAGGCGGCCAAGCGGGTGCAGCAGATGATGACCCGCTGAGGTCAAGATGGCCCCGTCATGGGGCCATCTCTTTTATCTGTTCCTTCTATTCCGCCCGTCATCCGATGTTGCCTGAACAACTCCCGTCCCCGATGCCCCGGATCCATGATCCACGGCCTCTCTGCCCATGGCCGCGTGCGGCTCTCGTAGTCATCAGGCCCGCCATGAACAGGCCAGGTCGCCGAGCAGATAACGCCTTGATTTGGCGAGCCGGAAAGGGGCATAGAGATAGTTATATTAGAAAAACTAGGGAAAGCTGATTATAAAGATTCGTTCGTTTTTTGTGACCTGAATCACTAAGATTCACGCAAGCCAAGGGAGCGTCCTGCTCCCGGCCGGTGCGGGTTCTCCGCCTTGTTTTTTTACCCTTGATTGACCCTTGTTTGGATCCCCTCCGCAGCTATCTGCCAGGGGTGCGGCAGCTTTTTGATGATTTGCGGGACTGAGATATGTATCGGCACAGTTTTTACCCCCTGTTTCTTCTGACCATTCTGATGGTCGCCGTGGGTCAGATGACCCAGACCCTGTATGTGCCCTCCATTCCCATGATGGCGGGGGACTTCGATGTGGCCTCCGGCCAGCTGCAGGCGGTGATGGCCTGTTACCTCATTCCGTACGGGCTCTCCCAGTTTGTCTATGGCCCGCTGTCGGATCGCATCGGCCGTCGCCCGGTGCTGCTCATCGGCATGATGGTGTTTCTGGTGGGTACCCTGACCATACAGCTGATCCCGAGCTTCATGGCGCTGCTGATCGGCAGCTTCATTCAGGGGCTGGGCACCGGTGCCGGTGGTGCCATGAGCCGCACCGTGATGCGCGATCGCTACAGCGGCGCCGAGCTGAACCGGGCCAACAGCCTGGTGAGCATGGGGGTGATCTTCTCCCCGCTGCTGGCGCCCGTGCTGGGTGGCTGGCTGACCGAGCTGTTCAACTGGCGCGCCGGTTACTGGTTCCTGTTCGGCTTCGGCGCCCTGACCACCCTGGCCCTGCTGGCCTGGTTTGGCGAGACCCTGCCGGTGACCGCGCGTCAGCAGCCACTGCGGGTCGGTGCCGCCTATCGCCACGTGCTCGGCAACCCGCGCTTCCAGGGCAACCTGCTCTGCCTGATGGCGACCTTCGCCGGCCTGGCGGTGTTTGAGGCGGCGGCGGGCGTGCTGCTCGGCGACGTACTGAAACTGAGCGCGCGTACCGTGAGCGTGCTGTTCGTGCTGCCGCTGCCCGGCTACCTGTTCGGCGCCTGGCTCTCCGCCAAGCTGAGCTTCCGCCTGAGTCAGGGCAAGCTGATGCGCCTTGGCATCGCCTTCCTGGCGCTGGGCTCGCTCATCATACTGGTGCCTGGCCTGTTCGGGCTGGTGAGCGCGGCCTCCCTGGTGGGCGGCGCGGCGGTTTACTTCATCGGCAGCGGTATCCTCTACCCGACCGCCACCTCCTGCGCCATCGAGCCCTTCCCGGGGCAGGCGGGGACCGCCGGCGCCATCCTGGGGGGGATGCAGAACCTGGGGGCGGGTATAGTCACCCTGCTGGCCGCCTGCTTCCCCATGGAGGGGCAGGTAACCCTGGGCGCCATCATGACGCTGATGGTGTTGCTGGTGGTGCTGAGCTTCACCTGGCTGCGCCACCATGGCTCGCCCCACGAGCAGATGGCCGTCTGAGTGCATCGAAGATAGGTGAAGAGCCCGCCCTCGTCGGCGGGCTTTTTATTGCCCGCTGTCGGTGACTGGAAGGGGGAGAACCGCCGTCCGCCTGTTTGCGGTGGGCTCTTCCTTCTGTCGTTCAGGCGTCAGGAGATCTTGAGCCAGCGCCCGGCGGCGTGACTGGCCAGGCTGGCCTCGATGAAGCGCATCCCCGCCACCCCGTCTTCCACCGTGGTGAGGGCCAGGGTCTCGGGGGGCGGCGCCAGACCGGCCGCCAGGGCGTGGATCTGCAAGGCCGCGTCCGTATAGAGCTGGGCGAAGGCCTCCAGATAGCCCTCGGGATGACCGGCGGGCACCCGGCTGGCGTGGCGCGCCGCCGCGCTCTCCACCCGGCCCCGGGTCAGCCGCTGGCTGGCCCCGCCAATAGGGGTCAGCCAGAGCGCATTGGGCTCCTCCTGCCGAAAGATGAGGCTGGCCTTGTCGCCATAGAGGCGGATCTGCAGCCGGTTCTCCTCGCCGCTGGCGACCTGGCTGGCGTTAAGCGATCCGCGCATCCCGCCGGGGTAGCGCAGCCAGACCTGCAGATGATCGTCCACCAGCCGCCCCGGCACGAAGCTGTGCAGCTCGGCGGCGAGCTCGCTCGGCAACTGCCCGGTGATGAAGGCCGCCAGCTGGTAGGCGTGGGTGCCGATGTCGCCGAGGCAACCCGCCCGCCCGGCGCGGGCCGGATCGGCCCGCCAGTCCGCCTGCTTGTTCTGACCGGGGGGGATGGGGTTGGCGAGCCAGTCCTGCAGGTACTCCACCTGCACGTAGCGCAGCTCGCCGAGCTCACCGGCGGCGACCAGATCGCGGGCGTGGCGCACCATGGGGTAGCCGGAGTAGGTGTGGGTGAGGGCAAACAGCCGCCGCTGCTGGCGGGCGAGCCGGGCGAGCTCCTCCCCCTCGGCCAGGGTCAGCGCCAGCGGCTTGTCGCAGATCACGTGGATGCCGGCTTCGAGAAAGGCACGCGCCACCGGGGCGTGCAGGTGGTTGGGGGTGGTGATGGCCACCACCTCGATGCCGTCGGGCCGGGCCGCCTCCGCCTGGGCCATCTTGGCGTAATCCTCGTAGGCGCGGGCCGGGTCCAGCCCGAGGGCGAGGGCGCTTGAGCGGGCGTTGGCGGGATCGGCGGAGAGGGCCGCGGCGAGCAGCTCATAGTGATCGTCCATGCGGGCCGCCAGCCGATGCACGGCGCCGATGAAGGCCCCCTGGCCACCGCCCACCATGCCCAGGCGCAGTCTTCTCGTCATTTTTTCTCTCCTGTCTTACCGCCCGAATTACCGCTCAAGCTATCGCCGAGGCCGAGCAGGCTTCTGACCGCCTCCCGCGTCAGACCGCTGCCGGCGAAGTCATCGAAGGGGCGCTCGGCGACACGGATAATATGATTGCGAATGAAGTCGGCCCCCTCGGCGGCGCCATCCTCCGGGTGCTTGAGGGCGCACTCCCACTCCAGTACGGCCCAGCCGGGGTAGTCGTACTGGGCGAGCTTGCTGAAGATGGCGCCAAAGTCTATCTGGCCATCCCCCAGGGAGCGAAAGCGCCCCGCCCGCCCGAGCCAGGGGGCGTAGCCCCCGTAGACCCCCTGTCGCCCCGAGGGCCTGAACTCGGCATCCTTCACGTGAAAGGCGCGCACCCGCTCGTGATAGAGGTCGAGGAAGGCGAGGTAATCGAGCTGCTGCAACAGCATATGGCTGGGGTCGTAGAGCACGTTGACCCTGGGGTGCTCGCCGGTTGCCTCGAGGAAGCGCTCCAGCGTGGTGCCATCGAATAGGTCCTCCCCCGGATGCAGCTCGTAGCAGACGTCCACCCCGGCCTCGTCAAAGGCCTGCAGCAGGGGGAGCCAGCGCCGGGCCAGCTCGGCGAAGGCCTCCTCGATGAGCCCGGCGGGCCGCTGGGGCCAGGGATAGAGATAGGGCCAGGCGAGGGCGCCGGAGAAGGTGACGTGGGCGTTGAGTCCGAGCCTTCGGGAGGCGAGGGCGGCCGCCTTGAGCTGCTCGCCGGCCCACTGGGTGCGGGCTGCGGGCTTGCCGCGCACCGCCGCCGGGGCGAAGCCATCGAACAGGCTGTCATAGGCGGGGTGGACGGCCAGCAGTTGGCCCTGCAGATGGGTGGAGAGCTCGGTGATGACCAGCCCCCGCTCGGCCAGCAGGCCGCTTATCTCATCGCAATAATCCTGGCTGCCAGCCGCCAAGCCCAGATCGAACAGGCGCGAGTCCGTCGGCAGTTGCAGGCCGCGGAATCCGAGGCCGGCGGCCCAGTCCACCAGGCCGGTGAGCGTATCGAATGGCGGCTGCTCCCCCATGAACTGGGCGAGGAAGATGGCCGGTCCCTTGATGGTCTTCATGGGCACTCCTGGATGAAAGAGGGGTGAGTCTCAGGACGACAGGCTGGCGACCGGAGCCTCCGGTCGCCAGCCATCCCTTAGAACGGGGAGTCGGGGAAGTAGAACTCCTTGGCCGTTTGCGGGGTGATCAGCACCGAGGGGATGATGGTGTTGGCCGGCAGGCGCTCGCCCTTGAGGCGAGCCTCTGCGGTGAGCATGATGGCGTCATACATGAACTTGGGGGAGTAGGAGACGTTGGCCTGGATGCGGGGATCGCTGCCGTCCATCAGGGTCTTGATCGCCCCCTTGGCCCCGGCGCCACCAAACACCAGCTTGATGTCAGTGCGCTTGGCCTGATCGATGGCCTTGAGCACCCCCACCGCCATGTCGTCATCGGCGGCCCAGACGGCGTCGATGTGCTTGAAGCGGGTCAGGAAGTCCTGCATCACCTTGAAGGCGTCATCCCGGTTCCAGTTGCCATATTTGGCGTCGAGGATCTTGATGCCGCCATGCTGCTTCATCACCCCGCTGAAGGCCTCGAAGCGCTCGTTGTCCAGGGTGGTCGGAATGCCGCGCAGGGCGACTATGTCTCCCTTGCCATTCAGGGTCTTGGCCATGAACTCGGCCGGCAGCTTGCCGAAAGCGGTGTTATCCCCGGCCACGTAGGCATCCTGGGCGCTGACGTCGGTCAGCCCCCGATCGACCACGGTGACATAGACCCCCTTCTGCTTGACCTGGGCGACCGGCTTGGTCAGGGAGGCTGACTCAAACGGGAAGATGACTAGCGTGTCAATCTTGTTTACCGTCAGCAGATCCTGCAGCTGGTTGGCTTGCTCTGGGGCATTGGCGGCGGTCTTGACGATCACCTTGAGATCGGGATTGGCCTTCTCCAGATCCTCCTTGGCCTTGTTGGCCCACCAGACGATGCCGGCGGTGAAGCTGTGGGTCGCGGTCGGGATGGAGACCCCCAGGGTCATCTTCTCGGCCGCCGAGGCGCTGCCGGCAGCGATCATGAGGGCGCAGGCGCCCAAGGTGTGTAGTGTTAAGTTGTGTAGCATCTTGTTCATCTTGATAGCCTCTTGACTGTTGGGCTTGCGCCCGTTCCTTGTCGCTGGCGAGGGGAGACCCCGCCGCTCGTTTCACTGCCGTTTCTTCGCCTTCCTGTCCACAACAGTCTCAACGCCTGTGTTGCATGAAGGCGACCATGATGATCACGATGCCCTGCACGGCGGCGTTGAGGTAAACACTGATGATGCTGGTCAGATTGAGGATATTGCTGATGACCGACAGCAGTATGGCGCCCACCAGGGTGCCGAAGATGCGCCCCTCTCCCCCCTTGAGGGAGGTGCCCCCCACCACCACGGCGGCGATGGCCTCCAGCTCCCACAGCAGCCCGGTGGTGGGGGTGGCGGAGCCGAGGCGCGGTACATAGAGCAGGGTGGCGATGCCGACGCAGAGCCCCAGCAGCGCATAGGTGAGCAGCTTGACCCGATCGACCCGGATGGCGGCGTAGCGCGCCACCTGCTCGTTGGAGCCGATGGCCTGCACATGGCGGCCGAAGGCGGTGCGGTTGAGCAGCAGCCCCCCCGCCAGCGCCACCAGCAGCAGGACCCAGACCGGGATGGGAACGCCCAGCAGGCTGCCGTAATAGACGGGGCTGTAGCTATCGCTGAGGGCATCGTCCAGGGTCAGGGCACCGCCATCGGCCAGATAGGTCAGGACGGCGCGAAAGATGCCGAGGGTGCCGAGGGTGACGATGAATGGCTCAATCTTGCCCCTGGTGATGAGCAGGCCGTGACCGGCGCCAAACAACAGGCCGAGCAGCAAGGCCAGCCCTATGCCGAGGATCACCACCAGCAGGGGGGCATCCGCCAGCGCCCCGGCGCCGAGCCGGTTCATGACGAGGATCATGGCGCCGGCGATCAGGGCGGCCATGGCGCCGACCGAGAGATCGATGCCGCCGGACATGATAACGAAGGTCATGCCCACCGCTATGATGCCGATGAAGGCGGTGCGGGTCAGCACGTTGAGCAAGTTGTCCAGGGTGGCGAAGTCGGGGTTGAGCAGGGTCCCGAGCAGGCACAGCAGGATCAGCCCCAGCAGCGGGCCCGTCTCCGCTAGCAGGGAGAGCAACCGCTCTTTGCGGCTTTCAGTGGGTACCTGTTGCATAGGCGATCAACTCCTCTTCGGTCAGATGATGGGCGGGCAGCACCGCCTGGAGGCGGCCGGCCCGCAGCACGGCGACTCTGTGGCACAGGCCGATCAGCTCGATCAGCTCGCTCGAGATGACGATGACGGCGCGCCCCTCGGCGGCCAGTCGCTGGATCAGGAAATAGATGTCACGTTTGGCACCGACATCCACCCCCCGGGTGGGCTCGTCGAGGACGATGACCCTGGGGTCCGGGTGCAGAAACTTGGCGAGGGCCAATTTTTGCTGATTGCCCCCCGACATCATGCGGGCCCGGGCCGAGTGGGAGCCGGCCTTGATGCCGAAATCATTGATGGCCCGGGTGAGGGCCGCCCGCTCCGCCCCCTTGTCCAGCCAGGGGTGGGCATAGCGTGCCAGCGTCATCAGGGTGAGGTTCTCGGCCAGCCCGAGCTGCAGGTGCAGCCCCTTGCCCTTGCGATCCTCCGGCAGATAGGTGAGCCCCTGGCGCACGGCGGCGCGCGGGCTGTCGATGCGCACCTCCTTGCTTGCCAGCTGGATCCTGCCCGCCTTGCGCTCGCGCAAGCCAAGGATGGCCTCGAAGGCCTCGGTGCGGCCGGCCCCTACCAGCCCGGCGAAGCCATAGATCTCGCCGCTGCGCACCTCAAAGTCGAGATCCTCCACCCAGCCGGGGACGCAGAGCCCGCTCACCGCGAGGGCGATCTCCGTGCCCTCCGGCGGCGGCAGCCTGGGCGGGAACATGTCCGACATCTCGCGCCCCACCATGAGGTTGGCCATCTGCTGACGGCTGAACGACGATGTCTCGCCCCGGCTGACGAAGCGGCCGTCGCGCATGACCACCACCTCGTCGGTGATGCGCTGGACCTCGTCCAGCTTGTGGGAGATGTAGATGATGGTGGTGCCCTGTGCCTTGAGCCTGGCGATGAGGGCGAACAGCCGCGCCGTCTCCCCCGGGGTCAGGGTGGCGGTCGGTTCATCCATGATCAGCAGGCGGGCCTGGCGTGACAGCGCCTTGGCGATCTCCACCAGCTGCTTCTCCGCCACTATGAGCTGGCGCACCCTGGTGGCGGGGGCGCGTTGCAGCCCGACCAGCTCCAGATAGTGCTGCGCCTGGGTCGCCATGGTGTGCTCGTCCAGCAGGCCGCCTCTGGTCAGCTCATGGCCGAGGAACAGGTTCTGGGTCAGGGTGAGGTGCTCGGCCAGGTTGAGTTCCTGGTGGATCAGCACTATGCCCGCCTGCTCCGCCTCGCGGGAGGAGTGCCAGCCGCGCTCCTCGCCATCGATGCGGATCAGCCCGGCGCTGATCGGCTCGTAACCGGCTAGGATCTTCATCAGGGTGGACTTGCCGGCGCCATTCTCCCCCAGCAGGCCGTAGACCCGCCCCGGCGCCAGGCTGAAGTCGACCCCGTGCAGCACCCTGATGGGCCCAAAGTCCTTGCAGACGCCGCTAAATTCGACACTGAGGCTCATCAGTTTCTCCTGTTGTGATCAGCCAGAATGGCCTGCTTGGGGGGGCTTGCATCAGGCGCTGCCTCTGCTGACGAGCCGATGGGGGAGCAGGCGGCCGGTCAGCGGGGTGTCGGGGGCGTTCAAGCGCTGCAGCAGCAGGCGTGCGGCCTCGGCACCGAGCTCGTCCATGGGTTGCGCCATGGTGGTGAGCGGCGGATTGAGCTGGGCGCTCATGGCGATGTCATCGAAGCCCATGATGGCGATGTCGTCCGGGATGCGCAGCCCCGCCTCTTGCAGGCTGTGCATCAGGCCGATGGCCAGCGCATCGGCGACGGCGAAGACCGCGGTCGGGCGTTGCGGGCAACGGAGCAAGCGCTGCGCCGACTCGGCCCCAGCCAGGAAGCTGAAGCTGGTGACCCGGATGTTCCACTCCTCCGCCAGGGTCAGTCCGGCCTCTGCCAGGGCCTGGCGGACCCCGGCCTCGCGCTGGCGGGCGTAGAGGTAGGCGGGATCCGCGCCTATCAGCGCGATGCGGCTGTGGCCCCGGCTCAGCAGATAACGGATCGCCTCCGCCGCCGCCGCCTGGTTATCTATGCCCACGTAGGGAACCTGCATGGCGGGGTCAAACTCACAGCAGGCGACCCAGGGCAGCGTGTTGATCTCCTGGCTCAGCCCCAGTTGGATGGAGTCGGGATCCAGACAGATGGCGCCGTCGGCTCTGTGGGTGCGCAGCAGCTCGAAGGCCGAGCGCTCCCGGCCCGGATCGGCGCCGGTGTCGCACAGCAGCACGAAGTAGCCGTGCTGGCGGGCCACTCTGTCTATGCCACGCACTATCTCGATGTAGAAGGGGTTGGTGAGGTCGGGCACAATGATGAGCAGCAGCCAGCTTCTGGCGGTGCGCAGGCTGTTGGCCAGCTGATTGACTCTATAGCCGAGCTCCTCGACGGCGAGGTTGACCTTGGCCTTGGTCTTGCCGGTGACCCCCTCCTGATGGTTCAGCACCCTGGAGACGGTGGCGACCGACACCCCGGCCAGGGCCGCCACGGCGGCCATGGAGATGGGGTTGACGGGGGCGGGGGGGCGGCTCATTCCAGCTTCCTGTGTTTAAAATGTAATCGATTACATTTTTAGGTGAGACCGGGAGAGTTCGCAAGGTTGCAGTAACAAAAAAATAACAAATAGATATCGCATTGATATTATGCGTATTTTTAATAAAGGTTTTGCGGTGTTGGAGGGGCTGGGCGCGGGCCGCGGATAAAAAAAGCCCGTCATCATGATGACGGGCTTTTTACTGTAGGTACCCCGGAGATGCCGTTGCCGGTTTGGGCCCTTGAACCGTGAGTTCAAGGCGGAGATCTAAACTGGCCGCAGGCTTCTCGGTCGGGCCGAGCATGCGCAATAGTCAGAAGATAGAACTCCTGTTGGGTATGATTATCGGCTCGGGGACTTGAACCGGCTGACGCACATCCCAGGGAATTTTAAAACGGGTCGCGTTTAGGGCTGCAGGCCCTGCTCGCTGGAATCA
This sequence comes from Aeromonas sp. sia0103, assembly GCF_963895295.1. Lineage (NCBI taxonomy): Bacteria > Pseudomonadati > Pseudomonadota > Gammaproteobacteria > Aeromonadales > Aeromonadaceae > Aeromonas > Aeromonas sp. sia0103. The sequence goes on along the minus strand of NZ_CAWQKG010000033.1, from coordinate 467,460 downwards.
CCATATTGTCCGTGCTCGATCAAGGCAGCTTCGATGGTGCGCTGCAGCATCTTGATCCGCTTGTCCATGGTCTCAGAATATTGGTGGTTCTTGTCTTTTTCAAGGCAGAGCTCATGACAGAAGTTGAGCGCCGCCATGATGGCAAGCTGTTCATTGCTGGAGACCTTGGAGCGTTGACGCAGCTCGATAAGCTTGTCACTCAGCTGGTCGGCGGCCTGGCGCAGGGCATCCTGCTGTCCCAGGGGACAGGATACCTTGTAGGGACGTCCCAAGATGACGATTTCTACGGCCTCTATGCTCATGCCTTCCTCAATACGGCGGGGCTGATTTCCGCCTTTATCCACGTGGACAACTGGGCGGGACTATATAGCGCAGATACAGAAGTTTCAAGGCCTTGCTGGCCCTGGAAGGGGGAGAATGCTAGGATCCTTGCCATAAATTTTGCATATTTGCCTGAACTTTGAGCGGATCTTCGATGAGCAAAACGAACCCCCCGAAATACGCGGTCGTGGCCGACCTGATGGAACAGCACGAGCTGATGGCGACTGCTGTCGAGGCCCATGGCGTGATCTGTGGCCTGGTCTGCGGTGGCGTGGCACTGGATGACAAGAGCTGGTTGCCCCCCTTCAACGATCTGGTCAACGACGGTTTCGGCCTGCCGGCACCGGTGCGCCAGCTGATGACCGATCTCTATCACGAGGTGATCGAGAGCCTGATGGCCCAGAAAGGGGTCGAGCTGCTGTTGCCAAGCGACGAGGAGCCGCTCGATGAGCGTATCGACGCCCTGGTGGACTGGTCCCAGGCCTTCCTTGCCGGTTTCGGTGTGGTGCAGCAGGAGCTGTCCAAGGCCTCGGAAGAGCTGCAGGAGATGATCCAGGATATCGCCAGCATCACCCAGGTCTCTGCCGAATTCGATCAGGAGGATGACGAGAACGAAGCCTCCTTCCTGGTGCTCTACGAGCATGTGCGCCTCGGGGTCATGATGACCTTCGAAGAGTTCGGCAAGCGCCCAGATGCCCCGAACACGCCGCCGACCCTGCACTGATCCCCGTGACTGTGCCCGTCATTGCATGAAAAGAGCGCCGAAGGGCGCTCTTTGTGTATGGGAGCGTTGTATTGGGGAGGGCCAAGCCTGGCAGCGGATTGCCCGGCTAAGCGATGGCCCAGAATCGGTTTTTGCCCGTGGCTTCGCATCCCGCCCCCCGGCTTTGTGATAGCATGAGCCCATGTTTTAGCTGCTTCCCCTCATCTCATGTCTCAATCCTCTCTGGTTCACGTCGATGTGGCTATCGTCGGCGGTGGTATGAGTGGCGCCGTGCTGGCGCTCTCCCTCGCGGCCCTGCGCGGGCCGACCGGTGCGCCCCTGCAGATCCTGCTGCTGGAGGCGAGCGCCCCCGAACTCAATGCCCATCCCGGTTTCGATGCCCGTGCCATCGCCCTCTCGGCCGGTACCTGCGAGGCGCTTGAGCGCCACGGTCTCTGGTCCCGCTTCGCCCCTCACTGCGCCCCCATCACCGACATCCACGTCTCGGACAGGGGTCATCCCGGCCAGGCCAGGCTGTCGGCGGCGGAGTACGGACTGCCCGCGCTCGGTCAGGTGATCGAGTTGTCGGCGGCGGGCATCGAGCTGCAGCGGGGGATCGCCGCCTGCCCCCATATCCGGATGTGCTGCCCGGCCCAGCTCTCGGCCATTGAGCCGCTCGAAGAGGGGGTGGTCCTGACCCTGGCGAGCGGTGAGCGCTACCAGAGCCGGCTGCTGGTGGCGGCCGACGGGGGCAACTCCTTCGTGCGCCAGCACTTCAAGTTGGCGGTGACCCGCCACGACTACGAGCAGAGCGCCATCATCGCCACCGTCAGGACGGCGCAAGATCCGGCCGGCCGGGCGTTCGAACGTTTCACCGAGGGGGGGCCGCTGGCGCTGCTGCCGATGCAGGACGGGCTCTCCTCCCTGGTGTGGAGCGTCGCCCGAGCCGAGGCGGATGCACTGATGGCGCTGGATGACGCCGCCTTCCTGACCCACCTGCAGCAGGCCTTTGGCTGGCGGCTCGGGCGCTTCGAGCGCAGCGGCCAGCGCCACCTCTATCCACTGGTGTTGACCGCCGCCGACTACCCGCTGGCCCAGCGCACCGTGCTGGTGGGCAATGCCGCCCATCTGCTGCACCCCATCGCCGGGCAGGGCTTCAACCTCGGCATGCGCGATCTGGACTTGCTCACCCAGGCGGTGGCCCAGGCGCTGGCGGCCGGGGAAGAGATCGGCAGCTTCGGGGTGCTGAGCCGCTACTGGCGGCGGCGCCAGGAGGATCAGGCCCACACCATCTGGCTGACCTCGTCCCTGGCCCAGCTCTTCTCCAATGGCCACGCACCCCTGGTGGCGGGCCGCAACCTGGCGCTCTCCCTGATGGGACGGCTGCCCTGCCTCAAGGCACCGCTGGCAGCCCAGACGCTGGGGTTCGTCAGCCAGACGGCGACAAGGTGAGGGATGCGTCGAGCGTCCGACCGGCAGGCCAGACCTGCCCCGGTTTATGTTCCCGGTGGCCCGGTGCGGCCGGGTATGAAAGGAAATAGATGATGCAAATGCAGACGGTGGATGTGGTGATCGTGGGTGGTGGCATGGTGGGCCTTGGGCTCGCCGCCGCGCTCAGGGAGAGTGCGCTCAAGGTGGTGGTGGTGGAGGGGCAACTGCCCGATCCCGCGCTCGGGGACGCGCCGGACAACAGGGTCAGCGCCCTGAGCCTCGCCAGCCAGCAGATACTGCAAGGGGTCGGTGCCTGGGCCGGGATCGCGGCGCGGCGCCTGCAGCCGTACGACAGGATGCAGGTGTGGGAGCAGGACAGCTTCGGCCATATCGACTTCGATGCCGCCAGTCTGCGCCAACCGGCACTCGGCCACATCGTCGAGAACAGGGTCATCCAGCTGGCGCTGCTGGATGCCATTGCGGGGGCGAGCAACATCAGCCTGCTCACCCCGGCCCGGGCCGCCAGCCTGCAGAGCGGCCCGGCGGGCTCAGTCCTGCTGCTGGACGACGGCCGTGCCCTCTCGGCCAGGTTGGTGGTGGCGGCCGATGGCGCCCACTCCTGGGTGCGTCGCCAGGCCGACATCCCGCTCACCAGCTGGGATTATGGCCACCACGCCCTGGTGGCGACGGTGCGCACCCAGGAGCCCCATGAGGCGGTGGCGCGCCAGATCTTCACCCCGGATGGCCCGCTCGCCTTCCTGCCCCTGTGGCAGCCGGATCTCTGCTCCATCGTCTGGTCGGTGCCCGCCGCCCGCGCCGAGGCGCTGTGCGCCTGCGATGACGAAAAGTTCAACCGCCAGCTCACCACGGCATTCGACGGCCGGCTGGGACTGTGCAAGGTGGAGGGGGCCCGCAGCGCCATCCCGCTCACCGCCCGCTATGCCCGCGATTTTGCCCGCGAACGGCTGGTGCTGGTGGGGGATGCGGCTCACACCATACATCCGCTGGCGGGGCAGGGGGTCAATCTGGGCCTGCTGGATGCGGCGGCCCTGGCCGAGCAACTGCTGCGCAGCCACAACGCGGGGGCGGACATCGGCCTGCTGGCCAACCTGCGCGGCTACGAGCGTTGGCGCAAGAGCGAGGCCGCCCGCATGCTGGCGGCGATGGAGGGGCTCAAGCGGCTGTTCAGCGGCAATCATCCGCTCAAGAAGCTGATGCGCGGGGTGGGGCTGCGGGCGGTCGATGGGCTGACGCCGCTCAAGCAAGGGGTGATCCGGGCCGCCATGGGGCTGGACGGTGAGTTGCCCGCCTTGGCCAAGGGGAAAAATTTGCCGACCCGGCTGAAGTAAGAGGGTGATCCGGGCCGTGATGGGATTGGACGGCGAGCCGCAGGCGCAGACCAAGGGTGAAAAAATCTAATATTACTCGGGGTTTTTAACAATAAAACTAATCTGACGAGGCTGATTGCCCCTGCGGGGTGTCAGCCTTTAATGTTGGCGCCAGGCGAAACGTTTTTCTGCAAATTGTGATGGAACGGTAAAAATCAACATTAAATCTCGCAAATGTCGGTCATGTACTGTTTTTATCACTGTTTTTACCTTAGTGTCTGGTCTCAGTTTGCCGTGAGCGGATTAGTTTTTTTTGAGCGGCGCCCTAGCGCTCTTGTCATATAATCCGCTCCGTTCAAGGAATCACTCTTGCCCGCAAGGGCGGGAACGAGCACAGACCTTGTGATCCTGTCTCCCTTCCTGATGTTCAAGCGAGATGGGACGGATTGCGAGTGTTGTCGCTAACGCTTAAGGAAACACAGCGATGATCCAGACTACTGTACTGCATCCCAAACACCTGGAAGCTGGCGCCAAGATGGTGGACTTCCACGGTTGGGAAATGCCCATCAACTACGGCTCCCAGCTGGAAGAGCACCACGCGGTGCGCACCGATGCGGGCATGTTCGATGTCTCCCACATGACCATCGTCGACCTGACCGGCGAGCGGGTCAAAGCCTTCCTGCAACACCTGCTGGCCAACGACGTGGCCAAGCTCACCGTCCCCGGCAAGGCCCTCTACAGCGGCATGCTCAATCCGGACGGTGGCGTCATCGATGACCTCATCACCTATTACCTGACCGATACCTTCTACCGCCTGGTGGTGAACTCCGCCACCCGCGACAAGGATCTGGCCTGGATCCGCCACCACGCCATCGACTTCGCCGTGAGCGTGACCGAGCGCCCCGAGCTCGCCATGATCGCGGTGCAGGGCCCCCAGGCCAAGGCCAAGGCGGCCAAAGTATTCAACGCCGAGCAAAACGCGGCCGTCGCCGGCATGAAGCCCTTCTTCGGCGTGCAGGCGGGGGATCTGTTCATCGCCACCACCGGCTACACCGGGGAAGATGGCTACGAGATCGTGGTGCCAGAGCCGCAGGCCTGTGCCCTGTGGCAGGCGCTGCTGGATAACGGCGTGGCCCCCTGCGGTCTGGGTGCCCGCGACACCCTGCGTCTGGAAGCCGGCATGAACCTCTACGGCCAGGACATGGACGAGAGCATCAGCCCGCTCGCCGCCAACATGGCCTGGACCCTGGCCTGGGAGCCCGCCGATCGCCAGTTCATCGGCCGCGCCGCGCTGGAGGCCCAGAAGGCCGCCGGCACCCAGCCCAAGCTGGTGGGTCTGGTGATGGAAGAGAAAGGGGTGCTGCGCGCCGGCATGCCGGTCACCTTCACCAGCGCCAGCGGTGAGTCGCGCGAAGGTGTGATCACCTCCGGCTCTTTCTCCCCCACCCTGGGCTACAGTATTGCCCTGGCGCGGGTGCCCCGTGACATCGGCGCCGAGGCCCAGGTGGAGATCCGTAAGAAGCTTGTCACCGTCAAAGTCACCAAGCCGGCCTTCGTCCGTAACGGCCAGTCCCTGGTGTAATCATCCATCGCGGCGAAGGGGTGCCCCTTCGCCGAACCATTTTTGTTGAAGCGATCCAAGAGCATAAAGGAAGCACAAATGAGCCATATCCCGAGCGAACTGAAATATGCCACCTCCCACGAGTGGGTCCGTGTTGAAGCCAACGGTGAGGCCGTGGTCGGTATCACCGAACACGCCCAGGATCTGCTGGGAGACATGGTGTTTGTCGATCTGCCGGAAGTGGGCAAGCAAATTGGCGCCGGTGAAGACTGCGCCGTGGCCGAGTCGGTGAAAGCCGCCTCCGACATCTACAGCCCGGTGAGCGGCGAGATCATCGCCATCAACGAAGAGCTGGAAGGCAGCCCCGAGCTGGTCAACTCCGACCCCTACGGCGCCGGCTGGCTGTTCCGCATCAAGCTGGATGACGCCGCTGAGCTGGCCAACCTGCTGGATGCCGAAGGCTACCAGAACGTGGTAGACGAAGAGTAAGACTGTCGGGCCCTGCAATGATTTGCAGGGCTTTTTTGTATGACAGCCCACCGGCGTCCGTCGCTAGGTGGACGGGGTGAAGTCGCCCGCGCCAATCCGCTTGCCGCCCGCACTTGGGGGTGAGCCGGCGCCAGCATCGCGACCCCCCGCCGATGCTCCCGCAGCATCCGGTGCCGCCCGCGCCAGAAGAGTGCCCGCGGTGCCCAGAACATGAGTGGAGTCGGCCCGTGCCGGCTATCAGGAACATCTATCAGGAATAGGGAAATGACCCAGTCACTGTTTGAACTCGAGCAAAAAACCGATTTCATCCGCCGTCACATCGGCCCGGGTGAGGAAGAACTGCGCGCCCTGCTGGCCGAAGTGGGCGCCGAGAGCCTGGACGATCTGATCGAACAGACGGTCCCCGCCGCCATCCGCCGCCTGGGCCCGCTCGGCATCGGTGCCCCCATGACCGAGGTCGAGGCGCTGGCCAAGCTCAAGGGCTACGCCGCCCAGAACCAGATCGCCAAGAGCTACATCGGCATGGGTTATCACGACACCCACGTGCCCCACGTCATCTTGCGCAACGTGCTGGAAAACCCGGGCTGGTACACCGCCTATACCCCTTATCAGCCGGAGCTGGCCCAGGGCCGTCTCGAGGCACTGCTCAACTTCCAGCAGCTCACCCTGGATCTGACCGGCATGGATCTGGCCAGCGCCTCCCTGCTGGATGAGGCCACCGCCGCCGCCGAAGCCATGGCGCTCGCCAAGCGCATGGCCAAGTCCAAATCCAACCTCTTCTTCGTGGCCGACGACGTGCACCCCCAGGTGATCGACGTGGTCAAGGAGCGCGCGGTGCACTTCGGCTTCGACGTGAGCGTCGGTCCGGCTGCCCAGGCGGTGAGCGAGGAGGTGTTCGGTGCCATGTTCCAGTTCCCGGGTACCACCGGGAATGTGACCGATCTGCGCGCCCTGATTGCCGCGGTCCAGGCCCAGAAGGGGCTGGCTTGTGTCGGCGCCGACATGCTCTCCCTGCTGCTGCTCAAATCCCCGGGTGAACTGGGCGCCGATGTGGTGTTCGGCTCCGCCCAGCGCTTCGGCGTGCCCATGGGCTACGGCGGCCCGCACGCCGCCTTCTTCGCCACCCGCGACGCCTACAAGCGCTCCATGCCGGGTCGCATCATCGGCGTCTCCAAGGATGCCCGTGGCAAATCTGCCCTGCGCATGGCGATGCAGACCCGCGAGCAGCATATCCGCCGCGAGAAGGCGAACTCCAACATCTGTACCGCTCAGGTGCTGCTGGCCAACATGGCGAGCTTCTACGCCGTCTACCACGGCCCGGTGGGGCTCAAGACCATCGCCTCCCGGGTGCACCGTCTGACCAGCATCCTGGCGCTGGGGCTCAAGGCCAAGGGGCTGAGCCTCAAGCACGACAGCTGGTTCGATACCATCACTGTGCTGACCGCCGACAAGGCAGCCCTGATCGCCAAGGCCGAGGTCCTGCACATCAACCTGCGGGCCGATCTGGATGGCGCCGTCGGGGTATCCCTGTCCGAGACCAGCACCCGCGGCGACGTGGCCGAGCTGTTTGAGCTCTTCCTGGGCCAAGGGCACGGGCTGGATGTCGAGGCACTGGATGCCAAGGCCCAGGCTCATCAGGCCATCCCGCAGGATCTGCTGCGCAGCGATGCGGTGCTGACTCACGAGGTGTTCAACAAGTACCACTCCGAGACCGAGATGTTGCGCTACATCCACCGTCTCGAAGCCAAGGATCTGGCCCTGAACTACGCCATGATCTCCCTGGGCTCCTGCACCATGAAGCTCAACGCCACCGCCGAGATGATCCCGGTGACCTGGCCCGAGTTTGGCAAGCTGCACCCCTTCGCCCCGCTGGCCCAGACCAAGGGCTACCAGCTGCTGCTGGCAGACCTCGAAGACTGGCTGGTGAAGGTGACCGGTTATGACGCCGTCTGCATGCAGCCGAACTCCGGCGCCCAGGGCGAATACGCAGGCCTGCTGGCCATCAAGAAGTATCACGAGTCCCGCGGCGAAGGGCATCGCGACGTCTGCCTGATCCCGGCATCGGCCCACGGTACCAACCCGGCCTCCGCCCAGATGGCGGGCCTCAAGGTCATCGTCACCGCCTGCGACAAGTTCGGTAACGTGGATCTCGACGATCTGCGCGCCAAGGCCGCCGAGGTGGGGGATCAGCTCTCCTGCCTGATGGTGACCTACCCATCCACCCACGGGGTGTACGAGGAGACCATCAAGGAGGTGTGCGACATCGTTCACCAATACGGCGGTCAGGTGTACCTCGACGGTGCCAACATGAACGCCCAGGTGGGCCTCACCGCACCGGGCTTTATCGGCGCGGACGTGTCGCACCTAAACCTGCACAAGACCTTCGCCATTCCCCATGGCGGTGGCGGCCCGGGTATGGGCCCCATCGGTGTGAAGCAGCACCTGGCGCCGTTCGTGGCCGGTCATGCGGTGGTCAAGACCGACAAAGAGAGCCGCAACAACGGCGCCGTCTCCGCGGCTCCGTTCGGTTCGGCCAGCATTTTGCCCATCAGCTGGATGTACATCGCCATGCTGGGGGACGAGGGGCTGAAGAAATCCACTCAGGTGGCCATCCTCAACGCCAACTACCTGGCCAAGAAGCTGGGGGAATCCTTCCCCGTGCTCTACACCGGTCGCAACAACCGTGTGGCTCACGAGTGCATCCTGGACATCCGTCCGCTCAAGGAAGCCTCCGGCATCAGCGAGATGGACGTGGCCAAGCGGCTGATGGACTACGGCTTCCACGCGCCGACCATGAGCTTCCCGGTGGCGGGCACCCTGATGGTCGAGCCGACCGAATCCGAATCCAAGCGCGAGCTGGATCGCTTCGTCGAGGCCATGACCCGCATCCGCGCCGAGATCGGCAAGGTGCAGGACGGCCACTGGAGCCTGACCGACAACCCGTTGGTCAACGCGCCCCACACCCAGGATGACGTGATGGACGAGCAGTGGGCGCGCGGTTACAGCCGCGCCGAGGCGGTCTTCCCCTCCGACGCCGTGCGCGCCGCCAAGCTGTGGCCCTCGGTCAACCGCATCGACGACGTCTATGGCGATCGCAACCTGTTCTGCTCCTGCATCCCGACCGAGGATTACGCCAAGTAATCACGGCCATTTAAGCTGGAAACTCAAGGACCCTGCATTGGCAGGGTCTTTTTTATTCTCGTCCATAAAATATGCAATTAAATTACAAAACAGATCAGATTTGATCTTTTTAGAGCGATTCATGGGTGCTCGCGGTCATTAAAATTGGAAACGATAAAACCCTGTATCAGCAGACTTTATCGGGTCTGGGATTGCGATACATCAATCGTCCTTTGGCAGCAACCGAGATAGGCCCACTTGGGCCGGTAGTTCCCCGATGACCTCAATCTCCCAACCCGTCATATTGGCACGACACATGTGATAGTAGTGCGCGATGTTGGCCTGCGCTTGCAAGGCGTGACGGGCTTTATCCAGGGCCTCTGTTGCATCGATGCCAATGCGGCTCAGCAATAGCTCAACGCGGGTTTCCAGTTGCCTGCATTCATGGGGGGAGAGCACCCCAGCCATCACCTTTGACGCCACGTAAAGACGGGCGTCGTCTTGCGAAATTGGCTTCAAGACACCGCGAGCATACTCGTTGGCAAGCGTGACCTCTTGGGCCATGTATTTGTGCATGAGATGGCCCTCTTCGAGGCGCATGATCACCTCGTTGACGTTGTAGTGACTGTGCTCCTCCAGATAATCACGCACCAGGAGCTTGTGGGCCAGCGCGAGTACATCAGCCAGCTCGATAGCGTTAGTGAGCCGAAGGCGCAATTCGGTTGCGCTGGCCAATTTGCCCATCGCGGCAGAAAGCAGACGACCACGTTGCGCCTGACCGGGGGATTCATCGCGACCGATAACGCCCGTTGGCAGGAATTGATCGGCTAGGTCGCGGCTGACGGTGACGCGAATGCGGCTATTTTCTACGGTGAGGGTTTGATGCGTCATGTTACTGCTCCTGAGGCTTCTCGATGACCCGCCTGTTGTACGGTGGCCCGTGAATATTTAGCAAATACGATAGAGCTGAAAACGGATTTATATGGCATTTATTGCCAAATTAGTTCCCCAAAAGGAACCTTGACGGTGTTACTCGTCATTTCTATTATGTTCCATATATGGAACTTAACGGCATTAAAAGGCTCCAGTGTCCCGATAATGGAACATAACATGAACATCTCCAATAGCGATCCTGTCGATGCTATCACCCAAGAGCTGGGGGTGAGATTGCAGCGGGTACGGTTGAATCTCAATATCACTCAGGCAGCACTTGCAACACTGGCAGGTGTGACTCGCAAGAAAGTGATCCACGCCGAGACAGGCAATGCCGATCTAGTCACCGTCGTCAGATTGATGCGAGCAATGAATATTGCCGACCAGCTTGATAGCTTCCTGCCCCCAGTGCCCGTCTCACCACTTCAACTTGCCAAGTTAGCAGGAAAAAAACGGCGGAGAGCGTCCGGTACACCCGACACACAAAGTAAAAAAGTGGTCAGCGAATGGTAATCGAGTTCATCAATATCCATTCATATACAGGATCTTTAGCTCACCGGATTTATCGGGAACTGGCACTCAACTTGCGGATAAAGCCCAGGAAACGGCTGGTACGTGCCAAACCGGCGGCGTTGGCGGTCCAATAGTTGCTGGTCGATGGACTTCATGCATGACCAACTGTCTGATGGCCGCTCGGTTGCATATTCCGGCCGTAAATGAACACCTATTCCGGACTGCTCTGGACACGTACTCTGGAGCCAAATGAACGGTCATGATTCGACCTGTGGGCATGATAACTGCCGTGCCGTGCCGTGCCGTGCTGTGCTTGGCTGCTGGCTTGTTCGGCGAGTCGAAAAGATGCCTCCCCTCAAAGCTCAGCTTCTGCTCGAGTACTCCCTGTCGGCATCCTTTCCGGAAATGGTGTACACAGATTCCGGAATCGCTGTTCAACTTGGCCGGAATACGCATCGGTACGGTTGTTCAATGTGATAGACGACTTCAACCGTGAGGCGTTATGCATCGAAGTGGATTTTTCGCTGCCCGCCTCGCAGGTGAAGCCACCTGCAATAGTCACCTATTTTTGTAATTAAGTTACATGAACGCTATCAGGTCAAACGGAGATTGGTTTCCAACTTCAATGTCTTATTTGCTTGTGGTACAGGTGGAGGTTCGCTTTTGAGTTTCCAACTTAAATGTCACATTGGGTATCGATAACTTATTGAATTTTTTGACCTGCCTGTTTCCAACTTAAATGGTCGTGATCAGGTGGTGATGATCACGGCCATTTAAGTTGGAAATCGTGACATTGAAGTTGGAAACTAGAGGACCCTGCATTGGCAGGGTCTTTTTTATTCGTCTTCTGACTGTACTTGGTGTTGGCCCGGTCTCGGCCTTGATCAACAGGGCCGCGGCATGTTCATCGCTCGCAATAAAACTCCGCTGAGGACTCTCAATCCACCCAGCCGGACATCCATCGAGGCTGCGCTCTGTGGTTGCACCAGGCCACCGAGTTCTGGCAGCGCCATCCATCCCGTGGTGATTGGAGACTCAATAACCGGCTGCACTACAATGCGAAAGGGGAACAAACATCAGCAGGGCGGTATCCAGGGATGAAAAAAACGATGTTGGCACCGTTGTTGGCGGTGTTGCTGGTAACCGGTTGCCCCGATCGGCAAGCGGAGCCGACAACAGACAAGCAAGAGAAAGCCAGCGTGAAGGCCCCGGCAGGCGATGTTGTCGCTCTGGCTCAGCAGGGTGATGCCAAGGCGCAATTTAACCTGGGCCTGATGTATGCCACCGGCGAAGAGGTGCCGCAGGACTTCAAGCAGGCGCTTGCCTGGTACCGCAAGGCCGCCGAGCAGGGGGATGCCGGGGCGCAATACAACCTCGGCCTGATGTATTACCGCGGCCAAGGGGGGCCACAGGACTACAAGCAGGCCGCGGCCTGGTATCGCAAGGCCGCCGAACAAGGGGATGTCCAGGCGCAATTTAACCTGGGCCTGATGCATGCCACCGGCCAAGGGGTGCCAGAGGATTTCAAGCAGGCGTTCACCTGGAGCAGTAAAGCCGCCGAGCAGGGGGATGCCAAGGCGCAAAGCAGCCTGGGCCTGATGTATGCCACCGGCCAAGGGGTGTCTCAGGACGACAAGCAGGCGTTCGCCTGGTATCGCAAAGCCGCCGAGCAGGGGGAGGCCAATGCGCAATTCAACCTGGGCGTGATGTATGACCACGGCAAAGGGGTGCCACAGGACGACCAGCAGGCGTTCACCTGGTACCGCAAAGCCGCCGAGCAGGGGGATGCCGGGGCACAATACAACCTGGGACTGATGTATTACCGCGGCCAGGGGGTAGCACAGGACTTCAAGCAGGCCGCTGCCTGGTATCGCAAGGCAGCTGAGCAAAGGGATACCCATGCGCAATTTAACCTGGGGGTAATGTATTACAACGGCGAAGGGGTGCCACAGGACTTCAAGCAGGCGCTCGCCTGGATCAGCAAAGCCGCCGAGCAGGGGTATGCCATGGCGCAGAACAACCTGGGGGTGATGAATTACCGCGGCCAAAGGGTGCCACAGGACTTCCTGCAGGCGTTAGCCTGGTATCGCAAAGCCGCCGAGCAGGGATATGCCAAAGCGGAGTTCAATCTGGGCGTGATGTATGAACGGGGTGAAGGGGTGCCACAGGACGACCAGCAGGCGCTCGTCTGGTACCGTAAGGCCGCCGAGCAGGGGGATGCCGATGCGCAAAACAACGTGGGCCTGATGTATTACCACGGCGATGGGGTACCACAGGACTTCAAGCAGGCGCTCGCCTGGTATCGCAAGGCCGCCGAGCAGGGTGAGGTCAATGCGCAAACCAGTCTGGGGGTGATGTATGAACACGGGCAGGGGGTACCAAAAGACGGCCAGCAGGCGGTCGCCTGGTACCGCAAGGCCGCCGAGCAGGGGTATGCCGGGGCGCAAACCAGCCTGGGGGTGATGTATTACCGCGGCGATGGGGTGCCAAAGGACTTCAAGCAGGCCGCGGCCTGGTACCGCAAGGCCGCCGAACAGGGGTATGCCGGGGCGCAAACCAGCCTGGGGATGATGTATGCCAGCGGCCAAGGGGTGCCGAAGGATGTCAAACAGGCATATGCCTGGTTCTCGGTTGCCGCGGCCAACGGCAGTGGCAAGGCGGCCGAGTGGCGCGACGCTGTGGCCAAGGAATTGCCCCCCGCCACACTGGCAGCTGCGCAGGCACTGGCTGGTCGCTATTTTGAGCAGTATCCATCCAAGCCGTAACGAGCTGGCGCGCAAGCTGGAAGAGGTACCCCTGGGGCTATTCGCGGCGCCCGACTATATCGAGCGCATGGGCATGCCTTCTTCGTTGGCGGAATTAAAAACCCATCGCTGTATTCTGTTTTTGATCCCCAGCACCGGCCGCGCGCTCCCCTGGCAATTGTGCGAGGGGGGCGTGGATGTGGATTGGATGCCGGAGGCCGCGCTGGAGGTCACCGATGATCCCCTCGGTGTCGTGTCGCTGGCAGAGAGCGGGCTGGGTATTTGTCAGGCTTATGATTTCATCGTCGCCGAGCGGATTGCGCGCGGCACTCTGGCGGAAATCATGCTGGAACTGCGCGGGCGCCTGCGCGTTTTTTCGCTGATCTATGCCCCCCATAAAACCCTGACCGCGGCGGCCAAGGCCTTTATCGAGGTGATGTTGTCTGACTAAAGGTTTGTGGTACGGTGCCTGATATGGCATTTGATAGGCAATCAGTTTCCCACTTGAACCAGCCGTTTTATCCCCAGTAAAAGCCCCCGCCAGTTGGTGAGGGCTTTGTTTTTATACGAGATGCATCCTGAGGCGATAGTAATCTCAACCGCGGCGCGCCGCCTCTATGGTCGCGATGTCGATCTTTCTCATCTGCATCATCGCATCGAATGAGCGCTTGGCGGCTGCGGGGTCGGGATCGGTGATCGCCTGCAGCAGGGCGACCGGGGTGATCTGCCAGGAGATACCCCACTTGTCCTGGCACCAGCCGCACTCGCTCTCCTGGCCACCGTGGTCGATGATGGCGTGCCAGTAGCGATCCGTTTCGGCTTGGGTCTGGGTGGCGACCTGAAACGAGAACGCCCAGTTGTGCCTGACCCCGGGTCCGCCATTGAGCCCGAGGCAGGGGATCCCCATCACCCTGAACTCGACCGTCAGCACATCCCCTTGCATGCCCGACGGAAAGTCGCAAGGCGCCAGGTACACAGCGCCGACGGAGGAGTCGGGAAAGGTGCTGGCGTAGAACTGCGCCGCCTCCTCGGCATCGCCGTCATACCAGAGGCAAATGGTGTTCTTTGCGGGGGTATTCATGTCATTTCTCCATCCTGATAGGCCGTCCTGCGCCGCCACAAGGGAGGCGGGTCCTTTTTCATCACCATTTAGCATTGGCCATCCGTTGGCGCCTGGCCAACTCCAGCTCGCTCGGTGCGCTGCCGGGGAAGGTGCCGGGCTGGATATCGCCGTCCGGTACATAGGTGCTCATCAGCACGCCGGAGTCTGACACCCGGGAGCGCACCAGCCGCAGTGCCGATGGCCTGGCCGCCTCGCCAAACAGGCGTTTGCCCCGGCCAAGCACCACCGGAAAGGTCCAGAGGTGGTACTCGTCTATCAGTGGCATACCCGGCAGTGGCATACCCAGCGACGGGTCCAGGGTCGCGGCCTGGAGCGTCTGGATCAGGTTGCCGCTGCCAATCACCTGCAGATCGGGGCCAGGCTGGCCCTTGAGGGCGATGACGGCCGCGACGACATCGCCCTCAAGCAGGCTCGAGTTGTGCCACTGGAGCCGCGTCAGGGTGCGCGAGGCGACGTGCTTCTTCGCGGCGTTGAGCGTCTTGGCGATGGGGTGATCATGGGGCTGATAAGGCCAGTAGGCCTCGAAGATCTGGTAGGTTCTGCGCCCGAGCAGCAGCTCGCGATCCTTGCCGTCGAAGCCCGCGGCCGAGATGTCCATGCTGTCGTCCGCATAGTTGAACATCCAGCCGCCAAGGGCAAAGCCGCCGGTGGGGTCCTCTTCTGGCCCGCCGGGGGCTTGCATGATGCCGTCGAGGGACACAAAGGCAGAGACGATGACTCTTCTCATGGCAATCCTCCTGTGGTGATGCGAGTCGGGTAAAGGGGCTAGTCAGGCTGGTGCGGAGCGGTGTGTTTACTGGGAATTGGCCGCGGAAGCGGCAGCCTGAGTGGCTCGCATGGCCTCATCGAGCTGCAGTTTGAGCTGATCCGCCTGCGCCTTGGCTTGTTCTGCCTGCTCTGCCTGCAGTTTCCCGTTGATCACGGCCGTGCCAACCACCTCGGCGCCGCATCCGCTCAGCAGGGCCGCGATGAGGGGGAGCAGATAGTGGGATCTCGGCATGGGGACTCCTGCGGTGCTGGATAGCCGACCTGATGTGCTCGTGCTGTGTTGAGTGTAGTGGCATAGTGAATCTGGCCACCAGGGGAGGGCGACGCGCGCCCATGCCTGAATCATTGCCAGTGGGCGGCGTGGCGCAGGGTTGGCACAGAGATAACCAGAGAGGAGTGAGCAATGGACAGTACCCAGCGATTCTCGGCCCGGGTCGAGGCCTATGTGAAGTATCGCCCCGGCTACCCGGCGGCCATGCTGGATTTTCTGGCGCAGGAGCTCGGCATGGGGCCCTCGGCTGTGGTCGCCGACATAGGGGCGGGCACCGGCATACTGACGGCGCTGCTGGCGCCCAGGGTGAGTCAGCTGTGGGCGGTGGAGCCCAATGCCGAGATGCGCAGCGCCGCCGAGCGGCTGTTGGCGGGGGCCGGCAACCTCAGCTGGCACAGTGGCAGTGCGGAGGCCACCGGCTTGCCTGCGGGCGCCGTGGATCTCGTCACCGTCGCCCAGGCCTTCCACTGGTTCGACCGCGCCGCCTTCAAAGCCGAATGCCGTCGGCTGCTCAGGCCCGGTGGCCGGGTTGCGCTGATCTGGAACGACAGGCTGACCAATACCCCCTTCCTCGAGGCCTATGAGGCGGGGCTGCGCACCTATTCCGGGGATTATGAGGAGGTGAACCATCGCAATCTCGGCGAGGCCGATTTTCGCGCCTTCTTCGAGGGGGACTATCGGCTCGATCGTTTCGAGAACCGCCAGCTGTTCGACCTCGACGGGGTACTGGGGCGGCTCAACTCCTCCTCCTATGCGCCCGCCATGGGCACACCGGCCTATGAGGGGCTGACGGCGCTGATCCGCCGCGAGTTTGCCCGCTGCGCCGTCGATGGCCAGATAGCCTTCAACTATTGCACCCTGGTCTACAGCGGCCGGGTCTAGCCCCGGGCGATGGGGGACACCAGGGGGAGACACGGGCAGGGTGATGTTCATTAAAGCCCCTGCCGATGGCGCTGTCTGCCGACGAAGTGCCCCGTTTGTCCCCTTGTTCCAGGATCCCTCCTCGCGGAGGGCGAAACCGGCGGGCTTGCCCACTGGTTTTTTTTTGCCCAGAAAATATCTCCTATCTCTCTGTTCCACTTAACGAAACCCCATTTTGATGAAAAAGTTGCCTGAATCACAGTTGAATGAGGTCGGGAAAATGATTCACTACCCCTAAAGTGATGGCGGCATACTGTGCGCCCTCCGATGGAGCCATGCCGCATGGCAGGGTGCACCACGAGGTGATGAGCAGGACCCCAGGTATGTTGATTTTCAAACGCACGAAGAAAAATTTTGCCTTTATCACGGGCTATCTCTGGCTGTTGGCCTTGCCGATGCTGCTCGGGATCGGCGGCATGTTTGCCCTCTCGGTCTACAACCATGGGGTGGTCGTTGAGCAGAAGCTGGTCAGCCTCAACAGCATGGCCGTGGTCGCCGAGGCGAGAATGCTCGATCACATCGAGCAGCTGATGGCCGTCGAGGTCACCGCGGACAAACTGAACCCGGTGATCTCGTCGACCCGGGCCCGGCAGGAATACCGCGAACTCTGGGGTAACAAGGCCGCCCTCGACTCCCTGATCACGCTGATCTTTTATGCCGACTCGACCGGACGTTTCTTCTCCGGCAGTGAGGAGGCGGATCAGGCCTGGGTGAACGCCAGGGTCAATGTGAACTCCCGCGCCTGGTTCAAGGGGGCGCTGGCGGCCCGGACGTTTTACTGGACGCCGGCCTATCAGGACATCTTAACCGGCGACTATATCCTGACCCTCGCCCATCGGCTGACGGATGGCCAGCAGGAGGGGGCCCGTGTCATCGGCACCGATGTGAACGTCGCGGAATGGTCACAGATGCTCAGAGACATGCTGTACGGGGACAACGCCTTGAGCCACATGGTGATCGATCGCCGCACCAACCAGATCCTGGTGAGCTCGCAGTCGGCCTACAACGGCCAGATATTGCAGGCCCCCTGGCTGGCGCGCCTGACCTCGCAATCCGGCTCCTTCTACTCGGAGCAGAGCAACGAGTATGTGGCCTATGGGACGCTACCCAAGCGTGAACATTGGTTGGCCATCACGGTACAACCCAGGCGAGATTCGGTCGCCGTGCTGGGAGGCAGCCTCGCCCTGGGGCTGCTGGTCGTCGCCTGCGCGCTCTTCATCACCATGTCGGCCTTCTTCCGCCTGCGGTTGCTGGTGCTCATCGACAGCCTGGTCAACCGGATCCGCCAACTCGGTGCCGGCGCTATGGGGGGGCCCTCATCGAGCGTCCTGCCGGTGTTCCCGGAGATGGCGTTGCTGGATCAGGCGCTGAATCAGGTGTCTGATCACCTGCAAGAGTCGTTTGACATGGCACACAGGGACGCCCTGACCGGCATCTACAATCGACGCTTCCTGGATGGGCGCCTTCGTCAGCTGCATGAGGAGGGAAGCCCCTTCGTGCTGGCCCTGGTCGATCTGGATAACTTCAAACAGATCAACGATGTCTATGGCCATACCGGCGGAGATGCGGCGCTTTGTCGCAGCGTCGAGCTGGGTCAGGAGCTGCTGGGTGAGAGTGCCTCCCTGTGCCGTTACGGCGGCGAGGAGCTGGTCGCCCTCTTCGAACACGGCACGCTGGCGGAGGCCGAGGCGCTGATGGAGCAGTGGCGTTGCCGTGTCAGCGAGCTGAAGTGGCGGGAGAAGGGGATGCTGGTCACCTTCAGTGCCGGCATCGGCAGCAGTAATGGCCGCACCCCCGAGGAGCTGCTGGCCATGGTCGACAATGCCATGTATCAGGCCAAACGGGCCGGCAAGAACCGCATCTATCGCATCGAGGGAGAGTAAGCGGCATAGCGTTCGCTCGATGAGCGTGACACGGCTCCCGCATGACAAGGCCCTCGCCATGGCGAGGGCCTTGTTGTTTGTATCGCCTCTGCGTTGGGCATCACCGGCCGGATGATGCCTCTCGTCGCCAGGACGTGCAGGCGGGATCAGGTCTTGTCGATGCCAAGCAGGGTCATGGCCTTGGCCAGGGTATCGATGGACTCCTGATGCTTGCCCTCCTTGTGCAGGATCTCGCCCTCGGCCCTCAGCTGCTTCACCTCGGCCAGCCGCTCGGCACTGATGGGAGGGCCCGCGGCCAGGGCATCGTCAATCCTCTTCATGTCCATGGGACAGTGAAACGCGAAGGCAGTGCCGGCGAAGAGCAGGCCTGCCAACAACAACATGAGCCTCATTTTGACTACCTCCGTGATGGGACCCCATTAAGGATAGCCCGTCTATGCTGGGGTTATCGATGGGGGCGGGGAGGCCAGGGCTAGCAAGCCGTCTGGTCAGGGAGGCACTATCTCTCTCATGCCGGGCCTGCAAGGGAGATAAAAAAAGCCGACTCCAGGGAGTCGGCTTTTTTATTGGCGATGCGCCTATCATGCGGTCACGGCATCGGCCTTGACGGCGGCGGCTTCCGGCGCCGCATTGCGGATGAGGTAATCGAACGCCCCCAGCGCGGCGGTGGCACCGGCACCCATGGAGATGATGATCTGCTTGAACGGCACCGTAGTGGCGTCACCGGCGGCGTAGACACCGGGCAGTGAGGTCGCGCCCTTGGTGTCGATCTCGATCTCGCCGAAGCGGGTCAGTGCTACTTCGCCCCCCTTGAGGAACTCGGTGTTCGGCACCAGGCCGATCTGCACGAAGATACCGGCTACCGCCAGGTGCTTGATCTCACCCGTGGTGCGGTCTTCGTAATCCATGCCGACCACCTTGCTGCCGTCACCTATCACTTCGGTGGTGCGGGCGCTCATGATGATGTCGATGTTGCCCATGGAGCGCGCCTTCTTCTGCAGTACCTCGTCGGCGCGCAGGGTGTCGGCGAATTCCACGACGGTGACGTGCTCGACGATGCCGGCCAAGTCGATGGCGGCCTCGATGCCGGAGTTACCACCACCGATCACCGCCACGCGCTTGCCCTTGAAGAAGGGACCGTCGCAGTGCGGGCAGTAGGCCACGCCCTTGGTGCGGTACTCGAGCTCGCCCGGCACGTTCAGATCGCGCCAGCGGGCACCGGTGGCCAGGATCACGGCGCGGCTCTTGAGGGTGGCACCGGAGGCGAGCGCCACGTTCACGTAGCCATCCTTGCTGATGGCGGCGGCGCGCTGCTCGGTGATCACTTCCACGCCGTACTGCTTGACGTGCTGCTCCAGGCTGGCGGCCAGCTTGGGGCCTTCGGTGTAGGGCACGGAGATGAAGTTCTCGATGCCGACGGTGTCCATTACCTGACCACCGAAACGCTCGGCGACGATGGCGGTACGGATCCCTTTACGGGCGGCATAGATGGCGGCGGCGGCGCCAGCCGGGCCACCACCGACGACCAGTACGTCGTAGGGGGCTTTCTCGCTCAGCTCGGCGGCTTTGCGTTCGCTTGCGCCGGTATCGAGCTTGGCGACGATCTCTTCCAGCGAGATGCGGCCCTGGCTGAACGGCTGACCGTTCAGGTAGACATTCGGCACCGCCATGATCTGACGCTCATTCACCTCATCCTGGAACAGGGCACCGTCGATCATGGTGTGGGTGATGCCGGGGTTCAGGGTGGCCATCAGGTTCAGGGCCTGTACCACGTCCGGGCAGTTGTGGCAGGAGAGGGATATATAGGTCTCGAAGTGGAACTCACCCTTCAGGTTCTTGACCTGCTCCAGCACGGCCGGATCGGCCTTGGAGGGGTGGCCGCCGCTTTGCAGCAGGGCGAGCACCAGGGAGGTGAATTCATGACCCATGGGGATGCCGGCAAAATGAACACGCGGGGCCTGGCCCTTCGGCGCGATGCTCATGGAAGGCTTGCGAGCGGCAGTGCCATCGGTCATGGAAATCTTGGGGGACATGTCGCTGATTTCTGTGGCCAGGGCCAGCAGCTCCGCGGACTTGTCGCTGTCATTGCCGGACACGCTGATCTCGATGGGATTGACGATGTACTGCAAGTAACCGTTGAGCTGCTGTTTGAGGTTGGTATCTAACATCTTCGAATTCCTTCTTGTTATGGCGGGTCGGCACTATTACTGGATACAGAAAGCACTGGATGCAAAAAACAGTGAACGCAGAAAGCACTGAGCCAGAAAGCAGACCGGCCCTTGGATGGGCCGGTCTTGGAGAGCAGGAGGCTTAGATTTTGCCTACCAGATCCAGGGACGGGGCCAGGGTGGCATCGCCTTCTTGCCACTTGGCCGGGCACACTTCACCCGGGTGAGCGGCAACGTACTGGGCAGCTTTGACCTTGCGCAGCAGTTCCAGAGCGTCACGGCCGATACCGCCGGCGTTGATTTCAACGATCTGGATAACGCCCTGCGGGTCGATCACGAAGGTACCACGGTCAGCCAGGCCAGCCTCTTCGATCATCACGCCGAAGTTGCGGGTGATGGCGCCGGTCGGGTCACCGATCATCGGATACTGGATCTTCTTGATGGTGTCAGAAGTGTCGTGCCAGGCCTTGTGAGTGAAGTGGGTGTCGGTAGAGACGGCGTAGATCTCGACGCCCAGCTTCTTGAATGCGGCGTAGTTGTCTGCCAGGTCGCCCAGCTCGGTCGGGCAAACGAAGGTGAAGTCAGCCGGGTAGAAGAACACCACGGACCACTTGCCTTTCAGGTCAGCGTCAGACACCTGAACGAATTTGCCATTGTGGTAGGCGGTAGCGTTGAACGGCTTGATTTCAGTGTTGATATAGGTAGACATGTATTTGCTCCTTGGTGATGTACATATGCCCGTCCGGTAGTGAAGAGTCTTGCCAGACGAGGCGCTTAACTTTCGATGGGGTCATCATAGGGCCTTTCGCTAATCGGTTAAAGCCACAATTTTGAATCACTTAAATCTACTTATTAGATAGCCCATCGCAACTGTACCTAACATGAATATCTCAGGCCTTCGAAGATAACTCATTGGCGAAGTTCAATTTCTGTCCTGCAGCTCACATTTTCAAGGCCCGGATGGGATCTTGTTTTATGAAATGTGAGGATGCTCGAGTGGCAATCGGCCTGTGGTGCGAAAGAGGGGGCAGGGAGAGGCGGACAAAAAAATCCCGGCGCTATCGCGAGGATAGGGCCGGGTCATCAAACAAGGAATGGCGATATAACAAATGCTTTACAGCAAAGACTTACTACGGGGTGTGCAAACTTGCAGACATATGAAGAGAAGACCCGGGTGCACAATCCCTTATCTCCCCTTCGGCAATAATTGCATGACGGGCATCATAGTGTGACGACGATCACAAATCAAGGTTGTGGTGTAATTTTTCAATCAAAATGAAAGGCTTTCAGATTAATGGCCGATTTTTTCCGCTGAAAACGCTTTTATTGTAATTTAATTACAGGTTTTGGCGATCAGAAGTCCACAGGTGGCTCCTGCTCCTCCATCAGCTCCAGCAGGTTGATGGCGACGGCGATGAAGTCCGACTCTGTGACTATGCCCACCAGTTTGCTGCCCCGGATGACCGGCAGGCAGCCATATTTGTGGCGCTGCAGGTAGAGGGCGGCCTCCTTGATGCCGGCGTGGGGATCCACGCTCGCCACCTGGTGGGTCATGATCTCGTCGAGCTGGACGCTGTCGGTGAACTCGGCCTCCCGCTCCGGGTTGATGAGCAGCAGCTTGGATTCGCGAGTGGCCAGGATGTCGGAGAGGGTGACCAGGCCCAGCAGGTGATGGTGTTCGTCGACGATGGGGATGTGGCGGATCCGCTCCTGCTGCATCAGATCCATCGCCTGTTTGACGCTGTTCTGTGGCCCCAGGGTGAAGGGATGTTCGGTCATGATTTCGGACAGGGTCATCATGGTGGGACTCCTTGTGTCTCTGGTTTCACCATAGTCCAGCCGCTGGCGCCAAAACATGATCAGGGTCAATACAGATCATTAAAGAATCATTAACCGGCAAGGTGTCACAAAAACGAGCGCTATCCCTTGTCTCTCTTGGGTTTTTGGTCTTTTGGGTTGCCTTGCTGGAAGGGGATAACTAGACTAGCCGCCGATTCCCCCGAGGTGAAAGATGCAAGTATCCGATTTTCATTTTGATCTGCCAGACGAGCTGATTGCCCGCTATCCCATGACGGAACGTACCGCCAGTCGTCTGTTGCAGCTCGATGGTCAAAGCGGCGCCCTGCGCCATGGTCAATTTGTGGATGTGCTGGACCGGCTCAACCCCGGCGATCTGCTGGTGTTCAACAACACCAGGGTCATCCCGGCGCGCATGTTTGGCCAGAAGGCCAGCGGCGGCAAGCTGGAGGTGCTGGTGGAGCGCATTCTGGACGAGCACAGCGTGCTGGCCCATGTGCGCTCCTCCAAGTCGCCCAAGCCCGGCACTCGCCTCATCCTTGATGGTGGGGTCGAGGCCGAGATGCGCGCCCGCCACGACGCCCTGTTCGAGATCCACTTCCTGGACCCGCGCCCCGTGCTGGAGATCCTGGAGGCCATCGGCCACATGCCGCTGCCGCCCTATATCGACAGGCCCGACGAGGATGCCGACAAGGAGCGCTACCAGACCGTCTACAACCAGAAGCCGGGCGCCGTGGCGGCGCCGACCGCGGGGCTGCACTTCGATGAGCCGCTGCTCGAGCGGATCAAGGCCAAGGGCGTGGAGCTGGCCTTCGTCACCCTGCATGTAGGGGCGGGGACCTTCCAGCCGGTGCGGGTGGACAGGATCGAAGATCACCACATGCACTCGGAGTATGCCGAGGTGCCGCAGGAGGTGGTGGATGCCATCAACGCGACCCGGGCTCGTGGTGGTCGCGTGATTGCGGTGGGCACCACCTCGGTGCGCTCCCTGGAGAGCGCGGCCAAGGTAAGCCTGGCCCAGGGCAAGCCGCTGGCGCCCTTCTTCAGCGACACCGACATCTTCATCTTCCCGGGTTATGAGTTCCAGATCGTCGATGCCATGGTCACCAACTTCCACCTGCCGGAGTCGACCCTGATCATGCTGGTCAGCGCCTTCGCCGGCTATGACCATGTGATGGCGGCTTATCAGGCGGCCGTGGCCGAGCAGTACCGTTTCTTCAGCTACGGGGACGCCATGTTCGTCACCCGTCGCCGGGCGCAGGCATAAGCCTCGCCCTTTATACCGGGCCCATCGGGTCCTCTGCTGTCAGACTGTTTCTCTGACTGAATCGAGGTAGCAATGAAATTTGAACTGAAAACCACAGACGGCCGCGCCCGTCGCGGTCAGCTGGTATTCGAACGCGGCGTGGTGCAGACCCCGGCCTTCATGCCGGTCGGCACCTACGGCACCGTCAAGGGGATGACCCCGGAGGAGGTGCGCGAGACCGGCGCCCAGATCCTGCTCGGCAACACCTTCCACCTCTGGCTGCGGCCGGGGCAGGCGGTGATGCGCGCCCACGGTGATCTGCATGACTTCATGAACTGGCAGGGCCCGATCCTGACCGACTCCGGTGGTTTCCAGGTGTTCAGCCTGGGTCACATCCGCAAGATCACCGAGGCGGGCGTGCATTTCCGTCACCCCATCAACGGTGAGAAGATCTTCCTCGACCCCGAGAAATCCATGGAGATCCAGTACGATCTGGGCTCCGACATCGTGATGATCTTCGACGAGTGCACCCCCTATCCGGCGACCTACGAAGAGGCGCGCAAGTCCATGGAGATGTCCCTGCGCTGGGGCAAGCGCTCCCGCGACAAGTTTGATGCTTTGGGCAACAAGAACGCCCTGTTCGGCATCATCCAGGGTTCCGTGTATGAAGAGTTGCGGGATGTGTCGCTGAACGGGCTGCTGGAGATCGGCTTCGACGGCTACGCGGTCGGTGGCCTCGCCGTGGGTGAGCCCAAGGAAGACATGCACCGGATCCTCGAGCACGTCTGCCCGAAGATCCCGGCCGACAAGCCACGCTATCTGATGGGCGTTGGCAAGCCGGAGGATCTGGTGGAAGGGGTGCGCCGCGGCGTCGACATGTTCGACTGCGTGATGCCGACCCGCAACGCCCGCAACGGCCATCTGTTCACCACCGATGGGGTGGTCAAGATCCGCAACGCCAAGTATCGCGAAGACACCAGCACCCTGGACGCGGACTGCGATTGCTACACCTGCAAGAACTACACCCGCAGCTATCTGTACCATCTGGACAAGTGCAACGAGATCCTCGGCGCCCGTCTGAATACCATTCATAACCTGCGTTATTACCAGCGGGTGATGCAGGGTTTGCGGGACGCGATCGAGCAGGGTAAATTAGACGACTTTGTAACTGAGTTTTACCGTCGGCAAGGGAAGCCTGTGCCTCCGATAGCTGAAAATGACGTGAAATAACAACGATTTATAATCTAGTTATCAAATCTACATCAAACAAGAGGTTGTTAAATGAGCATTATCTCCAAGGCATATGCAGAAGGCGCGGTTCCGGGTGCACAGGGTGGTGGCATGGAAATGATCATCATGCTGGCCGTGTTCGGCCTTATCTTCTACTTCATGATCTATCGTCCCCAGGCCAAGCGTGCCAAGACTCATCGTGATCTGATGAGCTCCCTGGCCAAGGGTGACGAAGTGCTCACCTCCGGCGGTCTGGTCGGCAAGATCGCCAAGGTTTCCGCCGATAGCGAATACCTGGTGCTGGCCCTGAACGATCAGACTCAAGTCACCATCAAACGTGATTTCGTCTCTGCCGTTCTGCCCAAGGGTTCTATCCAGTCCCTTTAATCTCCCGAGGAGCACAGCGTGTTAAATCGCTATCCGCTGTGGAAATACCTGATGGTGGTCTTCGTGATCGCCATCGGTTTTCTATATGCAGCCCCCAATCTTTACGGCGAAGACCCGGCCCTGCAGGTATCTGCCAGCCGCGGCGCCGAAGTCAAACTAGAGACGCTGGATCTGGTGAAGGAGACGCTCGAGGCGGCTCAGATCCCGGTCAAGCATGCGGCGTTCGAACACGGCTTCATCCTGGTCCGTTTTAACAACACCGAAGATCAGCTCAAGGCGCGCGATGTCGTTGCCGGCAAGCTGGGCGACAACTTTATCACGGCCCTGAACCTGGCTCCGTCCACGCCTGCCTGGCTCGAAGCCATAGGTGCGGCGCCGCTCAAGCTGGGTCTGGACCTGCGCGGTGGTGTGCACTTCCTGATGGAAGTGGACATGGCCGAGGCGCTGACCAAGCAGCAAGAGCAGATGGTGCAGGATTTCCGCACCGAGCTGCGTACCCAGAAGATCCGTTACTCCGGCGTGCGCCGGGTGGGCGATCAGGTGCAGGTGGTGTTCCGCGAGGAAGCAGATCAGGCCAAGGCCGCCTCTTTCCTGCGCCGCCAGAATCCGGATCTCACCTTCACCACCGAGCAGAAGGGTGACGACTTCATCCTGCTGGCCGGCTTGAGTGACGCCAAGATCAAGGAAGTGAAGAAGTACGCCCTCGAGCAGAACATCACCATCATCCGTAACCGGGTGAATGAGCTGGGTGTGGCCGAGCCGCTGGTGCAGCAACAGGGTGCCGAGCGCATCGTGGTCGAGCTGCCCGGTATTCAGGACACCGCTCGTGCCAAGGAGATCCTGGGCGCGACCGCGACCCTGGAATTCCACATGGTCGATGAGAGCGCCGATATCCAGGCTGCCGCCGATGGCCGGGTGCCGCCGAGCTCCAAGGTGTACAACGATCGCAACGGCCGTCCCGTGGTGCTGCAAAAGCGCATCATCCTGACCGGTGACCACATAGTGGGTGCCCAGTCCGGTTTCGACGAATACAGCCGTCCCCAGGTCAACATCAAGCTCGATGGCCAGGGTGGCAACAAGATGGCCAACTTTACCAAGGACAACGTTGGTAAGGGCATGGCGACCGTGTTCATCGAGTACAAGCCGGTGGGTCAGCCTGGCCCGGATGGCAAGCGCAAGTTCCGCAAGCAGGAAGAGGTGATCAACGTCGCGACCATACAGTCACGACTGGGTAGCCAGTTCCGCATCACCGGGATCGACAACGCCAACGAAGCCCACAACCTGGCGCTGCTGCTGCGTGCCGGTGCCCTGATCGCGCCCATCCAGATCGTGGAAGAGCGCACCATAGGCCCGAGCCTGGGCCAGCAGAACATCGACAGCGGGATGGAAGCCATCGGCTGGGCCATGCTGGTGATCGTGCTGTTCATGGGGATCTACTACCGTGCCTTCGGTTGGGTTGCCAACCTGGCCCTGAGCATGAACCTGGTGCTGATCGTCGGCATCATGTCGATGATCCCGGGCGCCACCATGACCCTGCCGGGTATCGCCGGTATTGTGTTGACGCTGGGTATGGCGGTGGATGCCAACGTGCTGATCTACGAGCGTATTCGTGAAGAGATCCGCAACGGCCGCGGGGTGCAGCAAGCCATTCACATGGGCTTCGACCGTGCCTTCTCGACCATCGCCGACTCCAACGTCACCTCGCTCATCACCTGTGTGATCCTGTTCGGTATCGGCACCGGCGCCATCAAGGGCTTCGCCCTGACGCTGGGCATAGGTCTGACCGCCTCCATGTTTACGGCCATCACGGTATCCCGCGCCATTATCAATCTGGCCTGGGGTGGACGGCGCATCGACAAGCTGCCGATCTAAGGAAGAGACATGTTTCAGATTCTACATTTTGAAAAGCCGATCCCCTTCATGCGCTTCGCCAAGTCGGGAATGGTGTTCTCTGCCCTGCTGACGATGTTCGCCCTGTTCTGCCTGTTCGATCGCGGTCTGAACTGGGGGCTGGACTTCACCGGCGGTACCACCATAGAGGTGGGGTTCCAGCAGTCGGTGAGCCTGGACAAGATGCACGAGGCGCTGGATCAGCAGAAGATTGAAGGGGCGACCCTGCAATTCTTCGGCTCCAGCCGCGACGTGCTGGTGCGCATGACCCCGAAAGAGGGGATCAAGGTGGAACAGCAGGGCAACGAGGTGCTGGCGGCCGCCAAGCTGATCGATGAAGGTGCCGTGCTCAAGCGCGTCGAGTTCGTCGGTCCCTCGGTGGGTGACGAGCTGGCGACAGACGGTGCCCTGGCCATGCTGGCCTCCATCCTCTGTATCCTGGCCTACGTGGCGGTGCGGTTCGAATGGCGTCTGGCCATGGGGGGCATCCTCTCCCTGGCGCACGACGTCATCATCACCCTCGGCATCTTCGCCTACTTCCAGTACGAGTTCGACCTGACCGTGCTGGCGGCGCTGATGACGCTGGTGGGTTACTCCCTGAACGACACCATAGTGGTGTTCGACCGCTTGCGGGAGAACTTCCGCAAGGTGCGCAAGGGGGATACCGCCGAGATCATGGATCTCTCCATGACCGAGACACTGAGCCGGACCATCATCACCTCGGGGTTGACCTTCGTGGTGGTGGTGGCGCTGCTGCTCAAGGGCGGTCCGCTGATCCACGGTTTTGCCATCGCCATGGTGATCGGGGTGGCCTTCGGGACCTACTCCTCCATCTATGTGGCGAGTGCCTCTGCCATGTTCTTCGGGGTCAAGCGGGAGCACATGCTGCCGACCCAGGTGGAAAAAGAGGGTGCGGATCAACAAGAGATCCTGCCGTAATCGACAAGGGCGCCACAAGGCGCCCTTTCTCTTAGGGTCAGGGTGAGTCATTATGCTCCCCATCATTGGGTAAAATGTGCGAGAACAAGGAGCAAGCCATGCATCACAATCCCCGTTTTCTGGCGCTGGTAGAGGCCGTTCGCCCCCAGGTGCAAGAGACTGACGTGCATCAGATCAAACGTTGGCAGGATGAGGGGCGTGCCTTTCATCTGATCGACGTGCGGGAAGATAACGAATGGGCGAAAGGTCACCTGCCGGGGGCCGAGCATCTGGGTCGCGGGGTGATAGAGCGGGACATCGAGACCCGTTATCCGGAGCCAGCCACCGAGCTTTACCTTTACTGTGGTGGGGGTTTTCGCTCCATCCTGGCCACCGCCAACCTGCAGAAGATGGGTTATACCCGAGTGGTCAGTGTCGATGGGGGCTTTCGTGGTTGGAGTGATGCCGGATACCCTGTCGAATCCTGATTTATTTGAAGGATAGGGGTTCCGCCACATGACAAACTGTCGGTGGACCTTTACCATATGGCGGGTCAAGCGTAAGCGTCGGAGTGTTCATTGAACGTCAGGAAAGGGATTGGATACCTCACGGGTATCCTGTTGTTGCTCCCCATGTGGGGATGCAGCAGTAGCAGTCAGGTTGAAGCTCCTCAAGTTCCCAAGCCGCAACCCGCTTCACTGGTATTGGCGACCCCTCTGCAGGTCTCTTACCAGAGCGAGTTGGCGCTGGCGCGACTCGGGCAGATGCTCAGTGAAATGGAATTGACGACAGAGCAGCGGGCCGAACTGTTTTATGAGCGTGCCGTGGTGTTTGACCGGGTCGGGTTGCGTTCCCTTGCCAGATTGGATTTCAACCGCGCCTTGCGGGAAAAACCCGATTTTGCCGAGGCTTACAACTTCATCGGTGTCTATCTGGTTCAGCAACAGAACTATGACGAGGCCTACGAGGCATTCGACTCCGCCCTCGAGCTGGCCCCGGATTACGACTACGCCTACCTCAACCGTGGCATAGCGCTCTACTACGGTAATCGTCCCGAGCTGGCTGCCGCCGACATGAAGCGGTTCTACGAGGCGCAGCCGGAAGATCCCTACCGGGTGCTCTGGCTCTATCTGGCCGAACAGAAGCTCAATGCCTCGGCGGCCATGAGCCGGATGCGCGAGCGGCTGGGCAAGTACGACGACGACGCCTGGAACTGGGATCTGGTGCGCCTCTATACCGGCGAGATCAACGCCACCCAGCTGATGGGCAACGTGGTGAAAGGGGTGAAGGATAACCGGGAGCTGGCAGAGCGCCTGTGTGAAACCTATTTCTACCTCGGCAAGTTTGAGCTGGCCAAGGGCAACCGCAAGGAAGCCATCAGCTACTTCAAGCTGGCGCTCGCCAACAACGTGTATGACTTCATCGAGCACCGCTATGCCCTGCTCGAACTGGAGTTGATGGCGCGCAAGCCGCTGCCGCCGGGTGCCAGTGCACAGGGCAAGAGCAGCAAGCAAGCCTCCTGATACTGGATGCGAGCGATGTAAAAAAGGCCTCTCAACGAGGCCTTTTTGCTGTCTGCGGTTCCCGGATCATTCCACCAGGCTCATGCCGGGGATCTGGCGCCAGTAGCCGTTGCAGTCCCGCTCCTGCTGCAGGGGCAGGGGGGCCTGACCCTGTTGATTGGCCTTGAAGCGGGCCAGCATGTCCAGGGTCTCCATCCCCTCGGGGGAGAGGCGCACCACGTCCACCAAGCCGTCCATGCCGGCAAGCTCGTTGCCAAGGTTGTAGCAGTAGCCGGACTGGGTCTGGATGCCGTTGAGATTGAACACCTTCTGCCCCTCGCGGCTGCTGGCCAGCCGCCCGGTGGGGTAGTGGATGCAGGCGAGCTCGCAGCCATCCTTGGGCTTGTCGAGGGAGCGGGCGGTGAAGCAGCGCGCCGAGTAGGCGAGCGGCAGATGGCCGTAGGCGAACACCTCCACCACGAACTGCTGGCGGGCCGGGCCCAGATCCTGACTGAGCTGCACCAGCCAGTCGCGGGAGAGCTCCACCGGCATCACCCAACGCGTCATCCCGTTTTTAAGCAGCATGCGCAGCACGTCGGCGTTGTAGGCATTGATGGCCGGCCCGCAGACGAAAGGCAGGCCGGCCTCCCGGGCGAGCTGGACGGCGCCGAGATCGTTGGCCTCGATCAGCAGGTTGCCGTTGTCGACCAGCCGCTTGACCTCCTTGAGCTCGGAGGGGGCCGAGATCAACGCCAGGGTGGAGAGCACGGCCTGTTTGCCCGAGCCGGCCACCTGACGGGCGAGGGTAATCCAGTCATCTACTTTCAGTTCGCGGCGCTTGCTGCAGACCGTCTCCCCCAGATAGATGATGTCGGCCTGGCTCTGCGCCGCGGCGTCGTAAAAGGCCTGGGTGTCGGCCTTGGGCCAGTAGAAGAGCAGGGGCCCGAGAGAAAATTGCATCAGATGAGGTCCTCGCGCTGACGGAAGAGGCTGGCGGCAGAGCCGGCTGGCCCGAACAGGAATGGCATGGGGTCTCCTTATTGCCACTGGCGATGATAGGCGCCCAGGGTAGTTTGACTCCCCTCTGAGACGCGGGCGAGCTGGGCATCCCACTCGGCCTTGACGCTATAGGCTTGCGGATTGGCCTGGTAGCTGTCGATGGCGGCGCGCCAGACCCGGGTCACCTGCTCCACATAGGCGGGGCTGCGCTGGCGGCCCTCGATCTTGACCGACTGGATCCCGGTCTGGAACAGCTCGGGCAGGAGGCCCAGGGTGTTGAGGCTGGTCGGCTCCTCCAGGGCGTGATAGGTCTGGCCATCCACCTCGAAGCGCCCCTTGCACAGGGTCGGGTAACCGGCGTTTTCCCCGGGGCCGTAACGGTCGATCAGCACCTCGTTGAGGCGGGATTCGAGGCCGGTCGGGGTCTCCTCCCAGCGCACGAACTTGGCCGGTGAGCAGGCCCCGACCGTGTTGGGGCTTTCCCCGGTCATGTAGGAGGAGAGGTAGCAGCGCCCCTCCGCCATGATGCAGAGGCTGCCGAAGGCGAACACCTCGAGGCCGACGTCGGTCTCGCGGGCCAACTGCCTGACCTGATGCATGGAGAGCACCCGCGGCAGCACCACCCGGCCGACGTTGAAGTGCTGCTGGTAGAAGCGGATGGCGGCGGCGTTGGTGGCGCTGGCCTGCACCGAGACGTGCAGCTCCATGTCGGGGTGGTGACGGCTGGCATAATCGAGCACGGCGAGATCGGCGATGATCAGGGCATCGGCTCCGAGCGCCACCCCGCGATCCACCGCCTGCTTCCACCTGGCGTCAGATCCCGGGTGGGCGAAGGTGTTGATGGCGATGTGCAGCTTGCGGCCGTGCTGGTGTACGTAATCCACCGCCCTTTCCAGCTTGCTGTCGGTGAAGTTGAGACCGGCAAAGTGGCGGGCATTGGTGTCGTCCTTGAAGCCGATATAGACCGCATCGGCCCCATTATCCACGGCCGTTTTCAGTGCCGGCAGGCTGCCTGCCGGACAGAGTAATTCCATCGGGTACGCTCCGAGAGGGCAAAAAATGCAAAAGTGGCTCGATTGTATGCATCGACGCGTCCCCACTTTTTGACCTGAGGCAGCTTTAGGTGGCTTTACCCTTCTTGAGGTAAGTCGGCACAAGTTTGATTTTCAACAGGATCCTGCCGCGGCCCCTGTGCTTGAATGCGCAAAAAACTGGGAGTTTATTGTGTTTCAACAACTGCAACGTCGTCTGGTCGAACAGGCACCCCGTCTCTTGCGCCGCCCGCTCAAGCTGGTGCCCTTCACCCTGCAACAGAGTCTGATGGAGCGCCTGCTGGCGCAGGTGTTCAAGGAGGCCATCCTGGACGGGGACTTCGATTTCCTGGCGGGCAAGTGGCTCAAGGTCGAGGTCTCCGATCTCGAACTCAGCTGGTTCATCAGCGCCCAGGAGGGCAGGCTGGTGGTGGCCCGTGACTGCGAGGCGGCCGATGTCTGCTTCAGTGGCTGCAGTCACGATCTCATCCTGATCGCCGGTCGCAAGGAAGATCCGGACTCCCTCTTCTTCCAGCGCAGGCTGAAGATCGAAGGGGATACCGAGCTGGGGCTGGAGCTGAAGAACCTGCTGGACAGCCTGGATCTGGAGGCATTGCCCAGCCTGATGAAGTACCCCCTGATGGATCTGGCGACCCTGGTCGAGCGCACCCGTTCAGCGCAGGATCCAGTGCCCGCGCCGTTGTGCTGAGCTGCGCCTCAGGTGCCGTGCTATGCCCTCGGCATGGTGGCGGCGATGGCGGCGGGCCCACAGGCAACGACAGCCCCACAGGCAGGGTAGCAGGGCGAGCAGCGCCGTGGTGTCGGGCAGGCGCAGCAGCAAGAGCCCCAGCGCCAGCCATGCGAAGGGCAGGGCCTCGTAATACCACTCGGGTTGAAACCAGTGTTTGGCCGGGAAGATGACGAGATCGGTACGCCTGTAGTTGGAGCGCATCATCCAGACCAGGGCGCCCGCCACAAACAGCAGGGCCGCCGCCAGCCAGAGCAGCGGGGTCTGGGCGAACAGCAGCAGCCCCGCCGACAGCAGCAGGTAGAGGTTGGGTAACTGCTCGTAGAGCCAGGCGGGCAGCATGGGGTGGCGACTCCGGGTGATGCACCTTGCACTCTTTAAGGTTAGCTCGCGCTTTTTCGGCGCTCATGCTGGTTGGTTATACGAATGGCCACTTTTGTGCTGAAATGTGGCGCCAGAACCGGTGCCAAAATAGCGATTGGTTATGTTACAATTACGCGCCATTTTTTGACTGAAGATTGACTGGGCATGTTGGATCAGATTCGTATCGTTTTGGTAAACACCTCTCACACCGGCAACATGGGCTCCGCGGCACGCGCCATGAAGACCATGGGGCTGACTCAGCTGGTGTTGGTGGATCCGCAAGCCTTGCCAGATGACAACGCCATCGCCCTGGCGGCGGGGGCCAGCGACGTGCTGGTCAACGCCCGCATCGTCCCGACGCTGGATGACGCCATCGCCGACTGTGGTCTGGTCATCGGCACCAGTGCCCGCTCCCGCACCCTGAGCTGGCCCATGCTGGATCCCCGCGAGGCGGGCGAGAAGCTGGTGACGGAGGGAGTGAAGCACCCGGTCGCTCTGGTGTTTGGCCGTGAACGCACCGGTCTCACCAATGACGAGCTGCAGAAGTGCCACTATCACGTGGCCATCCCGGCCAATCCCGAGTACAGCTCCCTCAACCTGGCCATGGCGGTGCAGACCCTCTGCTACGAGGTGCGGATGCGCTGGCTGCAGGATCAGTTGCCCGAATCCGACGAGGAGCGGGTCGATTATCCCAGTGCGCAGCAGCTGGAAGGGTTCTATTTGCACCTGGAGCAGACCCTGCAGAAGACCGGTTTCATCACCGAGGAGCACCCCGGTCATGTGATGAGCAAGCTGCGTCGTCTGTTCAATCGTGCCCGGCCGGAAGTGGTTGAATTGAATATATTGCGCGGTATTCTCACCTCGGTGCAGAAAGCCCGGCCGCAGGATTAATCCCGACTGATTTACTCAACCATATACTTGACTGTTTTAGTCGGGTATGTGACCATGTGCCCATATTGATTTGTTCGCAAGACGGTAAGGCATATGAGACTGACCTCAAAAGGACGTTACGCTGTGACAGCCATGCTCGACGTGGCGTTGCATGCAGAGCAGGGGCCCGTGCCCCTGGCTGATATTTCAGAGCGCCAGGGCATCTCCTTGTCCTATCTGGAGCAACTGTTTGCCCGTCTGCGCAAGCATGGACTGGTGAGCAGCGTGCGCGGCCCGGGCGGCGGTTATCGCCTCGGCCTGGCCCCTGGCGAGATCTCGGTAGGTCAGGTGATCACCGCGGTCGATGAGTCGGTCGATGCGACCAAGTGTCTCGGCAAGGGGGGCTGCCATGGCGGTACCCAGTGTCTGACCCACTCCCTGTGGCGTGACTTGAGCGAGCGCATTTCCAGTTTCCTGGGGGACATCACCCTGGCGGAGCTGGTCGGCCAGGCCGATGTGCGTCGCATCGCCGGCAAACAAGATGAACAAATGAAGACCGTGTTGTCCCTGGTTGAACGGGCTGAACGCGGTGATGTGAGCTTGAAAGTCCAACTATAAACGTGCTTTCCACGACGGGTCGCTGTGTGACCCCGTCGTAACGGAGAAAAACATGAAACTGCCTATTTACCTTGATTATTCGGCAACCTGTCCGGTGGACCCGCGTGTCGCAGAAAAAATGATGCAGTGCCTCACCATGGATGGCCTGTTTGGCAATCCTGCCTCCCGTTCTCACCGTTTCGGCTGGCAGGCCGAAGAGGCGGTGGATCAGGCCCGTAATCAAGTGGCAGAGCTGATCGGTGCAGACCCTCGCGAGATCGTCTTCACCTCCGGCGCGACCGAATCGAACAACCTGGCCATCAAGGGCATTGCCCACTTTTATGCTGGCAAGGGCAAACACATCATCACCTCCAAGACCGAACACAAGGCGGTGCTCGACACCTGCCGCCAGCTGGAGCGCGAAGGCTACGAGGTGACCTACCTCGAGCCGATGCCCAACGGCCTGTTCAGTCTGGCGCAGATTGAAGGCGCTCTGCGCGATGACACCGTCCTGGTGAGCATCATGCACGTCAACAACGAGATCGGCGTGATCCAAGACATCGCCGCCATCGGCGAGCTGTGCCGCTCCCGCAAGATCCTGCTGCACGTGGACGCGGTCCAGAGCGTCGGCAAGATCCCGGTTGACGTGGAAGCGCTCAAGGTCGACCTGCTCTCCATGTCCGCCCACAAGGTATACGGCCCGAAAGGGATCGGTGCCCTGTACGTGCGCCGCAAGCCGCGGGTGCGCCTGGAAGCCCAGATGCACGGTGGTGGTCATGAGCGCGGTATGCGCTCCGGCACCCTGCCGACCCACCAGATCGTCGGCATGGGCGAAGCCTTCCGCATCGCCAAGGAAGAGATGGCGGGCGAGAGCCAGCACATCATGGCCCTGCGCCAGCGTCTGTGGAATGGCATCAAGAATATCGAAGAAGTCTATATCAACGGTGATCTGGAGCATCGCGTCCCGGGTAACCTGAACGTCAGCTTCGCCTACGTGGAAGGGGAATCCCTCATCATGGCGTTGAAGGATCTGGCGGTCTCTTCCGGTTCAGCCTGTACCTCTGCCAGCCTGGAGCCCTCCTACGTGCTGCGCGCCCTGGGGATGAACGATGAGCTGGCACACAGCTCCATCCGGTTCAGCATCGGTCGCTTCACCACGGAAGAAGAGATTGATTACGCAATCAAGCTCATCTGCGACTCCATCGGTCGTCTGCGCGAGATGTCCCCCCTGTGGGAGATGTTCAAGGACGGTGTCGATCTGAACACGGTCGAATGGGCTCATCACTGATCGCTTGCCAGAGAGGCAAGGGTTTGGTGAACAACGGAATTAGCAGGAGTTAGATATGGCTTACAGTGAAAAAGTAATCGACCACTACGAGAACCCCCGTAACGTAGGTGGTTTCGACAAGAACGACCCCAGCATCGCGACCGGCATGGTCGGCGCCCCGGCCTGTGGCGACGTGATGAAACTGCAACTGAAGATCAGCGACGACGGCATCATCGAAGACGCCAAGTTCAAGACCTACGGCTGCGGCTCCGCCATCGCCTCCAGCTCCCTGGTGACCGAATGGGTCAAGGGCAAGACCTTGGCCGAGGCTGCCGGCATCAAGAATACCGACATCGCCGAAGAGCTGGCCCTGCCACCGGTGAAGATCCACTGCTCCATTCTGGCGGAGGATGCCATCAAGGCCGCCATCGCCGATTACAAGCAGAAGAAAGGTCTCTAAGGTCCGGAGAGCAGTATGGCCATTACCATGACAGATGCCGCAGCGGAGCGGGTTTCCTCTTTTATGACCAACCGGGGCAAGGGCATCGGCCTGCGCCTCGGCGTCAAGACCACCGGCTGTTCTGGCCTCGCCTATGTGCTCGAGTTTGTGGATGAGCTGGCCGCTGAGGATCAGGTGTTCGAGCAGAACGGTGTCAAGATCATCGTCGATGCCAAGAGTCTGATCCATCTGGATGGCACCGAGCTGGACTTCGTCAAGGAGGGCCTCAACGAGGGCTTCCAGTTCAACAACCCCAACGCCAAGGGCGAGTGTGGTTGTGGCGAAAGCTTCAGTGTCTGAGGCGTTGGTAATTAATACGGCTGGACGGGAAGGTGACTTCCCATCCGGCCGTTCCAACTCTCAAGACGAGTGTGATTGCGGCGCAAGCTTCCTTGTCTGAGGATCCAAGATGAATCATTTCGAGCTGTTCGGGCTGGCACAGGGCTTCGAGCTCGATACCCGACAACTGGCAGAGACCTACCGCCAGTTGCAGACCAAGTTCCATCCCGATCGTTTTGCCACAGCCCCGGAACGGGAGCAGTTGGCCGCGGTGCAGCGTGCCGCCCAGATCAACGATGCCTTCACCACCCTCAAGGCGCCCCTGCGCCGAGCCGAGTATCTGCTTTCCCTGCGTGGCACCGACATCCGTGGCGAGCAACAGACCCTGCAAGATACCGCCTTCCTGATGCAACAGCTGGAGTGGCGCGAGCGTCTTGCCGAGTTGAAGGGGGAATCCAGTCCTGAGCGCGCCATCGAAGATTTTCGCCGCGAGATCAGGCATGATCATCAGTCGCTGATGCAACGGCTGACCGACTGTCTCACCGCGGGTGAGGATCAGACCGCCGCCGATTGCGTGCGCAAACTCAAGTTTGTCGACAAGCTCCTCGAGGAGCTGGAACGATTCGAAGACTCGCTGTTCGAGTCTTGAACCTCTAACGCTGGAATTTTGATTACCCATGGCATTACTGCAAATCGCCGAGCCCGGCCAGAGCGCCGCACCTCATCAGCATAAACGTGCCGTTGGCATCGATCTCGGCACCACCAATTCCCTGGTCGCCGCCGTGCGCAGCGGCCACGCCGACACCCTGTGTGACGAGCTGGGGCGCGATCTGTTGCCCTCGGTAGTGCACTATCAGGCCGACGCCATCCGGGTCGGTTTCGACGCCAAGCGCGAAGCCGCCCTCGATCCCCACAATAGTATCGTCTCCGTCAAGCGGATGATGGGCAAGGCGCTGGCCGACATGGATACCCGCCAGCTGCCCTATCAGTTCGTCGCCGCCGATAACGGCATGCCCCAGTTGCAGACCCGTCAAGGGCTGGTCAACCCGGTGCAGGTCTCGGCCGAGATCCTGAAGACGCTGGCCGAGCGTGGCGTCGCCTCGCTCGGTGGCGCCCTCGACGGCGTGGTCATCACGGTGCCGGCCTATTTCGATGACGCTCAGCGTCAGGGCACCAAGGATGCGGCCCGGCTGGCCGGTTTGCACGTGCTGCGCCTGCTCAACGAGCCGACCGCGGCCGCCATCGCCTACGGTCTCGACTCCGGTCAGGAAGGGGTGATCGCCGTCTATGATCTCGGTGGTGGCACCTTCGACATCTCCATCCTGCGGCTGCATCGCGGCGTGTTCGAGGTGATGGCGACCGGTGGCGACTCCGCCCTCGGTGGCGATGACTTCGATCACCTGCTGGCGGACTGGATCAAGGCGCAGGCCGGCCTGAACGGCCAGCTCGAGGCCCGTACCCAGCGCGAGCTGCTGGATGTGGCGGCCGCCGTCAAGCACGGCCTGACCGATGCCGACAGCGTGGCCTGCAGCTTCGCCGGCTGGCAGGGGGAGCTGAGTCGTGCTCAGTTCGATGCGCTCATCCTGCCGCTGGTCAAGCGCACCCTGCTGGCCTGTCGCCGCGCCCTGCGCGATGCGGGTCTGGAGCAGGTGGAAGTGCTGGAGGTGGTGATGGTCGGTGGCTCCACCCGGGTGCCGCTGGTGCGCGAGCTGGTGGGGGAGTTCTTCCAGCGTCCGCCGCTCACCAGCATAGATCCGGACAAGGTGGTGGCCATCGGTGCCGCCATCCAGGCCGACATCCTGGTGGGCAACAAGCCCGACGCCGAGATGCTGCTGCTGGACGTCATCCCGCTCTCTCTCGGCCTCGAGACTATGGGTGGCCTCGCCGAGAAGGTGATCCCGCGCAACACCACTATCCCGGTGGCCCGCGCCCAGGAGTTCACCACCTTCAAGGATGGCCAGACCGCGATGGCGATCCACGTGGTGCAGGGGGAACGCGAGCTGGTGGCGGATTGCCGCTCCCTTGCCCGCTTCACCCTGACCGGCATTCCGCCGATGGCGGCCGGCGCCGCCCACATTCGCGTCACCTTCCAGGTGGATGCGGACGGGCTGCTGTCGGTCAGCGCCATGGAGAAATCCTCCGGCGTGCAGGCCGAGATCCAGGTCAAGCCCTCCTACGGGCTGGCGGAGGAGGACATCCTCGGCATGCTGAGCGCCTCCATCGCCAATGCCCAGCAGGACATGGAGGCCCGCATGCTGGCGGAGCAGCAGGTCGAGGCCGATCGCGTAGTCGAGAGCCTCAATGCCGCCCTGGCCGCCGATGGCGAGGCGCTGTTGAGCACGGCCGAGCGTGCCGAGATCGACTCTGCCATCGCCCACCTGCTGACCATGCGTGCCACGGGCACCACCAATCAAATCAAAGATGCCATCGAGGCGGCGGATGCCGTCAGTGGCGAGTTTGCGGCCCGTCGCATGGATGCTTCCATTCGCAAGGTGCTGACCGGCCAAAACGTCAACAAGGTGTAATATGCCAAAACTGATCATTCTGCCTCACCCCGAACTCTGTCCGGACGGCGCTGCCCTCGAGGGCGCGACCGGTGAAACCATACTGGACATCGCCCTGCGCAACGGCATCGAGATCGAGCATGCCTGCGAGAAGTCCTGCGCCTGTACCACCTGCCACTGCGTGGTGCGGGAGGGGTTCGACTCCCTCGAGCCGAGCGATGAGCTGGAAGATGACATGCTGGACAAGGCATGGGGGCTGGAGCCGGAATCCCGCCTGAGTTGCCAGGCCCGCCTGGCGGACGAGGATCTGGTGGTGGAACTGCCCAAGTACACCATCAACCTCGCCTCCGAACGCCATTGATGCGACGTTAATTACACATGAGTGAATTGCACGTGCAGCATCTCATGGCGCAGTAATGATATGGTGAAGGCCGTAACCCTCGGGGGTACGGCCTTTTTTGTATTCGTTATTCCCCTATTCGTTAATGCAAGTGCCCATAAAAAAGGAAGCAAGAGAAGATGGCTGACATGATGAACGTACGGTTATCCGCCCAGGCTGCCGCCGCCGTCTGGGGCGAAGGCGCCCTGCTCAGTTTCAGCGGTGACGAGACCCTGATCCATCTGGACAAGGATGCGTTGCGCACTATCCAGCGCGCGGCCCGCCGACTCGAATCGACCGGCATCAAGCGGGTGAGCCTGGCCGGCGAGGGTTGGGATCTGGAGCGCCGTTACGCCTTCGCCCAGGGCTTCTATGCCGCCAAGGGGCAGCGTGAATTGCACTTCGGCGAGCAGAGTGCCGCCGAGGCCAGCGAGCTGGATGCGTTGATCCGCGCGACCCGCTGGGTGCGCGAGGTGACCAACGGTTGCCCGGAAGAGATCTATCCCATGAGCCTGGCGGAGTCGGCCCTGCTGCTGATCCGCGGCCTGGGTG
This sequence comes from Aeromonas sp. sia0103, assembly GCF_963895295.1. NCBI lineage: Bacteria > Pseudomonadati > Pseudomonadota > Gammaproteobacteria > Aeromonadales > Aeromonadaceae > Aeromonas > Aeromonas sp. sia0103. The sequence continues at coordinate 428,125 of NZ_CAWQKG010000033.1, read as the reverse complement.
GCGATCTGGTGACCGCCCGCATCACCGCCGGTGAGGCGCTGCGTGAGGCCGGCCATATCGGGATCTGGTCGGTGGGTCGTGGCAGCGAGCGCGAGCCGGTGCTGCTGGAGCTGGACTACAACCCGACCGGGGATCGCCACGCCCCCGTGGTGGCCGCCCTGGTGGGCAAGGGCATCACCTTCGACTCCGGTGGCTACTCCATGAAGTCCTCTGACAACATGCTGCCGATGAAGTCCGACATGGGCGGTGCCGCCATGGTGACCGGCGCCCTGGCGCTCGCCATCAGCCGCGGGCTGAACAAGCGGGTCAAGCTGATCCTCTGCTGCGCCGAGAACCTGGTCTCCGGCCACGCCTTCAAGCTCGGTGACATCCTCACCTACAAGAACGGCATCTCGGTCGAGATCCAGAACACAGACGCGGAAGGGCGCCTGGTGCTGGCCGATGGCCTGCTGGCCGCGAGCGATAGTGGCGCCGCCCATATCCTCGATGCCGCCACCCTGACCGGCGCCGCCAAGACCGCGCTCGGCCGCGACTACAACGCGGTGTTTGCGTTGGATGAAACCGAGCAACAGCGCGCCCTGGTGGCCGCCAAGCTTGAGCACGAGAAGGCCTGGCCCCTGCCGCTCGAACCCTGGCATGCGGGCCAGCTCACCTCGGCCTTCGCCGAGCTGGGCAACGTCGCCTCCGCCGAAGGCACCGCCGGTGCCACCACCGCGGCCGCCTTCCTCTCCCGCTTCGTGCGCGATGAGGGCAAGGGCTGGGTGCACCTGGATCTGGCGGCCTCCTATCAAAAATCGGGCAACGAGCTGTGGGCGACCGGCGCCAAGGGCCACGGCCTGCGCACTATCGCCCGCTGGTTGCAGGAGGTGTGTGCATGAACGTCTGGCTGAGTCGCGAATTTGCCGCCCCCGAGTGGGGCGAGGGGGCGCTGCTCTCGCACCGCACCGATGGCATGGTGATCCATCTGGTGACCGCTACCCCATTGCTGGACATTCAGCAGGCGGCCCGCCGCCTCTGTGGTCAGGGGATCCAGAAGGCCGCGCTCTGCGGTCATTGGGAACGCGAGCAGCAGTGGGCCTTTGCCCAGGGCCTGCAGACCCCCAAGGCCGAGGTCGAGCTGCAGTGGGCGACCTCCTCCGAAGAGGACAGGGAGGAGCTGGAGGCGCGCTGGTTGTGCGGCCGCTGGGTGCGCGAGATGACCAATGCCACCCCGGAACAGCTGGGGCCGCTGGATCTGGCGGTGGAGGCGGCCGCCTTCATCACCGAGCTGGCGCCGGATCGCATTAGCCATCGCATCCTCAAGGGGGAGGCGCTGCAGCAGGCGGGCTGGGTCGGGCTCTATCAGGTCGGTCGTGGCAGCGATCGCGAGCCGGTGATGCTGGAGCTGGACTTCAATCCAAGCCGGGATCCCAAGGCCCCGGTGGCCGCCGCCCTGGTGGGCAAGGGCATCACCTTCGACTCCGGTGGCTACTCCATGAAAACTTCCCAGGGCATGCTGACCATGAAGCATGACATGGGAGGCGCCGCCATAGTGACAGGGGCGCTGGCGCTGGCCATACTGCGTGGGCTCGACAAGCGGGTGAAGCTCATCCTCTGCTGTGCCGAGAACCTGGTCTCCGGCCATGCCTACAAGCTGGGGGACATCCTCACCTACAAGAACGGCACCACTGTGGAGATCGTCAACACCGATGCCGAGGGGCGACTGGTGCTGGCCGATGGCCTGCAGCTCGCCGCCGAGTCGGGGGCGCCGCTGGTCATCGATGCCGCGACCCTGACCGGTGCGGCTGTGATGGCGCTGGGGGGACGCTACAACGCGCTGTTCGGGCTGGACAAGGGGCTGGTGAGCCGCGCCATGGCCTATGCGGATGCCGAGCAGGAGCCGGCCTGGCCGCTGCCGCTGGAGCCCTGGCACCGGCAGCAGTGCCCGTCCCATTATGCCGACACGGCCAACAGCCGCCCCGTGCCGGGCGGTGGCCCGGGCGGTGCCTCCAACGCGGCGGGCTTCCTCTCCCGCTTCGTGGCCAACGAGGGGCAGGGCTGGCTGCACGTCGATCTCGCCGCTTGCTTCAGCGAGAACGGTGACAACCTGTGGTCACCGGGCGCCAATACCCTGGGGATGCGCACCATAGCGCAAGCCCTGCTGGCGGAGACGCGCTGAGCGGCATGACGAAGAACGAGGGCACCCCAGGGTGCCCTTTTCGATGGTGCTGTTTTCTTGAGCAATAGATACAGTTTTAGCGGGTTAACACGGTGATCGTGCACAAGCGCACATTTTTTCCCGACGCACTGGGACAAGATGAGTGGTGATGTTGTTTTAGCGATGTGTTTGTTTAATAAAAAGTTGCTTTTTTGTGTGTTATTTCGGTTTTTGTTTACGTATAATCGCCGCCGAACATGGATTCTTACAATAAAACTCTGTAGTTAAGGAAAGATCTCAATGGCTATCGAACGTACCTTTTCTATCGTCAAGCCGGATGCTGTCAGCAAGAACTTGATCGGTGCCATCTACAACCGTTTCGAGAGCGCTGGCCTGAAGGTTATCGCCGCCAAGATGCTGCACCTGAGCAGCGAGCAGGCCGCCGGTTTCTACGCCGAGCACCAGGGCAAGCCTTTCTATGATGCGCTGGTCGGTTTCATGACCTCCGGTCCCGTCATGGTGCAGGTGCTGGAAGGGGAAGAGGCCATCCGTCGCCATCGCGAGATCATGGGTGCCACCAACCCGAAAGAGGCCCTGGCCGGTACCCTGCGTGCCTGCTACGCCGAGAGCATCGATCGCAACGCCGTACACGGCTCCGATGCCCCGGCCTCTGCCGCCCGTGAAATCGCCTACTTCTTCTCCGACGACGAGATCTGCCCGCGCGGCTGATTTCACCCGGTGATGACCAAGGGAGCCTCGGCTCCCTTTTGTTTTTTGGTCTTTTGGGCCAACTCCTCTTATTCTCCAGGTGGAAAGCCAGACCCATTATTTGTACAATGCCGCCCCCTGACGTAAGTCAGCCAATAATTTATGAAGTGTGTGAGCTGAGGCCATTGATGAGCGAAACAAAAACCAACCTGCTGGATCTCGATCGGGATGCCATGCGTGCCTTCTTCGTCGAGCTGGGCGAGAAGCCATTCCGGGCAGATCAGATAATGAAGTGGATCTATCACTTTGGTTGTGATGATTTCGATCAGATGAACAACGTCAACAAGGCGCTGCGTGAGCGTCTCAAGACCATCGCCGAGATCCGTGCACCGGAGATCAGCCGCGAGCAGCGCTCCTCCGACGGCACCATCAAGTGGGCGTTGCAGGTCGGCGATCAGGAAGTCGAGACCGTCTATATCCCGGAAGGGGACAGGGCCACCCTGTGCGTCTCCTCCCAGGTCGGCTGCGCGCTGGCGTGCACCTTCTGCTCCACCGCCCAGCAAGGCTTCAACCGCAACCTGAAGGTGTCCGAGATCATCGGTCAGGTGTGGCGCGCCGCCAAGGTCGTCGGTGGCAAGCGGCCCATCACCAACGTGGTGATGATGGGCATGGGTGAGCCGCTGCTCAACCTGGCCAACGTGGTACCGGCCATGAAGCTGATGATGGATGACTTCGGTTTCAGCATCTCCAAGCGTCGCGTCACCCTCTCGACCTCAGGGGTGGTACCCGCCCTGGACATGTTGGGTGACCAGATTGACGTGGCACTGGCGATCTCCCTGCACGCGCCGAACGACGAGCTGCGCTCCGAGATCATGCCGATCAACGACAAGTACAACATCGAGAACTTCCTCGCCGGGGTACGCCGCTATCTGGCCAAGTCCAATGCCAACGGTGGCCGGGTGACCGTGGAGTATGTGCTGCTCGATCATATCAATGACGACATGCAGCAGGCCCACGAGTTGGCCAAGGTGCTGAAAGATACCCCCTGCAAGATCAACCTGATCCCGTTCAACCCCTTCCCGGGCAACCCCTTTGGCAAGCCGAGCAACAGTCGCATCGACCGTTTCTCCAAGGTGCTGATGGAATATGGCTTCACCGTCATAGTGCGCAAGACCCGGGGAGAAGACATAGACGCGGCCTGTGGCCAGCTGGTGGGGGAGGTGATCGACCGCACCAAACGCACCATGAAAAATCGGATGCAACGGGATGGGATTTCCGTCAAAATGGTTTGAACCGCTAAGCCATTGTATAGACAGGAAATGGATATCCGTACATTGATCGTAGTGGCGGCGCTCTGCGCGCTGCCAGGCTGTGTCACCGAGACCACTTACGCTGGCCAGAATTCGACCCAGCGTGAAGTGGGACCCGACTTCAAGGCGGCTGCCCAGACGCGTCTCGATCTGGGCATTCAATATCTGCGCCAGGGCAATGCCGAACAGGCCAAGTTCAATCTTGATCGCGCCCTGCAGTACGACCCCAGCAACCCTCAGGTCTATATCGGCTTCGCCTACTTCTACCAGCAGGTCGAAGACTTCAAGGCGGCCGAGACCAACTATCGCAAGGCCCTCGACATAGATCCGACCAATGCTGACGCGATGAACAACTACGGTGCCTTCCTCTGTAACCGGGGGCGTTTCGACGAAGCCGAGAAGGCCTTCATGCAGGCGGTCAGCCAGCCGGATTACGTCAAGATCGCCGATACCTACGAGAATGCGGCGCTCTGCGCCCTGCAAAATAATAGAAATGATAAGGCTGGCGAATACTATCGTCTGGCCTTGGGGTATAATCCTCGCAATCCAAGGTTATTGCTGGACATGGCCGAGCTTTCCATGAAAGATGGCAAGCTGCCTGACGTGCAGTCTTACCTCGTTCGTTTTGCCGAGGTGGCAGACGAAAACGAGGACAGCCTCTGGTTGAGGCTACGGCTGGCGCAAGCCATGGACAAGCCGGCATTACTTCACCAATTCGGGACTGAGCTGGTAAAGCAATATCCCACTTCGCAACAAGCCAAGCGTTACTTAGCCAATGACTACTGAACAGCCACACGATTTTCAAGACGACTCCCAGGCAGTAGGCCCAGGCCAACTGCTGCGCAACGCCCGTGAGCAGCTCGGCTGGACACGAGAGCAAGTTGCGTCCCGCATTCACCTTCGTCTGACCCTGATTTCCGAGATCGAAGCGGATAGCTATGACAAGCACACTTCTCATACCTTTATCCGCGGCTATCTGCGTGCCTATGCCAAGCTGGTCGGCATCCCCGAGGAGACCATACTGGCGGCTTACGACAAGCTGGGGCTGACGCCACCCGATAACATCGACATGCAGAGCTTTTCCCGCCGCTCCCGCCAGCAAGCCAACGACAGTCGGCTCAAGGTGGTGACCTGGTTGGTGATCCTGGTGCTGATCGCGCTCTCCATCGCCTGGTGGTGGCAGAGCACGGCTCGTCGCTCCGCCGGTGATGACGCCCTGGCGGCGACCGAGATGGGGACGACCGGCAACATGCCGAGTGCCAACTCGGTGACCGCCATAGACGTGGCCGATCCCGTGCTGCCCGTCGCCTCCGAGGCGGTGGCCATTGCCGTCGATCCCGTGGTGAGCGATGCCGTTGCCCTCGAGCCGGCCGTCGTCGAGGTCAGCGCCGCTGTGACGACCGAGGCGTCTGCCGCGGTGGCGACCGTGGCTCCGGCCGATGAAGCCAGCACCGAGCCGGGCAAGCTGCCCCAGCTCAAGATGAGCTTCACCGCCGACTGCTGGCTGGATGTCAAGGATGCCAACGGCAAGACCCTGTTCAGCGGTATGAAGAAGGCAAATGACGTACTCGTGCTGGAAGGACCCGAGCCACTCAAATTCATCGTTGGCGCGCCCATGGCGGTCAATCTCGAATATCAGGGCAAGTCCTTCGACATGAGCCGTTACAACAACGGCCGGACTGCTCGCTTCTCACTGCCGCAGGAGTAATCTGTCCGCCATGTCCGCTCACGAATCCCCCATCATTCGTCGCAAATCCAAGCAGATCATGGTCGGCAACGTGCCGGTTGGGGGCGATGCCCCCATCACTGTGCAGACCATGACCAACACCAAGACCACGGACGTGGCCGCCACCGTCGAGCAGATCCAGCGGATCGAGCGGGTGGGGGCGGACATAGTCCGGGTCTCGGTGCCCACCATGGAGGCGGCTGAAGCCTTCAAGCTCATCAAGCAGCAGACCCGCATTCCCATCGTCGCCGACATCCACTTCGACTACCGTATCGCCCTGAAAGTGGCCGAATACGGCGCCGACTGCCTGCGCATCAACCCGGGCAACATCGGCAACGAGGAGCGGGTACGCGCCGTGGTCGATTGTGCGCGCCACTACAACATCCCGATCCGCATCGGGGTCAACGGTGGCTCCCTGGAGCGCGATATTCAGGAGAAATACGGCGAGCCGACCCCCGAAGCCTTGCTCGAGTCGGCCATGCGCCACGTGGATTACCTGGATCGCCTCAACTTCGACAACTTCAAGGTGAGCGTCAAGGCGTCCGACGTCTTCCTGGCCGTGGGTGCCTACCGCCTGCTGGCCAAGCAGATCGAGCAGCCGCTGCACCTCGGCATCACCGAGGCGGGCGGTTTCCGCGCCGGCGCGGTGAAATCGGCCATCGGGCTCGGCATGCTGCTGGTCGATGGCATCGGTGACACCATCCGCATCTCGCTGGCCGCCGATCCGGTGGAAGAGGTGAAGGTGGGCTTTGACATCCTCAAGTCCCTGCGCATCCGCTCCCGTGGCATCAACTTCATCGCCTGCCCCTCCTGCTCGCGTCAGGAGTTCGACGTGATAAGCACGGTGAACGCCCTGGAAGAGCGGCTGGAAGACATCATCACCCCGATGGATGTCTCCATCATCGGCTGTGTGGTCAACGGCCCGGGCGAGGCGCTGGTCTCGGATCTGGGGCTGGCGGGCGCCGCCAACAAGAGTGCCTTCTACGAAGGGGGGCAGCGGGTCGACCGGCTCGACAACAAGGATCTCATTCCGACCCTGGAGCGGCGCATCCGTGCCCGGGCGGCCATGCTGGATCCGGCCAACCAGATCCAGATAGACAAGGGTTGAACCGGTAAAGGTTCAACCAGAGTGGGGCCACCTGGGGTGGCCCCGGCTTTAGGTAGTTGATTTTAAATCCCGCATCTGGGCACCCTGATTTTACCTCGGGGTCGAAAATCCCTATAATGCGGCCAAATTTCACGTCTTTTTCTCGAGTATCAACGTGGCAAAACAGATCCAAGCGATTCGCGGTATGAATGATTGCCTGCCGGAGCAGAGCCCGGTATGGCAGAAAGTGGAACAGATCCTGCGCCAGGTCGTGGCCAGCTATGGCTACAGCGAAGTGCGCATGCCCATCGTCGAGCAGACTCATCTGTTCAAACGCGCCATCGGTGAAGTGACCGATGTGGTCGAAAAAGAGATGTACAGCTTCGAGGATCGCAACGGCGACAGCCTGAGTCTGCGTCCGGAAGGGACCGCCAGCTGCGTGCGTGCCGGCATCGAGCACGGCCTGCTGTATAACCAGGAACGCCGGATGTGGTACATGGGCCCCATGTTCCGTCACGAGCGTCCCCAGAAGGGCCGTTATCGCCAGTTCCATCAGTTCGGGGTCGAGCTGTTTGGCATCAACGGGCCGGACATCGACGCCGAGCTTATCATGCTGACTCATCGCCTGTGGCGCCTGTTCGGCATCAGCGATCACGTCACCCTGCAGCTCAACACCCTGGGCCAGACTGAGGAGCGTGCCGCCTACCGCGATGCGCTGGTGGCCTATCTGGAGCAGTACAAGGATCAGCTGGACGAAGAGAGCCAGCGCCGCATGTACAGCAACCCACTGCGGGTGCTCGACTCCAAGGACGAGAAGGTGCAGGCCATACTGGCGGACGCCCCCCGTCTGTTCGATCACTTGGGCGAGGCGAGCCTGGCCCACTTCGAGGGGCTCAAGCGCCTGCTCGAGTCGGCCGGCATTCGCTATGAGGTGAATGAGCGGCTGGTGCGCGGTCTCGATTATTACAACCTCACCGTATTCGAGTGGGTCACTACCAGCCTGGGTGCCCAGGGCACAGTCCTGGCCGGTGGCCGCTATGACGGTCTGGTGGAGCAACTCGGCGGTCAAGCGACCCCGGCGGTCGGCTTTGCCATGGGCATGGAGCGACTGGTGCTGATGCTGGAGACCCTCGAGCTCAACGCCGACATCCGCCCGGCGGTGGATGTCTATCTCGCCATGGTGGGTGAGGGCACAGAGCAAGCCGGCTTCCAGCTGGCCGAGCGGCTGCGTGATGCGCTGCCGGACTTGCGGCTGATGAGCCACTGCGGTGGCGGCAACTTCAAGAAACAACTCAAGCGTGCCGACAAGAGCGGCGCGGCCATTGCCCTGATCCTCGGCGAGACCGAGGTGCAAAGCGGGGAGATCACCATCAAGTATCTGCGTGGCCAGGCCGAGCAACAGACCGTCACGGTCGATGCCGCCATCGCCCTGCTGGCAGCTAAAGGAGAATAAGCTGTGGAAGTTTATACCACCGAAGAACAACAGGTCGAAGTCATCAAGAGCTGGTGGAAAGAGAACGGGACCTCGGTACTTGCAGGGACTGTGATCGGTCTGGTCGGCCTCTTTGGCTGGCGCTATTACAACGAGCATCAGCTGACCAGCCAGGAGGCCGCCTCCCAGGCTTACAACGAGATGACCGCCCAGCTGGCCAAGGGCGACGATGCCGCCCTTGAGCAGGCGAAGAGCTTCATCACGGCGCACAAGGGCGATGCTTACGCCGAGCTGGCGGCCCTGCAACTGGCGGCGGCTGCCGTCAAGGCCAACAAGCTGGATCTGGCGGTCGAGCAGCTGACCCTGGTCGCGACGGGTGGGGACGAGAGCCTCAAGCCCATCGCCGCCCTGCGTCTGGCCCGGGTCCTGAACGATCAGGGCAAGGCCGACGAGGCCCTGGCCCAGCTCGCCAAGATCAACAACGACGCCTTCAAGGCCCAGGTTGCCGAGGCCCGTGGCGATGTGCTGCTCAAGCAGGGCAAGCCGGAAGAGGCGCGCGACGCCTACCAGGCGGCGGCGGATGCCGGCGGCCTGCAGGCGAGCGCCGAGCTCAAGCTGAAGATGGACGATCTGGCGCTGCCAGCCGTGACTGCGGGTGGGGCACCGGATGCGTAATCTGTACAAACGAATGATGCTGGGGGCTGCGGTCTCCCTGGCCTTGCAGGGTTGCTCCCTGTTCAGCTCGGAAGAAGATCTGACTCCGATGGCCGCGTTGCCGGTGGTGGAGTCGGCGTTCACCGCCGATACCCAGTGGTCTTCCTCCGTCGGGGATGGCATAGGTGACTTCTACTCCCAGTTGAAACCTGCGGTGGAAGAAGATCATATCTATGCCGCCGCCCGGGATGGCGATGTCACCGCCTTCGATCGCAAGAGCGGTCAGGTGCTGTGGAGCGTGGATCTGGCGGAACTGCCGGCCAATGTCGACAAGCGCAGCGCCCGTTTATCCGGCGGTCTGGTCTCTCGCTACGGCAAGCTGTTCCTCGGCTCCGAGAACGGGGTGGTCTACGCCCTGAACGAGGCGGACGGGGAAGTGCTGTGGCAGACCACAGTGCCGGGTGAAGTGGTGGCGAGCCCGGCGGTCGAGGATGGTCGGGTGGTGGTGTTGACCACCTCCGGTCGCCTGATTGCCCTGGACACCGACGAAGGCAAGCAGCAATGGACCCTGTCCGAGGAGCAGCCCCCGCTGACCCTGCGCAGTGCCAGTGCCCCGGTCATCACCAACGGCGCCGTGCTCTATGGCCGTGCCGATGGCAAGGTCGGCATCGCCCTGCTCAGCAATGGCCAGCCGGTGCGTCAGTCCAAGGTGGCGGATCCCCGCGGTGCGACCGAACTGGATCGCATGGTGGACGTGGATGCGACCCCGCTCATCGCCGGTGATGAGCTCTATGCCATCGCCTACAATGGTCAGTTGATGGCGCGCAAGCTGATGACCGGCGACGAGGTGTGGAAGCGCAAGTATTCCGGCTATCGTGACCTGGCGGTGACCGGCAACGCCATAGTGCTGACCGACAGCCGCAGCCACCTGTTCGCGGTCGATCGTCGCAACGGACTGGAGCTGTGGTCCAACACCCAGCTGGAAAATCGCAGCGTCACCGCCCCCGTCATCTTCGGTGACTACGTGGTGGTCGGCGATGTGGAAGGTTACCTGTATTGGCTGGATCGTACCGACGGTACCATCAAGGCGATGCAGCAGCTCGACAGCAGTGGTCTCTATGCCGCCCCCCTGGTGGACGGTGACACCCTGTATGTGCAGAGCCGTGGTGGCAAGTTGTACGCCTTGCAGCGTCCCTGATCACCCTTCAATCTGAATATCCGGCTCTTGGTCTTCGGACCCGGAGCCTTTGTCGTCTTGAGAATGAGGCTTTTATGACTCCTGTAGTAGCCCTGGTGGGCCGCCCCAACGTGGGGAAATCCACCCTGTTTAACCGCCTGACCCGTACCCGGGATGCCTTGGTCGCCGATTTTCCCGGTCTGACCCGGGACCGCAAATACGGCCAGGCGAAGTTGGGCGAGCTGGAATTTATCGTGGTCGATACCGGCGGTATCGATGGTACCGAGGAGGGGATCGAGCTGAAGATGGCCGAGCAGTCCCTGCTGGCCATCGAAGAAGCCGATGTGGTGCTGTTTATGGTGGACGCGCGGGCCGGTCTCACCGCCGCCGATCAGGCCATCGCCGAGCACCTGCGCAAGACCCACAAGAAGGTGTTCCTGGTCGCCAACAAGACCGACGGCATCGACGGTGATTCCGCCGTGTCCGAGTTCTACGCTCTGGCGCTGGGGGAGGTCTACCAGATCGCCGCCGCCCACGGTCGTGGCGTGCTGAGCCTGTTGGAACTGGCGCTGGCCCCCCACCTGGAAGAGCTGGTCGAGGCCGCCGCTGGCAGCGAGGAGGATGCGCAAGAGGAACTGGAAGAGGACTTCGACGAAGAAGCCCTGCTGCGCATGGTTGCCGCCGGTGAGCTGGACACCAGGGAAGACACCAAGGAGACCCCGTTCGCCGACCTGCCCATCAAGTTCGCCATCGTCGGTCGTCCCAACGTCGGCAAGTCGACTCTGACCAACCGCATGCTGGGTGAAGACCGCGTCATCGTCTATGACATGCCGGGCACCACCCGCGACTCCGTCTATATCCCGATGGAGCGTGACGATCAAAAGTACGTCATCATCGACACCGCCGGGGTGCGTCGTCGTGGCAAGGTGCACGAGACGGTGGAGAAGTTCTCCGTCATCAAGACCCTCAAGGCGATCGAGGATGCGAACGTCTGCCTGCTGGTGATAGACGCGCGCGAGACCATCACCGATCAGGATCTCAGCATCCTCGGCTTCGTGCTCCACTCCGGCCGCTCGGTGGTACTGGTGGTGAACAAGTGGGATGGCCTGGATCAGAAGGTGAAAGAGGACGTCAAGAACGAGCTGGATCGTCGTCTCGGCTTCATCGACTTCGCCCGGGTGCACTTCATCTCCGCCCTGCACGGCAGCGGTGTCGGCCACCTGTTCGAGTCCATCCAGGAGGCGTACCAGTCCGCCACCCGCCGTACCAGCACCGCCATGCTGACCCGCATCATGCAGATGGCGCAGGAAGATCACCAGCCGCCCATGGTGAACGGTCGCCGGGTCAAGCTGAAGTATGCTCACGCCGGTGGTTACAACCCGCCGCGCATCGTCATCCACGGCAACCAGCTGAACGATCTGCCGGACTCCTACAAGCGGTATCTGATCAACTACTTCCGCAAGTCCCTGAAGATCATGGGCACCCCGATCCGGGTCGAATTCCAGGAATCGGTCAACCCGTTCGAGGGCAGGAAGAACACCATGACCCTGAGCCAGGAGCGGCAACGGGATCGCTTGCTCAAGGCGAGAACCAAGAGCAGCAAGAAATAAGCCGAAACGGCTGCCCCTGCGGCAGCCGTTTTTTTAGCCTTAAGCGCGAAGGTTAATGAGCCGTGGGCCCACCCAGCGCTCATTCACTTCATGAGGAGTCATCGATGAGCACCCTGACATGCCCAGCCTGCCACGCCGAGCTGGATAGCCGCAGCAGCGAGACAAGCTGCACCCAATGCCAGACCCGCTACCGGATCCTGGCCCGTTGCCCGAGCTGCCAGCAGGCGCTGGAGCGGCTGAGGGCCTGCGGGGCGGTGGATTACTTCTGCAATCATTGCAACAGCCTGGTCTCTAAGCGGGCGGTGCTCCTTGCGGTGAGTCCGGTCGAGTCGGCGTGAGGCAATAAAAAAACCGGCATTTGCCGGGTTTTTTATTCTGTGTGCTCTGCGATCAGCAAGGTGTAGGAGCGGTTTCGGCGCCATATCTTGCGTTTCATGTCATTGAGTTTGAGCTTGCGTCTTGGGCTCCAGGAACATTTTGTCTTCCTGGTCAACGTGGCTCTTCTGCGAGTTCGCATCTTGTTCTCCTCCCTGGTCATCCTGGCACTGATGTTGAGGCCTGTCGGTGCATTCTGTCATCAGTATCGCAACTTGATGAATATGTTGCGATAAGCACCTGTCAGACAGGCTCAGGCCTGGAACGATGTTAACAGAGAACTCAACCGGATAACACACCCGGGTCAAGGGGCGATGATCTGCTTGACCACCTCGGCGATGATGGTAGGGTGCTCGCCGCTGGCTGCCGGCTCGCTGTTGTCATCCTCGTCCAGCTCCTCGCGGCGGTGGGCCTTCTGCTGCTCGTTGTCGAGCCAGAGCAGGCTCTGGTAGTACTGGCGCACGTTGTTGACGTAGTTGCGCGCCTCGCCACCCCGGGCATAGCCATAGCGCACCTTGCGATGCCAGCGGGCCTGCTGCAGCAGCGGCAGCACCTCCTTCACATCACTCCAGGCGTCGGGATTCTTGCCGAGCTCCTTGGTCAGGCGGCGCGCATCCATCATGTGGCCGTAGCCGATGTTGTAGGCGGTGAGGGCGAACCACACCTTCTCGTCGTCCGGCACCGAGTCCGGCACCTTCTCCATCATCTCCTGCAGGTAGCGGGCACCGCCCTTGATGCTCTCCTCCGGGTGCAGCCGGTTGCTGACCCCCATCGCCTTGGCGGTGGGCTCGGTCAGCATCATCATGCCGCGCACCCCGGTATAGGAGCGCGCCTCCGGATCCCAGTGGGACTCCTGATAGCTGATGGCCGCCAGCAGGCGCCAGTCGATCTCCTTGGCGTGGGTCTGGAACAGTTCCTGGTATTTGGGCAGCCGGCTCTTGGCCCGCTGCAGGAAGGTGCGGGTGTCGACGAAGTCGAAGTTCTGCACATGGCCGAAGTACTTCTCGTCCAGCTTGGCGATGGAGCCATCCATGAAGCGCTGGCCGAAGAAGTCGATGATGCTGGCATAGAGGCTGTCATCGGGCAGCTTGGTCATGGCCCAGGCCACGGCCTGCTTCTTGTCGAGGGTCAGCCCCTCGGTGAGCTCGGGGTAGTAGCGCTGGGCGCGGGCCAGCACGGTGTCCTGCACCACCGTATAGTCGAGCTTGCCGTCGGCGACCTGCTTGAGCAGCTCCTCCACATCCGCATCCCGGTTGGTGCTCCAGTCCAGGTTGGGGTACTGCTTGGCGAGTATCTTCATCAGATCCTCCCCGGTGGAGCCGGCGGGTACCACTATGGTGCCCTTGATGTCGCCGAGATCCTTCGGCTTGGGGGAGCCATTGCGATAGACCAGCTTGGGGGAGACCTGGTAGAAGCCGGGGCCGAAGCGAAACAGCTTGCGCCGCTCCGGCGTCACCACGATGGCGGCGGCGGCGAGATCCAGCTTGCCCTGCTCCAGCAGCTCGACCAGCCCGGCGGTGCTGTAGGCCGGGATGATGGTCAGCTTGACCCCCAGCCAGTCGGCATAGTTCTGCGCCAGCTCGTAATCGAAGCCCTGGGCGATGTCGTCACGTTGGTAATAGGAAGTGGGGCCATAGAGGGTGCCAACCCGGATCTCGCCCCGTTGACGGATCTGCTCCAGCTGGCTGGAGGGGGAATAGAAGTCGCAGCCGGCCAGGGCCAGCGTCAGCAACATCCCGATACACAGTCGAAAAATGCAGCGCAAGTAGTTGAATACCCTTGTTGAAAAAATCGGCATTTGTCAAAAAAGAGGCTCCTTTATACCAGAGTGTGTGGAGCGAGTCACATCGGTCTAAGTGAGAAAAACGTTTGTCCGTTGTGGGCCTGATCCCTATAATACGCGCGTCTCAAATCCCCCCACACTCTAAAACTTGGTGAGAAAGGTATATGGAAATCTTGCGTGGTGCCCCAGCACTGTCTGAGTTTCGTGTCCACAAGCTGCTGCAAAGCTGCGTGCAGAGAGGAGTAGAGATAGAGAGCGTCTATGCCGAATATGTGCACTTTGCCGAGCTATCATCCCCCTTGTCGCCGCCCGAGCGAGCGACCTTGGGCCAGCTCCTGCGCTACGGCCCGACCATCCCAGAACACACCCCCAGCGGTCAGCTGTTTCTCGTTACCCCCCGTCCCGGCACTATCTCCCCCTGGTCTTCCAAAGCAACCGACATCGCCCACAACTGCGGCCTAAACCAGGTCAAGCGGCTGGAGCGCGGCATTGCTTATTATCTGCAGCCCAAGCAGGCCCTGACCGCCGTCCAGCGCGGCGAGCTGGCGGCCCTGCTGCACGATCGCATGATGGAGACGGTGTTCGACGAGCTGAGCCAAGCGAGCGCCCTGTTTGCCCATCAGGAGCCGCGCCCCTTCACCCAGGTGGATGTGCTGGCCGGTGGCCGCACCGCGCTGGCTGAGGCCAACGTGGCACTGGGCCTGGCCCTGGCCGATGACGAGATCGATTACCTGGTGGAGAACTTCACCCGGCTTGGCCGCAATCCCAACGACATCGAGCTCTACATGTTTGCCCAGGCGAACTCGGAGCACTGTCGTCACAAGATCTTCAACGCCGACTGGACCATAGACGGACAGCTGCAACCCAAGTCGCTGTTCAAGATGATCAAGAACACCTTCGCGCAGACGCCGGATCATGTCCTGTCTGCCTATAAAGACAACGCCGCCGTGATGGAAGGCAGCGAGGGTGGCCGCTTCTTCCCGAGCCCCGCCAGCGGTGAGTACCAGTATCACCAGGAGCGGGTCGACATCCTGATGAAGGTGGAAACTCACAACCACCCGACCGCCATCTCCCCCTTCCCGGGGGCGGCCACCGGCTCCGGCGGCGAGATCCGCGACGAGGGTGCGACAGGCCGTGGCGCCAAGCCCAAAGCGGGTCTGGTGGGCTTCTCCGTTTCCAACCTGCGCATCCCCGGCTTCGAGCAGCCCTGGGAGCAGGATTTCGGCAAACCGAGCCGCATCGTCAGCGCCTTTGACATCATGCAGGAGGGGCCGCTCGGCGGCGCCGCCTTCAACAACGAGTTCGGTCGTCCGGCCATCCTCGGTTATTTCCGTACCTTCGAGGAGAAGGTGCCGAGCCACAACGGCGTCGAGGTGCGGGGCTACCATAAGCCCATCATGCTGGCGGGCGGCATCGGCAACATCCGCACCGAGCACGTGCAGAAGGGGGAGATCCCGGTCGGGGCCGCCCTGATCGTGCTGGGTGGCCCGGCCATGAACATCGGCCTCGGGGGCGGCGCGGCCTCCTCCATGGCCTCCGGCCAGTCCGCCGAGGATCTGGACTTTGCCTCTGTGCAGCGGGACAACCCCGAGATGGAGCGCCGCTGCCAGGAAGTGATCGACCGCTGCTGGCAGCTGGGCGATGACAACCCCATCGTCTTCATCCACGACGTGGGGGCCGGTGGCCTCTCCAACGCCATGCCGGAGCTGGTCAACGACGGCGAGCGCGGTGGTCGCTTCGACCTGCGCGCCATCCAGAGCGACGAGCCTGGCATGAGCCCGCTGGAGATCTGGTGCAATGAATCCCAGGAGCGTTACGTGCTGGCCGTGGCCCAGGACAAGCTGCCGCTGTTCAAGGCCCTGTGCGAGCGCGAACGCGCCCCCTATGCCGTGATCGGTACCGCCACCGAAGAGAAGCATCTCACCCTGTCCGACAGCCACTTTGACAACCAGCCCATCGATCTGCCGCTGGACGTGCTGCTCGGCAAGGCCCCCAAGATGCACCGCGACGTGGCCAGCCTGCCGGCCCGTGGCAAGGCGCTGCAGCTGGACGGCATCACCCTGAGCGAGGCGGCCGAGCGGGTGCTGCGCCTGCCGACCGTGGCGGAGAAATCCTTCCTCATCACCATCGGCGATCGCAGCGTGACCGGCCTGGTCAACCGCGATCAGATGGTCGGCCCCTGGCAGATCCCGGTGGCCGATTGCGCGGTCACCGCCGCCACCTACGACAGCTATCACGGCGAAGCCATGTCCATGGGCGAGCGCACCCCGGTGGCGCTGCTCTCCCACGCCGCCTCCGCCCGCATGGCGGTGGCCGAGGCGCTGACTAACCTGGCGCCGGCCCACATCGGTTCCTTGAAGCGGGTCAAGCTCTCCGCCAACTGGATGGCCGCCGCCGGCCACCCGGGGGAAGATGCCGGCCTGTACGAGGCGGTCAAGGCGGTGGGCGAGGAGCTCTGCCCGGCGCTTGGCATCACCATCCCGGTCGGCAAGGACTCCATGTCCATGAAGACCCGCTGGCAGCAGGATGACGAGGAGCGCAGCGTCACCTCGCCGCTCTCCCTGCTCATCACCGCCTTCGCCCGGGTGGAGGACGTGCGCAACACCGTCACCCCGCAGCTGCGTACCGATCTCGGCGAGACGGATCTCATCCTGATCGATCTGGGCAACGGCAAGCAGCGCCTCGGCGCCTCGGCCCTGGCCCAGGTCTATCGCCAGCTCGGCGACAGCGCACCGGATCTCGACAACCCGGTCCAGCTCAAGGGCTTCTTCAACGCCATTCAGGCGCTGGTGGCGGATCGCAAGCTCATCGCCTACCACGACAGATCCGATGGCGGCCTGTTCGTCACCCTGACCGAGATGGCCTTCGCCGGTCATTGCGGCCTCGAGATCCAGCTCGATCGCATCGGTGGCGAGCTGCTGCCGGCGCTGTTCAACGAGGAGCTGGGCGCCGTCATCCAGGTGCGTCGCGACGACAAGGAAGCAGTGCTGACCCTGTTGGCCGGCCACGGTCTGGCGGCCTGCTCCCACGTGCTGGGCACCGCCTGTGACGGCGATATCATCTCGTTGCAGCGGGAGGGCCATGAGCTCTATCGCGCCAGCCGCACCGCCCTGCGTACCGCCTGGGGCGAGACCAGCTGGCAGATGCAGCGCCTGCGCGACAACCCGGAGTGCGCCGATCAGGAACACGCCGCCCGTCAGGACGCCGCGGATCCGGGTCTGCACGCCAGCTTGAGTTTCAACCCGAGTGAAGACGTGGCCGCACCCTATATCGCCCGTGGGGTCTCCCCCCGGTTGGCGGTGCTGCGCGAGCAGGGGGTCAACTCCCACGTGGAGATGGCCGCGGCCTTCGATCGTGCCGGCTTCACCGCGGTGGATGTGCATATGAGCGACATCCTGTCCGGTCGCATCAAGCTGGAGCAGTTCCAGACCCTGGTGGCCTGCGGCGGTTTCTCCTACGGCGACGTGCTGGGGGCGGGGGAAGGCTGGGCCAAGTCCATCCTGTTCAACGACGGTGCCCGCGAGCAGTTCCAGCGCTTCTTCGAGCGCGGCGATACCCTCTCCTTGGGCGTGTGCAACGGCTGCCAGATGATGTCCAACCTGCGCACCCTGATCCCGGGCGCCGATCTGTGGCCGCGCTTCGTGCGCAACCGCTCCGAACGTTTCGAGGCCCGCTTCAGTCTGGTGCAGGTGCAGGATTCCCCCTCCGCCTTCTTCGCGGGCATGCAGGGCTCGGTGATGCCCATCGCCGTCTCCCACGGTGAAGGGCGGGTGGAGGTGCGCGATGCCGCTCACCTTGCCGCGCTGCAGGCCAGCGGTCTGGTGGGGCTGCGCTTCGTCGACAACCGCGGTCAGGTGACCGAGCAATACCCGGCCAACCCGAACGGCGCACCGGATGGTATCACCGCAGTCACCACCCTTGACGGTCGCGCCACCATCATGATGCCGCACCCGGAGCGGGTGTTCCGCACGGTGGCGAACTCCTGGCACCCGGACAACTGGGGCGAGGATGGTGCCTGGATGCGGATGTTCAGAAACGCACGGGTACGCCTGGGTTAATCCCGCCCCGTACTGCGCAGAAAATCAAAAACCGGCCCCCGTGGCCGGTTTTTTATTGGCTCATGAGCCTGTCATTCGGTTCTGTGAGTCGATAGCAGATAGCAGATAGCAGATAGCAGATAGCAGATAGCAGATAGCAGATGGCAGATAGCAGATGGCAGATCGGGCTGAAGGGGGAGGGGTTGGCCGGCGAGCCGAGCCGACGCGATACGTACCTCGGCAAGTTGGCGAGATAAAAAAACCGGCCACGGGGGCCGGTTTTTCGTTGGGACTGAGCGTGATGCTAGCGCAGCACCACGTTCTGGAAGCCCTGCACCAGGCTGATGACCGGCTGGGGGTAGATACCCAGCGCCACCACCAGGATGGCGGAGAGCAGCACCACCAGTCCGCCGGAGGAGAAGGCCCAGTCGGCCTTGGCATCGCGCAGCTGCATGCCGGGTTCCCGCAGATAGAGGGTGACCATGACCCGCAGGTAGTAATAGAGCCCCAGCGCGCTGCCGAGCACTATGGCGCCGGAGAGCCACCACAGCTGGGCATCGACCGTCACCCCGATGAGGTAGAACTTGCCGATGAAGCCGAGCGTCATGGGGATGCCCGCCAGGGAGAGCATCATCACCGTCATCACGGCGGTCAGGTAGGGTCTGTGCCAGAACAGGCCGCGGTAGCTGTGCAGGGAGTCCGCATCCTTGCCGCGATAGGGGCTGGACATCATGCTGATGACGCCGAAGGCCCCCAGGCTGGTGAACAGGTACATCAGCAGGTAGACCCCGGCCGCTTCCACCGGCATCTGGCCGAGGCGGCTCGCCACCACCACCGCCAGCAGGTAGCCGAAGTGGGAGATGGAGGAGTAACCCATCATCCGCTTGATGTTGGTCTGGATCAGCGCCAGCAGGTTACCGATGACGATGGAGATGACCGCCATGGCCGCCAGCAGCCAGTGGATCATGGGGTCCGAGGTGGCCGGCACCGCCAGGTAGAAGCGCAGCAGCACACAGAACACCGCGATCTTGCTGACGGTGGCGAGGAAGGTAGCCACCGGTGCCGGGGCACCCTCGTACACGTCCGGGGTCCAGAGGTGGAAGGGGGCGAGGGAGAGCTTGAAGGCGAAGCCCACCAGCATCAGACCCAGGCCGCCCATCAGCAGCGGATGGTGAGCCGGGCTCTGGGCCAGGGTCAGGCCGAGATCGCTGAAGCTCAGGCTGCCCGCCTGGGCGTAGAGCAGCGCCATGCCAAACAGCAGGAAGGCGGTGGCGGCGGCGGAGAGCACCATGTACTTGATGCTGGCTTCCAATGAATGACGCTCGCGGTAGGCGTAGCCCACCAGGCCGAACATGGGCAGGGTCAGCATCTCGATCCCGATGAACAGGGAGGCGAGGTGGCGGGAGCCCGCCAGCACCAGCCCGCCGGCGGTGGCGATCAGCAGCAGCAGGTAGAACTCTTCCCGGTTGTCCGGATAGCCCTTGAGCCAGGAGCGGCCGAAGGTACAGGTCGCCAGGGCGCCGATGAGCACCAGCCCCATGTAGAAGACCGCATAGCTGTCCACTTGCAGCAGCGGGGTGACACCCTGATCCCCCTGGGCCATCACTATGGGCAGGGAGAAAAGGGCCAGGTTCAGGCCGGTGATGGTCACCGCGAAGGCGGTGTCATCGCAGCGTTTCCAGGCGATGGCCAGCATCAGGGCCACCATGGCCCCGGTGGTCAGCAGCAGGGGCAGCAGGGCCAGTAGTTGAGAAGCGGTGAACGTCATGACAGTGCTCCTGACGTGGACGAAGAAGGCGAAAGAGAAAGCATCATTGCAGCGCTCCTGTGCTTGGCAGCGCATACCAGTGCAACACGCTCAGCAGGCTGCTGCTGGCGGTGTCGAGCACGGGCTGGGGATAGAGGCCGAGCAGCACCAGCAGGCCGGCGATGGTGAGCATCATGGCCAGTTCCCGGCCATCCAGCCCCTTGAGCGGCTTCTCATCCTTGGGTGCACCGAAGCAGGCCCGTTGCAGCATGATGAGGGAGTAGACCGAGGCCAGTACCAGACCGAAGGTGGCGATGACGGTGATGACCGGGGCCACCTGGAAGCTGCCGATGAGGATCAGGAACTCGCCGATGAAGTTGCCGGTGCCCGGCATCCCGAGGGAGGCCACCGAGAAGAACAACATCACCCCTGGCAGGTAGCGCAACCGGCCCCAGAGGCCGCCCATCAGGCGCAGATCCCGGGTATGCAGCCGCTCGTAGAGCTGGCCGCACAGGATGAACAGGCCGGCGGCGGAGAGACCGTGGGCGATCATCTGCACCACGGCCCCTTGCAGCGCAAGCTCGCTGCCGGAGTAGATGGCGATCATCACAAAGCCCATGTGGGAGATGCTGGTGTAGGCCACCAGCCGCTTGATGTCGGTCTGGGCGAACGCCAGCAGGGCGCCGTAGACGATGCCGAACAGGCCAAGGAGCATGGCGTAGGGGGCGAACTCGGCGGAGGCCTCGGGGAACAGCGGCAGGGTGAAGCGCAGCAAGCCGTAGGCGGCGGTCTTCAGCAAGATGCCCGCCAGATCCACCGAGCCCGCGGTCGGCGCCTGGCTGTGGGCGTCCGGCAACCAGCCGTGCAGCGGCACCAGCGGCATCTTGACCGCGAAGGCGACGAAGAAGCCCAGCATCAGCAGCCACTGCACGCCCTTGCTCATCGGGGTGTTGAGCAGGTCGAGGTAGTTGAAGGTGAAGACGCCGGTGGCGGCATGGTGGGTCAGCACCAGCCCGAGGATGGCGACCAGCATGATGAGGCCGCTGGCCTGGGTGTAGATGAAGAACTTGGTGGCGGCGTTGATCCGGGATTTGCCGTCGGTGACCGAGTGGCCCCAGAGCGCGATCAGGAAGTACATCGGCACCAGCATCATCTCCCAGAAGAAGAAGAACAGGAACAGATCCACCGCCATGAAGACGCCGAGCACGCCGCCCAGGATCCAGAGCAGGTTCAGGTGGAAGAAGCCGATGCGCTGCACTATCTCCTTCCAGGAGCAGAGGATGGCCAGTACGCCGATGAAGCTGGTGAGCATCACCATCAGCAGGGAGAGGCCATCCACCGCCAGGTGCAGGGAGATGCCGAAGCGGGGGATCCAGGGCTGTTGCCACTCGGCCGCCCAGACCGGGAGGCCCGGATTGGCGAGGGAGAAGTCACCGCTGAGCCAGATGGCACCGGAGAGCAACAGGCAGGCGCTCATCGACAGCAGCGCCACCCAGCGAACGAATTGCCCACCGAGCCGCTCCATCTGCCAGCAGAGCAAGCCGCCGATAAAAGGAATTAACAAGATCCAGAGTAAGGTCACGATATCAGCTCTCGTCTATTTGCTAGTCATGCTGCTAGCTGCAGTGCAGGCCCAGCGGGCCTGCCGTGAGTTCAGGGACCGCATCGGGGTCAGCCGAGCAACAGCAGGGCCAGGATCAGGGCGGCGCCCATCCCCATGGAGGCTGCGTACCAGCGCAACTTGCCGGACACCGTCCAGGCCAGCAGCTGGTGGCCACTCTGGGCCAGCACGGCGGGCAGGTTCATCATCCGATCCAGCGGGTCCTTGCCGAGCAGTCGGGTCACCAGCAGGTAGGGCTTGACCCAGATCCAGTCATACAGCCAGTCGAAGCCCCAGGCATTGAACCAGAGGGTGCTGAGCAGACGACCAGGAGCGCTCTCGGCGATCCCCTTCGCCAGGCGGCGCTCGCCGAGGAACAGGAAGGCGGCCAGCGCTATGCCTGCCACGGCGATGATCCCGGAGAGGATCTCAAGGCTGTGGCGTCCCTCCTCGATGCTGTCACCCGGGCCGGCCGGCAGTACCCCGGCCAGCGGCGGTACTATCATGGAGCCGACGGCGGTGGAGAGCACCAGCAGCACCAGCAGCGGCAGCTTGTGGGCCAGGCCGTGACCGGCGTGGGCCTCGGTCTGGGGCTTGCCGTGGAAGGCGATGAAGATCAGACGGAAGGTGTAGAGGGAGGTCAGGAAGGCCCCCACCAGACCGGCCCACAGCAAGGCGCTCTGGCCACTGGCCTGCACCTGCCACAGGATGGCGTCCTTGCTGTAGAAGCCGGCGGTGACCAGCGGCAGCGCGGCCAGTGCCGAGCCCCCCACCAGGAAGCAGGCATAGACCAGCGGCAGGCTCTTGCGCAGGCCCCCCATCTTGAAGATGTTCTGCTCGTGGTGGGTCGCGACAATGACGGCGCCGGCGGAGAGGAACAGCAGCGCCTTGAAGAAGGCGTGGGTCATCAGGTGGAAGATGGCTCCCTCCCAGGCGCCGACCCCGAGGGCCAGGAACATGTAGCCGATCTGGCTCATGGTGGAGTAAGCCAAAATCCGCTTGATGTCGGTCTGCACCAGGGCCGCAAAGCCTGCCAGCACCAGCGTGATGGCCCCGACCAGCGCCACCAGATGCAGGATCTCGGGGGCCAGCAGGAACAGACCGTGGGTACGGGCAATCAGGTAAACACCGGCGGTCACCATGGTGGCCGCGTGGATCAGCGCCGAGACCGGGGTCGGACCCGCCATGGCATCCGCCAGCCAGGTCTGCAGCGGCAGCTGGGCAGACTTGCCGACCGCGCCGCCCAAGAGCATCAGGCAGGCCAGCGACAGGGCAGGGGAGCCCTCGGCAAACACCACAGGCGCGCGCACCAGCAGCTCATGGATGTTGAGGGTGCCGAGCTCGCGGTAGAGGATGAACAGGCCGATGGCGAGGAAGACATCACCGACCCGGGTCACCACGAACGCCTTGAGGGCGGCGGCGCCGTTGGCCGGATTGCGGTAGTAGAAGCCGATCAGCAGGTAGCTGCACAGCCCCACCCCTTCCCAGCCCAGGTAGACGAACAGCAGATCGTCGGCCAGCACCAGGAACACCATGCTGGCGATGAACAGGTTGGTATAGGTGAAGAAGCGGGAATAACCCTCTTCACCGCGCATGTACCAGGAGGCGAACAGGTGGATGAAGAAACCCACTCCGGTCACTACCCCCAGCATGGTCAGCGACAGACCATCCAGCGCCAGGCGGAAGGTGGGGGTGAATTCCCCCACCGACATCCACTGCCACAGGGTCTGGGTGTAGACGCCGCCCTCCGGCATGACACTCATGAAGTCGAGGCCGACCCAGAGGGTGGTGAGGGCCGACAGGCCGATGCTGCCGACGCCGATCAGTGCCGAGCTGCGCTCACCGAAGCGGCCGATGGAGAAGGCCAGCACCAGCCATCCCAACAGGGGAAAGAGGAAAGTCAGGTATAAGAGGCTCATCCGCGCATCTCGCTCACAGTGTCCACGTTCAGGGTGTGGTAACGACGATAGAGCAGCAGTAGTAAAGCGAGGCCGATACTGGCCTCCGCTGCCGCCAGAGAAATCACCAGTATGTACATGATCTGGCCGTCGGCCTGGGCCCAGCGGCTGCCAGCCACCACGAACGCCAGCGCGGACGCATTCATCATGATTTCGATACTCATGAGGATAAACAGCAAGTTACGACGAATTAACAGGCCGCACAGGCCGATGCAGAACAGGATGGCGGCCAGCAGGAGGCCGTATTCCATTGGGATTCCGTTCATAGCCATTCTCCTTGCGCTTGCTGGATAGAAAGGGAGAGGGGGCCAGCTGCCAGCAAGAGGTCATGCATCACCATTGGGATTCCATTCATGACTGACCTCCTTCCTGGGACGGGCGAGCGGTGGGTTTGGGGACGGAGAGCACTTCCCCGCTCTTGTCTTCACGACCGAGGTGATAGGCGGTGACCAGACCCGCCAGCAGCAGGATGGAGGCCAGCTCCACCGCCAGCACATAGGGGCCGAACAGGGCGATGCCGACTTCCTTGGCGCTGACGTCGGTCAGGCCGAGCTCGCCACCGGTGACCCCGAGGATGCCATAGGCCAGAAAGCCGAGCAGGACGAGGGAGAGCAGGGCGGGTCCACCCCAGGTCATGGGGGTGAGCCAGTTGCGCTCCTGATCCTGGGATGACCCCAGGTTCAGCATCATCACCACGAACACGAACAGCACCATGATGGCGCCGGCGTAGACGATCACCTGCAGGGCGCCTGCGAAGGAGGCCCCCAGGCAGAAGAAGATCATGGCCACGGCGATGAGGGAGATGATGAGATTGAGTAGCGCATGCATCGGATTGCTGGTGCTGATCACCCGCAGCGTACTGTAAACGGCGACCAGGGCCGCGGCATAAAATGCCAGTTCCATGATTGACTCCTAGGGCAGCAGGCTCTTGACATCGATGGGTTTGGCTTCGTTCTCGGCTTCCCCTTTGGGCTTGCCGTCGATCGCCATCCCGCTCATGCGGTAGAAGTTGTAGTCCGGGTATTTGCCGGGCCCGCTGATCAGCAAGTCTTCCTTCTCATACACCAGATCCTGGCGGCGATACTCACCCATCTCGAAATCCGGCGTGAGCTGGATGGCGGTGGTGGGGCAGGCTTCTTCGCACAGGCCGCAGAAGATGCAGCGGGAGAAGTTGATGCGGAAGAACTCCGGGTACCAGCGGCCATCGTCCCGCTCCGCCTTTTGCAGCGAGATGCAGCCGACCGGGCAGGCCACGGCGCACAGGTTGCACGCCACGCAGCGCTCGTCACCGTCCGGATCCCGGGTCAGCACGATGCGACCGCGGAAACGGGGGGCGGCATAGACCGCCTGCTCCGGATAGCTGAGGGTCTCACGGGGCCGCCAGGCATGGGAGAACACCATCCCCAGGCTGCGTAACTGGGTGCCAACACCCTTGATAATGCTAGTAATTTTCATAGTCGTGCCTCACTGCACATTTATCAGCACTACGGCGCCGGTTACCAGCATGTTGAGCAAGGTAAGCGGTAAGCAGACTTTCCAGCCAAAGGACATCACCTGGTCGAAGCGCGGGCGGGGCAGGGAAGCCCGCAGCAGGATGAAGAACACCATGAAACAGGCGGTCTTCAGCGCAAACCAGATGAAGGGCGGCAACCAGGGGCCGTGCCAGCCACCGAAGAACAGGGTCACGATGAGGGAGGAGACCAGCACTATGCCGATGTACTCGCCCACGAAGAACAGACCCCACTTCATGCCCGCGTATTCGATGTGATAGCCGTCGGCGAGCTCCTGCTCGGCCTCCGGCTGGTCGAACGGGTGACGGTGGGTGACGGCGACGCCGGCAAACAGGAAGGTGACAAAGCCCAGGATCTGGGGCACCACGTTCCACAGGCCGGCCTGCGCCTCGACGATCTCTCTCAGGTTGAAGCTGCCGGTCTGGATCACTATCCCCATCAGGGAGAGGCCGAGGAACACCTCGTAGGAGAGGGTCTGGGCCGAGGCGCGCAGGCTGCCGAGCAGGGAGTACTTGTTGTTGCTAGACCAGCCGGCGAACAGCACGGCGTAGACCGCCAGCCCCGCGATGGCCAGGATGTAGAGCAGACCCACGTTGAGATCCGCCACCCCCCAGGTCGGCGTGATGGGCACCACCGCAAACGCCAGAATAAAGGAGGTAAAGGCGATGATGGGGGCCAGCACGAAGATCCGGCGATCGGCGAACGGCGGGATCCAGTCCTCCTTGAAGAACATCTTGACCATGTCGGCCGCCAGCTGCAGCAAGCCGAAGGGGCCTACCCGGTTGGGGCCGTAACGGTCCTGCCACAGCGCCAGCAGACGGCGCTCGATGAAGCTCATGAAGGCGCCAGCCCCCACTATCCCCACCAGCACGATCAGCGCCTTGCCTACTTCCAGCAACAGGTCGATCATTTCATCGCTCATGCTATGGCCTCCTGCAGATCAGTCACATAGGCCTGGTGCAGCGCGGTCGGCAGGCCATGGGCGCCCAGCGGCAGACCGAGCAGCCCCTGTGCCAGCCGCTCGCTGACCCGCAGGGTCAACCGCCAGTGGTGGCCGCCCCAGGAGAAGGCCACCAGGTTGCCGGCATGGAGGGCGAAGCGGGCGGCGTCGCCCGGGTTCAGCACCAGCTCGGGGGCGGCCATGCGCGCCTGGATGACCGGGCTGCGCGCGGAGAGCTCTTCCCCGCCAAAGAGTTGCTCGTAGCTCACCACCTGCAGCGCCGCCTGGGCGCCGAAGGGGGCGGGGATGGTCTCGAACCAGCCGAGGCTGTCTTCACCCGGCTCCAGCAGACGGCGACCGGGATCGCCGGCTCGCAGGTTGCCACCCACCTCGCTCTGGAACTTGTTCCAGGCAGAGGGGGAGTTCCAGCCCGGCGCCCAGGCGAACGGCACCTGTTGCATCGGCTGGCGGGCACCGGCGTAGCCTTCCATGGAGAAGCTGAAGGGGGAGTCCGGATCCTGAGCCACCCTGGGTTCGCTCACGTTCTGATCCGCCAGCATGGAGGTGCGGCCGCTGTAGCGGTGCGGCTCGCGGGCGAGCTTCATGCCACGGATGCGCAGCCCGGCGTTGGGCGCGGCCTCCAGCATGGCGGCCAGCAGCGGCACTGAGGCGGCGCAGGCGGCACTCACCTCGTCGAAGGTGGTCCAGCGCAGCGGCGTGTGATCCAGCGCCCCCTGCAGCGCGGCCAGCCAGCGCCAGCTCTCGCGCACCTGGATGTCGGCGTCGTAGAAGGCGGCGGCATAGACCTGGAAGAAGCGCTGGGCGCGACCTTCCATGTTCACCAGGGTACCGTCGGCCTCGGCGAAGCTGGCGGCAGGCAGCACCAGGTTCGCCTGCTGGGCGGTCTGGGTGTCCTGATGATCGACCACCAGCAGATGCTGCAGGCGCTTGATGGCGGCATCGACCCGGTTGCGCGGGGCGCGGCGATAGAGATCGTTTTCCAGGGTGATCAGCGCCAGCTTCTCCTCCCCTTCGATACGGCTCAGGGCGGCTTCCAGCGGCGCATCCGATGCGGCCAACATGGCCAGCCCCAGGCTGTTGGCTTCCTGTGCCACCAGCGCCAGGCTCACCTCCTGGGCACGGCCCTTGAGGGCGCGCGCTATGTTGCTGGCCGCCTCGAGCAGGGCCTGGGAGCGGGCGCCGGAGCCGGCGATGATGAGCGGCTTCTTGGCATTGCCGAGCAGCTCGGCCCAGCGCGTGGCCAGGGCCTGCTGATCGGCACTCAAGTCGTGCGGGGTCGGGGCCGAGCCATCGAGCAGGTGGGCGATGGCGAAGCCGAGCCGGGCCTGATCGGCGTGGGGCGCATGCAGTGTGCCGCTGGCCACATCGTCGAGGCGGGTCTGATCCA
Organism: Aeromonas sp. sia0103; assembly: GCF_963895295.1. Taxonomy (NCBI): domain Bacteria; kingdom Pseudomonadati; phylum Pseudomonadota; class Gammaproteobacteria; order Aeromonadales; family Aeromonadaceae; genus Aeromonas; species Aeromonas sp. sia0103. Next base: position 400,925 of record NZ_CAWQKG010000033.1, on the reverse strand, counting down.
GGCTGGTGATGAGCAGCGGATAGCGATCGTTCTGCGCCAGGGTCTGCACCGCGGCGACCTGCCACAGGTCCACCTTCAGCTTGCGGGCTATCTCGCGGCCCTTGCCCTTGACCGCCTGGCGCAGGGCCAGGGCGATGCGGGCGGCGCTCATGGTGACATCTTCACCCAGCACCAGGATGGCGTCGGCCTCCTCCATATCGCGCAGGCTGGGGGTACGCACGCCGCCGTGCTGCAGTATATGCAGCATCTTCTGCAGGCACTCCCATTCACTCTGCTCGACGCCGCAATAGAAGTTGTCGGCACCCACCAGTTCGCGCAGGGCGAAGTTGCTCTCCAGCGAGGCGCGCGGCGAGCCGATGCCGATGACACCGGCGGCGGTGCGCAGGGCATCGGCGGCGCGGTTGAGGGCGCCGTCGACCGTGATGGCGAGTCGGTCGTTGCCATCATGGAGCAGGGGCTGGCGGGGGCGGTCGGCCAGGTTGACATAGCCGTAGCCGAAGCGGCCGCGGTCGCACAGGAAGTAGTGGTTCAGCGCGCCGTGGTAACGGTTCTCGATGCGGCGCAGCTCGCCGTAGCGCTCACCCGGGCTGATGTTGCAGCCGACCGAGCACTGTTGGCAGATGCTGGGGGCGAACTGCATGTCCCATTTGCGGTTATAACGCTCGGAGTGGGTCTTGTCGGTGAAGACGCCGGTGGGGCAGACCTCCACCAGGTTACCGGAGAACTCGCTCTCCAGGGTGCCATCCTCGACCCGGCCGAAGTAGACGTTGTCGTGGGCACCATAGACGCCCAGATCCTCGCCACCGGCGTAATCCTTGTAGTAGCGCACGCAGCGATAGCAGGCGATGCAGCGGTTCATCTCGTGATTGATGAAGGGGCCGAGATCCTGATTCTGGTGGGTGCGCTTGGTGAAGCGGTAGCGACGGCTGTTGTGGCCGGTCATCACCGTCATGTCTTGCAGGTGGCAGGCGCCGCCCTCTTCACACACCGGGCAGTCGTGGGGGTGGTTGGTCATCTGCCACTCCACCACCGTCTTGCGAAACTCTTTCGCCTCTTCGTCCTCGATGGAGATATAGGTGCCATCGGTGGACGGGGTCATGCAGGACATGACCAGGCGGCCGCGCTTGTCATCGGCATTCTGATACTGTTTGACCGCACACTGGCGGCAGGCACCGACGCTACCGAGCGCCGGGTGCCAGCAAAAATAGGGGACGTCCAGACCCAGCGACAGACAGGCTTGCAGCAGGTTGTCTGCGCCGTCTACCTCGAACTCTTTACCGTCTACATAAATGGTGGCCATACAACTTCCCTGACATCAAATTAGATAAAATCCATGGCTCGCAGCAGGCATGACGCCTCGTGTTACCAGCGTTCGCCCAGCAGATTGGGCTGGATACCCTTGAACAGCTTGTGATTGTCATGGGGGGCCTTGACCCCGGCCTCGAACTCGGACCTGAAGTACTTCATCGCACTGCCAAGGGGCTCGACGGCGCCGGGGGCATGGGCGCAGAAGGTCTTGCCCGGGCCGAGGAAACTGCACAGCTGCTCCAGGGTGGCGAGATCCTCGGGTTGGCCATCGCCGCGCTCCAGTGCCCGCAGCAGCTTGACGCTCCAGGGCAGGCCGTCGCGGCAGGGGGTGCACCAGCCGCAGGATTCACGGGCGAAGAACTCTTCCATGTTGCGCAGCAAGGAGACCATGTTGACGCTGTCATCCACCGCCATGGCGAGGCCGGTGCCCATGCGGGTGCCGACCTTGCCGATGCCGCCTGCATACATCTGGGCATCCAGGTGTTCGGGCAGCAGGAAGCCGGTGCCGGCGCCGCCCGGTTGCCAGGCCTTGAGGCGATAACCGGCCTTCATGCCACCGGCGTAGTTCTCAAACAGCTCGCGGGCGGTGATGCCGAATGGCAGCTCCCACAAACCAGGATTGTTGACCTTGCCGGAGAAGCCCATCAGCTTGGTGCCGTGATCCTCCGAGCCCGGCAGCGCCAGCCCCTGATACCAGGCCACGCCGTTGCCTATGATGGCGGGTACGTTGCACAGGGTCTCGACGTTGTTGACGCAGGTGGGCTTGCCCCAGACGCCGGAGACGGCGGGGAAGGGGGGCTTGGCGCGCGGGTTGGCGCGGCGCCCTTCCAGGGAGTTGATCAGCGCCGTCTCTTCGCCGCAGATGTAACGACCGGCACCGGTGTGGACGAACAGCTCGAAGTCGAAGCCCGAGCCCAGGATGTTCTTGCCGAGCAGGCCGGCGGCCTTGGCCTCTTCCACCGCACGGCGCAGGTGGATGGCGGCATCCACATACTCGCCACGCAGGAAGATGTAGCCGCGGTAGGCCTTGAGCGCCTTGGCGGAGATGATCATCCCCTCGATCAGCAGGTGGGGCAGCTGCTCCATCAGCAGCCGATCCTTGTAGGTGTTCGGCTCCATCTCGTCGGCGTTGCAGAGCAGGTAACGGATGTTCATGCTCTCGTCTTTGGGCATCAGGCCCCACTTCACCCCGGTGGAGAAGCCGGCGCCACCGCGGCCCTTGAGGCCAGCGTCCTTGACGGTGCTGACGATCTCGTCCGGGCTCATCTGGCCCAGCGCGCGGCGGGCGGCCTCGTAGCCCTGCTTGGCCTGGTACTCCTCGATCCAGACCGGCTGGCCATCGTCGCGCAGCCGCCAGGTGAGGGGATGGGTCTCGGGGGCACGGGGGGTGCGGTTGGCGGTGCCAAGGGATGCCAGGCTCATGGGTAAGCCTCCAGGGTTTTAAGCAAGCCGATCGCATCCAGCCCGCCGAAGGTGTCGTCGTCGATCATCAGCGCCGGCCCCTTGTCGCAGTTGCCGAGGCAACAGACCGGCAGCAGGGTGAAGCGGCCGTCGGCCGAGGTCTGGCCAGGGGCCAGATCCAGCACATCTTTCAGACCCGCCAGCAGCTGCTCATGGCCGTTGATGTAACAGACCATGCTGTCACAGACACGGATGATGTGGCGGCCGACCGGCTGGCGGAAGATCTGGCTGTAGAAGGTGGCGACCCCTTCCACGTCGCTGGCGGGGATGCCCAGCTCGGCGGCGATGGCATGGATGGCACCATCCGGTACCCAGCCGCGCGCCTGCTGCACTATCTTGAGTGCTTCTATGCTGGCGGCGCGGGGATCTTCGTAGTGGTGCGTCTCATGCAAGATGGCGTCGCGCTCGGCCTGGCTCAGGGCGAATCCGTCGCCCTTGCCCTGACACGCACTCTGTCCCGCTGAGGACGATGTATTTTTGCACTGACATTGCTGGCTCATGACTTAACCTTTTGTCGTTTATTCTTCTTGTCCCGTCACTGCGGGGACTTAACGATCCACATCCGACATAACGAAATCGATACTGCCCAGGTAGACGATGAGATCCGACACCATCTGGCCGCGGATCACCGAGGGGATCTGCTGCAGGTGGGCAAAGCTCGGGGTGCGGATCCGGGTCCGGTAGCTCATGGTGGAGCCGTCGCTGGTCAGGTAGTAGCTGTTGATCCCCTTGGTCGCCTCTATCATCTGGAAGGACTCGGCGGCCGGCATCACGGGCCCCCAGGACACTTGCAGGAAGTGGGTGATCAGGGTCTCGATGTCCTGCAGGGTGCGCTCTTTTGGCGGCGGTGTGGTGAGCGGGTGATCCGCCTTGAACGGTCCCTCCGGCATGTTCTTCATGCACTGCTCTATGATGCGCATGCTCTGGCGGATCTCCTCGATGCGCACGGTGGCGCGATCGTAAGCATCCCCATTGCTGCCCACCGGCACCTCGAACTCGAACTGATCGTAGCCGGAATAAGGGCGCCACTTGCGCACATCGAAGTTGAGACCGGTGGCGCGCAGACCGCCGCCCGTGGTGCCCCAGGCCAGCGCCTGCGCGGTGTTGTAGGCGGCGACGCCTATGGTGCGACCGCGCAAGATGCTGTTGCGCATGGCAGCCTTCTCATACTCCATCAGCCGCTTGGGCAGCCAGCTCAGCAGGTTGTCCTGGATGAGGCGGGCCCAGCCGATCGGCAGATCGTGCGCCACGCCGCCGATGCGGAACCAGGCCGGGTGCATGCGCGCACCGGTGATGGCCTCGATGATGAGGTAGATCTTCTGCCTGTCGGTGAAGGTGAAGAACACCGGGGTCATGGCCCCCACGTCCTGGATATAGGTACCGAGGAACAGCAGGTGGCTCTGGATGCGGAACAGCTCCGACATCATCACCCGGATCATGTCGACCCGGTTGGGCACGGTGATCCCCGCCAGCTTCTCGACCGCCAGCACATAGGGCAGGTTGTTCATCACCCCGCCCAGGTACTCGACCCGGTCGGTGTAGGGGATGTAGCTGTGCCAGGACTGGCGCTCACCCATCTTCTCGGCACCACGGTGGTGATAGCCGATGTCGGGCACGCAGTCGCGGATCTCCTCGCCATCGAGCTGCAGCACCAGCCGGAAGGCGCCGTGGGCGGAGGGGTGGTTGGGGCCGAGGTTGAGGAACATGTAGTCCTCGTTCTCGTTGCCCCGGCTCATGCCCCACTCTTCCGGCTTGAACAGCAGGTTGTCCTGCTCCTGATCCTGTTTGACCGCATCGAGCATGAAGGGATCGAACTCGGTGGCCCGGGCCGGGTAATCCTTGCGCAGCGGGTGACCCTGCCAGCTCTTGGGCATCATGATGCGGGTGAGGTGGGGGTGGCCATCGAAGGTGATGCCCATCAGATCCCAGACTTCCCGCTCGTACCAGTTGGCGTTGGGGAAGTGGCGGCTGATGGTCGGCAGGTGCAGATCGCTCTCCATCAGCGGCACCTTCAGCATCACATCGGCGTTACGATCGATGGAGATGAGGTGGTAGAAGACGGTGAAGTCGCTCTCGGGCAGGCCGTGGCGATGGCTGCGCATCCGCTCGTCGGTGGCGCTCAAGTCAAACAGCATCACGAAGGGGGAGGGGAGCTTTTGCAAGAAGCCCACCACATCCAGCAGCAGATCGCGGGATAGCCAGAGCACGGGCACCCCGGTGCGGGTGGTCTGGACTGTGAAGCGCTCGGCGCCGAAATGGGCAAACAGCTCGCCGACCACCTGGGCATCGGCGTGATCGGAGGGCTGCCATTGGGCCATGCTGTAGTTATTGGGAAACTCTCGGGTCAATTTCATGGTCAGATCTCATCCGGCGTGCGCAGGTTGGTGACTTGGATGCGCTCTTCCCGCTTGCGATCCTTCTCGGCCGGCATCTCGGGGCGATAGATCCCCTGATCGCCCACCACCCAGGAGAGGGGGCGACGCTCCTTGCCGATGGAGTCCTGCAACAGCATCAGGGCCTGCAGGAAGGCCTCGGGGCGGGGCGGGCAACCGGGAATATAGACGTCGACCGGCAGGAATTTGTCCACACCCTGCACCACTGAGTAGATGTCGTACATGCCGCCCGAGTTGGCGCAGGCGCCCATGGAGATGACCCACTTTGGCTCGAGCAGCTGTTCATACAGGCGCTGGATGACGGGGGCCATCTTGATGAAGGGGGTGCCGGCGATCACCATGAAGTCTGCCTGGCGTGGCGAGGCACGAATGACCTCGGCGCCGAAGCGGGCCACGTCATGGGGGGAGGTGAAGGCGGTACACATCTCGACATAGCAGCAAGAGATACCGAAGTTGTATGGCCAGAGCGAGTTCTTGCGGCCCCAGTTGACGGTGTCTTGCAACACCTCCTCTAGCCGCCCGATCATGATGCCGCGGCTCGCCTGTTGCGCCAGCGGATCATCGACGGTCTGGCGCTGTTCCTGGGGGTAGCGCTCAACGGGCGCATCCGGGTCAATCCGGGTCAGGGTGTACTTCATGGTGCAACCTCAAAGGGATAATCGGTAAATCAGTCTGGCTTCTTGTCAGTCAGGACGCGCTTCTTCGGGGCCCAGTCGAGGGCACCGATACGCCACAGGTAGATGAGGCCTACCAGCAGCAGGGTGATAAAGATGGTGGCTTCGATGAAACCGACCCAGCCACTTTCCCGTACGGAAACGGACCAAGCGAAGAGATAGAGCGCCTCGACGTCGAAGATGACGAAGAACATGGCGACCAGATAGAACTTGGCGGAGAAACGCAGACGGGCGTTGCCGACGGATTCGATGCCGGATTCGAAGGGTCGGTTTTTGGCGCGGCCATAGGCTCGACCCCCCAGCAAGGCCGCGACGCCTATCATGGTCAGGCAGATGCAGATGGCCCCAATGACATAGACAGCAAAGGCCCAATGCTGGACAGCAATATCAGCAAACATAGGAGTTTTCCCTAACCGAATTAATCATGTGACTTAACAAGGATGCTACGTATTATGCCAGTTCCATACTGATTTACATGTCATTTCAAAGGATTAATTATTAATCAGCGGGAGGAAAATCGCTTTTTGCTAGCAAGGTCAATCTTCCTGTTTGAGAATCATTTTCAATCGCTTTTACGGGGTAAGGAAAATGGCAAGTTCGCTTGAAAAATAAACTAATCGGAAAAACGAAAGACCCCGCAATGCGGGGTCTTTTCATCAGGGGGCGAGGAGGGGAAGGGCTTGTTCCGCCGCCTTGCCCTGGGAGAGCACTATCTCCACCCGCCGGTTGGCTTGCCGGTGGGCCGGGGTGTCGTTGGCATAGCGAGGCTGGGTATCGGCCACGCCCTGGGCCACGATCCGTCTGGCATCGAGCTTGGGGTTGGTCAGCAGGATATGGACGATGGCGGCGGATCTGAGCACCGACAGCTCCCAGTTGTTGCGATAGAGCTCCACCGCTGTCAGCGAGTTGTCGGTGTGGCCGGTCACCACCACCATGCCGGGGATGTCGGCCAGCACATCGGACACCTTGTTGACCAGGGGAATGAACTGGGGCTGGAGGAAGGCCGAGTCGGCGGGGAACAGGCTCTTCTCGCCGATGCGGATCACCAGCTGGCTGCCGAGCTGCTCCACCTCCAGATCCTTGGATTCAATCTGGTTCTTGAGCTGCTGCTCCAGCTTCTGCTTGGTGAGGGTGGCCCACTCCTGCTCCTTGGTCTTGTGCGGCCAGGCTTCGGTCGCACTGGGTTTCTCCGAGGCGCCTATGGTCTCGTTGAAGGGATCGGCGGCCGAGGTGGGGGCCTCCGTCTCCAGCACCTTCTCCTTGTCGGAGGTCCCCGGAGTGGTCTTGGACTCGGGCTCCAGGATACCGGTGCCGCCCTGCATCACGGGGGAGCCGGCGGGCAGGGAGATGAGGCCAATCTTGCCAAGGGATTCGATAAAGCCCTGGATCAGCACCCGGGTCTCCGACTGCTTGGCCATGGCGAAGGAGTAGAGCACCACGAACAGGGCGAACAGCAGGGTCATGAAGTCGGCATAGGAGACCAGCCAGCGCTCATGGTTCTCCGGCGCCTCAGCCTTTTTCTTTTTCGCCACCGTGACCTCCGAGGTAGGGTTCCAGGGTCACTTGCAGCCGCTGTTGTGACTCGCCGTCGACGATGCAGAGGATGCCGGTCAGGGTCATCTCCTTGTAGTGGCGGATCTGGTGGGCGAAGCCCTTGTAGCGGTTGCCGAACGGCAGGAAGATCAGGTTGGCGGCGCCGACTCCGTAGATGGTGGCGATGAAGGCCACTGCGATGGCGCCCCCCAGCTTGTCGGGCTGATCGAGCAGCCCCATGGCATGGATCAGGCCGAACACGGCACCGACTATCCCCATGGTCGGGCAGTAGCCGCCCATGGCCTCGTAGAATTTGACGGTCTGCTCGAGATCTTCCTGCTCGAACTCAATCTCGTTCTCCAGCACCTCGTGGATTTTGGTCTTCTCGTAACCGTCGACCATCATCTGCACCCCCTTCTGCAGGAAGGGATCCTTGATATCGTCGATCATGCCCTCCAGCGCCAGCATGCCGCTGCGCCGCGCATTGCCCGCCAGGGTTTCCAGCAGTTGGGCCTGCTCCAGCATGTCGAGCTTGAGGGGAGTAAGCAGCCACTTGAAGCGTTTGAAGGTTTTACCGACGACGGAGAAGGGGAACTGAGTCAGGGCGGCCCCCACGGTTCCCCCGATCACGATGAGGAAGGCGGGCAGATCGAGCAGGGCGCTCGGATGCCCGCCCTCGATCATGTTGCCACCCAATATGGCTGCCAAGGCAAACAGCAAACCGATCAGACTCATGTATCCAGGTCCCTATGTATTGAATGCGGCTAGTGTAGCCATTTAACTATCAGTTTTTCAAAACGATATCCAATCGATGAGCAATATCTGAGAGGCCAAACCAACGCTGGCATCCCCCTTGTTTTCGGCCGGGGAGAGAGAATCATGAGGGGAAGGGGAGAAAGTGGTTTTTACAGTCGAGTAGAGCAGGGGAGAAGGGGGTGCCAGCCAGCAAAGCCCGGCTGGGGGGCGGGTTCTTACGATGGAGTGTTCAATCGGGATTGCACGGGCTTCCTATGGGCAGCTTTTGGCCGTCCGGGAGGGTGGCCTGCCCTATTGTCGAACCAGGGGCCGAACCGGGCCGCCCGTCACAGGATAAAGCAAAAGGGCTCGTCTTTCGACGAGCCCTCAAAGCAAAAACCCGACCTGATGGCCGGGTTTTACTGTTTGGCGGTGGGTCGGGATTGACTCGCGCCATCCCTGGCGCTCGCCCTGCGGGCAGCCTGCGGCTGTCCAAGGGGGCTGTCCTGCCCCCTTGTCGAACCAGGGTTATAACCGAGCCGCCCATCACCGGATAAAGCAAAAGAGCCTGTCTTGCGACAGGCCCTTTTGCTTTATTTGGCGGTGAGGGAGGGATTCGAACCCTCGATACGTTGCCGTATACACACTTTCCAGGCGTGCTCCTTCAGCCACTCGGACACCTCACCAAATTTTTGACTGCTGTTTAACGTGTTCAATCGCCACGTGCTTCGCTGCGCTGTTGCGCTGGAACGGGGCGTAATTTAGGGGAAAGCTGACCCGGGGTCAAACACTTTTCCCCTTATTTTTCAGAATCTTTATCGAATGCCTATCCCTTGCGCAGAATGCCGGTTTTTTAAGCCGGATCAGGGTTTATCCAAAATGATCAGGCTGTCGGGCAACTCGTTCTGATCCCGGGTGGCCGGGAACGCATCGGTCAGGATGGCGCTGGTGCGCTCCACACACTCGAGGAAACCCTGCTCGACCTCCTTGTTGCGCACCCGCACCACGAAGTCATCGATGATCTGCTGCCACTGGGCGTTGTCGATGTGCTGGGCGATGCCATCGTCCACCAGGATTTCCACATAGTGCTCGGCCACCGAGACGAAGATCAGCACCCCCAGCCTGTCCCGGGTGCGGTGCAGCCCCTGCTCGACAAATTGCAGGCGGGCCATCAGCGCGGCCCGGTGCTGGCGCACCTTCCTCGGGATCAGCCGCATCTTGATGGGGGTCCAGTGGAACAGCAGGCTGAGCAGCAGCCAGACCGACCATTGCACCAGCAGGATCTCGTACCAGCCGAGCCAGAAGCCGAGTTGGAACACCAGCAGGGGGGTGAGCATGGCCAGCAGCGCGGCCCACAGGGTGGGGATGTAGCGATAACCGTCGCTGGCCGGGGCCAGCACCGTGACCAGCTCGGCGTCCGTTGCCTGTTCGGCTTGCCGTACCCTGGCCTGCAAGGTGTGATAAAACTGTTTCGAAATCATTATGTTGTCTCTTTATCCCTGATTACCAGCCACCGGAGGCACCACCGCCCCCAAAACTGCCGCCGCCACCGCTGAAGCCGCCGCCACCGAAACCGCCGCCGGAGCGACCGACCCCGAAGCCCGTGGCCAGATAGGCCGCCCGGCGACGCCCGCCCGAGCCACCTCCGCCGCCGCCTCGCAGGTTGTGCAGCACCAGCATCACGATCACCGCCAGGATGAACAGCCAGGGGCCCCCCAGCTTGTCGTCCTGCTTGGCGGCGTCCGCCGGTTGGTACTCACCGGCCAGGGCCTGCATGATGGCCTGGCTGCCGGCGACTATGCCGGCCACCATGTCGCCGCGTTTGAAGGCGGGCAGGATCCGGGTCTGGATGATGTTGGCGGCGATGGCATCGGGCAGGGCCCCCTCCAGGCCATAACCCACCTCGATGCGCACCTTGCGCTCATCCTGGGCGATCAGCAGCAGCACGCCGTTGTTGCGCGCCTTCTGACCTATGCCCCAGTGGCGACCCAGCTGATAGCCGTACTCTTCGATGGTGTTGCCATCCAGGCTGTCGACCGACACCACCACCAGCTGGATGCCGCTGCGCTTCTCGAAGGCGGCCAGTTGCTGGGTCAGCTGATGCGCCTGCTTGCGCGACATCAGGCTCGCCTCGTCCACCACCCGGCCGCTGAGGGCCGGAAACGCGGGGGCCGCCTGCAATGCCGTCGCCCACAGCAGCAGGCAGGGCAGCAGCCAGCGGATCACTGGGCTCATTGGAAGCTGACCTTGGGCGCCTCATCGGCACCCGGCTTGGCGCTGAAACTGGGTTTGGCGGTCAAGTCCGAGTAGAGCAGCTTGGACCAGATGACGCCCGGGAAGGTGCGGATCTCGGTATTGAACTGGCGCACCGCCTCTATGTAGTCGCGTCTGGCCACCGCGATGCGGTTCTCGGTGCCCTCCAGCTGGGCCTGCAGGGTGAGGAATTGCTGATCGGCCTTGAGATCCGGGTAGCGCTCGACCACCACCATCAGTCGGGAGAGGGCGCTGGAGAGCTGATCCTGCGCGGCTTCAAACGCCTTGAGCTGGGACGGATCGCTTAGCTGCAGGCTGCCCACCCGGGCGCGGGCATCGGTCACCGCCTTCAGGGTCTCCTGCTCGTGGTTGGCATAGCCCTTGACGGTCGCCACCAGGTTGGGGATGAGATCGGCGCGGCGCTGGTACTGGTTCTCGACCTGGCTCCAGCTCGCCTTGACCTGTTCATCCAGGGTCGGGATGTTGTTCATGCCGCATCCGGTCAACCCCAGCAGCAGGGTCAGCATCAACAGGTTCTGCGTGGTCGTGCGCCAGAGAGAAGTGGCCATCTTGTTGTCTCCATTGGATCTATTTGATTCGGCGCTGACACCATACCAGCTTGTGGTCAGCCGCCACAACGGCTCGGTAGCACCGGGGCCTGGTAGCTCATTGACACCCTGGGTAGCTGGGGTTTGTCCTTGATCCAGGAGGCCAGCTCGGCGCCACAGCCGTTGCCTGGCGGGATCGGCGCCTGGGGTTGGCAATCCGGGCTGCCCGCCGGACAGCGCAACCTGACATGGAAGTGGCTGAAGTGGCCAACCCAGGGACGCAGCTTGTGCACCCAGGGCTCGTCACTCGCGCGCCGGCACACCTCGGCCTTGAGCACGGGGTTGATGAAGATGCGGGTTACCTCGGGCTGGCTGGCGGCCAGCCGCAGCAGCGTGAGTTGCTGCGGCCCGAAGCGGCCCGGCAGCAGCCGATAACTGGGCTCGTCGATCAGCGCCCACTCCTTGGGGGCATCCTGCTCCCACTTGCTGATGGGGCGATCGGCCATCCGGAACCAGATGTCGGCGTCGAGGCCGGTCTGGTGGCTGCGGTGGCCGGAGCTGAAGGGGCCGCCCCGGGCCATGGCCAGATCGGCGATGTAGAGATCCGGCATGCCGGCCAGCCGGGTCTGGTTGGCCAGTTGGGTGAGGTAGTGGATGAGATCGGGATGGCCGTAGTAGCGCAGCCGTTTGCTGCGGATCACCTGATAGCCGGGTCCCTCCAGCGGCAGGGCCATGGCATGGGTCAGGCAACCGGCCGAGTAGCCGCCGATGGCCTCGGCGTAGAGGGCACTGGTCATGAACAGCAAGGTGGTGGCAAGCATGAGACTCTCGACGATGGTGGCGTGGCTGGCTCAGAGAACCTCAATCATATCAACAGAGCCGGCCGGTCGTCATCCGCATCGCCAAGCGGGTTGCCACGGGCGGGCCGGCTCACGCACAATGCGCGCCAACGCCAAACAGGAACGCCAAGACCGTTCCAATCGAGAGAGGATCTGGAGATGAGAGTCAGTGAATTGGCAGCGCAGGCGGGAATACGCTGGCTGATGCCCCCGGTGCGACGCTTCTACGGGGTCATGATCGGCCTGCTGCTGGCGAGTCTGGGCACAGTCGTAGCCGCGCTGTGGCTGGGTTACCCCGAGATGGGGCTGCTGCCCTGGGTCGGCCTGGTGTTTGGCGGCATAGTGCTGGTGATGATGGTGCTGCCGCGCAACTGGCAGCGCTGGCGGCTGGCCGAGCTCGCCTGGGACGAGCGCCACCTCTATCTGCTCAACGGCGGCGACGACAAGGCGCTGGCCCTGCCCAGATCGGCGCTGGTCGGCATAGCGCGGGATCGCAAGGTGGGTCACGATGGCCAGTGGCTCGACTTCAGCCTGGATCTCGCACTCGATGCCGACACCCTGGCCGAGGCCGCGGCCTTGCTGGGGCTGAGCCGGGAAGGTACCCACGAAGTGGCGCCCGGCATCTACCGTTTCGGCTTTAAGCGAGCCTGGCACGGCCGTCGTGCCCTCGGCGAGGTGCTGAGTGTGCTGCAACCCATATGAGTTGACTATTTTCTCGACAATTTGCCATAAAGCTCAGATACTGCCTCTGATTCGAATTGATCTTTCCTGCTCCGTTAGTCCAAGAGATCAATGACTTGGACTACGGGGTGGGGAGTGCCACGGCATGATGCCATGGCAGGTCCGGCTTGGGGGTTGTGCCCTTACTTCCAGGTCGGTGGATGCATAGATAAGGCACCTTGAATCGAGAGTGGATGGCATGAAGATTTACGTAGGTAATCTGTCGTACCGGATGACGGCCGACGAACTGACAAATGTGTTCAGCCAATTTGGAGAGGTAGAGAAGGTCGATATCATCATCGACCGCGATACCGGTCAGTCCAAGGGTTTTGGCTTCATTGAAATGCCTGTCAACGGGGATGCCGAGAAGGCCATCGCCGGGTTGCATGGCACCGAAATAGGCGGCCGCACTATCACAGTCAATCAGGCCAAACCGAAGACAGATGCACCTCGTGGTCGCCCTCAGCGCCATCGTTGAATCGTCTCGATAACGCAAAACGGCATGGATCACTCCATGCCGTTTTTGTTTGTGCGGTCTGCCGGCGAGGGTCAGGGCACGTCGTAACCGAGCGCGGCCTTGCGGATGCGGAACCACTGCTGGCGGCTGAGCTGGATGGATTCGGCGGCGACGGCGGCGGCGATCCGCTCCCGCTTGCCTGAGCCGATGAGCGGCAGCGGCTGGCTCGGCAGCATCATCACCCAGGCGTAGACCAGCTGTTCGATGTGCTCGGCACCCACCTCATGGCGGATCTGTTCGAGCTCGGCGCGCAGCGGGACATAGGCGGGATCGTTGAACAGCCGTCCACCACCGAGGCAGGACCAGGCCATCGGCTTGATGCGCAGCTGCTGGCACTGATCCAGGGTGCCGTCCAGGGTGCAGTCCTGGTTGAGCGGCGAGATCTCCAGCTGGTTGGTGACCAGCGGGAAGTCGAGGCGCGATTGCAGCAGCTCGAACTGGCGCGCGCTGAAGTTGGATACCCCGGCGTGCTTGATCTTGCCCGCCTGCTTGAGGGTGATGAAGGCATCGGCGACCGCATCGGCATCCAGCAGCGGATCCGGGCGGTGGATCAGCAGCAGATCCAGATGGTCGGTGCCGAGTTTTTGCAAGGAGGCCTCGGCACTGGCGATGATGTGGGCCTTGCCGGTGTTGTAGTGGTTGAGGGCATGCTCCGGCTTGGCGGTGAGGGCGATGCCGCACTTGCTGACGATTTCCATCCGGCTGCGCAGGGAGGGCTCGAGGCGCAGGGCGTGACCGAAGGCCTCCTCGCACTGATAACCGCCGTAGATGTCGGCGTGATCTATGGTGGTCACTCCCAGATCCAGGTGGTATTTCATCAGATCCAGCAGCGCGGCCGGGGAGAGTTGCCACTCCATCAGGCGCCAGTAGCCCATGATGAGGCGGGAGAAGGTCGGACCCTGGGCGTGCAGGGCGAGACGGGATATGGACATGGTGACTCCTAGGCGGATAGATGAAGAGGAATAAATGCTGCCAGCATCTTGGTCTCTTCTGTTGGACAAGGCAATAATGCGCCCCTCGCAAATTCGAACTTTGGTTCTGGGGGAAGAGAAAGATGGAAGGATTTGCCGCCAGGCTGCAGAGCCTGATCGGGGAGGGCAGCGTCAGCGCCTTCGCCCGCAAGGTGGGGTTGAGTGAGGCGCTGCTGCGCAAATACCTGAAGGGGGCCGAACCCGGTCTGGGCAAGGCCAACCAGATCGCCATGGGGGCCAACTGCTCGCTGGAGTGGCTCGCCACCGGCTGCGGCTACCTCTATCGTCAGGCCGAGGTGGTCGACAGGGAGGCCTTGGCCGCCGCGGGCATTCTGCTGCAGGAGCGGATGCCGGACTCCCCCCAGCCCGACGAGCACCAGCTGGTGACCCTGCTCGCCTATTACCAGTTTTTGCGCAGCCACAAGCAGGCAGACGGTTTTCTGGACCTGGCGCGGGCCCGTGAATTTGGCCGCCATCTGGGTGATGCCTGAGTCAGGGAGAGGCGGCCTGAGCTGCCGTCGGCCATTATTCTGATACCCTCTAAACAAACGGCAAATTCAAGGGTAGTGATATGGGCTATCTGATCCTGGGCAGTGGAGGTTTGGGCACGGCGCTGGCACGGGAGCTGGCCAAGCGTGGTGAGGAGTGGCAGCTGGCGGGCAGGTTGCCGCCAAAGGGGCTGGATCCGGCCCGCTATTTCCCGCTGCAGGAGGTGGACCCGCTCTCCTTCGAGGCGCTGTTCACCCTCTATGAGCCCGCGACGCTGCCGAGCGTGGTGATCAACACCATAGGCCTGCTCTATGATCTCAACTTCATGCCGGAGCGGCGGGTGGAAGAGGTCACACCCCAGTGGCTGGGGGAGAGCCTGCAGGCCAATGCCTGGCCGCACCTCGCCCTCGGCGCCTGCCTGAGCCGGCTGATGCCGCCGGATGCCCGTCTGTGGCTCTGCTCCCTCTCCGATCTGGCGGGCAGCCTGGGCAGCCAGGAGGTGGGCGGTCCACATTCGACCAGCCGCTACAGCTACCGGATGAGCAAGGCCGCGCTCAACATGGGCGCCAGGATCCTGGCCGCCGAGTGGGCCGAACGCTTCCTCTGGGCCGGGGTCATCACGGTCCACCCCGGACTCATGGACACCTCCATGCAGCAACCCTTCCTGCACGACCTGCCCCCGGGCAGCCTGCAAGATCCCAACCTGGTGGCGCCGCAACTGCTGGATCTCATCGCGGGCCTGTCGCTGGCGCAGTCGGGCTCATTTGTGGACTTACAGGGGCGGCCGCTGCCCTGGTGAGCCGTCAGCGGGCTCACATTCCCGCGACGGTTTGCTTGCCAAGTCAGTCCTGGCTGGCTAACTTCATCCTCCTGCATCAGGAGGATGTCATGCGCTATATCGATTTACGAAGTGATACCGTCACCCAGCCCACGGATGCCATGCGCCAGAGCATGCTGCACGCCGAGGTGGGCGATGATGTCTATGGGGAAGACCCCAGCATCAACGCGCTGGAGCGCCGCGGCGCCGAGCTGCTGGGCAAAGAGGCGGCGCTGTTTGTGCCATCGGGCACCATGTCCAATCTGCTGGCGATGATGAGTCACTGCCAGCGTGGGGAAGGGGCCGTGCTCGGCAATGCCGCTCACATCTATCGCTATGAGGCGCAAGGATCGGCCGTGCTGGGCTCGGTGGCCCTGCAGCCGGTGCCCATGCAGGCCGATGGCACCCTGGCGCTGGCCGATGTGCGCGCCGCCATCGCCCCCGATGACGCCCATTTTGCCCAGACCCGACTCATCTGCCTCGAGAACACCCACAACGGCAAGGTACTGCCGCTGGCCTATCTGCACGAGATGCGTCGCTTCGCCGACAGCCAGGGGCTGCGGCTGCACCTGGACGGCGCCCGGCTGTTCAATGCCGTGGTGGCGAGCGGTCAGGGGGTGCACGAGATTGCGGCCCCCTTCGACAGCGTCTCCATCTGCCTCTCCAAGGGGTTGGGCGCACCGGTGGGATCCCTGCTGGTGGGGGCACAGGACTTGATCGCGCGGGCCAGACGGCTGCGCAAGATGCTCGGCGGTGGCATGCGTCAGGCGGGGAGCCTGGCCCAGGCCGGGCTGTTCGCCCTGGAGCAGCATGTGACCCGCCTCGCTGACGATCACCGCCGTGCCAGACGGCTGGCCGAGGGGCTGGCGGCCTTGCCCGGCATCGAGCTGGATCCGGACCTGGTGCAGACCAACATGGTGTTCCTGCGGCTGAGCTCTGGTGAGAGCGCCCCCTTGCTCGCCTTCATGAAGGAGCGGGGCATCCTCTTCTCCGGCTACGGCGAACTGCGGCTGGTGACCCATCTGCAGATCAATGACGACGACATCGAAGAGGTGATCGATGCCTTCACCGAGTACATGGGGCGCTAACAGTGGCTTCGGTCACAGATGATCGAAAGAAGGGCGCCCCGGGGCGCCCTTCTTCATGAGGTCGAAACTGCGTCTCAGCCCTGCCGCCTGTCCAGCATTAGCATGGCCTCGTCGGTGGCGTCGTAGATCATGATGGCGATGTGAGTGACCTGGCCGCCGAAGTCGGCCAGCGGCACCAGGGTCAGGTTCTGGTACATGTGGGGCGCCGAGCCGGTGATGGGGCGGTAGTTGGAGAAGCGCAGCAGGTAGGGGCGCTGCTCCCAGGTGCTGAAGGCGCGGTTGTTGAGCTTGAACACCATGTTGGCCTTGCGCTCCAGCCAGGCCCGATCCACGTCGGGGAAGAGGTCGAACAGCACCCGATCGCGCACCTCGCCGGCGAGCCGGCTGCTGTGGCTCTCCATGAAGCCGTTCCACACCTGTATTCTGTACTCCCTGTCGAGCACCACCAGCCCCACGTCCAGGTTCTGTACTATGTTCATCAGCCAATGAAATTCACGGATTTCCATGGTCACTCCTGGAGAATGTGCTTGATGTTGTTATGGATGCTGGCGATGGGATCAAACCGCTAGAGCATGTGCATGATCTTGTTGTTCATGGTGGCGATGGAATCTTCGGTAAACAGCAGCAGCAGATCGCACTGCACCGCGTAGTCCCGGATCTTGTAGTTGATCTCGATGGCCAGGGTGCGGCGCCAGCGGCTCTGGTTGGTGCGGATCAGATCCTGGATGGACCTGTGCTGACCGAGCACCACCGGATGGCCTTGGCTGAAGGGGGTATCGAGCTGGCTGGCGTAGCCGCGCAGGAAGGCGCCGATCAACACGTTGGCGGTGTCCATCAGCAGCTCCAGCTCGGCACCGTGATCCAGCACGCCCTGGTGCTTCATCAGCCGGGCCAGATCCTGGAAGCTGGCGTCGTGGAACAGGATGAGGGCCTCCCCGGCGATGCCGGCACCGATGAAGCCCTGGCAGACGGCGGAGAGGGTATCCGACTCGGCGGCGGCCGAGAGCGCCATGTGCAGCTCGGAGACCTCCAGCACATTGACGTTCGGGATGGGCAGCAGCACGAAGGCGTCGAGCAGGCGTGCCAGCAGATCGGCGGCCTGACCCATGGCGACGTTGGCCAGCTCCTGATAGACATCGCGCAGCTCGGCGTTGAACGGGATGGCGCTCTCGGCCAATATCGGGTGGACGGGGGCTGTGGGCTCGTGGCTCGCGGTGCTCGCCTCCTGCCACAGGCCGTGGCGCTGGAGGAGGGCGCGCAGGGTCTCGGGGACGGCCGGCTTCTTGATGAAGTCCAGGGCGCCCAGTGCCATTACACGTTGATGGGCTTCCGGCTGGATATCGCCGGAGACCACGATCACCTTGTTGCGCAGCCCCTCTCGCTTGAGCGTCTCCAGCACTCCGTAGCCATCCATCTCCGGCATGGTCAGATCCAGGAAGATCAGATCGCCGTGCCCCATCAGGATCTGCTCTATCCCTGCCAGGCCGTCGGCCGCCTGGTGCAGCTTGATGTTCCAGTCCGCAGGCAGGGCCCGGGCCAGCTGCTTTCGCGCAAACCCTGAGTCATCACATATCAATACATTCATGGTGTTAGCAGACCTGTGTCACGAGAGTTGCGCTAAGTGTGGGCCGCCAACCGTCAGATGCAATGGGGCTGGGGGGTGGCCGGTGAAAATTGCTCGTCCCATTGGCGATTGCGGTAGTGGGCGGAGTATTTCTCGACAAATTCGGCGAACATCTTAACACGCAACGGGGTGAACTGGGGCTGGCAGCGCAGCATGTAGAAGGGGCGCCGATCCGAGCGCCAGTCCGGCAAGACGGCCACCAGCTGCTCGTCCTGCAGGAAGGGGGGCACATAGTGCAGCGGAGCGTTGACGATGCCGAGGTGACGGCGGGCGGCCCGCACCGCGGCCTGGGTCTGATGGACGGTCAGCCGGGCGGCCCGTTTGAC
Organism: Aeromonas sp. sia0103; assembly: GCF_963895295.1. Taxonomy (NCBI): domain Bacteria; kingdom Pseudomonadati; phylum Pseudomonadota; class Gammaproteobacteria; order Aeromonadales; family Aeromonadaceae; genus Aeromonas; species Aeromonas sp. sia0103. The sequence continues at coordinate 382,629 of NZ_CAWQKG010000033.1, read as the reverse complement.
CTGCACCCTTTGCTCGTCCCGCCCGATCAGCTGCCAGTGCTGATGTGGCCAGCAATAGATGAGATCGTGCTCCTCCAGCTGGGCCGGGTGGGACGGGGTCCCCATCTTCTCCAGGTAGAGGGGGGAGGCGAACAGCCCATATTCGATGTGGCCGAGGCACTGGGCGTTGGGCAGCACCTGGGGCAGCTCGCCGTTGAAGAACATCAGGTCTCTGTCCTGATCGCACAGGGGATGGTGATCATTGGTCTGGCTGATGTCGAACTGCACCTTGGGGTAGCGCAGGCCGAAGTCGGCCAGCATGTCGATCAGGATGGTATTGGAGAGGGCGATGGGGGCCGCGAGGCGGATCACGCCGCTGATGTCGGTTTCCTGGCCCTGGATCTCGCCGGCCGCCTGCTCTATCTCGGCCAGCGGCGTGCACAGGCGCTCATAATAACGCAGCCCCTCGTCGGTGAGGCGCAGCTTGCGGGTGGATCGGTGCAGCAAGGTGCAGCCGAGTTGCTCTTCCAGCTGGGAAATACGTCGACTGATGGTGCCGGTCGGCATGCCCAGCGCGGCAGCGGCGTGGGAGAAACCGCCCTCTTGCACCACCTTGACGAACAGATAGAACTCTTCGATGTACTTCATAAGCGGTATAAGGGGTGTTCTGAATGTAACAAGCCAGTGACCATATGAAACAGTCACCCGGCTTGGCAAGCGCAATCCGGCGTTTAATTGATCTGGATTAGATTCGACTCGCGTCTGTACTGGTTCAATAGGCGGATAAATTCGGCGGGTGCCCGATCCAGGCTGTTGTCGGGCACCAGCAGGTCATAGCCCAGCAGATCGCGCAGGCGGACCATGCGGTTGCCCAGCATGGCGATGACCCCCTCGTAACGCTGGCCGGAGGGGGAGCGAAACCGGCTCTCTTCCAGCAAGCCCTCTCCCAGCAGGCTGGCGCCGCAGCCTCCGCTCAGGCACTCAGGTCGCTCGCTGTTGATCGCTTGCAGCAGCACGGCCCGCTGCTCGGTCAGCAGACGGACGGCCAGCCTGGGTGTGATCAGCGTCAAAAAATCGTCGTAATCCTTAATTTTCAAGCCGATGTAGGGCAGGGCGACCAGATCCCACCCTAAATGGATACGTGGCTGGTCGATCCGCTGAATATTTCTCCATTTCAGGATCCAACCCCCGTACTTATGGTGATATTGCAGGCAATCGTGACACAGAGAGAGGCTTAAATGAGGCTCACTTAGTTTCAGGGCCCCGATAAGCGTCATCATCAAGCCAGCCAGCAGACCGATCATGGCGGGGATTAAGGGTTGTTCGCGGAGCAAAAAAAGTATAAAAATCATAGCAATGGTGACGGCTATGCCCAGCCATACCAGTGTGAGTCCATTTTTTCTGACCATGGGTATCACATGTAGCGTTTTCATATGAAGTCGGCCCTCTTTTCACATGCTTTTTTCCAGATTATGGGCTGGATCTGATTTTGTACCAGCACGAGGGCCCCGCTCGGCGCGTCATCGTGGCTGGTGTTGCTATGAGCTCCATCATGAATCACTTCCCAACATGAATACGCTAGACGAACGCTTACTGAATGCGATTGATGTGCTGCATACCCCCATCTGGATCTATGACATCCAGCATCATCACATCTATTGGGCCAATGGCGCCGCGCTGGTGCTGTGGGAGGCGAGCTCGCTGACCGAGCTGCAATCCCGCGACTTCTCGGCCGACATGGCCGCCGCCATCGACCTGCTGCTGCAGCGCTATCTCGGCGACTTCCAGCAGGGCCGCAGCTACAACGAGTGGTGGACAATCTCCCCCAAAGGGGTCAGGAAGCAGGTCTACCTGCGCCTCTCCGGGGTCGAGATCGCCGGACGCCTGATGATGATGACGGAGGCGGTGATCGATGCCGACACCCTCTATCAGGAGTCGTCGCTCGCCGCCGGCGATACCCTGGCCTGTCTGTTCGACAACAAGGGACGCCTCGAGAGCGGCAACCATCACTTCGATCTGTGCTTCGGCAATGCCATCACCCAGTTGACCCAGATCTTCTCCGGCAGCGATGAGGCCTTCTACCGGCGTCTGTCCCATCTCGACGAGGTGGTGGCCGAGGGGGAGTGCCGTACCCTCAAGGGGATGCGCTGGTTCCAGTACCAGTTTCGCCACATCCAGCAAGGGGCCAGGATCCTGCTCACCATGCGTGACATCACGGATCGCAAGCTCGAGGAGCTGGAGCACCGCCACCTGGCCTGGCACGACTCCCTCACCGGCCTGCTTAACCGCTATGGCCTGATGAAGTCCCTCGAGGCCTATTGCGGCCTGGGGGGGCGCTTCGCCCTGGTGTTCATGGACCTGGACAACTTCAAGCTGGTCAACGACAACTATGGCCACAAGGCGGGGGATCGCCTGCTGGAGCGAGTGGCCGGCCGGCTCAAGCAGATCTGCCCGCGGGATGTCGAACTGGCCCGCCTCGGCGGTGACGAGTTCACGGCCCTGGTGCCGCTCAACCAGTCAAGCGAACGGGCGCAGGAGGTGGCGGATCTCATGCTCTCCCAGATGACCAAGCCACTGCAGCTGAGTGGGGTGCCCGAGGTCACCATAGGCGGCAGCATCGGCATCGCCATCTATCCGGACGACGCCGATGACGGCGACAACCTGATCACCCGCGCCGACATGGCCATGTATCAGGCCAAGCAGATGGGCCGCCTGCGCTGGCAGCGCTTCACCCCCAGCATGCAGCAGAGCCTGCACCGCAAGCTCACCCTGAAACAGTTCCTGGCCAAGGCCATAGGCCGGGGGGAGTTGAGCCTCTGCTATCAGCCCCTGGTGGATGTGGCGCAGGGCAAGCTGATCGGTTACGAGGCACTGCTGCGCTGGTACAACCCTGTGCTGGGGCAGGTCTCTCCGGCGGAGTTCATTCCCCTGGCCGAGGACATGGGGCTGATCCGCGAGATCGGGGGCTGGGTGCTCTCCACCGCCTTGGCCCAGATGGGGGCGTGGCAGCAGCAATACCAGGTGAGGGTGCCGGTCTCGGTCAATCTGTCCGGCTTCCAGCTCACCCCCTCCCTGCCGGAGCTGGTGGCCGAGCAGCTGAGGGAGTTTGGCGTCGATGCCAGGCTGCTGACGCTGGAGCTGACCGAAACCGTGCTGATGCTGGACATGAAGGGCTGCATCGAGATCCTCGACGCCCTGAGCGAGCAGGGGATCAAGATCGCCATCGACGACTTTGGCACCGGCTACTCCTCCCTTGCCTACCTCAACCGGCTGCCCATCGATACCATCAAGCTGGATCGCTCCTTCGTGGTCGGTCTGAACCTGCCGGTGATCCGGGCCACCGTCGCCATGGCCACCAGTCTCGGGCTCGGCATCCTGGCGGAGGGGGTGGAGGACGAGCACGAACTGGCGGCCCTGCGTGCCCAGGGCTGTCATGTGTTCCAGGGTTTCCTGTTCAGCACCCCGCTGACGGCGGAGCAGGTGGTGGTGGCGGGCTTCGGGATCCACGGCAAAGCAGGGCATTATCCGCTGGTGGGCGATTGAATCCGGTATTCGATAATGTGCGGTATATCCCGTTTATTGAGTATTTTATGCAAAATTAAACGTAATTAATCGAATTTATGGCTTGTATCATGGGATTCATTGGAGTTTATCGCTAGGATGCGCGCTCATTCCTTGGTAATGGAGTATCACCATAATGAGTCAAGCCACAGTGAACGAGCGTCCGGCCAGCCCGCCCAACGGCTGGTTGAACCGCTTCCTGAACGGGGTCGAGAAGGCAGGCAACAAACTGCCGGATCCCGCCATGCTGTTCCTCTATGCCTTGCTGATCGTCTGGGTCGGTTCCTGGATCCTCTCCCAGTTCTCCTTTGATCTGGTCAATCCCCGCACCGGGGAGGCCGTCGTGGTCAACAACCTGCTGACCGGGGCTGGCCTGGCCGAGTTCCTCGCCAGCATGGTCACGACCTTCACCAGCTTCGCCCCGCTCGGCATAGTGCTGGTGGCCATGCTGGGGGTCGGGGTGGCCGAGCAGTCCGGCTTCATCAACACCGGCCTGAAGAAGCTGCTGAAAGTCACCCCCGCCCGTTTCCTGACCCCCATGCTGATCCTGGTGGCCATCGTCAGTCACACGGCGGCCGATGCGGGTTATGTGCTGGTCATCCCCATCGGTGGCATCATCTTCCACGCCGCCGGGCGCCACCCGCTGGCCGGGATAGCCGCGGCCTTTGCCGGGGTCTCCGGTGGCTTTGCCGCCAACTTCCTCCCCTCGGGCGGTGATGCCCTGTTGCAGGGCTTCACCCAGTCGGCGGCCCAGCTGCTCGACCCCGATTACATGGTCAACACCCTGTGCAACATCTTCTTCACCGGTGCCTCCTCCCTGCTGATCATCTGCGTGGGCTGGTTCATCACCGAGAAGGTGGTGGAGCCGCGTCTCAGACACATCCCCCTCAACGAGGAGCTCGAGAGCGCCGACGAGATGGGACGCTACAGCGCGCAGGAGAGCCGCGCCTTCAACTGGGCCGGCTTTGCCATGCTGGCGGCCATCGTCCTGCTGGGGCTGGCCCTGTCACCGGGCGATTCGCCGATGCGGGCGGCTGATGGCTCGCTGACCACCTTCGCCGCGCCCGTGATGAAGTCCATAGTGCCGCTCATCTTCCTGCTGTTCATCCTGCCCGGTATCGTCTACGGCTTCGTGGCGGGGAACTTCAAGAGCGGCAAGGACGTGATCGATGCCATGTCGGCCACCATGAACAAGATGGGCTCCTACATGGTGATGGCCTTCTTCTGCGCACTCTTCATCAAGGCCTTCGGTGACTCCAATCTGGGCACCCTGCTGGCGCTGTCCGGCGCCGAGGTGCTGCATGCCCTGGCGCTGCCGGGAGAGGTCACCATAGTCGGCATCATACTGCTGACCGCGTCTGTCAACCTGGTGGTGGGGTCGGCCTCGGCCAAGTGGGCGCTGATCAGCCCCATCCTGGTGCCCATGCTGATGGCGGTCGGGATCTCACCCGAGCTGACCCAGGCGGCCTACCGGGTGGGGGATTCCGCCTCCAACATCATCACCCCGCTGATGGTGTTCTTCCCGCTGGTGGTGGTCTATTGCCAGCAGTATGTGAAGAGCACCGGGATCGGTACCTTGGTCTCCATGATGCTGCCGTATTCGCTGGCCTTCCTGGTGAGCTGGAGCATCTTCCTGCTGCTGTATTGGGCAATGGGCTTCCCGCTCGGGTTGCAGGCGCCCTATGTGTATCCTGCCCCCTGAGGGTGACGAGGGGCCTTGGGCCCCTCGCTTTTTTTGGGTAAAGTGAGGCCTTCTTCCCGGAGGCACCATGAACCCGACCATCGATCTTATTCTCGCCCATCGCTCCATTCGCCAGTTTACCCCCGAGCCCATCACCCCCCGGCAGCTCGATCAGATCCTGAGCGCCGCCCAGTCCGCCTCCAGCTCCAGCTTCCTGCAGGCCAACAGCATCATCCGGGTGACCGACAAGGCGCTGCGCGCCACCCTGGCCGAGCTGGCCGGGCACCAGGCCTATGTGGCCGAGGCGGCGGAGTTTCTGCTGTTTTGCGCCGACTATCAGCGCCACAGCCAGATAGTGGTCGATGCCCAGACCGGCTATGTGGAGCAACTGCTGATCGGGGCCATCGACGGCGCCCTGATGGCCCAGAATGCCCTGCTGGCCGCCCAATCCCTGGGGCTCGGCGGCGTCTACATCGGCGGGATCCGCAACAACCCGGCGGCGGTGAGCGAGGCGGTGGGGCTGCCCCATCAGGTGATCCCCCTGTTCGGCCTCTGCCTTGGCCACCCCGCCCAGCAGCCGGAGCAGAAGCCCAGGCTGCCCCGCGATCTTGTCGTGCACGAGAACCGTTATCCGGCCGAGCTCGATCGCCCTTTGCTGGCGGATTACGATCGGCAGATCCACGACTACTACCTGGCCCGCAGCGGCAACAACAAGCAGCAGACCTGGAGCGGCCAGATCAAGGCGATCCTCGGCAAGGAGGCGCGCCCCTTCATGCTGGGATTCCTGCAATCCAAGGGGTTTTGCCTCAAGTAATGAGGGCCGCGGGCGATATGAGTGATGGCGCGTGTCTGTCGCGACCCGCGGCGGCGCCGGCTTGCATTCTGTGAGGCAGGGCAGAACCCCGCGCTACCTAATGCGGGTAAGCTGTTGTAGGATCACGCAATTGATTTGGGACAGGAGTTTGAACATCCTATGATTTTGACCTTGATATTGCTGTCTATTGGCGCACTCCTGTTTCTGGTTATCGCCTATAACGTGGTGCAGCAATACAAACAGAAGGCCGAGGCGGACAAGCGCCAGGCCATCGCCCGCCACAAAGCCGTGGCGGACGAGACCGAAGAAGTGCTGCTGAACGTCAACCTGGTGCCCTTCTCCAAGAACATGGTGCTGCTGTTGCAGCACCGGATCCTGGACGCCTACCGCGCCATCGCGCAGGTGATGCCGAGCGGCCAGATCAAGCAGCGCATCGCCGACGTCCAGACCCAGATCAAGAGCGTGCAGGAGAACTACAGCGGCCAGGACGAGGGTCACTTCAAGACCCCGGAATCCGATCGCCAGGCCATCCAGATGTTGCAGCTGGCCAAGAAGATGCGGGCCGTGCTGCGGGTCGAGCACAACAAGGGCAAGATAGATCCCCATGGCTTCGCCCAGGAGGATCGCCGCCTCGAGCTGATGCAGCTCAAGATCAACATCGCCAACCTGATCAAGCGGGCCATGGATGCCCAGATCCAGGGGCAATACGGCACCTGCCGCCAGCTTTACACCAAGGGATTGGGGGCCCTGGTCAATGTCTCCGACAAGGATCCCTACCTGCTGGCGCGGGAAGAGGACATGCGTCAGGGGATGCGTCAGCTGGAAGAGCATCTGCAGCAGCACAGCGAGAAGGAGCTGCAGACCATCAAGGACAAAGAGGCGGACGAGCTGGACGTCCTGTTCCAACCCAAGAAGAAATGGTGATCATGTCCCATCCACTGGATACCACACTGGGGCCCATGGCCCCATTTGTCGGCCAACTGCTGGTCGAATTGACGCCGCTGATGGGGGAGATCACTACCCCTGTGGTGGATCACCTCTGTTACCGTGCCGCCAGCCTGCCCGAATACCTGAGCCTGAAAGCCGAGCTGGCCCGCCATGGCGTGCTGCTGGTGGAGGGGATGATAGGGGGTCGCCCCATCGCCACCTATCGGTTGCATCAGCCCCTGTGCTGGCAAGCGCTGAGCGTGCCCTGCATCGAGCTGGCCGCGCCCAAGCCGGGCCGCAGCCATCAGGCGGGGCTCGAGCATATCGAGCTGGTGGTGCCGTCGTTGCATGAATTGGTGGCAAACCATCCCGGTCTGCCGTTCAAGACCGGCAACATCGATGATGGCCGCAACCCGGATGTGGGGCTGATGCTGCCCTCCGGGCAGATCAAGTTTCACCTGCGCCCCCTGAGCGAGGTGATCGACGAGGAGCTGCGCAGCGGCGCCGTGGTGCCGGTGCCGACGGACTATTACGACAGCCTGTGAACCCGTCTGTACCCAACAAGATCAGGCCCCGACATCGGGGCCTGATCTTGTTGGGCTTGGAGCCTCAGGAGGAGTGACAGGAGAGGGGACGCACGCTGCGCCCCTTCAGCTGGCCGAGCCAGAGGCTCAGGGCGGCGGTGACACAGAGTACCAGCTCGATGCCGAGCACCAATCCCCCCAGACCGCCCCGCTCCCAGAAGGGGTGCAGGTAAAGCCCGCCCAGACTGGCCCCCAGATAGTACCCCACCAGATAGAGTGACGAGGCGAGCGCCCGGTTGTGCTCCACATGCTGGCCGACCCAGGCGCTGGCACAGGCGTGGGCGAGGAAGAAGCCGAAACTCGAGATGAGCAGGCCGCCGAGGATGGCGGTCAGCGAGCCGTGCAACAGCGCGAGACTGCCGAGCGCCATCAGTGCTATCCCGACCAGCAGCAGCCGTTGGGCGCCCCAGCGCTGGGCGCCGCGCCCGCTCAGGGAGGAGGCCAGGGTGCCGGTGAGGTAGGTCAGGAACAGCATCCCCAGCCACTGGGTCGGCAATGAGAAAGGGGCCTTGGCCAGCAGGAAGGTGAGGTAGCTGTACTGGTTCAGGAAGACCATGAAGTTGAGCCCGCCGATGAGATAGGCACCGACCAGCAGCGGGTTGCTGAGGTGGCTCTTGATGGCCCCGCGCAGTTGCCCGGGCGCCGCCACCACGGCCACGAAACGGGTCTGGGCCGGCAGCAGCCAGATGACCAGCGGCAGCAGGGAGAGGCTTATCAGCCCTATCCCGAGGAAGGTATGTTGCCAGTCCCCAAACCAGCCGGCCAGCAGGCCGCCGACCACCCGGCCCGCGATCCCGCCGAGGGAGTTGGCGGCGATGTAGACGCCGACCGCAGAGAGCAGGGCGCGTTTGCTGAACTCCTCCCCCATGTAGGCGATGGCGGTGGCGGGCAGCCCAGCCAGCAGCACGCCTTGCAGGATGCGCAACGTCACCAGTTGCTCAAATTGAGTCACCCAGGGAATGCACAGGGAGAGCAGGATGGCGCCGGTCAGCGTCCATAGCATGATCCGGCGTCGCCCGAAGCGATCGGCTAGCCGGGCACAGATCAGCAGTGAGCCCGCGAGCCCGGCGGTGCAGCCCGCCAGCGTCCAGCCCGCCGACAGCGAGCTGACGGAGAAGACGTCCGCCAGCAGGGGTAACAATGGGTGGGTCTGGTAGAGATTGAGAAACACCAGGAAGGATCCCAGGCTCAGGGCCAGGGTGGCGCGTATCCACTCGCGACTACCTGCTTCGATCATATGCGTTGTCCCGACGACTTTTGTGCAGAGTAGTGGGTCGCTTGATATAAATATAATATATTTATGTTATCAATCTGATAAAGATAATTGATATGGATCTGAAACAGCTAACCTATCTGCTGGCGGTGCGCGACGCCGGCTCCTTCACCCGTGCCGCCCATGGGCTGCACGTGGCGCAGCCGGCGGTCAGCATGGCCATCGCCAAGCTGGAGCAGCAGCTCGAGCTGCGGCTATTCGATCGGCAGGATCGCAGCGTGCGGCTCACCCCTGAGGGGGAGGTGCTCTGCCGCCATGCCGAGCGCCTGCTGCTGCAGATGCATCAGGCCGAGGCGGAGATGGCCGAGCTCAAGGGGCTGGAGCGGGGCGAGGTACGCATCGGCATCCCCTACATGATGGGGTCCTATTACTTCCCCCCGATCCTGATGGCGTTCAAGCATCGCTACCCGGGCCTCAAGATCCGGGTGGAGGAGGCCGGCACCCGCGAGCTGCTCAGCCGCATGGTGGATGGCAGCCTGGATCTCGCCATCCTCATCACCAGCGATCTGCCGCCCGGGTTGGAGGGGGCCCAGCTGCTGCGCGAGGAGATGCTGATGGTGGTGGGGGAGGAGCATCCGCTGCGTCAGGCCGGCGCCGTCTCGCTGCCGCAGTTCTTCAGTCAGGAGCTCGCCATGTTCCGCCGTGGTTTCTATCATCGCGAACACATGGAGGCGCTGGCGCAGGGCCTGGGCATAGAGCCCAACATCGGCTTTGAGAGCAACCTCATTCCGCTGCTCAAGGCGGTGGTGCGCCAGGGATTTGCCGTGACCACCTTCCTGCGGATGGCGCTGGATGAGGAGACGGCGCTGATCGGGGTGCCCTTCGCGCCACCGATTTTCCTCGATCTCTGTGTGGCCTGGCGGCGGGGGGATCCGCTCTCCATGGCCAATCGCGCGCTGCGGGATTTTTTGCTGGCGCAGGCCCAGCCATGAGGCAGCACGCCGGATTGAGCCGTGCCCCGCACAAAAAAAAACGCCTCCCGATGGGAGGCGTTCGCCGAGGCTGTGGATGGTCGGTTCGTTACTTCTTGAACAGGTGATCCAGCTTGTCCGCCTTGGTGGAGAGATAGAACTCGTTGTGGGGGTTGCGCCCCTCCTGCAGGGGAACCCGCTCCACCACCGGGATGCCGAAGCTCTCCATCGCCTTCAGCTTGCGTGGATTGTTGGTCATCAGCTTGAGACTCTTGACCTCCAGCGCCTTGAGCATGTCGGCGCAGATGGTGTAATCGCGCATGTCGGCGGCAAATCCCAATGCCACATTGGCCTCGACGGTGTCGGCGCCCTGATCCTGCAGGTGGTAGGCCCGGATCTTGTTGAGCAGGCCGATGCCACGGCCCTCCTGTCGCACGTACAACAGGACGCCACGACCGGCCTTGGCGATGTTCTGCATGGCCGCCTGCAGCTGGAAGCCGCAGTCGCAGCGCAGGCTGAACAGGGCATCCCCGGTTAGACACTCAGAGTGAATTCGGCCCAGCACGGGCTCACCATTTGCGATATCGCCCATCACCAGTGCGGCGTGATCCTTGCCTGTACCGGTTTCCTGAAAGCCTACCAGCGTGAAGGTGCCCCAGGGGGTCGGCAACTTGGATTTAGCCACGAGGCTAATGCTGCTCATAGGGTTGCTCCTGACTACAGCTGCTTAAAAAAGGCGGCCAGTTTAGCGCGCCTTGCCCATAACAACCATAAGAACAAAACCTTGCATTGAGGAATGCTTTGCCTGATTGGTCATAAAGGGGGCAATCGCGACGACTTCTGCGCAATTGTGTGGCCTGACGGCTGCCAGATCCCGTGCATTTGGGTATAATCGGCGCCTATTTCCCCATCCCAACAGGGATGTGTGACCCCCTGTGCAGGAGAAGATTTATGCCTCATATGGCCCCCGTGATGACAATCGATGGCCCGAGCGGTGCCGGTAAAGGCACCCTGTGCCAACTGCTGGCCGAGAAGCTGGGTTGGCACCTGCTCGATTCTGGCGCCATCTACCGGGTGCTGGCTCTGGCCGCCTTGCATCACGATGTGGAACTCGATTCCGAAGCGGCGCTGGTGCCCTTGGCCGCCAATCTGGATGTGCAATTCCAGGTCGACGGCGAACAGGTCAAGGTGGTGCTGGAAGGAGAGGATGTCTCTCGCACCATCCGCACCGAAGAGGCGGGTAACGCCGCCAGCAAGATCGCCGCCTTCCCACGCGTCCGCGAAGCGCTGCTGCGCCGTCAGCGTGCCTTCCGCCAGGCACCTGGCCTCATCGCCGATGGCCGTGACATGGGCACCGTGGTTTTCCCTGAGGCCGAGGTGAAGATTTTCCTCGACGCCAGCGCGGAGGTGCGGGCGCAGCGCCGTTATAAGCAGTTGCAAGATAAGGGCTTTGATGTTAACTTTGAGCGTCTTTTAACCGAGATTCGGGAACGTGACGATCGCGACAGAAATCGCGCCGTAGCCCCCCTGAAACCCGCAGAAGATGCTCTTGTGGTAGACTCAACGTCTATGACCATAGATGAAGTGCTGGTGACGGTGCTCGCCTATGCGGAGCAACAACTTGGTGATATCAGCACGAGCTGATGTCAGTCGTCTGCACCATGGATGGCGCAGATAATTTAAAACAACCCCGCTTGTGCCGGATTGCGAGTGGATGTTTCATTTGTGACACAAACAATGATCGAATCTTTTGCTCAACTCTTTGAAGAGTCCCTGAACGCCGTTGAAACCCGTCAAGGTTCCATCGTCAAGGGTACCGTCGTTGCTATCGAGAACGGTTTTGTACTGGTTGACGCCGGTCTGAAATCCGAGTCTGCCATTCCTGCTGAAGAATTCAAGAACGCCCTGGGCGAGCTGGAAATCAATGTAGGCGACACCGTTGACGTGGCTCTGGACTCTATCGAAGATGGTTTCGGCGAAACCAAGCTGTCCCGCGAAAAAGCCAAGCGCCACGAAGCCTGGCTGCAGCTTGAGAAGGCATACGAAGAGCAAGCTACCGTTATCGGTATCATCAACGGCAAGGTCAAGGGTGGTTTCACCGTTGAACTGAATGGCATTCGTGCCTTCCTGCCGGGTTCTCTGGTTGACGTGCGTCCGATCCGTGACACCGCTCACCTGGAAAACAAAGAACTCGAGTTCAAGGTCATCAAGCTGGACCAGAAGCGCAACAACGTTGTCGTTTCCCGTCGTGCCGTGATCGAAACCGAGAACACCTCCGAGCGCGAAAGCCTGCTGGCCAACCTGCAAGAAGGTCAAGAAGTTAAGGGTATCGTCAAGAACCTGACCGACTACGGTGCATTCGTAGATCTGGGCGGCGTTGACGGCCTGCTGCACATCACCGACATGGCGTGGAAGCGCGTTAAGCATCCTTCCGAAATCGTCAACGTTGGCGACGAGATCGCAGTCAAGGTTCTGAAGTTCGACCGCGAGCGTACCCGTGTATCCCTGGGTCTGAAGCAGCTGGGCGAAGATCCCTGGGTTGCTATCGCCAAGCGTTACCCGGAGACCACCCGTCTGTCTGGCCGCGTGACCAACCTGACCGACTACGGCTGCTTCGTTGAAATCGAAGAAGGCGTTGAAGGCCTGGTACACGTATCCGAGATGGATTGGACCAACAAGAACATCCACCCGTCCAAGGTTGTTAACGTTGGCGACGTGGTTGACGTGATGGTTCTGGACATCGACGAAGAACGTCGTCGTATCTCCCTGGGTCTGAAGCAGTGCAAATCCAACCCGTGGCAGCTGTTTGCCGAAACTCACGCCAAGGGCGACCGTGTTTCCGGTAAAATCAAGTCTATCACTGACTTTGGTATCTTCATCGGTCTGGACGGCGGCATCGACGGCCTGGTTCACCTGTCTGACATCTCCTGGAACAACCAGGGCGAAGAAGCAGTACGTGAATTCAAGAAGGGCGACGAGATCGAAGCCGTTGTTCTGCAAGTGGACCCGGAGCGCGAGCGCATCTCCCTGGGCGTCAAGCAGATCGAAGAAGACCCGTTCAATAAGTACCTGTCTGATAACAAGAAAGGTGCTATCGTGAAGGGTAAGGTTACCGAGGTTGATGCCAAGGGTGCCGTGATCGAACTGGCTGACGGCGTAGAAGGCTACCTGCGTGCCTCCGATGCTGCTCGTGACCGTGTAGAAGACGCGACTCTGGTTCTGTCTGTCGGTGATGAAGTTGAAGCCAAGTTCATGGGCGTTGATCGTAAGAACCGCACCGTAAGCCTGTCTGTCCGTGCTAAGGACGAGGCTGACGAGCGTGTTGCTATCGATAGCCTGAACCAACAAGAAGAAGTTGTGTTCAGCAATGCTATGATGGAAGCGTTCAAAGCCGCCAAGGGTGAGTAATCCTTGATGCAAGAAAAGGGCGGCTTCACGCCGCCCTTTTTTATCTTGGCATAATGAATATTGCATGTGATCGGGGAAGGAGATTTAACCTTATGACCAAATCAGATCTCATCGAACAATTGGCTGCCAGCCGCATGCATATGCCGGCCAAAGATGTCGAAGCCGCGATCAAGGAGATCCTTGAACAGATGGCGTCGACCTTGCAAAACGGCGACCGGATTGAAATCCGAGGATTTGGAAGTTTTTCACTGCACTATCGTGCCCCCCGTGTGGGTCGCAACCCCAAGACCGGGGACAAGGTTGAACTGACCGGGAAATATGTCCCGCACTTCAAGCCCGGCAAAGAGTTACGCGAGCGCGTGAATATCATCGAATAATGCAGAAAATGGCATACCTGGGTATGCCTTTTTTATTTTTGTGACTTGGATTATGCCAATAGTCCGGTTTCTCGAAGTCTTTTCCCATTCGCTCTAGAGTCTTCCCGTGATTTTAAGGATAATCAATCTCTCATTAGCCACAGACAGGGAGCTCCTATGAAGCGTATCTTGGCCCTCATCCCCTTGGTACTGGTGTTTGTGCTGACCCTCGCCATCGGTTCGCAAAACGGTCAACAGGTGCAGTTCAATTATCTGATAGCCCAGGGCGAATTCTCGCTCTCCATGCTACTGGGATTCTTCCTCGCCGGCGGTTTCCTGCTGGGCTGGCTGGTATTCGGTCTGCTCTTCGTGCGTCTCAAACTGCAAAACCGCACCCTCAATCGCACCATGCGTCGTCAATCCCGCGAATTGGAGCTGGCCCGGTCGACAGCCAAGGAATAATGTCCCTCGATGCTTGAACTGCTTTTCCTGCTGTTGCCGATTGCCGCTGGTTATGGCTGGTATATGGGACGCAGGAGTGTTCGCCAGGACACCCAGCAACAGAGTAACCAATTCTCCCGCCAGTATGTGGCGGGTCTCAACTATTTGCTGTCTGACGAGTCGGACAAGGCAGTGGATCTGTTCATCCAGCTGCTGGAAGTGGACAGCGAAACCATCGAAACCCATCTCTCTCTCGGCAATCTGTTTCGCCAGCGTGGCGAAGTCGATCGCGCCATCAAGATCCACCAGAACCTCGTTACCCGCCAGCTGACCCGGGAGCAGCGTCAACTCGCGCTGCAGGAGCTGGCCCGTGACTTCCTCGCCGCCGGCTTGCTGGACAGGGCCGAGGCGCTCTGGAACGAGTTGTGCGAGGACGGTGACTATGAAGAGACGGCGCTGGCGCAACTGCTCGTCATCCATCAACAGCTGCGTGACTGGGACAAGGCCATCGAGGTCGCGGTGCGTCTGCAGAAGTTCCAGGGCAAGAAGCTGGCCGACCCCATCTCCCATTTCTACTGCGAGCAGGCAGAGAGTGCCCTGCGTGAAGGGGACAAGGCGGCGGGACGCGCCAAGTTGAAGCGGGCGCTCGGCGTCAATCCCACCTGTGCTCGCGCCAGTCTGCGACTGGCCGAGCTGGCCATGGAGGAAGGCAAGCATGAAGAGGCCAGCAAGGAGCTGCTGCGAGTGTTCGAGCAGGACATGGACTTTGCCTCCGAAGCCATGCCCAAGCTGCTCAGCTGCTATCAGCAGATGGGCCGCAGCCAGGAGCTGATCCCGCTGCTGGAGAAGGCGGTGGAGGATCATGCCGGTGTCAGCGTGACCCTGGCCCTGGCCAATCTGGTGGAGGCGCGCGATGGCCTGAGCCAGGCCCGTGCGCTGGTGCTGCGTCAGCTGCGCCGCCACCCGTCCATGAAGGGCTTCTATCAGCTGGTCGGCTTCCAGCTGGCCAGCGCCGAGGAGGGGCCCGCCAAGGAGAGCCTGGAGCTGCTGCAGCAGCTGGTCGGCGAGCAGATCAAGATCAAATCCACTCACAAATGCCGTCAGTGTGGCTTCGCCACCCACTCGCTGTTCTGGCAGTGCCCCTCCTGCCGGCAGTGGGGCTCCATCAAGCCGATCCGTGGCCTGGATGGTGAATAGCCGCTGGTAAGAGGCGAAATGTCAGCGCCCAAGTACCTCAGGCTGGCCCTTGGCCTGGACGATGAATCGCTGCTCAGAAAAAATGATGAAATACCAGATCCCAGGGCCTCAAGCTGAGCCTTGGTCTGGACGGTGAACAACAACCCATAGGAAGTGAAATGCTAGATCCCAAAGTACTGGTTGCGCTGGACTATCAGCACGAGGCCGATGCCTTCGCCTTCATTGAACAGATCTCCCCGGCCCAGTGCCGCCTCAAGGTAGGCAAGGAGATGTTCACCCTGTTTGGCCCCCAATTCGTACGTCAGCTGGTCGCCAAGGGATTCGATGTGTTTCTGGATCTGAAGTTTCACGACATTCCGAACACAGTCGCCAAGGCGGTGGCGGCCAGTGCCGAGCTGGGCGTCTGGATGGTGAACGTCCACGCCAGCGGGGGCGAGCGCATGATGCGGGCCGCCAAAGAAGCGCTCGCGCCCTATGGCGACAAGGCCCCCCTGTTGATCGGCGTGACAGTGCTGACCAGCATGGAGCAGTCCGACATGGCGCCCCTCGGCCTCAGCGTCGGCCCGGCCGAGCAGGTGATCCGGCTGGCCAAACTCACCAAGGAGGCCGGCTTGGATGGGGTGGTCTGCTCCGCCGAGGAGGCCCATGAGTTGAAAACCTTGCTCGGGGCCGACTTCAAGCTGGTCACGCCGGGCATTCGCCCGACCGGCTCGGCGGCGGGGGATCAGCGCCGCGTCATGACGCCGCTGGCGGCGATAGAGGAGGGGGCCGATTACCTGGTGATAGGGCGTCCCATCACCCAGGCTGCCGATCCGGCCGCGGTGCTGGCCAGCATCAACGCCGAGCTGAGCCGATAAGACGCCGAGCCCTGAATGACAACAGGCCGGATTTTCAATCCGGCCTGTTGTCTGTTGAACGGTAGCGATGTGGGAAGATGCGGTGATCAGGTTCTGAGCGGTCTGGCCGCCCGGCCATCAGCTGGGGCTCAGGGCTTGACGGTCTGGGCACCCAGACCGAATGGCAGCAGGCCGAGCAACAGGCCTGCGGCTGAGCCAATCAGATGTGATTCGATGTGAACCCGGGCGCCGATCAGCAGGGAGGCCGGGCTCTCACCGGCGCTGTAGAAGTCCAGCCCGAGCTTGATGAGGATCCCCAGCAACATCAGCCAGCCCGAATGGCGGCGATGGCGGATATCCTGCAAGGCACCCCACACGAAGAGCCCATGCAAGGCGCCGGACAGCCCCATGTACCACTGGGTCTGCGGGCACCACCACCAGATCCCCAGGCCGACGGCCGTTCCCAGCAGCAAGAGCAGCACGGGCAGGCGCCAGCCCGCCAGGTACTCGCGAAACAGGCTGTAGAGCACGCCCAGGCCGCTCAGATTGAGCAGCAGGTGCCATCCGTTGGTGTGGGCCAGATTGCCTGTTATGATGCGCCACCCTTCGCCCTGGGCTATCAGGGTACGATCAAAGGAGATCAGGTGATTTGGTACTGTGAGGAAGAGCAAGGCAGTGACGAGCGAAAGCGTGATGACCCAGAGCAAACCCGATTTTTCTGACAACATGAAACGGCCCAACGACAAAGAGAGCCGTTACTGTACACGCTGCACCCGAGCCCTCAAAGCCTGCCTGTGTGATTATATTCAGCAGGTGACCCATCTTGCCCCGCTCCACATTCTGCAGCATCCGACCGAGGTGGCTCACCCCAAGGGCACGGCCGCCCTGCTGGCCGCTTCCCTCAGCCAGGCCCGCATTCATGTGGGGGAGAGCTTCGCCGATGCCGACTGGCTCAATGCCCTGCTCGGCGACCCCGGGGTGCAGTGTTATCTGCTGTGGCCAGACGATCAGGCCCTGACCCTGGCGCAGGTGCGCGAGGGCAGTGGGCAAGCCAGAGAGGTGCATTTCATCCTGCTCGATGGCACCTGGCGCAAGGCGTATCGCATGCTGCACAGCAACCCGGCCCTGCTGCGGCTGCCGAGGATCAAGCTCGGCGCCATGGCGGGTCAATACTCCATTCGCAAGAAGCCGTTCCCCGAGGCGCTGTCGACCCTGGAGGCGGGCTACCATCTGTTATCCCAGTGGGAGGGGGAGCCCGAGCGCTTCGCCCCGCTGATGAACCTCTTTTCCCAGTTGAACCAGCAGTGGCATGATTTTGCACAAGGTCGCCGCGCTTGAATCTGAATTGCAAACAGGAGTGATGAACGTGAAAAAAGCCGTCGTGGTATTCAGTGGTGGTCAGGACAGTACCACCTGCCTGGTGCAGGCCCTGGCCCGCTATGATGAAGTGCACGCCATCACCTTCGACTATGGCCAGCGCCACCGGGAGGAGATCGACACCGCTCGCCGTCTGGCCAGCGAGTTTGGCATCGCCGCTCACAAGGTGATGGATGTGACCATGCTGGGGGAGCTGGCGGTCTCGGCCCTGACCCGGGACGAGATCCCGGTCAGCGGCGAGCTGCAGGACAACGGCCTGCCCAACACCTTCGTGCCGGGCCGCAACATACTTTTTCTGACCCTGGCCTCCATCTACGCCTATCAGGTCGGCGCCGAGACGGTGATCACCGGGGTCTGCGAGACCGACTTCTCCGGCTACCCGGATTGCCGCGACGAGTTCGTCAAGGCGCTCAACCAGGCGGTCTCCCTTGGGCTGGATCGCGGCATCCGCTTCGAGACGCCGCTGATGTGGCTCGACAAGGCCGAAACCTGGGCGCTGGCGGATCATTATGGTCAGCTCGACAGGGTGCGTCAGCAGACGCTCACCTGTTACAACGGCATCCTGGGGGATGGCTGTGGCAGCTGTCCCGCCTGCGAGCTGCGCAGCCGTGGCTTGAACCATTATCTGGCCGATCGGGTCGGGGTCATGGCCCGCCTGCGTGAGAAAACCGGGCTGGGTGAGAAAAGCGGATCCTGAGCCTGCGTCTTGCCCCGGTTTGGGGTATAATCCGCGCCTTTTGCAACAAGCCGTGATCAGCATGCACTACCCAATCAACGAGATCTTCCAGACCATCCAGGGGGAGGGCGTCTTCACCGGCCTGCCCGCCATCTTCGTTCGCCTGCAGGGCTGCCCGGTGGGCTGTCCCTGGTGTGACACCCGTCATACCTGGGTGGTGGATCCGGCGCGTGAGGTGGGCAGTAGCGAGGTGCTTGATCGTTCCAACGAGTCCGATGGCTGGAGCAAGATGAGCACGGTGCAGATCCTGGCCAGCTTCGAGACGCTGGGTTACCGGGCCCGCCACGTGGTGTTAACCGGTGGTGAGCCCTGCCTGTATGACCTGCATGAGCTATCAGCGGCCTTGCTGGCGGCGGGGTATCAGGTGCAGATCGAGACCAGTGGTACCAGCGAGATCCAGACCCACGACGACACTTGGGTCACCGTCTCTCCCAAGATAGGCATGAAGGGGGGCTTGCCGGTGCTGGTGTCGGCGCTCGAGCGTGCCAACGAGATCAAGCACCCGGTGGCCACTGAACGCCATATCGAGGAGCTCGACGCCTTGCTGGCGACGGCCAGCCTGCGTCCCGATGTGATGATAGCGCTGCAGCCCATCAGCCAGAAGCCCAGGGCGACCGAGCTGGCCATGGCGACCTGTATCGCCCGTAATTGGCGGCTCTCCATCCAGACCCACAAATATCTGAATATTGATTAATATGGATGGATTATCTGACGAGCGGGTATTGCTCAGCCTGGCGAAGAAGATGCCATACGGTAAATATCAGGGGCGACGCATCATCGATATTCCCGAGCCCTATCTGGTGTGGATGGCACGGACAGGTTTTCCAGCCGGTAGCCTGGGCCAGTCATTGGCGCTGGCGTACGAGATCAAGCTCAATGGGCTGGAGACCATGATTATTCCCATTATTAACAGGATGTCAGTATGAGAATATATACCCGACAAGGGGACAAGGGCCTCACCCGTCTGGCGGACGGTGCCCAGCTTGCCAAAGATGATATGCGGGTCGAGACCTATGGCGCCGTGGATGAATTGAATTCCCAGATAGGTCTGCTTATTGCCGAAATACCGTCGCAAGAGGCGGTGTTATTGGCCCAGCTGGTGCAGTTGCAGCAGGAGTTGTTTGATCTGGGCGGGGAGCTGGCTTTTTCCAGTGCGGCGCAGAATGCCAGCCTGTGGCAAGTCAACGAGGACTGGACCGCCAGACTCGAGCAACAGATCGATGCCTATAGCGCCCAGTTGCCGGTATTGCGCAATTTCATTTTGCCGAGCGGCTCACGGGCGGCGGCGCAGGCTCATGTGGTGCGCACCCTGACCCGGCGCTGCGAGCGCCTGCTGCTGGGCTTGAGCCGTGCAGAGCAGGTGAATCCGGCCATCCTGCCTTATCTGAACAGGCTGAGTGACTGGTTCTTCACCGTGGCCAGATACCTGCTGGCCTGCACCGGCACCCCCGAGGTGTTGTGGGTCAAGGCGGCCGATCGGGGCTGAGCAACCACCATCTACGGAAATAAAAAAACCTCGCCAGGCGAGGTTTTTTTTATTTGAACAATACGGGATGTATCAGATGGCAAAATCTTCCACGGATTTCCCTTCGGCCACGGCCTTGGCAATGGCGGAGGGCATGCGACCCTGACCGGTCCAGGTTTTTTCCACCCCGTTATCCAGATAACGATATTTGGCGGGGCGGGGAGCTCGCTTGCCCTTGCCGGCCTTGGGAGCATCGATGGCAACACTACCCACTAATTCGGCTGGATCTATGCCTGCGGCCTTCAACATCTCGGCATATTCGGTAATTTTTCGCTGGTGCTCTGCACGGGCCTGACGCTCGGCGGATTCATCCTGCTGGCGCTCGGTGACGATGGCGGTGAGTTTTTCCAGACCCTCTTCCAGTTGTTCCAGAGTCAATTCACGGCAAGTCGCCCGCAGGCTACGGATATTCAGCAGGACTTTCAGAAATTCGTTCATATAGGCTACCACGCGCGCAGGAATATTAAGGAAATGAGATGTGCTTTTCGATAATTTAAAGGGTGGTTTGCGCTCAAGTCAAGCAAACTGAATTAATTAATTCGGCAGGTAAATTAAGCCAGGTGGATAATTGGCGGGAAGATATAGCACAGGTATTGAAGCTGTCATCTCCAAATGAGATTCAAGTAGATGAAAATGTTGTCTATATCGGATTGTTCGCACCATTTGACTACCATTTTGCGTAAGATCCCTGCACTAACATTGAATTTTAATCAAAAAACTTGCTATCACGCGGTGTCCCGATAAAATGTGCCCCGAATACCTTTAAGTAGAGGCGCGCTGCCTATGAGTAACCGAGCGGAGGGTGATGCCTGCGATGCTCGATGAAAGGAGTCGGCGCCGAAGTGACCAGGCCATCATACCGGGTTGCTGGTTCTGCATCTAATAGGTGCAGGACTGCCATAGTCATCCACTATGGAGCGCTACCTGAAGGGGCTGAGGAGTATGCCCGCCCCGGGTTTTGTTTCTTTAGATCCTCTCGGTAGATCTCCACCTGCTGTCTTTAGGTGCAAAGAGATCATGGACATCGTTCATTACGCCGACTCCGGTTGGTCAGTCATTCCCCCCTTATTGGCCGTCGCCCTGGCGATCATCACCCGTCGCGTCCTGGTGTCGCTGGGGGTCGGTATCGTGGCCGGCAGCCTGCTGCTCAACCAGTTTTCCCCGCTCGATTCCCTGCATTACATGCTGAACACCGTGCTCAAGATCGTCTGGGTCGACGGTGCGCTGAACCGTGACAACGTCAACATGATCCTGTTCATGTTGCTGCTGGGCGGTCTCATCAGCCTGATGAGCGTCTCCGGTGCGACCCGGGCCTTCGCCGAGTGGGCCGAGCGCCGTGCCAAGACCCGCAAGGGGGCCAAGGCCCTCACCGGCATGATGGTGTTTGCCTTCTTCATCGATGACTTCTTCCACAGCCTGTCGGTGGGGGCCATCTGCCGTCCGGTCACCGATCGCTTCCAGATCTCCCGCGCCAAGCTGGCCTATCTGCTCGACTCCACCGCCGCACCGGTCTGCGTGCTGATGCCCATCTCCTCCTGGGGGGCCTACATCATCGCCCTGGTGGGGGGCATCATGGCGGCCCATGGCCTGACCGATCAGAGTCCCATCTCCGCCTTCGTCGAGATGATCCCGATGAACCTCTATGCCGTGTTCACCCTGATCATGGTACTGGTGGTGATCGCGTTCCAGCTCGACATCGGCTCCATGCGTCAGCATGAGCAGTGGGCGCTGGAAGGCAAACTGTGGGACGAGTCCAAGGGCCGCCCCATCGGGCTGGACATGGAGTCTCCGGAGGAGAGCAATGGCGGCATGATCGACATGGTGCTGCCGATCCTGACCCTGACCCTGGCGACCGTCTACTTCATGATCCATTCCGGCGCCGCCGTGCTGGAGGGCAAAGGCCTGCCGTTCAGCGTGCTCGGCTCGTTCGAGAACACCAACGTCGGTTCCTCCCTGGTCTACGGCGCCCTGTGCAGCCTGGTGGTCTCCATCGGTCTGGCCATGCGCCTCAAGCTTGGGGCCAGAAACTGGATGAAGGCCGCCCCGCAAGGGATCATGGCCATGCTGCCGGCGATCAACATACTGCTGTTCGCCTGGACCATAGGCGCCGTGGTGCGCGACGTGGAGACCGGCAAATATCTGGCCTCCATGGCCAATGGCAACCTGCCGATCGAAGTGCTGCCGGC
Organism: Aeromonas sp. sia0103; assembly: GCF_963895295.1. Taxonomy (NCBI): domain Bacteria; kingdom Pseudomonadati; phylum Pseudomonadota; class Gammaproteobacteria; order Aeromonadales; family Aeromonadaceae; genus Aeromonas; species Aeromonas sp. sia0103. The sequence continues at coordinate 360,837 of NZ_CAWQKG010000033.1, read as the reverse complement.
GGTGGTGTTCATCCTCTCCTGTGCCATGGCGTTTGCCACCGGTACCAGTTGGGGCACCTTCGGCATCATGCTGCCACTGGCCGGCGACATGGCGGCCGCCAGCGACATCAGCCTGATGCTGCCGATGCTGGCCGCCGTGCTGGCGGGCTCGGTGTTCGGCGATCACAGCTCGCCCATCTCCAGTACCAGCATACTGTCGGCCACCGGTGCTGGCTGCCATCACATCGATCACGTGATGACCCAGCTGCCCTATGCGCTGGCCATCGCCTTCGGTGCCGCGCTCGGTTACCTGGTGATGGGGCTGATGCACTCGGTGCTGGCGGGCTTCACGGTCAGCGCGCTCTGGTTCGTGATCTTCTCCGGCTACCATCTGCGCAAGGCCCGGCTCCAGCGAGACCTGGCCATCGCATAAAATAGAACAAGGGGCCCACGGGCCCCTTGGTTTTGGCGGGGCCTTTGGTTAGCATGCGCCCCATAAATTCAGTTTCGGAACAGCACCATGGCTTCACTGCACTACAAATTTGCCACCATGAACTCAGGCAAGTCCACCCAGCTCATCCAGGCCCACTTCAACTACCTGGAGCGCGGCATGGTTCCGCTGGCCATGACGCCCGTCATCGACGATCGCTTCGGGGCCGGGGTGATCAGCGCCAGAGTGGGGCTGGAGCTGAAGGTGGAGGTGTTCAGTGACAGCTGCGATCTGCTCGAGATGGTCAAGGCTCGTCACGGCAAGAAGAAGATCGATGTGTTCATCGTCGACGAGGCGCAGTTCCTGACCCGCGAGCAGGTGTACCAGCTCGCCCGCATCGTCGATGAGCTCAAGATCCCGGTCATCGCCTATGGCCTCAAGACCGATTTTCGGGGGGAGCTGTTCCCCGGCTCCTACCATCTGCTCTGCCTGGCCGACAAGTTCGAGGAGCTGAAAAGCATCTGCTGGTGCGGCAACAAGGCGCACATGAACTCCAGAGTCAACGAGGCGGGGCAGGTGATGCGTGACGGCGAGCAGGTGGAGATCGGCGGCAACGATCGCTATGTGTCGCTCTGCCGCAAGCACTACCTGGATGGCCAGGCCTTCAAGTAACCGAGCATGCAAAGCAAAAGGGCGCCGACAGGGCGCCCTTCTTGCATCCGCGGGTGGCTCAGTCTATCTCGATGTCCACCGGTGCTATGATGGGATCGGCCACCGGCAGGCGGTGGAACAGCTGACGAAAATGCTGCTGCACCCGGCCTATGTCCACCAGCGACATGCCGGAGGCGAAGCCGAACCAGACATAGAGGCCGGTGAGATCGCGGAACATGGGGGGCAGGTAGCGGGGCGCATCGATCAGCCCCTCCAGGTAGTGTTGGTAGAGCACCGGAATGTCGTCCAGGGTCACCTTGCCCACGAACAGCATGGGCAGGATCTCGGGCACCCCCTCCAGCACGGCGCTGCGGATGAAGTTGACCGTCTCCACATAGCCCTTCACGTAGGAGAGATCCTTGGTGAAGCAGGCGCCCCCCTCGACCATGCCGCCGCGAAACACCCGCTGGGTGATCTTGTAGGCATCGTGCTCGCTGGCCCCCTTCTCGACGAAATGGCGAAACACCTCGATGAAGTCGGCGCCACGCTCCGCCATGTCGATGGCCATCACCCGATCCGAGATACGTTTGGCCCTGTCCGGGAAGGAGCTGAAGGTGAGCGTCTCGATGAGCACCGCCAACCCCTCCTGGCAGGCGGTGATGCGCGGCGAACCGGCGCCTAGCCAGGTGGCATAGGATTGCTGGCGGCCGTTGAGGGTGGTGCCGACATGCACCCAGCCCTCGTGCACCTCCAGCACCTGCAGGTCCAGCTCGGAGAAGCGGGCGTGGGTGCTCAGCTTGATGTAATCCCCCCCGGCGGCGGCGTCCGAGACGATGCCATCGCTCAGCTTGACCTGCACTGTGCCGTCGCTGAAGTAGTTCGACAGCTTGCCCTGCAGCTTGGCCACCGCCGCTTCCCCCTCAAACTCCTTGGGGTAGGGGCGAACCAGGTGGCGGGCGCCGGGCAGCGAGAAGATGTCGCACAGCCTGGCTCCCAGCTCCTTGAGGGTCTTGCGATCCCCGCGCAGGTGGTCGCTGGCCGAGCCGTACAGCAGCTGGCTATAACGCTGGAAGTCAGGCTGCCCGCGCTGGCGCAGCATCTCGATCACCACCATGTACTGATCGACCGTCTCTTGCAGGATCCGGCCCAGATCGTCCTGAGGGCCGAGTCGTCGGCGGATCCTGTCCCTCAGCTCCTTGAGCTCCAGATACTTGTTGCGCGGATCGAAATCGAGGGGGAGGCCCTGATAGAAGTTGGCGTCGATGGCCGGCAACTCTCGTCCGCCCTTGGCCAGAAACTCGGTCTGCAGGTGGCGGGGCCACTTGATGGCATCCAGGATGCGGATGGGCTTTTGCAGGGCAAGCAATTCATCCGAGAGGGACTTCAGATGCAGGCGATATTTTTCTTGGATGGTCATCGGGCCCCCTGTGGGGCGAGTGTGAGGCGAGAATGGCTGAGTATATGCATAGCGCTTGCCAAAAAGAAGCGAGACGCCGGCTTATCCGGCCTGCGTACTTTTGGTTGTCGGAAAATTGGTTTAGACTGCGCCCCTTGATCCTTATTGTGTTCGTGAAAATGATGAATATCCCCAGCTCTGAAATGATAATGCGGTGGTTGCAACAGGCCAGGATCGAGCACTATGTGTGCGATCAGTGTCATGGCATCCACATGGTGTCCCTGCAGTCCGTCGAGGGTATCCAGGAGAGCCGGATCTTTGTCGAAGAGGAAGGGCTGCTGTTCTCATCCGAACTGGAGGTGCGCCCCTCGTCGCTGCTGCCAGTGATGGCCGAGCTGGGTCGCCTCAACATGCAATATCCCTCGCTCAAGGTGTTCCTCGACATCATCGACGACAACCTGCCGCGCCTCATCGTGGGCCATACCGTCTTCACCAAGGCAGGGCTGAGCGTGGAGCAGTTCTTGCTGTTCGTCGAGAGCACCACGGCGACGACCCACGAAGTGGTGGCCGAATGTGAGCGGCTGGGCTTCCTGAACCTGTCGGAAATCCAGGTCGCACCTGAATCGGTGCATTGATCTGTTCGTTAAATGTGCGAACGGTTCGTGGCAGCCAAAAAGCCGTTGACGCAGGCGGGGCTTTCCCCTAAATTACGCCCCGTTCCGGCGCAATGGCGCAACGAACCGGTGTTGGCTGAACACCTTAAACAACAGACAAAAATTTGGTGAGGTGTCCGAGTGGCTGAAGGAGCACGCCTGGAAAGTGTGTATACGGCAACGTATCGAGGGTTCGAATCCCTCCCTCACCGCCAAATTGAAAAACCGACCTCAGGGTCGGTTTTTCGCATCCGGGAACACCACATTCCCTGATGCCAATAGAGGGAGGGTGAGAACCCTCGCCCGGGTTCGAGCAGAGCAGCTTGCTGCGATGAACGGCCGTAGGCCGCCCCGAAGGGGTGAGCCACGCAGTGGCGAATCATCCCTCCCTCACCGCCAAATAAAGTAAGAGGGCCTGTCGCAAGACAGGCCCTCTTACTTTTTCCGGTGACGGGCGGCTCGGTTCGAACCCTGTTCGACAAGCGGGCAGGATAGCCCGCTTGGACAGCTGAAGGCTGCCCGCAGGGCGAGTGCCAGGGATGGTGCGAGTCAATCCCGACCCGCCGCCAAATAGCAAAACCCGACCATATGGTCGGGCTTTTTGCATTGGGGCCTGTCTAGTCCATCAAAAACAACGCTCCGATGCCCGCGATGGCTTGAATGCCATCCGCGGAAACCGGAGCGTTGGTCGCTACTTTTTCAAACTCAGGCGAGATCGAAGCGATCCAGGTTCATCACCTTGGTCCAGGCCGCCACGAAGTCCTTCACGAATTTCTCCTTCGCATCGGCGCTGGCGTAGACCTCGGCCAGTGCCCGCAGCTGGGAGTTCGAGCCGAACACGAGATCGACACGCGTCCCCGTCCACTTGGCCTTACCCGTCTTGCGCTCTACCCCTTCGTAGATCCCTTTGACGCCTGCCGGCTTCCACTCCGTGCCCATGTCGAGCAGGTTGACGAAGAAGTCGTTGGAGAGCGTCCCGGGGGTCGAGGTCAGGATCCCGTGTTTGGAGCCGGCGTTGGCCCCCAGCATGCGCAGGCCACCGACCAGCACCGTCATCTCGGGCGCGGTGAGCGTCAGCAGCTGTGCCTTGTCGACCAGCATGGCTTCCGAGAGCTCCGCGTAGTCGCCGCCCAGATAGTTGCGGAAACCGTCGGCGAGGGGTTCCAGCACGGCGAACGCCTCGACGTCGGTCTGTGCCTGGGAGGCGTCCATGCGGCCTGGCCTGAACGGCACCGTCACCACGACACCGGCTTTCTTCGCCGCCAGTTCGACGCCGGCACCGCCCGCGATCACGATCAGATCGGCCAGCGATACCCGCTTGCCGCCCTTGGCCTCCTTGTTAAAGTCAGCCTGGATACCCTCGAGCACCTTCAGCACCTTCGCCAACTGTGCCGGCTGGTTGGCTTCCCACTGGTTTTGCGGGGCGAGCCTGATGCGCGCACCGTTGGCGCCGCCGCGTTTGTCTGAGCCACGGAAGCTCGAGGCCGCAGCCCATGCGGTCGACGCCAGCTCGGCGACGGACAGGGAGGAGGCGAGGATCTTCTCCTTGAGCGCGGCGACGTCTTTGTCATCGACCAGCTCGTGATTGACGGCGGGGATGGGGTCTTGCCAGATCAACTCTTCCTTCGGCACTTCCGGGCCCAGATAACGAGCCACGGGGCCCATGTCGCGGTGGGTCAACTTGAACCAGGCACGGGCGAAAGCGTCGGCGAAGGCCTGCGGATCCTCGTAGAAGTGGCGGGAGATCTTGCCGAATTCCGGATCGAACCGCAGGGTCAGGTCGGTGGTCAGCATGGTCGGCTTGTGGAACTTGCCCGGGATATGCGCATCGGGAATGATCTCCGGTGCATCCTTGGCCACCCACTGCTTGGCGCCGGCCGGTGACTTGGTCAGCTCCCACTCGTAGTTGAACAGGTTCTCGAAGAAGTTGTTGCTCCACAGCGCCGGGGTCTTGGTCCAGGTCACCTCGATGCCGCTGGAGATGGTGTCCTTGCCATGGCCGCTGCCGTAATTGCTCATCCAGCCCAGGCCCTGCGCCTCCAGGGGCGCGGCTTCCGGCTCGGGCCCCTTGTGGGATTCCGGGGCGGCGCCGTGGGCCTTGCCGAAGGTGTGGCCACCGGCAATGAGGGCGACCGTCTCTTCGTCATTCATGGCCATGCGGCCGAAGGTGGAGCGGATGTCTTTGGCCGCCTCCATGTAGTCGCCGCTGGCATTGGGGCCTTCGGGGTTGACGTAGATCAGCCCCATGTGGGTGGCACCAAAGGGGGCCGCAAGCTCGCGGTCGCCTTTGACCCGATCGGGATCAACCCCGAGCCAGGCGATCTCATCGCCCCAGTTCACGTCCTGATCCGGCTCCCACACGTCCGCGCGGCCGCCACCAAAACCGAAGGTCCTGAAGCCCATCGACTCCAGGGCGACGTTGCCGGCGAGGATCAGCAGATCGGCCCAGGAGATCTGGCTGCCGTACTTCTGCTTGATCGGCCAGAGCAGGCGCCGTGATTTGTCGATGTTGACGTTGTCGGGCCAGCTGTTGAGGGGGGCGAAGCGTTGCTGGCCGCGGCCGCCGCCGCCGCGACCATCTGTGGTGCGATAGGTCCCCGCGGCGTGCCAGGCCATGCGGATGAACTGCGGTCCGTAGTGGCCGAAGTCCGCCGGCCACCACTCCTGAGAGTCGGTCATCAGCCTGACCAGGTCTTTCTTGAGCGCCTTGTAGTCAAGGCTCTCGAACGCCTTGACGTAATCGAAGTCTTTGTCCATGGGATCGGAGCTGGAGGAATGCTGGTGCAGAAGATCCAGCCGCAGCTGGCTCGGCCACCAGTCCCGATTGGTTCTGCCGACGCCGGCGGTGTGGTTGAAGGGGCATTTGCTTTCTTCACTCATCTCAGTCTCTCCTTGGCTGTCGTTTGTAAGGCTAACAACTCATTATGGGGAAGATTTCCACTTTGCTATCTGTGGTTATTGCACGGCCGTCGTCATCACCTGGCTGGGCCCTTATCCATTAATCCTTATTTATCATTATGTTGTTCATTTCTTTCGCGCCTGGCGCGCGAAGAATTGGATTAAGCCTATCTATTTTAACAATATATTCACGATTGCTACCCCCAGGTGGCGCGGCGTCCCCGATAACTCTTGCTCCGGCTCTCTTGCACCTTCACCGCTGTGCCCGGCATGGCTCTGCCTGGGTGAGCGCTCCCGGTTGGCAATATGTGAACAGAATGCATGCGCTCCTGCAGCAATAGCACAGTGCCAAGCGGCAAAGTTTGCGCTGCATCATGGTGCCTAGGGATAGGTCAGGCAGGGAGTATGGCCCAGTTCATTTCTGTGACCTCAGGCTAACTGCATGAATCATTAGTTATTTTGGCGATGCTCTCGCCGGGATAGAGGATGGGTCCAGAGGCGCTTAGCGCGGTGCCGACAGGATCAGGCAGAGGGACATACGCGCAGGGGAGGGCACGGCGGGCAAGAGAGAAAGAGGAAGAGGGTGGCTGGCGCCTTCGCGGTAGCCGGCGCCAAAAACAAAAAAACCGGCACTGGGCCGGTTCTCGAGCGTGCGACGAGGCGTGCACGCGATCAGTCAGACTGACCTCTGTTGGCGCTAAGGCACAAACAGAAAATAATGGGGTGGCTGATGGGGCTCGAACCCACGACAACCGGAATCACAATCCGGGACTCTACCAACTGAGCTACAGCCACCACTGAAATTGTCCGTTAATGAACACCCCCAGACGAGGGTAAACATTAATGGTGCGCCCTGCAGGATTCGAACCTGCGACCCACGGCTTAGAAGGCCGTTGCTCTATCCGACTGAGCTAAGGGCGCTCTGTATCGAGAAGTCTATCTGACACCTCGATGAACTTGGTCGGTGATAAAGGATTCGAACCTTTGACCCTCTGGTCCCAAACCAGATGCGCTACCGGACTGCGCTAATCACCGAGAAATTATCCGTCCAGCATACTCAGAGCGAGGCGGCTGGGCAACGGGCGGGCATCATACCCAAGCGACAAACGCAGCGTCAACGACTTTTTCCGTCAGTAAATTCAAATGCCTACTTATTGCCCGTCCAGTGCGAGCCGCTAACATCCGTGCCAAAAAAATGCGACAATGCGCGGCAGTTGAACACATGGTGAGTGAAGAACGATGTCTGCCAAAATCATTGATGGAAAACAGGTTGCGCAAACGATTCGCAGTCAGGTCGCTGCGAAGGTCCAACAGCGGTTGGCGTTGGGCAAGCGGGCGCCGGGGTTGGCGGTGATCCTGGTCGGGATGGATCCGGCCTCTCAGGTCTATGTCGGCAGCAAGCGCCGCGCCTGTGAAGAGGTGGGCTTTGTCTCCCGCTCCTATGACTTGAGTGCCACCGCGAGTCAGGCAGAGTTGCTGGCCCTGATCGATCGGCTCAATGAGGACGCAGAAGTGGATGGGATCCTGGTGCAATTGCCCCTGCCGGCCCATTGCGACACGACCCAGGTGCTGGAGCGCATTCGTCCCGACAAGGATGTGGATGGTTTCCACCCCTATAACGTGGGCCGCTTGGCACAACGCATCCCGGCGCTGCGCCCCTGCACCCCCAAGGGCATCATGACCCTGATCGAGGCGACCGGGGTCAAGACCCACGGCCTGCATGCGGTGGTGGTCGGGGCTTCCAATATAGTGGGGCGCCCTATGACCCTGGAGCTGCTGCTGGCGGGCTGCACCACTACCACCTGCCATCGCTTCACCCAGGATCTGGAGACCCAGGTTCGCCGTGCCGATCTGCTGGTGGTGGCGGTGGGCAAGCCGAACTTCATTCCCGGTGAGTGGATCAAGCCGGGCGCCCTGGTGATCGACGTGGGCATCAACCGCCTGGCCGACGGCTCCCTGGTCGGGGATGTGGAGTTTGAAACGGCGCGCAGCCACGCCGCCTTCATCACGCCGGTACCCGGTGGGGTGGGCCCCATGACGGTGGCCAGCCTGATGGAGAACACCCTGAGCGCCTGCCAGGACTACCACGACGCCTGATCGGCACGGGCGCCGTGCACGCGAGAGGCGATGCAAGATAAAAGGGAAGGCCTGGCCTTCCCTTTATTGTTCCCGATCATCCATATCCCCTTCGCAGGGGGCTCTCAACTGATGGCCAGGGCCGCCGCCAGATCGGCGATCAGATCGTCGGCATCCTCCACCCCAATGCTGAAGCGGATGAGATCATCATTCACCCCGGCCGCCAGCCGACTCGCCTCGTCCATGGCGGCGTGGGTGGTGCTGGCCGGGTGGCAGGCCAGACTCTCGAGATCGCCCAGGCTCACCGCCTGCACGAACAACTGCAGGTTGTCGAGCAGGATGGCGCAGCGCTTGAATCCCCCCTCCAGCTCTATGCTCACCATGCCGCCGAAGCCGCTGGCGAAGGCGCCGAGGGCGTCGTGGCCCGGGTGGCTGGCGAGCCCCGGGTAGATCACCTTCTTCACCGCCGGGTGGGCGGCGAGGAAGTCGGCGACTCTCTGGGCGTTGTGCAGATGGGCATCCATGCGCAGCGGCAGTGTCTTGACCCCCCGTTGCAGCAGGTAGGCCTCCTGCGGTCCTATGGGGGAGCCGATGTGCTTGAGCGCCACGGTACGAATGGTTTTCATCAGTTCGTGGCGGCCGGCCACCACCCCGGCGATGATGTCGCCATGGCCGCCCAGGTACTTGGTGCCACTGTGCATCACGACATCGATGCCAAGCTCCAGCGGGCGCAGCAGATAGGGGGTGAGGAAGGTATTGTCACAGACGCTGATGGCGCCGACCTTGCGGGCCGCCTCGACCACCACCCGCGGATCCACCACCTTGAGGGTGGGGTTGGTCAGCGTCTCGAACAGCACCACCTTGGTGGCGGGGCTGATGTTGGCCAAGAGATCCTGATCGCTGTCGTAGGCGGTGACCCTGATCCCGGCGCGGCTGAAGGTCTGCTTGAGGAAGGCATCGGTACCGCCGTAGAGCGGGCCTATGTAGGCCACCTCATCGCCGCTGTCCGCCAGGGCATAGAGGATGGCGCTCACCGCCGCCATACCGCTCGCCAGCACCAGCGCCTCGTCGGCCCCCTCCAGCGCCGCCAGCTTCTGCTCCAGCTCGGCGGTGGTGGGGTTGCCGAAGCGGCTGTAGATGAAGCCGGGGGCCTGGCCGGCGAACCGCTCCTTGCCCGCCTGGGCGTTGAAGTAGCTGAAGGTGCTGCTCTGGTAGAGCGGGGTGGTGAGGGCGCCGGTCTGGGGATCGATCCGCTGGCCGCTGTGCACGCTCATGGTCTTGAATTTCATCGCTTTACTCCGTGTTGCCAGGCTCTGGCTGATCTGCTTGTTTTAGGTTTGCCGGGGGACGCCATGGCATCCCCCGTCGAATGGAATGGCAGGGAGGCAGGCTCCCCTGGGTCAGGCCGGCTCGGGCTCCCGCCGCACTGTATTCGGTGTCTGCTCCGAAGCATAGTGGCGCGCCGCCACATCCGGGTGGGAGCGCAGCCGCCCCTTGAGCACGTTCTCCCCCACCTGATAGAAGAGCGGGTTGGCGGGATCGCTTTCGGGTCCCTCGGCCTGGGCCGCCAGCGCCGGCGACAGGCTCAGCCGCGGCACTGTGGCATCGAGCCTGGCCGCCATGAAGAAGGCGCAGGAGAGGCGCGATACCCCGGGCGGCGGGCTCTGTACTCTATGCAGGGTCGCCTTGAGGTAGCCGTTCGAGGCAAGCTCCAGCAGTTCGCCGATGTTGACCACCAGGGCCCCCGGCAGGGGCGGCGCCGGGATCCAGCCCGTGGCGCTCTCCACTTCGAGCCCGGAGTGATCGTCCTGCATCACCAGGGTCAGGTAACCCGGATCCTTGTGGGCACCGACCCCCTGGGCGCTGCCGCCGGCCTCGCGCCCCGGATAGTGGATGAGCTTCATGTGCTGATAGGGGCCGCCGGCTATGCTGGCATCGAACACCCCCTGCGGCTGTTCCAGCACCTCGGCGAAGGCCGAGAGCAGGTTGAGGGTGATGTCGGTCAAGCGTGCCTGCCAGGCCAGCAACTGGTCCTTCATCCCGGGCAGGGTGGCGGGCCACTGGTTGGGGCCGATCAGCCGCTGCCAGGGATGGCCGATCTCCGCTGCGGCGAGCGCCGCTGCCTCCCCCATGATATCGAACTGCTCGCGCCGATCCGGCCGGGCCCGGGTCAACTCGGCGCCCACCTGGTTGTAGCCGCGAAAATGGGGGCTGTGCACCATCTGCACCGCGCGCTTCTGCTGCTCGGGCAGGGCGAAGAAGCGGGCCGCCAGCGCCAGGGTCTCTTTCTGCTGCGCCTCGCTCAGACCATGTCCGGTCAGATAGAAGAAGCCGACTTCCCGCGCCGCCTGGCCCAGCTTGGCCAGCATCTGGCGACGAGCCTCGGGGGCGCCTTTGAGCGCGGCATAGTCGATGATTGGCAGTGATGAATGTTCCATGTGCACCTCTTCCTGTCCCAGTGGCGGGGTATTGGCCCCGCTGACGAAATGTCGGTATCCGGCTGGCTGGCACCGCATGGCGCCAATTGGCTTGAGGTGATGCTACGGTTCTGGGTTATAAGACGGAAACAACAAAATATTCTTAGTTATATACAAAAATCGAAATGGAATTCGAATCCTGTGCGGATTTCACTCTGGTTTGCCGTGTTAAGGGAGCGGGCGCCCTGTGCCGGGGAGGGAAGGCGGTGTGCGGGCAAGGTCGGGTGGGGGGCGTGGTGAGGCCGCTCTGCGGCAAGTGAGATAAAGGTGATCAGGGAGGTGTGGGTCTCCCTGATCATGGGTCTGATCAGTAGCCCAGGGTAAAGCGCTGGCGCAGGTGGGCCGGCTTCTCCACTTCGTCGAGGATCCCGTCCGCCAGATCCGCTACCGTGATCCCGGCAGGCTGCTCGCCGTTGAACAGCACCCGATCATCCCCGAGTCGATAGCCGCCGCGCTTCTCGCCGGGCTCGAGGAACACCGGCGGGGAGACGAAACGCCAGTCGAGGGCGGTTTCACGGCGCAGGGCGGTGAGACCGTCGCGGGCCGCCAGGGCGCCCTGCTTCCACTCGGCCGGGAAGTCCGGGGTATCCACTAGTTGCACCCCGGGGGCAACTTCCAGGCTGCCGGCGCCACCGACCACCAGCAGCCAGCTGTGGGCGGTCACGGCCGCCGCTATGATGGCCTTGGCTCCCTTGAGGTACTGATCATGGATGTCGGGTGCGGCCCAGCCCGGGTTGTAGGCGCTGATCACCCGGTCGTGCCCCTTGAGCACCTCGGCCAGTGCCTGCGGGTCCTGGGCATCCACGGCGACGGCGGTGACCAGCGGGTGGGGCTTGATCTTGCTGAGATCACGGACGATGGCGGTGACGCTGTGGCCACGGTTGATGGCGTCGTTGAGGATGGCTGTTCCGACGAAACCGCTGGCACCGATCAGGGCAATTTTCATGGGGGATTCTCCTTCACTGTTGGAATGAGCTCATCCTACGCCCCCGGATATGATTTAATAATCCATCATAAAATGCATTCACTTGTAAGCTGGATTTAATAATGGAACAGCTCAGACGCTACGCCATCTTCGCCGCCGTGGTGGAGGCGGGCAGCATGACGGGGGCCGCCAAGGCCCTCGGCATGACCCCCTCCGCCGTCAGCCAGCACATCAGTCAGCTGGAGAGCCTGCTCGGCCTCAGCCTGCTGCATCGCTCCACCCGTCGGCTCAACCTGACCGAGGCGGGGGAGGTGGTGTGGCAGGGATGCCAGTCCCTGCAGCAGACCCTGAACCAGACCGAGCTGCGGCTCTCGGAGGTGCGCGACAGCCTGCTCGGCGAGGTGCGTATCACAGCGCCGGTGGGGATGGCGGGCCAGCCGCTGGCCCGGGCCCTGTCGCCGCTGTTGCAGGCCCATCCCGGCCTCTGCATCCAGATCATCGCCGACGACGAGAAGCGGGATCTCATCAAGGATCGCATCGACGTGGCGCTGCGGGTCGGCAGCCTGTCCGACTCCAGCCTGGTGGCGCGCAGACTGGGGCAGACCCGCATGCTGCTGTGCGCCTCGCCCGCCTATCTGGCGCGCAAGGGCAGCCCGCGCAGCCCGGCGGATCTGCTGGCCCACGACTGGCTGGCGGCGGAGATGCAGAGCGGGGGGCTGACCCTGTTCGATGAGAAGGGGCAGGGGCACAGGGTCAAGCCCAAGCCGCGGGTGCTGTGCAACAACGTCTTGCCGCTGCGCCAGTTCACCCTGGCGGGGCAGGGGGTGTCGCTGCAACCCGAGGGGGAGATCGCCGAGGATCTGGCCCTTGGCCGCCTGCTGGAGCTGCTGCCCGGCTACCGGGTGGCGCCGATGGAGATCCACGCCATCACCCCCCAGCGGGAGATCCCGGAGAAGGTGCGGCGGGTGATCGATGCCCTGCGCAGCCACTTCGCCGAGGGGCAGGGCACCGCCTCATCCCGCCCGCTATGAGTCTGCGGGATAGAGCAGGGAGCGCACTGCGGCTGGGGACGGCTATCGCCCTGAACGACCAAGTCCGTGGGGGGCGGCAGAGCCCCTTCATGGCTGGCCGTGTCGGCAGAAGGCTTGCCGCCGGCACCACGGCCATGTTTAATGGGCCCACCTGGACAGCCACTGCCCGTGCCGGCAGAGATCCGAACCCATCATGACATCCGCTCACCCCGTTTTGCCGGGCTCTGTGCCCCTGGCCCGCTCCCACTTCACCCGCATCGAGCGGGTGCTCGACTACATCCACGGGCATCTGGATGAGCCGCTGTCGCTGGAGCAGCTGGCCGAGCAGAGCTGCTGGTCCCGCTGGCAGCTGCAGCGGGTGTTCCTGCACGAGACCGGGCTGACGGTGGCCCACTATGTGCGCGAGCTCAAGCTGAGCCTGGCGGCTGAGGCCCTGCTCTCGAGTCGGCAGCGGGTGCTGGATCTGGCGCTGATCTACGGCTTCGGCTCCGAGGTGAGCTTCAGCCGCGCCTTCAAGCAGCAGTTTGGCTGCTCGCCGCTGGCCTACCGCAAGCGCGGCGTGCGGCTGGGGCTGCGCACTCCCCTGGTGCGGGCACCCATGCCGCTCGCGAGCATGCCCAGACTGGTACAGGTGCGGGTCGAGAGCCGGCCTGGCTTCACCCTGCAGGGGATCAAGGGGCAGATCCGCGGCCTGTTCGCCGACGAGCCCGATTTTCAGCAGACGGTGCCCGCCATCTGGCGTGCCGTGCGGGAGGCCAGCGGTCTGCCCGCCGCCAGCGACTGGCTCGGGGTGGTGGATGTGTCGGGGGCGGGGGCGTCGCTGCCTTACTGGGCGGGGGTGGCGGTCGAGGAGGGGACGACCTTGCCGGCGGGGCTGGCCCGTCTGACGGTGCCGCCCCAGGAGTATGCGGTGCTCAGCCACGTGGGTCCCATAGCGCGGCTGGCGGAGACCCTCAACTGGTTCATCCTGCACTGGCTGCCCGCCTCCTGTTACCGGGGGCTGGATGGCTTCGAGCTGGAGCGCTACGACCCCCATTTCGATGGCCAGCAGGCCGATGCCCGCATGGAGTACTGGCTGCCCATCGCCCCCTGCCAGGATTGAGTCCTGGCACCCCCATTAGCTACATCCACTCGGGGCATAGGCACGCCGCCGCACCGTTGATAACAAACCCAATAAACGCCAGCCCTCAGAAAAGATAGCCATTTGAATTCATAGCCCTTTCTCATCGACGCAACATGTTGTCGACTGAGACTGTTCTCGTCCGTTTTTCCCCTCTCTGCCTGCCAACATGCCCCAAATTGTTAATTCAGGGGCAAAATAGAACAATAAAATGCAAATGAGATTTGTTACTATTCACATGCAGTAGGCAGTCGAGGATCAGATGCAACTTGTTCACCCCCCATTGACCGTGGTCGCCGCGACCATTTCCGCCCTGTTGGCAGGCTCAGCACTGGCCGCCGCCCCCCTGGAGTCCCAGGAGGGCGCGGTCGACGAGACCCTGATCGTGCTGGGTCAGACCTATCGCAACACCGCGACCAAGACCCAGCTCGACCCCATCGAGACGCCCCAGGCCATCTCGGTGGTGGACAGCGAGACCCTGGAGCAGCGGGGCGTCAGTTCGGTGAGCGAGGCGCTGCGCTACGTGCCGGGGGTCAACACCGAGCTGCGCGGTGGGGCGGTCAACCGGCTGGATCTGTTCAACATCCGCGGCTTTGACAACTACCAGAATTTCTATGACGGCCTGCTGCTGCAGTACAACGAGTGGAACCTGCAACCCCAGATAGATCCGGTGGCCATCGAGCAGCTGGAGGTGTTCAAGGGGCCGACCTCGGTGCTGTACGGCAGTATGCCGCCCGGCGGCATGGTCAACCTGATCGCCAAGCGCCCGCAGCGGGAAGCCAAGCACAGCGTCAGCCTGGCCACGGGGACCGGCACCCTCAAGGAGATGAGCCTCGACAGCACCGGCGCCATCAATGAGCAGCTCGCCTACCGCGTGGTGGGGCTGGCCCGCCAGAAGGAGGGACAGGCGGTGACCTCGGAAGAGGAGCGCTACGTGTTTGCGCCCTCCCTGGACTGGCAGCTCGGCGAGCGCACCCTGCTCAACCTGAACCTCTACTACCAGAAAGACCCGGAGGCGGGTATCTATACCACGGTGCCGGCCAGCGGCTCGGTCAAGAGCAACCCCCTGGGGCAGCTGGGCAGCGATACCTTCCTCGGCGACGAGAACTGGAATGAGTACAACCGGGACGTGACCCTGCTCGGCTACAAGCTGAGCCACGACTTCAGCGACAACTGGCAGGTGCTGCAAAACGCCCGCTACATGGACGCCTCCGCCTATCAGCGCAACACCTACAACGCGCCGCTGGCGGCGGACAACCGCACCCTGGCCCGCAACGCCTACCTGACGGATGAAGACTCGAGAGGCTTCGTCATCGACAACCAGCTGGCGGGCAAGCTGCAGACCGGCGCGGCCCAGCACAACCTGTTGCTCGGGCTCGACTACCAGTATCTGGATGCGCACATCCTCTACCAGGACACGCTCGACTACTCGGCGCCCCCCATCGATATCTTCAACCCGAACCACGACCAGATAGTGCCGGACTCCCTGAGCTTCCCTTATCAGGATAAAAAGACTATTCGCCAGTCCCAGACCGGCGTCTATCTGCAGGATCAGGTGCGTCTGGACCGGCTGGTGGCCATCGGCGGCGCCCGTTATGACAGCTATCGGATGGACACCGACAGCGACACCCTCTACCAGGGCGCCGCCAGCCAGTCCCTCGCCCGGATCGATCAGGACAATCTCTCCTTCCGCCTCGGCGCCCTCTACGAGCTCGATTACGGCTTCTCGCCCTACGTCAGCTATGCCGAGAGCTTCGAGCCGGTGCCGGGGGCGGACAAGAGCGGCAAGGCCTTCGACCCCTCCACCGGTCAGCAGTGGGAGGGGGGGCTCAAGTTCCTCTCCGAGGATATGAGCAAGACCTTCACCGTGGCCGCCTTCCACATCACCAAGGAGAACGCCCTGGTGACGGATCCGGACAACATCTACGGGCCCAAGCTGCAGACCGGCGAGATCGTCTCCAAGGGGATCGAGCTGGAGGGGCGGGCCGATCTCACCAATAACCTGGATCTGGCGCTGAGCTATACCCGCCAGGACATGGAGATCACCAGGGACACCACAGACTTGCAGGGCAAGACCCCGGTCTGGGTACCCAAGCAGATGGCGTCGCTCTGGAGCAACTACCAGGCGGGCGGCAGCCTGCAGGGGATGCGCATCGGCGCCGGCCTGCGCTACGTGGGGGAGGCCCAGCTCGATGCCGCCAACACCGACACAGTGCCGGATTATGTGCTGATGGACATGTCCGCCTCCTATGATCTCGCCGCCCTCAGCGCGAGCCTGAAGGGGGTAGGGGCCTCCCTCAGCGCTAGCAACCTGTTCAACAAGACCTACTACTCCTGCTACGACCAGAACAACTGCTGGTTCGGCGCCGAGCGTAACGTGGAGGCTCGACTCAAATACGTATTCTAAGCCTTCGCCCCGGCCAGACGCCGGGGCCCTCTCATCACGGGATGCCGGCGCGTGGCGGCTCCTCTGGCAGCACGCCGCCGGGGTTCGGCGGTCTGACCGCCCATCGACAGGCCCGTTACCAGGCGGAGCACGATGCCCTGTTCGCCGCCGCCGTGCAGCTCATTCCCTCCCTCAAGGGGCGGCTGGTGGCCGGGGAGATGCCGCTGTTGGCGATGGCGGGTGCCGACATGGCCCCCGGCGCGGTGACGCTGGCGCTGCACGATCACTGGCGGCTGGCACACCCGGAGGCAGGCCCTGCCTACTGGCTGACCCGCAGCTGGGGCATGCTCTGCTGGCAGTCCATCTATCTGGCCATGGTCGCCGTCTATCGGGTCGGCGCCGTGCCCGCCCTGGATCGGATGGGGCTGGGCTATGGCGCAGGGCTGGTGTCGGGTTTCAGTCTGCCACTGGAGCCCATGATCAGGGGCGAGCGGGAGGTGCTGATCGAGGCGGCGGGCAGGCGGCTGCGCCGTCATTGGCAGGCGTTGTTCGAGGCGATGGCCAGCGGGCAGCGACTGAGGCCCGGCTTCGTGCGTCCGCTCTTGGCGGACGATCTGCTGGCGGCCCTGGTGCGGGTGCCGGATTTCTTCGACGAGGTGAGCCGCGAACAGGTCGCGGCCCATGCGCCGCTCTGGCTGGCCGCCTGCGGCCTGCCGGCCGAGCATCTGGCGGGTTGGCGCCTGGCGGCGGATCCGGCCGGTGGGGCGAGCGCCGCTCCCGGCTATGTGCGCCAGCGCTGCTGCCTGCACCACAAGCGCAGCGACGGCAGCCTGTGCGACAACTGCCCAAGGCAGCAGGATCCTCAGGCCCGCTGTGGCGATGGGGTGGCGCACGCGCAGGAATAAAGGATTGAACGGTTGAGCGGGCCGCCCTTGGGCGGCCTTTGCTTTATGTCCTGAGTCAGGCGCCCATCTTGCTGCGAATGCGCTCGAACAGGCTCTGCAGGCAGGCCTGATCCTTGTCGGCGGCGCGCACGGCCCCATACATATGGCGGCGTACCCCCTGGCCCAGCGGGCGGGCCTCCAGCAGCCCCTGACGCACGAACTCCTCGCTGGCCCAGCGCGGCAGGGCGGCGACCCCCAGCCCGGCGGCGGCCATCTGCAGCATGACGGAGGTGTTGTCCACCGGCTTGCAGCGGGCGGGCTCCACCCCGGCCGGCTGCAGGAAGCGGCTGAACACGTCCATGCGGCTGCGCTCCACCGGGTAGACCAACAGCACCTCCTGCCGCAGATCGGTCGGCACTATCTGCGTCTGATGGCAGAGGGGGTGATCGGGGGCCATCACCAGGGTGAGATCGAAGGCGAACAGCGGCTCGAAGTGCAGATCCCCGCGCGCCTGCACGTCCGAGGTGAGCAGCAAGTCGAGCTGGCCGCCGAGCAGGGCATTGATCGCATCGAAACCGGGCACCGACTCTACCTCCAGCGCCACGCCGGGCCACTGGCGGCGAAAATCGGGCAACAGCGGCAGCAGCCACTGGATGCAGCTGTGGCAATCGAGCGCCAGGTGCAGCCGGCCCGCATCGCCGCTGTGCAGGGCCTGCAGCTGGCGCTCGGTCTGGGCCAGGGCGGGCAGTACCTGACGGGCCAGGCCCAGCAGTTGCTGGCCCGCCGCCGTCAGCACCAGCGGCCGGCTCTTGCGCAGGAACAGCTCCAGGTTGAGGCGGGTCTCCAGCTCTTTCAGCTGGTGGGAGAGGGCGGACTGGGTGAGGTTGAGAACGAGCGCCGCGCCCGCCAGGGATCCCTGCTCGGCCAGTGCGGTGATCGTCTTCAAGTGTTTGATATCGATAGTCGAATTACCGGGCACTGCCATGCATGACTCCTTGTTGCAGCGGTTGCAGATCCTCTCTCAGCTCCGTCGCAGGTTCCCTTCTCTATCGGGCTAAGATGGGCTTGAGCGTCAGTTGAGGATTTCTTGAGGGCCAGTTGAAGAGGATTCAATAGCCAGGGCCACCTTATCTCGCCATTCTAGATGTGTAAACATCTGGATGGCTAAATCATCCAGTTTCCCATCAGATGAATGAGCATAAGGAATTGGACCTATGACCCGAGCACATACCCTGGGCTTCCCCCGTGTCGGCGCCAAGCGCGAGCTGAAATTTGCCCTCGAATCCTACTGGCGTGGCGAAACCAGCCAGGCGGAACTCATCGCCACCGGCAAGAGCCTGCGTGAGCGCCACTGGCAGGCACAGCAGCAAGCCGGGGTCAACCTGCTGCCGGTGGGGGATTTCGCCTGGTACGATCAGGTGCTCGGCACCAGCCTGCTGGTGGACGCCATCCCCGAGCGTCATCGCCATGGCGACACCAACCTCGATACCCTGTTCCGGGTGGCCCGTGGCCGCGCCCCCACAGGCCCCACCGCCGCCGCCGCCGAGATGACCAAGTGGTTCAACACCAACTATCACTATCTGGTGCCCGAGTTCAGCCGGGATCAGCGCTTCAAGCTGGGCTGGAGCCAGCTGTTTGACGAGGTGAACGAGGCCAAGGCGCTGGGGCTGCCGGTCAAGGCCGTGCTGCTGGGGCCCGTCTCCTATCTGTGGCTCGGCAAGGAGAAAGAGAGCGGCTTTTCCCGCCTCGAGCTGCTGGACCGCCTGCTGATCGTCTATCAGGAGATCCTGGCCAAACTCGCCGCCCAGGGGGTGGAGTGGGTGCAGATCGACGAGCCGGCGCTGGCGCTGGATCTACCGGACGAGTGGCGCCTGGCCTATATCAACGCTTATGAGCGCCTCGCCGGCCCCTGCAAGCTGCTGCTCACCACTTACTTTGGCTCCGTGGCCCATCAGCGCGACATCATCACCAGCCTGAAGGTGGATGGCCTGCACCTGGATCTGGTGGCTGCCCCCGAGCAGCTGGAGACGCTCGTCCCGCACTTGCCGGCCCAGTGGGTCCTCTCCGCCGGGGTGATCAACGGCCGCAACGTCTGGCGTGCCAACCTGGCCAAGCTGGCGCCGACGCTCAAAGCATTGAAAGCCAAGCTCGGCGAGCGGCTCTGGGTCGCCTCTTCCTGCTCCCTGCTGCACAGCCCGGTGGACTTGACCCTGGAGCATGAGCTGGACGCCCAGACCCGCAGCTGGTTCGCCTTCGCCCTGCAGAAGTGCTACGAGCTGGGCCTGCTGGCGGCTTATTTGGACAGCAAAGAGTTGGATGGCGGCGATCTGACCAATATTGCGGCTTACAGCCAACCCATCGTCGATCGGGAGTCCGACAACAGGGTGCACAAGAAGGCGGTGCAGTCGCGCCTGGCCAGCCTTACCAACAGCGACTTCGACCGCCAAAGCGCCTATCCGCTGCGGGCCGAGGCTCAGCGAGCGGATCTCAAGCTGCCGCTGCTGCCCACCACCACCATAGGCTCCTTCCCGCAGACCTCGGAGATCCGGGTGCTGCGCCAGGATTGGCGGGCCGGTCGCATCGACGACCAGGCCTACGAGACGGGCATCCAGGCCCAGATCAAGGATGCCATCCTGCGCCAGGAAGCCATAGGGTTGGACGTGCTGGTGCACGGCGAGGCCGAGCGCAACGACATGGTGGAGTATTTCGGCGAGCTGCTGGACGGCTTTGCCATCACCCGCTTCGGCTGGGTGCAGAGCTACGGCTCGCGCTGTGTCAAGCCGCCGGTGATCACCCGTGACATCGACCGCCCGACCCCCATGACGCTGGCATGGACCCAGTACGCCCAGAGCCTGACCGACAAGCCGGTCAAGGGCATGCTGACCGGCCCCGTGACCATCCTCTGCTGGTCCTTCCCGCGGGAAGACGTGAGCCGCGAGCAGTCCGCCCTGCAGATTGGGCTGGCCATTCGCGACGAGGTGGCGGATCTCGAAGCCGCCGGCATCAAGATCATCCAGATCGACGAGCCGGCCATCCGTGAGGGGCTGCCCCTGCGCAAGCAGGATCATCAGGCCTACCTGGACTGGGCGGTGCGCGCCTTCCGCCTGAGCGCCAGCCCTGTGGTGGACAGCACCCAGATCCACACCCACATGTGTTACAGCGACTTCAACCTCATCATAGAGGCGGTGGCGGCGCTGGATGCGGATGTGATCACCATAGAGACCAGCCGTAGCCAGATGCAGCTGCTCGAGGCGTTCGAGCGCTTCAACTACCCCAACGAGATCGGGCCAGGTGTCTACGACATCCACTCACCGAACGTGCCGAGCCAGGGCTGGATCGAAGACTTGATCCGCAAGGCGGCCAGACAGATCCCGGCCGACCGGCTCTGGGTCAACCCGGACTGCGGCCTCAAGACTCGCGGCTGGGAAGAGACGGAGGCGGCGCTGAAAGTCATGGTCGATGCCACCAGGGCGCTGCGCACCGAGCTGGCCTGAGTCGGCAGGCGCCGGGGAGCATAGGCGCCAGCACCAGAGCCGATGGGATAAACGAGGGAGGGAAGGCCAAGGCCTTCCCTCTTTTTTGATCCTAAGGCGCAGAGGCGAGGGGCCGAGACGAGGAGGCCAGCATGTGGGGCAGGGCGGGCTTTGCAGCCTTCATGCAATGCCGCGCACGACGGGCTGGCCTTTTGCCACGGCTTCTCGCTAAAATTGCGCATTTTAAATAGATGTTATCGACGGCGGGAGCAGGATGCAGTTCAGGGATTTTTTTCCGGTATCGACCAATACCGGCCTCAAAGAGTGTGGTTACGGCGCCCTTGGCGCCTTCCTCGGGTTGCTCGGCACCGGCTGGCTATGTCAGTGGGCGCTGGGGATAGATGCCCACTGGCTGATCGCCCCCATGGGCGCCTCCGCCGTGTTGCTGTTCGCCGCCCCGGCCAGCCCGCTGGCCCAGCCCTGGTCCATCGTCGTGGGCAACGGAGTCTCGGCGTTGATGGGGGTGGTGAGTGCCAGCCTGATCCCGGATCCGGCGCTCGCCGCGGCGCTGGCGGTGATGCTGGCCATCGCGGCCATGTTCCTCACCCGCAGCCTGCATCCCCCCGGCGGGGCCGTGGCGCTGACCGCCGTCAT
Source organism: Aeromonas sp. sia0103 (assembly GCF_963895295.1). Classification (NCBI taxonomy): domain Bacteria; kingdom Pseudomonadati; phylum Pseudomonadota; class Gammaproteobacteria; order Aeromonadales; family Aeromonadaceae; genus Aeromonas; species Aeromonas sp. sia0103. The sequence continues at coordinate 339,804 of NZ_CAWQKG010000033.1, read as the reverse complement.
CGGTGGTGAGGGGATCCGCCAGCTCGGGCTGGGTTATGTGCTGTTGCCTGTGCTGATCAACTCGGTGCTGCTGCTGGGCCTGGGGCTGCTCTACAACCGCCTGCTGGGGCGCCGTTACCCCAATGGCGGCAAGGCGGCCCCCAACCGCCACCAGACGGCGGATCCCGAGCCGAGCGCCCGGCTGGCGACCCAGGCCACGGACATCGACTTCGCCCTGGAGAAGCACGGCGAGCTGCTCGACATCAGCCGCCAGGATCTGCAGGAGCTGCTGCAGGAGGCGCAACTGCACGCCCTGCGCGAGCGGGTGGGCACGGTACGCTGTCAGGATGTGATGTCGCGGGATCTCATCGTCACCTCGCCGGAGGCGTCGGCCATGGCGGCATGGGAACTGCTTTCCCGGCACAGGGTCAAGGCGCTGCCGGTGGTCGATGAGGCGCAGCAGCTGGTCGGCATCCTCACCCTGCACGATCTCATGATCGACCGGGAGCGACAGCTGCCGAGGGCGGCCGCCTGCTTCGAGCAACATAGGGTGGGGGATCTGATGACCCGGGAGGTGCGCACGGCCCGGCGCTATCAGCCGCTCTACGATCTGGTGGCGGCCTTCTCCGATGGCGGGCTGCACCACATGCCGGTGATGGACGGGGAACGCTTGGTGGGGATCCTGACCCAGTCGGACATGGTGGCCGCCCTCTTTACCCTGGCCCTGCAGCCCGGCTTGGTCGATGAGGCCGCCTCCTCCGGCACATAAGCAACGGGCCCCTCGCGGGGCCCGTTTCGTTTTGGGTCACTGGGTGCCGTAGACCGTCTCCCCCTGGAACACCGTCCGCTCGACTTGAGTTTCTGCAATCTGCTCCGGCGTCCCGGCGTTGACCAGGGCGAACAGATCCCGATCGAGCACGATGAAGTCCGCCGACTTGCCCACCTCGATGGAGCCGGTGATGTCCCCCTGGCGAACCGCCTTGGCGCCGTTGATGGTGTAGGCGGCCAGCATCTCGGAGAGGGAGATGCGCTGGTTGGCACGATAGTCATCCTTGCCATCCGCCGCCTTCATGATGCCGGCGGCCATGTTCTCGAAGGGGCGGGGATCCCGGCTGTCCACCGGTGCGTCGCTGCCCGCCACCAGCACGGCGCCGGCCTTGCGGGTGCTCTCGACCGGATAGAGGGCCTCATGCAGATAGCCAAGGGGATCGTAGATCGCCTCGCTCAAGCTTTGTCCCACCTTGGTCGGCTGGATGAAGGGGCTGACCAGCATGTCGTAGGCGAGCTGGGGCGTGGTCCAGGCGTAGGTGAAGGTGAGATAGAGCCCGAGATCGCCAAGGCGCTTCTGATCGTCGGGATGAACCACCTGCAAGTGAGCCAGGGTGTGGGGAATGCCGTGATCGCCGTTGCTGGCGCGGGCCGCCTCGAGTGCATCCAGCGCCATCCGGGTGCTGCGATCGCCGATGCTGTGCATGTGGATGCTGAAGCCCGCCTCGTCGAGGGCGCCGACGTAGCGCTTCAGATCCGCATCCCTGTAGTTGACGATGCCGTTGCTGCCGGCGTCCTCGCTGTCGGCGGTGATGGTGACCTCGGCACTGTCGGGATCCATGGCCAGATGGGGACGGTGGTAATTCTCCAGCATGCCGGCATTGGGCAGGAAGACGGGGTCCGTGAAGGGATCCCCTTCGATCACGCCATCGAGGAAGATCTTGACCGCGTCGGCCTTGATCAGCGGATCCTCGGCGAAGCTCTCCCTGACTTCTTTGGCCTTGGCCAGGTGGCCGGCGAGATCGAGCTTGCCGCTGAAATCATCGTCGTGGAAGCAGGTGGCTGCGGTGACGCGCATGTGCAGCAGATCCTGCGCCTCCATGTTGAGCAGTCGCTGGCGGATGAAGTCGGAGGAGCAGGCATCCTGTACCCCGGTGATGCCGCGAGAGGCCATCAGCTCGGAGATGGCGGGCAGGATCTTGTCGTATTGGGCGGCGGCCTGATCGCCGCTGGCGCTCAGCACACCGCTGTCGGGCACCGGAATGGCGCTGCGGGCCGCGTCCCGGATCACCCCGCTGGTCAGGTCCACATAGGGAATGAACTCAGCGAACACGCCGCCCGGCGCCAGGGTGGTGGTGTTGAGGCCGACGACATTGCCATCCTTGTCCTGGGCCAACGCCAGCGCCCGGGAGTTGTAGGCACCGGCGTGGCCGTCGACCCCGGCCAGCATCACCGGATTGTCCGGCGCCATGGCATCCAGGGTCGCCAGCAGGGTGGCATAGCTCGGGGTCGGGGTGTTGCCATCGTAGGGGGACCACTGATTGATCACCAGCCAGTCACCGGGTTTCGGTGCATAACGGGGCAGGCACTCCTTGACCTTGGCGGCCAGCTGGTCCAGATCGATGCTCTGGCCGTCGAGATCGCACATGTCCAGTGCCACGGTGCCGAGCAGGTGGATATGGTTGTCGTGCAGGCCCGGCAGCACCATCTTGCCGTTCAGATCCACCACCTTGGTGGCGCTGGTCTTGAGGGCCTCGGCCCCCTCGCGGGAGCCCACGTAAGTAAACTTGCCGTCGCTGACCACCATGGCCTCGGCCTGGCTGCGCTGCCCGTCCTGGGTGTGGATCTTGCCGTTGAGATAGAGGGTATTTTCCTGCGGGGGCTCACTGCTGTCCTGCTGGCAGCCGAGCAGGCCGCCCACCAACATGGCGGCGACACTCAGCCTGAATCTGGTCTGTTTGCTATCCATTGCATGCTCTCCTTTAGTTAATTGCAGTTTTTACTGCATATATGAGCACTTATGTTTATTGCAGCTATTCTGAAAAATGCCAGTAATTACTGCACTTTTTTTTGACTTGTGTTTAGCTTGTCTCATCATGTAGTTATGACAACCAGTCGCCATGGAGTAGGGAAGCCAATGCCGGATCATTCATTGCCGAGCGCGCTGTGCATGCGGCGCCAACCTAGGCAGCAACGTAGCCAGGAGGTCGTGACTCGCATCGAGCAGGCCACCCTGGCACTCTTGCAGGAGCAGGGGTTTGCGGCCCTCAACACCAATGCCATCGCCGCCCGCGCCGGGGTGGGCATCAAGTCGCTCTATCACCTGTTCCCGAACAAGGAGGCCATCATCTGCCGGCTCGCCATGGACTGGCTGGCGGCGGTGTGTCAGGCGCAGGAGGAGATCCGGCAGCAGGCCCATAGCTGGCCGCAGACCCTGCAACTGCTGGATCAGGCGCTGGACGCGCTGGACAGCCGCTTCGTCGGTTATGGCGCGCTCTGGCAGGCGATGGATCTGATCCCGGCTCTGCACGAGGTTGAGCAGGAGCACGAGCGGGGTCAGATTGCGTTCTGGTCCGAGCGGCTGCGTCATTTCGGTTGCCGCTGGCCCGATCCCGAACTGGAGGTGCTGGTGCGCTACTTCTACCGGACGGCGGACGTGGTGAAGCAGTACGCCAAGGAGCAGGGAGCGCTGGGGCAGCGGGTCTGGCTGCTGCATCGCGGCTGGAGTGAGCGGCTGGTGGCGGCGGCTATCGAGGAGCCCGATCCCGAGCGGGTCTGGCAGTCGCTGCCCGGGCTGACGGCGAGGGGAGCTTGAAGGAGCAGAATGGGCGGGATGACAAGAGGGAGTGCCAGGCACTCCCTCTTGCATAAGGCGTCATGGCCTCTGTGGGGGGCCGCCAGGGGCTCAGCCATAGCGTGCCAGGGTCAGCCCCTCGTCACTGATGGCGGGCACCTTGCCCCCGATGAGATCCGCCAGCAGCTGACCCGAGCCCGCCGCCATGGTCCAGCCCAGGGTGCCGTGGCCGGTGTTGAGCCAGAGCCCTGGTATGGGGCTGGGGCCCACCAGCGGGGTGCCGTCCGGCGTCATGGGGCGCAGCCCGGTCCAGAATTCGGCCCGGGCGAGATCGCCACCGTCGGGGAAGAGATCCCTGACCACCATGGCCAGGGTGTCGTGGCGCTTGGGATTGAGCGCCAGGTTGAAGCCGCTGAGCTCGGCCATGCCGCCGACCCGGATCCGCTCATCGAAGCGGGTGATGGCGACCTTGTAGGTTTCGTCCAGCACTGTGCTGCGCGGCGCCGCCTCGGCATCGATCATCGGCAGGGTGAGGGAGTAGCCCTTGACCGGGTAGACGGGCAGCGCTATCCCGAGCGGGCGCAACAAGCCGGTGCCGTAGCTGCCGAGGGCGCAGACGATGGCATCGGCCTGCCAGCGTCGCTCACCGGCCCGCACCGCCACGGCCCGACCCGCCGCCAGCTCGACCTCGTCGATGGCGCAGTTGAAGACAAACTCCACACCCAACCGTTGCGCCTCGGCCGCCAGTGCCTGGGTGAAGCGGAAGCAGTCGCCGGTCTCATCGCCGGGCAGCCGCAGACCGCCGACTATCTTGCCGCGCACCCGGGCCAGGGCCGGCTCGGCCCCTTCGCAGCCGTCGGCATCGAGCGCCTGATAGGGGACGCCGTACTCTTCCAGCACGGCGATGTCCCGCTTGCTGGCCTCCAGCTGCGCCGCGCTGCGAAACAGCTGCAGGGTGCCGAGCTGGCGCCCCTCATAGTCCAGCGCCAGCTCATCGCGCAGTTGCTTCATGCAGTCACGACTGTACTCGGCGAGGCGCACCATGCGCCCCTTGTTGGTGGCATAGGCCGCCGGGGTGCAGTTGGCGAACATCTTCAGCATCCAGCTGAGCTGGAAGGGATCCGAGGTGGGCCTGACCGTGAAGGGGGCATGCTTCTGCAGCAGCCATTTCGCCGCCTTGAGCGGGATGCCGGGCGCCGCCCAGGGGGAGGCGTAGCCGGGGGAGATCTGGCCCGCATTGGCATGGCTGGTTTCGAGCGCAACCCCGCTTTGTCGCTCCAGCAGGGTCACCTGATGACCCGCCCTGGCCAGATACCAGGCGCTGGTCACCCCAATCACCCCGCCACCCAATACGACAATCTTCATCACATCATCCTTTGTGCATGTTGAATCCTGCTGCAACCTCGCCGACTGCGAGCCGAGATCGCCGGTTGCCTATCACGTTATCATCGGCAGCGGGATCGGCAAATCCGATGGCTTGAAAATGTGATTTATCACCGCCTTAACATTCAACGCTAGTGTTTCATCATGGCTGTTCATGTTTCGTTGATGTTTGATGCTGAGGAAAAACGGGGGAGAGGCATGCCGAGATCGGCCAATGCAGGCGACCCCGCCGGGCGCCGGCTGAGGGCGACCGCCTGGCGAGCCGATAACAAAACACCGCAGGCGGATGGCCTGCGGTGTTGGCGGGGAGTCTGAGGGCTTAGGGCGCCGAGAAGAGCTTGGTCTGCGGCGTGGATTGGGCGGTCAGGGTCATGCGGCCAGAAGTCTCCAGCCAGGTCTTGATCCGCTTGGCATCGGCGACCCGCTCGGCTGTGGTATCTGCGTGCAGCAGCACCATGATCACGGGTTCGTTGCTGACGGTGGTGCCCATCACCAGGCAACGGCCCGCCTCGCGGATATAGCCGGTCTTGGAGACCAGAATGGGCCAGTTGCCCTCCCGCACCAGCCGGTTGGAGTTGTGGTATTGCATCTGGCGTTTGCCGTTGCGCACCAGCCTGTGTTCGGTGGAGGTGTACTGGCGGATCAGCGGGTAGCTGGAGGCGGTGGCCGCCAGCTTGGCGAGATCGTGGGCGCTGGAGACGTTGCGCGGATTGAGCCCCGTGCTGTCGGCGAAGTGGGTGTCCCACATGCCGAGCATGCGGGCCTTGGCGTTCATCGCCTCGACAAAGGCGCGGCGGCCACCCGGGTAGTGCCTCGCCAGGGCCGAGGCGGCGCGGTTCTCCGACGACATCAGGGCGATGTGCAGCATGTCGGCACGGCTCAGGCGCGAACCGATGGCCAGGCGCGAGCCGGTGCCCTTGATCCTGTCCACATCGTCCATGGTGACCGTGATGGGGTCGGCGAGGCGTTGATTGCCGTCCAGCACCACCAGCGCCGTCATCAGCTTGGTGATGGAGGCGATCGGCATTACCCGGTCGGCGTTGCGCTCGGCCAGGATCTCGCCGGTGCGGGAGTTGGCAACCACGAACGCATCCGAACTCAATGAGAGGTTGTTGCGTGTCTGGATCAGGCTGTTGGTGGAGGAGGAGGTCGCAGAAAATGGATTGGCATGGGCGCTTTCCATGCTGACGGGAAGCAGGAAGGCACCGAGCAGCACAGGAAGAAAAGGGCGAAGGTTCATGATTGGGCTCTACTACGACTCACAGGGATATTTGGCTAAGTTATATGACGGGAACTGACGCTTCACAATGCCAAAAGTTCCCTTTTTTCATTTTTATGGGGTGGCGCGTCTTGAAATAAGCCGCCTGGCGACTACGGCGCCATCCCATTCGGCAATACAGGGCCATGGATGGGTCTGATGACCCCGGGTTTTCACCGCCATGGCGGTGCACTATATGCCTGTTATGGCCATCCGTTACCACTCTTTTTACGCCCCCTGTCGCCTTATCCCCAGCCAGGTCCCTGAATGTCATCCGGGATTGAAAAACCATGACCAGAGGACATGCCAACTGTCCTAGGATGGAGGCATCTCCTTGCTTCTATGATATGGGGCTAGAGATGCCGCACAGGGCAGACATGACCGCCGGCACTCGGGGTTATGGGTCTATGTTGACCTTCATCAGCGCCGAGGGGCGGCTGGCCACGAAGCAGTGCCAGACGTGGTCATAGAGCGCCTTCTGGCCGGGAAAGCTTACCAGCGTCTTGGCCTCGGTCAGGGTGCACCAGCGATACTCGGTGTGCTCGTCGTTGAGCCGCACCTGCTGGTTGGGTGGGCAATAGACCACGAAGACCGGCACCACCATCACAGTATTCGAGGCCGCCTCGTAAAACTGCTCCAGATATTGGCCGTTATACAGCTCGGAGACCGCGATACCAGTCTCCTCGCCAAATTCGCGCACTATGGTCTGCCAGCCGGTTTCCCCCGCCTCGACCGTACCCGCCACATGGCACCAGAAGCCGCCCTTGACCCTGTTCATCAGCAGCATCTTGGTCTGGCCATCGATTTCAGATAGCGCCACACCGGCAACGGCGTGACAGCGAATGGGGATCATGTGGGCACCTTGGGGTTGCTCAACCAGGGTGTGCATTATGGATTTGATCGATGTGCTTGCGCCATCTTCTGCATCCGCATCTCCCAATTCGATTATCCCCCCATGATGCGGGCGGTCTGGATGGCCTGAATAAGGGCGGCCCGGTTGATACGGGGGCGCTCGCCATCAAGCAGCCGCTGCCACAGGGCGATGGCGTCGCCGTAGCGGCCGTGCAGGAAGTGATCGGAGGCGAGCAGCATCAGGGCGCTCACTTCGCCGCTGTCGAGGGCGAGCGAGGCATCGAGCAGGCGGCTGGCCTCCGGGGTGAGCCGCTGGCCCGCCTGGTAGTAGCGCACCGTGGCCTGGGCGGCCAGGGTGGCGGCGCTGGCGCCCTCTTCCAGCAGGGCGAGCCGCTGATAGGCGAGCCAGGCGTCCTCGTATTCGTCCCGATAAAGGTAGAGCTGACCTAGCTCGGCCCAGCCATCGAGATCCCGGGGGTTGTCTTGCAGCCGCCGGTGCAGGGCGCCGAGCTCCTTGTCCTGCAAGTCGCGGGGGCTCAGCCCCGCCAGGGAATCGGGGCGCGACTGATAGGCCTGCCAGGCCTGATAGCGGCCTGTGCTGGCATAGAAACCGATGACCAGCGCCAGCAGCACCATGCCCAGCAGCAGCCAGGGCAGGGGCCTGAGGGGGCCCGAGTCTGCGAGTCTGGCCCGCAAGGCTTGCTCGGCAGCTGGGGTGGCATTGGCGAGCCGCGCCTGCTCCAGCTCCCGATGGAGGCGCGAGTGCGGGGCCAGTCCGGCCTGCTGCTCCACCATGATCAGCCGATTGAGCTCGGCCCTGGGATCCTGGGCGGGAGCCCCCTGCGGCTGATAACCGAGCAAGGGTGCCCGCGCCTGGTGCCTGCGCCGCAGGCTACGGCGCAGGAGCAGCAGCGCCAGCAGCAACAGCAGCAGCGGGCCGGCCCAGAGCAGCGCCGTGCCGGCCTTGAGGGGGGGATCGTAGCGCACGAAGTCGCCGAAGCGGGCCGTCATGCGGGCGATCACCTGCTCGTCGCTCTGCCCCTCGTCCACCCAGCGGTAGACCTCGAGCCGCAGATCCCGGGCGATGGGGGAGTTGGACTCCACCAGGTTCTGGTTCTGGCACTGGGGGCAGCGCAGGGCGCGGGCCAGCTCCTGGGCGCGGCTCTGCAATTCGGGGTGGCGGAATTGATAGGTATCGACCCCGCTGGCCAGGGCCGTCAGGCTGATGCCAAGGAGCAGGGCAGTCAGAGAGAGGGGGCCCAGCCAGGCGCCGAGGAAGCGGGGGATGGCGCCGCGTCTCATGGGGTAGCCTCCGCTGGGTTGGTCCGGCGTTGAGCCCCGGTGCGGGCCTTGGCCTGGGCTTGAGCCAACAGCGGTACAAACTGGCGCTGCCAGATCTCCCAGGTCAGCTCGCCGGTGTGACGGCTGAGCAGGGTGCCGTCCGCATCGAATAGATAGGTCTCAGGGGTGCCATAGACGCCGAGCTCCAGCGCCAACTTGCCGTCCGGATCCGCCAGCACGGCGTTATAGGGGTTGCCTGCCGCCTTCAGCCAGGTACGGGCCGCGTCCCCCTTGTCTCTGTAGTTGAGGCCATAGAGCGGCACTGTGCCCACCAGCTCGGCCAGCAGCGGGTGTTCGGCGCGGCAGTTGGGGCACCAGCTGGCCCAGACGTTGAGCACGAAGGGTTCCCCCTTGAGGGCCTGGGTGTGGATGGGATCACCGCCAAACAGATCCGCGCTCTGCCAGTCGGGCAGGCGGCGGCCCAGGGTCGCCTCGTCCTGGCCGTAGGGATCGTTGCCCAGCCCGAGCCAGAGCAGGGTGCCGAGGCCCAGGGTCAGCAGCAGAGGGATAAAGAGGCGTAGCCGGCTCATTGTGCCTCCTCGGGTTGGCGGGTTTGGCCCGGCGAGATATTGCATGCCTGGCTGGCGGAGGGACATTGGGCCACGAGCAACGGGCGGCGACCCAGCAAACGCAGGGCGCCGCCCGCCATCATCAGCAGGCCCCCCAGCCAGATCCAGCGCACCAGCGGCTTGTGGTGCAGGCGCATGGCATAAGCGTCCGGTCCCATCTTCTCCCCCAGCACCACGTAGAGATCGCCAAACAGGCCCCAGGCGATGCCGGGCTCGTTCATGTTCATGGTGCGCACGCTGTAGTGGCGCCGCTCCGGCTGCAGCCGGGCCACCTCCTTGCCCTCCTGGTGCACGCTGAGGGTGATGCGCTCGGCGGTGTAGTTGGGGCCGAGCAGCGGCTCGCTCCCCTCATAACGAAACTCATAGGCACCGAGCGAGTAAGGGCTGCCCGGCTTGAGCACTGTGCCCCCCTCCTGGCTGTGGTGGCTCACCTGATTGATGCCGAGGGCGCACACCGCCACCCCGAGGTGGGCCAGCAGGCTCCCCAGCCGGACGGCACTCAGGGCGCCCGACTTGAAAGGGAAGTTGAGCAGCAGGCTCGCCAGCAGCCAGAGGCTGACCACATTGGCGGCGAGGCCAGTCCAGCTGAGCGCTCCCTGCTCGCGATAACCGAGGCTGAGCAGGCCGCCCCCCAGCATGCCCAGCAGCAGTGGCAACAAGGTCTTGATGGGGGTGCTGGCCTTCAGTCCCTGCCAGCGCAGGCGCGGGATCTGGGTCATCAGCGCCATCAGCACCAGCGCCAGCGGCACGAAGATGGCATTGAAATAGGGGGCGCCCACCGAGAGCGAGCCCAGGTGCAGCGACTTGAACACCATGGGGTAGAAGGTGCCGAGCAGCACGCTGGCACAGGCCACGCAGAGCAGCAGGACGGCGGCGCCGAGCAGCCCCTCCTTTGACCAGAAACCGAAGCGGGCGTAGGGGGCACGGGTATCGGCCCGCAGCGCAAACAGGGTGAGCGCCGTGGTGAGTAGCAGGCCGAGCAACAGCAGCAGGGTCAGGCCGCGGTTGGGATCCACCGCGAAGGCATGCACCGAGGTGAGCACCCCGGAGCGCACCACGAAGGTGCCGAGCAGGCTCAGGGAGAAGGTGAAGATGGAGAGCAGCAGCACGCCGTGGCCGTAGGCGCCGCGTTTCTCGCAGACCACGAGGGCATGCAGCAGGGCGGTGCCGAGCAGCCAGGGCAGCAGGGAGGCATTCTCCACCGGATCCCAGAACCACCAGCCGCCCCAGCCGAGCTCGTAATAGGCCCACCAGGAGCCAAGCACTATGCCGGCGGTGAGAAACACCCAGGAGCCGAGTGCCCAGGGGCGGCTCCAGTGGGCGACGGCGCCATCCAGCCGGCCCGAGTGCAGCGCCGCCATGGCGAAGGCGAAGTTGACCGCGAAACCCACGTAACCGAGGTAGAGCAGGGGCGGATGCACGATGAGGCCGATGTCCTGCAGCATGGGATTGAGATCGCGTCCCTCCAGCGGCCCCGGGAACTGCCGATCGAACGGGCTGGAGAAGGCGAGGGTGTATAGGCCGAACAGCCCGACGATGAGCCCCATGATGGCCAGCACCCGCACGCTGATCAGCGGATCAACCCGCGTCGAGCAGAGCGCCACCAAGGCGCCCCAAAGCGCCAGCGCAAACACGAAGAACAGCATGGAGCCCTCGTGGCCGCCCCACACGGCCGCGAGCTTGAAGCCCATGGGCAGGGCGCTGTTGGCGTGCTGGGCCACATACACCAGGGTGAAGTCGTTTTGACCAAAACCGATGGCGAGCAGCCCCAGCGCCGCCCCGAGCAGGGCGGCATTGAGCAGCGCCAGCGGTTTGGCGCAGCCGAGCAGCGGGCGCGAGGCGAGCCTCAGCCCCAGCCAGGGCAGGGTGCCTTGCACCAGAGACAGCGCCGTCGCCAATAACAGTGAGAGATAGCCCAGCTCGGCCAGCACACAACCTCCAACATCCAGAATCCAATCAGGTCATGCCGCATCCGCCGTCTGAGGTGACAGAGGCTGTGGCATGACCAGAAACCGCGGGGCTTCAACAATGAACAAGCGCCAGCCGCCCGGGGCGACTGGCGCTTGTGGTTTTTCCTTATACCACCGTCATCTGGCCGGCATAGAGCACGAAGTAGCGCAACAGCAAAACGCCGAGCAGGGTCAGGCTGCAGACCAGTACCAGGTGGCCGCGCCTCTCCCGCAATGGGGCCGGGGTGAGCAGGCCGAGCAACTGGGGCAACAGCATGCCGATGCCGACCACCCCGACCCAGAACACCTGGGACCAGAAGCCGCCGCCGATGGCGGCCCACATGGCCACCTCCTTCTGACCACCGCCAAAATAGAGGCCGGTGAAGAAGCAGATCAGCAGCAGTATCTCCACCGCCAGCAGCGGGCGCTCGAAGCGATGCACGAAGTGCACCCCCGCACTGTGGTGATCCTCTTTAAAGAGCGTTACCGCCAGCAGGATGGTGGCGGCTATCCCCGAGCCGATGCCGGACACCAGGAACAGCACCGGCAACACAGGGTTGTTCAGCAGCGGATAGGTTTTGAGGGCGGAGAGCAGGAAGCCGGTATAGGCACCGAGCAGCACCGCCAGCAGCAACAGCAGCGGTGCCAGCAACCGCTCGACCCGGGCCAGCAGGCCTATCAGACCGTCCACGAAGGCGAACTTCTGCTTGAACAAGCGCCCGCGCAACGCCTCGATCTCGGCCCTGAACACCACCCCTAGCCAGGCGAACAGCACCGCCATGTAGAGCTGGAACAGCATGACCCCCATCGACATCACGGAGTCGAACTGGTAGTGGAACATCAGCTTCCAGAAGGTCCAGGGGCGGGCCAGGTGGAAGATGAGGATCAACAGCCCCAGCATCACGCACAGCGGCGCCAACAGGGCGGTCGCCTTGATGATGCCGCTCTCGCTGCCGGCCCCTTTCCTGCGCAGCAGCACCGAGAGGCTGGTGGCCCCGGCGGAGATACCGAGCAGGAACAGGTAGATGGCGATTGGCCAGTCCCATACCAGCGAGGGGAAGTGAAATGCGGCTTGCATTGTCATGACTTGATCTCCCCTTTGGGCACGCGGTACATCTTGGGCGAAGTGCCGAGCGCCTGCTTGTAGCGATAGGTGGTCTCCTTCACCAGCCGTTTTGCAATCGGGCTGTCGGGATCATCCAGATTGCCGAACACCAGCGCCCTGGTGGGACAGGAGGCCACGCAGGCGGGCTCCTTGCCCTGGGCCAGGTTGGTCTTGCGGCAGAAGTCGCACTTGTCGGCGACCCGGGTCACCGGGTTGATGAAGCGCACCTGATAGGGGCAGGCCGCCAGGCAATACATGCAGCCGACGCAGAGATCCGGGTTCACGTCGACGATGCCGTCCTCCACACGAATGTGGGAGGCGCCGGTCGGACAGACGTGCACGCAGGGGGCGTTGTCACAGTGCTGGCAGGACTTGCGAAAGAAGTGGTAGTCGGCGTCGGGAAACTCGCCGACGGGGCCGGTGCGGAGGATCTCGAGGCGCGAGACCCCCTGTGGCACCTGGTTCACCTCCCGGCAGGCATCCATGCAGGCGGTGCAGCCGATGCAGGCCGTCTCGTCGTGCAGCATGCCGTAACGCACCCCGTCTATGGTCTGGCTGTGGGCGAGGGTGCCGGCGTTGGCGCGAGCAGGGCCCGTCATCATGATCAGCGCACCCGCTCCCATGCCAGCCATAAACTGACGGCGAGAGCAGCTCATGGTGCCTCCTTGCCCGCATTGACCTGCAGGCCGGCCGCCTTGGCTTCATGCTGCTTGCTGTGGCAGTCGACGCAGAGCTTGATGCGGGATTTTTCCGGGATGCCCACCATGGGCTCCTTGGCCGGGTGCAGAGCATGACAGCTGGTGCAGCTGAGCTTGCTGGCGTGCACATCGTGGGCCCAGAGCGCCTCGCGCAGCGGTTTGGGCTCGTGGCAGCTCATGCAGACCCCGTTCTGCTCCGCGATGGGATAGCCATTGTCACCTTGCTTCTCATTGAAGCTGTCGCTGAAGCGCATCACATCCTTGACCCCTTCCCGGTGCTGGGGGGAGGGGTTGCCGTGACAGTTGGTGCAGGTCACAGGCGCCAGGTTGTTGGGGTTGGTCGCCTGGCCATGCTTGCCGTGCATGCCCTCCTGCTGCTCCTTGTGGCAGTCGGTGCAGGCCTTGTCGGGGTTGCGCAAGAACTCCACTTCATGTGTCTGGGGCAGTGCGGCCGGGGCGGCGGCGCTGTCCGCGGCCTGGCCCTGCAGGCTGGTGAGCAGCATGGCTGCCATCAGCATCAATCGTAAGAAATCCATCGTTAAATCACCCATAGGAAGCCTCCATCCAGCTGCGGGCCCGGCTTGCGGGCCCGCAGGCCTCGTTACTGTGCGAGCCGTCCGGCCGCCTTGGCCTCGGCTTCCCAGGCAGGGACTGTGGTCTTGAGGAACTGGGCCTTGTCGGCATTCATCTGCTTCATGTCCATGCCGAGGGCGGCCTGGGCCTTCTCCTTGGTGGAGATGTCAGGAATGGCGATCTCGTGGCTGATCCCCTTGGCGGCCAGCAGACGGGCCAGCTTGGTGCGGGCATCGGCGGCCTTGTCCAGGGCGGTGCCCAGCATGCGCAGCGCCACTTCCGGGGCGTGCATCTGCACCCCGTGGGAGGCGATGGAGAAGTCCCAGCGCCATTGGGCGTGACGGATGTCCTGCAGGATGTCCTTCATCTCGGCCTCGGTGGCGCCGGCATCCCAGGCCGCCTTGGCCTCGAAGTGGGCATGCACCAGCTGCTTCTCGACCTTGAGCTTGATCTCGGTCACCGCATCCTTGCGCTGCTTGACGACCCCTTGCAGCATCTCCTTGCTCTGGGTGTGGCAGTTGCGGCAGGTCTGCTCGAAGCGATCGAAGGGGTTACCCACCTTGTGATCCGTGTAGACCTTGCCCTGCTCGTTCTGCACCTTGGGCATGTGGCAGTCGACGCAGGCGACGTTGTTCTGGCCGTGGATGCCGGCGCGCCAGGTCTCGTATTCGGGGTGTTGTGCCTTGAGCATGGGGGTCTTGGAGAGGGCATGGACCCAGTCGGAGAAACCGATCTCGTCGTAGTACTCTTCCATCTGCTCGACCGTGGTGCCCTTGTCCCAGGGGAATTTCACCGCCTTGGTGGGGCCGTTGAAGTAGTACTCCACGTGGCACTGGCCGCACACCTGGGACTGCTGATCGAAGCGACCCTGCTGCTTGAACGGCTTGTCGATGGCGGTCATGGCTCTGTCGGCATAGGGACGGGAGAGGTGCAGGGCGGGTTTGCCCTCCTTGAACTCCTTCGAGGCGGTGTCATGGCAGTCGGCGCAGCCGATGGTGTTGACGATCTCGGGGCCACCCTTGGCCCACATCCCCTTGAAGTAGCCATCCTCGCCCTTCTCATCGATGACGCGGGCGACGTCCGGTCCCTTGCAGCTCCAGCACGCCATGGGCAGGGGGCCATCCTCGGCGGTCTTGGGGGCACCGGTGCGCAGGCTTTCCCGCACGTCGGTCAGGGCGTAGAAGTGACCGCGCGGCTTGTTGTAATCCTTGGAGAAGGGGTAGCCGGCCCAGAGCACCACCATCTGGGGATCCTCGGCCAGGGCGTCGGTGCGCTCCCGGCTCTCGCTGGTCGACTCCCAGCTGTTGAACTGATCGGCGTGATCCTTGGCAAACAGCTCGCTGCGAGCCTCGATCTTGCCCTTGGCCTCATCGGCCTGTGCCCAACTGCCGGTGCTCAGCAGGGTGGTCAGTAGCAGGGCGGCGAGGCCCGGCCTGAATAGCTTGTTGTGTGAACCCACGGACATCACTCCCAGATAAATATCATTGCCGGACCTGACCGTTCCATCTTGTTGCGTGGACATCTGTGCTCATCGGCGATGGGCATGGCAGGTCGATTAATTGTTATTGATGCATAAACAATGCTTTTTATACGATTACTCGAGGGGGATGATACCAAATGGGTAATATGGATGATGATTAATCACCGGCGCCTTTGCGCTAGATCAATTGCCGATGCAGGCAAATGCCAGAAATGAGATCCAGGTTTAATTCTTTAACTGTATTGAGGCTTTAGTGCCGAATGTCGCGCCGCAATGAGAAAAGCGCAGGTAGAGGAGGGACGCAGGCGCTGCCGATGGAGGCCAGGGGCGTGCGGGCTGTGTTCGCCTCTCTGAATCGTCAGGCCTGTTTGAATTTAAATTCACTTTCCATGCCGCTTGGCAGGGGCTCCAGTCAGGCTGTTGAAATAATGGAGAACCATCTCCGAATGAGCTCGATGTCAGTAGTTGTCGTATAAATGGGTGCCAAGAGAGCCATGTTCGGTGCCAATAGCGGCTAAATTAATCACTCCAGGGTTATTTTGCGCTGACGCGAACGTTTTGCTGAATTAAATAGGACGTTAGAGGGGGTTTTCTTTCGATATTTTCGAAAATGTCGAAGGGATCTCTGCGGCTCGAGACGGTAAAATAGCCGTCTATTTACCACGCATTCCTTCGTATGAATACGAAAGAGTCCGTGTTCATGAGTTGGAGGATATATGGCTGAGCTGCGAATCGAGAAACCGACCCTTATCACGCAACTGGAGGGCACCGTGCTTGTCATGGATGCCGATGGCTCCACGCGCCGTGCCACCCTGGGGATGCAGTTGCAGCCTGGCGAGCGTCTGCTCGCCGAATCCGATGGGCGATTCGAGCTGGCCGATCCCGCCGGCGAGACTCATGAACCCGCTCAACCCGACCCGGTACCGGGGGCGCAGACCGCCGCGGTGGATCCCGAGCTGGCCAGCCTGCAGGAGGCCATCCGCCAGGGGGCCGACCCGACCGCGGTGTTTGAAGAGACCGCGGCCGGCAACGCTGCCGCCGCCACCGGTGGCGGTGTCGTCGGCTCCAGTGCCGGCGGCTTCGTGGTGGTGGACAGAGCCAACGATGCCACCCTGGCCGAGGCCGGGTTTGATACCGACCACCAGCGCCTGCCCCAGGGCAATGACGATCCTTACGTGGAAGATCAGGATCAGGTCGCCGAGATCACCATCACCGAACCCCAGACCCTCGACAACATCATCAATGCCGACGAGGCCACCGGGGTCATCATCCGCGGCACCGTCGAAGACGTCGAGGTGGGCCAGACCGTCACCGTTACCCTGATCGATCAGGATGGCAATCGCCTCACCACCACCACTGTGGTGCTGCCCGGTTTCGTCTGGGAGGCCGATTTCGGTGACGTCACCGGCAAGCTGGTGGACGGCCCCCTCAGCATCCAGGCCGATACCCAGGATGCGGCAGGCAACCGGGCCAGCGATCTCGGCCAGACCCTGCTCGACACCATCACCACCATCACCCTCGACCTGAGCGACGAGAGCGACACCGGCGCCAGCCAGGTGGACGACCTGACCCGCGACACCACCCCGCTGCTGCAAGGCAAGGGGGAGCCCGGCGCCACCGTCACCCTGAGCCTGGGGGGCAAGGTGCTGACCGTGCTCACCGTCGATGGCAACGGCAACTGGCAATATCAGATCCCCAGTGACATGGCCGACGGTGCCTATGATTTTCGCGTCGACTCGGTCGACATCGCGGGCAACCGGGCCAGCGACATCCTGACCGTGACCGTCGATACCCGGGCCGGTATCGACATCGACGATCTCGACACCCAGAACATCCTGGGCCACGACAACGTCACCCTGAGCGGCAGCACCACCCAGGTGGAGGCGGGCCAGAGCGTCACCATCACCCTGATTGGCCAGAACGGCCAGACGCTCTACAGCGGCGCTGCCCTGGTGGGCAGCGACGGTCGCTGGCAGCTGAACGGGCTGGATCTCTCCAGCCTCTCAGGCCCCTATGAGGTGCGGGCCGAGGTGACCGATCTCGCGGGCAACCGGGTGATCGACGGTGCCCCGCTGATCGGTCAGAGCGACACCCTGACCCTGTCTGAGGCCGACCTGGCCGACGGCCCCGTCAGCGCCACCGGCTCCCTGCATACCGGCGCCGGCATGGATGGCAATCTGCAGGTGGGCTTCGCCGCCGATCAAGGCGCGCTCCAGGATCTGGGCCTCACCAGCCAGGGCTCGGCCCTGAGCTATCAGCTAAGCGGCCAGACCCTCACCGCCACCGCCGGCGGCGCGACCGTATTCACCCTGACCCTGGCCAATGACGGCAGCTACCGCATCGTCTGGAACCAGAGTCTGGATCACGGCCAGGACAGCCTGAGCCTGCCGTTCTCGCTGGAGTATCGCGACAGCGACGGGGACCTGGTCAATGCCAACCTCGATATCAAGCTGGTGGACAGCACCCCGCCCGACTTCACGCTGGCGCCCATCACCCTGACCGAGGATGCCTTCACCGATCAGGGGGCCGTGGTCGGGCAGAGCCAGTTTGTGGTCAGCCATCAGGCCGATCCCCTGCTGGCGGACTCCGTCGCCTTCGCCGATCAGGCGGGCACCCTGGCGCGCCTCAATGGCAGTGATCTGCGTAGCGACGGTCATGCGCTCAGCTTCGAATTCAGCGGCGATCGCCTGCTGACCGGTTATTACCTGGATGCCAACGGCAACCGGGTCGACGTATTGAAGGCCGAGCTGAGCGCCAGCCAGTCGGGCAGCGACATCGAGGGGAAGGTCACCGTCTCCCTCACTGGCCCGCTCGATCATCAGGGCAGCGACCAGCTCTCTCTGGGGCTCTCCGTCTGTGCCAAGGAGATTGACGGCGACGAGACCCGCGCCGATCTCGTCGTGACCATAGATGACGGCATAGATCCCAGCCTCGGCCTCGACGCTGGCATCAGCCTGCAGGAGGGCGGGGCCAGCCAGAGCCTGGACGGTCAGCTGCCGGTCCATGTCGGCAGCGATCGTCTGGTCTCCCTGAACTTCGAGGCGAGCCAGCCCGGTCTGGACGATCTGACCAGCGGCGGCAAACCGACCACTTATCAGGTGAACGGCAATCAGATCACCCTGCTGGATGCCGGCGGCAAGACCATCTTGACCGTCACCCTGGATCTGGATGGTAAATACCATCTCACCCTCGACGGGGTGCTGGATCAACCGGTCAATACCGACAGCGTCAACCTGGGGCTGCAGGTGCAGGGCACCGACTTCGACGGTGATCAGAGCAACCTCGGCACCCTGAATATCGCCATCACCGACGGCGCCCTGCCGAGCGTGGATGCCGTCTCCCTGAACCTGGTGGAAGACGGCGATTGGAGTGCGGGTCAGACCCTGACCGGCTCCCTCAACATCACAGCCGGCACCGATCCGCTCGCCAATATCAGCTTCGACGCCAGCCAGCCGGGCCTGCAGGGGCTCACCAGCGGCGGTGCGCCTGTGCTGATCAGCGTCAGCGGCAACAGCATCAGCGGCAGCGTCAACGGCCAGAATGTCTTCACCCTGACCCTGGATCAACAAGGCCACTACGTCTTCACCCTCAACCAGCCGCTGGATCAGGGCAGTGCCGACAGTCGGCTTTTGGCGGGCTTCACCCTCACCGATTCGGATGGTGACAAGGTCTCCTCTTCCCTGAGCGTGTCTGTCGGCGATGGCGCCAACCCGGTGATCAGCGCCGTGACCGGCACCAGCCTGACTGAGGCCAACCAGGGCGATGGCGCCGTGGTGGGCAACATGAGCTTCACCGTGAGCCACGGCTCCGATGCCCTGGCGCCCGACAGCCTCAAGTTCGACCTCGGCGCCATCCAGCAGAGCCTGGATGGCAAGTTCAGCAGCCACGGCAGCCCGATCACCTTCAGCCTGCATGCCGATGGCTCCCTGGTGGGCACCAGCGCCGACGGCCGCGAGGTGCTGCGCGCCGAGCTGGATCTGGCGGATAACAACGGCAACTGGAGCGTCACGGCCAAGGTGACCCTGAGTGGCGAGTTGGATCATCAGGGCAACGAATCCCTCGATCTGCCGCTCAGCGTGACCCTGACCGACAAGGACGGGGACAGCGCGTCCACCACCTTGCCGCTGGTCATCAAGGATGGCAATGCCCCCGGCTTCGTGGCGGGCAGCGGGGTGAGCCTCGATGAGGGCAACCTCGATGGCAGCAACACCCTGACCGGCACCGGCCACTTCAGCGTCAACGCAGGCTCGGATCGGGTGAGCGAGGTGTCGTTTGCCGAGGTCGCACAGCAACCGGCGTTGACCGCGCTGGGGCAGCAGGTCAAGTACGAGCTGGTCGATGGCGACCCCAGCATCCCCGGTAACCAGATCCTCAAAGGCTACGTCGAGGTCAACGGCCAGCGCATTGAAGTGCTGCAGGTCGAGATCAGCGGCGACCTCAAGGGCGCCGCCAGCAATGACTTCGACTACAAGGTGACCCTGTTTGAAGGGGTGCACCAGGCCAATGGCAGCAGCACGACAGAGCTGCCGTTCAAGCTCAATATCGTCGACAGCGACAAGGGCGCTGGCAACAACGACAGCACCACAGGCACCCTCAACGTCAGCATCGGCGAGGGGAACAAGCCCGTCATCTCTCTGACCGGGGTGACCCTGAATGAAGGTCGCTTCGATGGCGCCGCCAGCGGCGCGACCGGCGACGATCAACAGGCCACCGGCACCCTGACCATCACCGCCGACTCGGATCCCGTGGTGGACGTGCGGCTGACCCTGAGCGGTCAGGTGGTCGATGCCAGCGGCCAGCCCATCACCCACAACGGTGAGACTCTGACCTGGCAGGAAGTGCCGGGCAGCAACGGCCACAGCTTCCAGGGGTTGACCGCCAGCGGCACCCTGGTGCTGACGGTGACCCTGCCGAGCGTGCCGGGTCGCATCGAAGCCCACAACTCGGCGACCCTCGACTACGACGTCACAGTCCACACCAACCTGGATCACGGCGCGAGCGACAACCTCAACCTGACCCTGCCGCTGCAGGTAACCGACAGCGACGGCACCCTGATCAACGGCGAATCCACCGTCGTGATCAAGGATGCGGCCGATCCCAGCCTCGGCATCGACGCCGGCATCAGCCTGCAGGAGGGCGGGGCCAGCCAGAGCCTGGACGGTCAGCTGCCGGTCCATGTCGGCAGCGATCGCCTGGTGTCCCTGAACTTCGAGGCCAATCAGCCTGGTCTGGACGATTTGACCAGCGGCGGCAAACCGACCACTTATCAGGTCAATGGCAACCAGATCACCCTGCTGGATGCCGGCGGCAAGACAGTCTTGACCGTGACCCTGGATCTGGATGGCAAGTACCATGTGCAGCTTGATGGCGTGCTGGATCAACCGGTCAATACCAACAGCGTCAACCTGGGGCTGCAGGTGCAGGGCACCGATTTTGACGGTGATCAGAGCAACCTCGGCACCTTGAATATCGCCATCACCGACGGCGCCCTGCCGGGCGTGGATGCGGTCTCACTGAACCTGGTGGAAGACGGCGACTGGAGTGCGGGTCAGACCCTGACCGGCTCCCTCAACATCACAGCCGGCACCGATCCGCTCGCCAATATCAGCTTCGACGCCAGCCAGCCGGGCCTGCAGGGGCTCACCAGCGGCGGCCAGCCGGTTCAGATCAGCGTCAGCGGCAACAGCATCAGCGGCAGCGTCAACGGCCAGAACGTCTTTACCCTGAGCCTGGATCAACAAGGCCACTACGTCTTCACCCTCAACCAGCCGCTGGATCAGGGCAGTGCCGATAGTCGGCTTTTGGCGGGCTTCACCCTGACCGACAGCGACGGCGACAAGGTCTCCTCCTCCCTGAGCGTGTCTGTCGGCGATGGCGCCAACCCGGTGATCAGCGCCGTGACCGGCACCAGCCTGACTGAGGCCAACCAGGGCGATGGCGCCGTGGTGGGCAACATGAGCTTCACCGTGAGCCACGGCTCCGATGCCCTGGCGCCCGACAGCCTCAGGTTCGACCTCGGCGCCATCCAGCAGAGCCTGGATGGCAAGTTCAGCAGCCACGGCAGCCCGATCACCTTCAGCCTGGATGCCGATGGCTCCCTGGTGGGCACCAGCGCCGACGGCCGCGAGGTGCTGCGCGCCGAGCTGGATCTGGTGGATAACAACGGCAACTGGAGCGTCACGGCCAAGGTGACCCTGAGTGGTGAGTTGGATCATCAGGGCAACGAATCCCTCGATCTGCCACTCAACGTGACCCTGACCGACAAGGACGGGGACAGCGCGTCCACCACCTTGCCGCTGGTCATCAAGGATGGCAATGCGCCCGGCTTCGTGGCGGGCAGCGGGGTAAGCCTGGATGAGGGCAACCTCGATGGCAGCAATGCCCTGACCGGCACCGGCCACTTCAGCGTGAATGCCGGCTCGGATAGGGTGAGCGAGGTGTCGTTTGCCGATGTCGCGGAGCAACCGGCGTTGACCGCGCTGGGGCAGCAGGTCAAGTACGAGCTGGTCGATGGCGACGCCAGCATCTCTGGTAACCAGATCCTCAAAGGCTACGTCGAGGTCAATGGCCAGCGGGTCGAGGTGCTGGAGGTCGAGATCAGCGGCGACCTCAAGGGCGCCGCCAGCAACGACTTCGATTACAAGGTGACCCTGTTTGAAGGGGTGCACCAGGCCAATGGCAGCAGCACAGAGCTGCCGTTCAAGCTCAACATCGTCGACAGCGACAAGGGCGCGGGCAACAACGACAGCACCACCGGCACCCTCAACGTCAGCATCGGGGAAGGGGACAAGCCGGTCATCTCCCTGACCGGGGTTAACTTAAGTGAAGGGCGCTTCGATGGCGCCGCCAGTGGCGCGACTGGCGATGATCAACAGGCCACCGGCAAGCTGACCATCACCGCCGACTCGGATCCCGTGGTGGACGTGCGGCTGACCCTGAGCGGTCAGGTGGTCGATGCCAGCGGCCAGCCCATCACCCACAACGGGGAGCCCCTGACCTGGCAGGAAGTGCCGGGCAGCAACGGCCACAGCTTCCAGGGGTTGACCGCGAGCGGCACCCTGGTGCTGACGGTGACCCTGCCGAGCGTGCCGGGTCGCATCGAAGCTCACAGCTCGGCGACCCTCGACTACGACATCACAGTCCACACCAACCTGGATCACGGCGCGAGCGACAACCTTGAGCTGTCCCTGCCGCTGCAGGTCACCGACAGCGACGGTACCCTGATCACCGGCGACACCACAGTGGTGATCACCGATGCGGCCGATCCGCTGATCTCGGCCATCGACTCCGTTCGGGTCGAAGAAGCGGATCTGGATGCGATCGGTTCCCAGCATCCGGGCACCACGCCGGCCGAGAATGGGGAGGCTGCCGGTGGCAAGGTGACCATCGGCGCCGGCTCGGACAGGGTGGCTACCCTCGAGCTGGACGTGGCTGCCTTCAATCAGGCCAACCACCTCACCTCGGGGGGCAAGGAGGTCACCCTGGCGGCCCATAGCCCGGGCTGGTATCTGGCCAGTGCCGAAGGTGGCAAGCCGGTGTTCTGGGTCCATCTCGACGTCAACGGCAGCTACAGCTTCCATCTGGTGGGTCAGCTCGATCATGACGCCCAGGGCAAGGACGAGCTTGGCATCGAGTTGCCGTTGTTCGTGACCGACTTTGATGGGGATCGCAGCCCCAATGTGACGGTCGAGGTGACGGTACAGGATGACATGCCCATCGGCACCGAGCTGGCTCACAACCTGAGCGAGGCCGGCAGCGTCGTGAGCGGCGATCTGTTGCCGCCGGCCAATGAGGGGGCGGATGGTGCCAGGGTGGCCTCGGTCACCGTCAACGGTCAGGTTCATGACATCAACGGCAGCCTGACCCTGGAGGTGATGAGCCCGGACGGCAAGCAGGTGATGGGGTCGCTGACCATAGGCCAGGATGGCAACTACAGCTTCACTCCAAGGCCAGGATTTGATCACGATGATGCCAGCCTCAGCCAGCGCATCACCGCCCAGATCGTCGATGGCGATGGCGACACCGCCAAGAGCACCCTGACCCTCAACCTGCAGGATGAGGCGGTGCGCTTCACCGTGGACGGGGCGACGGGCCAGGAGGATCAGGGAGCGCAGGATCCGAGTCAGGGCATTGCCATCCACATGAGCCTGGATATCGGCGACTTCGACCGGGGCGAGCACGTGGATCAGCTGCTGATCCAGGCCCCGGCCAACGCTCACGGCACCTTCTACTACAACGGGGTGGCGCTCACCACCACGGCCGATGGCAAGTGGTTTATCGTGCCGCCCGAAGCCATGGTGACCACGGACAAGGTCAACTACAGCACCTCGGGTCTCAGCTTCGTGCCGGCGGATGACTGGTCGAGCTGGAGCAACAACAAGCAACCGCTGCACTTCCAGGTGCAGGTGCAGGTCGGGGTGACCGAAGGGACGCCGCCGCCCGCCGTGAACGGCGATCTCGCCATCACGGTGCAGGGCATAGCCGACAAGCCGGTCTGGGTCTCTGGCAGTACCGATCAGCACTACAGCATCAACGAAGACGGCAATGGCATAGCGCTCAATGTGAAGGCCGAGCTGACTGACACCGATGGATCCGAGACCCTTGGCTACCAGATCCACTGGGAGTCCGGTCATGGCAGCCTGACCCTGAACGGTCAGGTGCTCCAACCCGGCAGCAATGGGCTTTACACCGTCAAGGCGGGCGACATCAACAAGATCACAGTGGTGCCCGACAAGGATTACAGCGGCGACATCAAGCTCACGGTGACGCCGGTCAGTACCGAAAAGACGCCGGTTGTCAGCGGCCAGGACAAGGCGATCGGCGATCCCATCGAGCTGATGATCAACGTCAATCCGCAGGCGGATGACGCCAAGCTCAGCATCCGCGACATCCAGGGCAAGGAAGACAGCCAACTCGATCTGGGCAGCAAGATCTCGCTCGCCCACCTCGGGGATCTGAGCGATGGCTCCGAGAAACTCTTCGTGCGTATCGAAGGCCTGCCCGCCGGCGCCACCCTGCTGCTCGGCGGCGTGGTGGTGGTGCAGGATGCCAAGGGTTACTACGAGGTGGCCTACGATCGCATCGGCGAGCTCAAACTGCAGCCGCCAAAGAACAGCAACATCGACTTCGATCTCACCATCAAGGGGGTGGTGAAAGACTCGGCGACCCTGACCGATGCCAATGGCCAGACCCATATCGTCGTCAATGAGAAGGAGACCGGCTCCCAGAGCCTGCATGTGGACCTGATCGGGGTGGTGGATCAGCCTCACTTCGATCTCGGCACCACCGGCTGGACGGCCGAGGGCAATGGTTACACGACCACCATCCAGGAGGATGGCCGGGCGCCGCTCGACTTCAGGCTCGAATCGGGGGAGAAGACAGATACTCCGCTGGATAACTCAGAGAGCCTCAACCTGGTGCTGGAAGGCTTGCCGGAGGGGGCCAAGGTGTTCGATGCCAGTGGCAAGGAGCTCACCCTGACCTTCGCCGGGCTCGACGCCCAAGGCAAGCCGACCTACCAGGTCGATGTATCGGATCTGGGGAACCTGCAGATCCAGCCGCCGGCCAACAGCACCGCCGATATCCACCTCATCGCCCACGTGGTGGTGACCGAGAACGACGGCGACAGCAAGGGCTTCGATGTGCCGCTCACCATCAAGGTGGAGCCCGAGATCGATGCCGGCAACTATGACAAGAGCAGCCATGGTCTGGAGGATCAGTTTGTCGTGCTCGACTGGCATCCAGATCTGACCGACGGCGCCGAGCAGGTGACCCACCTCAGTCTCTCCGGCATCGAACCCGGCTATGAGATCTGGGTAACGGATGCCAAGGGTACCCATCAGCTCAACCTGAACGGTGGTGCCGTCGACCTGAGCGATGTGGATCTGCAGAGCCTGCTTAACGGCGGAAAGCTGTTGGTGAAGGCGCCACAAGACAGTGACAAGGACACCAATATCCAGAGTCATGTGACCGTGACCCAGCACGACGTGGATTCCAGCGTGGTGGTCGATAAGGTGATCGACGGCCAGCTGCATGTGGATATCCAGGCGGTGGTCGAGCCGGATGGCAACCTGGTGCAGACCGGCGGGACACTGGAGAGCCCGGATGGTCACGATATCCCGCTGGGCGGGGTGTTTGAATTCCAGGATCTGGATCCGAGCAGCGTCGAGACCATCGACTATCTGGTCATCAGCGATCTGCCGCCCGGTTTCGTGGTGGTGGGGGGGATCAGCGACGGCAAGGGCAACTGGACCGTGCCCAATGGTGCCCTGGGCAGCTATGCCCTGCATGCTCCCAATGGCTTTACCGGCAAGGTCGAGTTCAAGGTGAGTGCCCTGGTGCATGATCTCAGCGATGACGGCGACGTCAGCGCCTCGGTGCGCAAGGATCTCAATGCCAGTGCCGACTTCGGTCCCGTGACCACCCCGGATCAGAAGGCCGCCGATATCGATTTCGACAACAGTGCCCCCATCACAGGGGTGGAGGATCACGGCGTCAACTTCGGCAGCCAGCTCAAGAGCATGGTGACCCTGGGCTCGGTAGACGGCGGCGATGACGAACTCAGCATCGTCATCACCGGCTTGCCGCAGGGCGTGAGCGTGCAGGGGCTGACCTTTGACTTCGCCAACGGCGAGTACCTCATCAAGCTGCCGGGCGGACTGGACGACCTCGACAAGCTGACCCTCTCTTTGCCAGAGGACTATGCCGGCAACGACCTGGACTTCAACGTGAGGCTGGTCAACACCGACACGGTGAGCGGGGATACCAAGGTGGTGGAGAAGGAGGTTTCCCTCTCCATCACCCCCGAGGTCGACATCAACGGCGGTACCGATGGCCTGCCCGAGCTGCAACTGCAGATCAAGGATGTGAATGGCGACGGCCAGCCTGACAACCTGGAAGACACCCAGATCCACCTCGATCTCTCGGTCAAGCTGGCGGACATCAGCCCCTCGGTGGCCGACGGTGGTCTGGAGACGGTGGAGTCGGTCACCGTGACCGTCGATGCCAAGTACGGCCATTTCCTCGATGGCAACGGCCAGCCGACCAACAGCCTGGTGGTGAAGGATCCGGCGGCGCTCAAGGATCTGGTGTTCGTGCCCAGGGAGCACTTCAGCGGCCAGGTGCCCCTCGATATCAAGGTCGATATCCTCGACACCGCCACCACAGGCGAGGATCGCGGCAGCTGGAGCGGCCAGGTGGGCTTCGAGGTCAAGCCGGTCAATGATCCGGCCAATATCAGCGTGCACGACGTGAACGGCAACGAAGATGGCCGCGTCAGCCTGGCCGGCTTCGGCGCCAGCCTGATCGACAACGACGGCTCAGAGCAGATAGTGGCGTTGCAGATCAAGGGGGTGCCGGATGGCTTCACCCTGTCGGCTCCCGCGGTCAACAACGGCGGCGGCGTATGGCAGGTGCCTGTCGGCACCGACTTCGCCAAGCTGAGCCTGATCCCGCCGGCGAACTTCAGTGGCAGCCTGGATCTCGGCCTGAGCGTCTTCACCCTGGACAAGGGGCTCACCGTGCCCCTCGAGACCAGCGGGGACTTCACCGTCACCGTCAATCCGGTGGGGGATGCCATCATCGCCGACATGCAGGACAAGGCAAGCGGCACCGAGGGGGATGTGATCACCCTGAATCTGGGGCTGGAGACCCGGGATACCCAGGCCACCGGCGGCAGTGCCGGCAATGTCCATGAGAATGGCCCCGAACAGGTGCGGGTCACCCTGGAAGGGGTACCCGACGGCGCCGAGATCCGTCTGCCCAGCGGGGTGGACGGCAGCGTCGTGGATCTCGGCGGCGGCCGCTGGCAGATCACCACGGATGGCGGCAAGCTGGACGCCATCGAACTGGTGACCAAGGATGCCAACGGGGTGCTGGACCTCAAGGTGACGGCCCAGAGCCTGGACAACGGCGCCCTCGGCCCCGAGGTCAATGGCAACATCCAGGTGGAGGTGAGCGCGGTCAACGATGCGCCCATCAACCTGCTGCCAAGCGATCCCCAGGTGGCCCAGGAGGACAAGCCCTTCACCATCCAGGGTTTGCAGGTCAAGGACGTGGATGCGGGCAGCGGCAACATAGAGGTACGCCTCTCGGTGAACCATGGCACCCTGACCGTGCTCAATGCCGCCGGGGTGGCGGTGAGCGGCGACGGCAGCGGTTCCCTGGTGCTCAACGGCACCCTGGCCCAGATCAATGCGCTGCTCAATGGCGGCATCGACTATAAGGGCAGCGCCAACTTCCATGGCGACGATGCCCTGACCATGACCACCAACGATCTGGGCAACACCGGCAGCGGCGGCGCCCTGAGCGACAGCGACGTGCTGCCCATCGAGGTGCAACCGGTCAACGACGCCCCGGTCAACCTGTTGCCCACCGAACCCCAGATAGCGCAGGAGGACACGCCTTTCCGCATCCAGGGACTGCAGGTGAACGACGTGGATGCGGGCGGCAGCCCCATCAAGGTGACCTTGTCGGTCATGCACGGCATCCTGGAGTTGCCGGCGGGCAGCGGCGTGACGGTGACGGGTAGCGGTAGCGACACATTGGTGTTGAGCGGCTCTCAGGCGGAGATCAACGCCCTGCTGGCGGGTGGCGTGACCTATCAGGGTGAGCAGGACTTCAATGGCCAGGATGCGCTCACCATGGTCACCGACGATCTGGGCAACACCGGCAGCGGTGGCGCCCTCGGCGACAGCGACGTGCTGCCCATCGAGGTGCAACCGGTCAACGATGCGCCGCTCAACCAGGCGCCGGCGGCCATGTCGGTGAAGGAGGATGGTTCGCTGTCCCTGTCCGGCATCAGCGTGAAGGACGTGGACGCTGGCAGTGCGCCGCTCTCCATGGTGCTGCGGGTCGAGCACGGCGTGCTGACCCTGCTGGGGGCGGCGGGCGCCGTCTCGGTGCAGGGGGCGGGCACCGGCGAGATCACCCTGGTGGGCTCACTGACCGATCTGAACAGCCTGATCAACGGCAGCCTGCATTACGAGCCGGCCAAGGACTTCTGGGGACAGGACAACCTGACCATTACCACCTCGGATCAGGGCAACAGTGGGTCGGGTGGGGCGCTGACCGACAGCACCCAGGTCGGCATTCAGGTGACCGCCGAGGCGGACGATCCGCAGCTTAGCCTGGGTACCCACGATATCCACGCCCTGCAGGGGGCCTGGGTGCCGCTCAACCTGAGTGCCAGCGTGGTCAACCCGGCAACCGGCGAGCTCTCGGTGCGGATCCAGAATCTGGGCGGTGCCCAGGTGGTGGACGAGCATGGCCAGAGCGTGGGTCATGCCGACAGCAACGGTGACTGGTTGCTGCCGATGGATCAGTCCGTGCCTATCTATCTCAAGGATCTGCCGATGGGGGATCACGCCCTGACCCTGAGCGCCGAGTCGAGCGCGGGTGGCTCGACCCTCAGCTCGACGCCGGATACGGTCACGGTCCACAGCCAGAGCGGCCACGATCTGCTGGGCTCGGATCAGAATGACTGGCTGTTTGGCTCCAGCGGCGACGATCGGATTCTGGGCGGCCTGCGGGATGACGTGCTCAGGGGCGGCCATGGCAACGATATCCTGACCGGCGGCGCCGGCAGCGATCTCTTCGTGTGGGGCAGTGGTGATGAGGGGACGACGGGGCACACGGCCATCGACACCATCACCGACTTCCACCCGGAAGAGGGGGACAAGATCGACCTGGCGGATCTGCTGCAAGGGGTGACCGACAACAGCGTGGATGGCTTGCTCAATCACCTCTCCGCCAGCGTGGCCACCGGCAGTGGCGGGCTGAGCGACGTGAGCCTGTCGGTCTCACCGGCGGGGGATGGCCAGGTGACCCAGCAGATCACCCTGAAGGATGTGGATCTCAATAGCTGGAACCTGAGCGGTTCCTCCTCCCAC
Source organism: Aeromonas sp. sia0103 (assembly GCF_963895295.1). Classification (NCBI taxonomy): domain Bacteria; kingdom Pseudomonadati; phylum Pseudomonadota; class Gammaproteobacteria; order Aeromonadales; family Aeromonadaceae; genus Aeromonas; species Aeromonas sp. sia0103. The sequence continues at coordinate 311,166 of NZ_CAWQKG010000033.1, read as the reverse complement.
GACATCCTGCAGTCCATGCTGGATAACCACAGCCTGATCATCCAGCATCCCTGATGCGTCAGCGAGTATGAAAAGAGCCGGCACTTGCCGGCTCTTTTGTTTTTCTGCGTGGATGCGTTGTTATGCTTCTTTCGTCGGGCCTGCACCTGGCCCGCGAGTCGGTGAGACCAGCACGGCGACGTCTTGGCGTGCTGGTCTTGTTATCTCTCTGCCTATGCCTCCAAACAACCTGTCATACCTGCCCTCATATCAGCGCCTGGGCCAGCAGATGGATGGGTTGTTCGCAGCGGTAAATTGGCGTGCTCATCTCGATTCGCTTGTTGCCATGCCAACCCTCATACCAGCGCCTGCGCCAGCAGATGGATGGGATGCTCGCAACGGAAGGCGGTGCTCATTTCGATCTGCCACTTGCAGGTCTCGCAGTCGGTGATGACGAGATCAGGCTTGAGGCGGTTTATCTGATCGAAGAGCCCTTCGCCTATGGCCTGGCTGGTCTGGTAGTTCTCCGACTTGAAGCCGTAGGTGCCGGCGATGCCGCAGCACTGGGACTCCAGCACCGTCACCTTGACCCCAGGGATGGCCCGCAGCAGCTCGAGCGTGTAGATGACGCCCCCCATCTTCTCCATGTGGCAGGGGGTGTGATAGGCGATGTGCAGATTGAGCGGCTTCATGGCCGGCTTGTTGCCCCGGTAGAACTCGTTCCACAGGAAGCGGGTCACCAGTGAGATGCGATCCCGCACCTTGTGGTTGTCCTGCTCCAGCAGGTGGGGGTATTCGTCCCGCAGGGTGAAGCCGCAGGTGGAGGAGGTGGCCAACAGCGGCATCTCGTTGCCGAGCAGGGTGTTCTCCAGCTGCTGGATGTTGAAGGCGGCCTGGCGCTTGGCTTTGTCCATGAAGCCGTTGGCGATGAGCGGCACGCCGCAGCACTTCTCCCGCTCCAGCAGTTGCATGCCTATGTTCATGGCGTTGAGCACCTGCATCAGCTCCTTGCCGAGCTGCGGGTGGTTGTAGTTGACGTAGCAGCCGTGGAAGTAGGCTATCTGGCGCTTGTAGCTGGCCTGGGTGGCCTTCTGCTTCTTGTACCAGCCACGGAAGGTGCCCTGGGAGTACTTGGGCAGATCGCGGTGGGAGGAGACGCCGAGCGCCTTGTCCAGCACCAGCTTCATGGGCTTGAGGCCGGTGGTGAAGTTGACCAGGGGCGCCATCAGGGTGGACATGCCGCCCATCAGATCGGTGTGGGAGAGCACGAACTCGCGGATCCCCGGCTTGAAGCCGCTGTACTTGTGCTTGGCCTTGGCGATGATGTCGCCGATGCGCACTCCGCTTGGGCAGGCCACCTCACAGCGTTTGCAGTTGGTGCAGTGCTTGAGGGCGCTGTCGAACAGCTCAGGGCTCTTGATGCGCAGCCGCTCCCCGTCGGGACCGGCCTGTTTCGGGCCCGGGTAGGCGGGGTTGGCTTTGGCCACCGGGCAGTAGGCGGTGCAGACGGTGCATTTGATGCACTGATCGAAGGTTTGATTGGCGTGATCCAGTAGCATCTCAGTGCTCCTCCCGTCGGTGGTGAAGGCTCGGGATTGGGAATGAGGCAGTCATTGGGCTGCCTCCAGAATATGGCCGGCGGCCTGCCAGCCGGTAGCGACGGCGACCCCGGAGCCTGACCCCTCTCGCACGGGGTCGTAATGGGCCAGCACGCTGCCGGCGCCATAGAGGTTGACGAGGGGCTTGCCGCCGCGCAGCACTCGCAACTGCGCGTCCGTCTTGACCCCGAAGCCCATGAAGGGGTGATGGTCGAACAGGCGGCGGCCGGCCCAGGCGTCGCGCTCGGGGAGGCTCAGCACGTCGGCGTCGAAGATGGGCTCGCGAATGCCGCCGAGGCGGGACTCCAGGCCGCGGCTGAAGAAACTGCCGGAGGCGAGCACGAAGTGGTCCGCCTCGAACAGCTGATCGTCGCCGTTCTGGCTGTGCACGCCTATCACTCTGTCCCCCTCATAGCGGGCGCCCAGCACCCGCTCGCTGGTGAGGAAGGTGCCGCCCAGGCTCTGGAAGCGACGCTTGAGTGCCTCCTGCATCCGCATGCCGATGAGGGAGGGCGGCATGGTGGCGACCTCCCGTATGGTGCAGCCGGTGCGCTGCTCCAGCTCCGCCAGGCGCGGGCCGACCAGGCCGAGCGACAAACAGGCGGGCAGCACTATATGACGGCAGCCCGGTTCGCCACACTCCTGCACCATGCGGCCGATCTCGCGGGCCAGATCCGCCAGCAGATCCTGCTGGTCGTGCTGCTGTTTATCGAACAGCCGGGCTATGTCGGCGGAGCGAAACTCGTGGGGATTGCGGCTGAACTCCGCCAGCTGGGGCAGGCGAATTTCGCCCGTCAGGATGCGGCAATGGGCGAAACGTGGCTGGGCCGCGAGATTGGCCGCCGCCAGCGCCGGGTGGAAGTCGCGAAAGCCGGCCAGGGTGGCCAGCAGGATGGCTGCGGGGGCCGGGGCATCGGTCAGACAGGCGCAGGTCGCGGGCGAGAGCCAGGTGGACTTGAGGGTGCCGATGGGAGTCAGCCTTTGGTGGTTGCGCTCCTGGCGAAACAGCGGCAGGCCCTCTTCCGCGCAGTGGCGCTGCAGATCCGCGAGGCTGGCCTCTATGTTGGCGAGCCCGACCTTGCCGTAGGGGTGCTCGGGGTGTGCGGCCAGGAAGGCGGGCAGGGCGGCGCGGGGATCCCCGTCGCTCTCCAGCAGATCGATGGAGCCTGAGGAGAAGTGCAGGGCGCTCTGGCCGGAGGCCATCAGCAGCGTCTTCTGACCCGCTTCGGCCAGGCGCAGCGCCGCCGACAGGCCCGCCATGCCGCCGCCGATAACGATACTGTCGAATTTCATGATGGCTCTCCTTGAGTCGATAAGGCCTGGCTAGCGTCCCCTTTGGCACTCTTGGCCGCCGTGTCGAGCGGGAAGGGGGGCTCGGCCACCAGATGGGGGGCCGTCCACTCTCCCAGGCCAAACAGCCCTTCGTAGATCCAGTAGGTAAATTCCGCCTCTCGCAGGGCGTCCCCCCAGAGCACGGGGCGGGTGCCCTTGTAGCGCTCCTCCAGGAACTGGCGCAGCATGACGCAGGCCTCACGGCCATCGGCCTTGCCGTACTCCTGCATCAGGCCGGCGGCGCGGTAGGCGCACAGCTCACCCTGGCAGGGACCCATGCCGAGGCGGGTGCGGCGGCGCAGATCCACCAGGTTGTCCACGTCCAGCTCGCGCAGGGCGTATTCGATCTCGCCGGCGGTCACCATCTCGCACTCGCAGATGAGGGCGTTGGCCTTGGGGTTGTCGCGGAAAAACGCGATGACCCGCTCGCCGTGGCGATACTGGGCTGAGCCCTCGACCGGGGCCGACAGGCCGGGGGCAGAGACCTTCTCCGGCTCCCGCGAGCCGGGCAGGCTGAGCTCGGCGGTGCGACAGGGTGCCTTGTTGCCGATCTTGTTGGCGATGAGGTCGGTGGCCATCTCCGCCATCAGCCGGTAGGTCATCAGCTTGCCGCCGGTGATGGTGTTGAAGCCCTGCAGGCCGTCGCGCTCGCCGTGATCCAGCAGCACTATGCCGCGGCTGATGTTGCGGCCGGTCTCGTCACCGTCCACCGCCACCAGCGGGCGCACCCCGGCGTAGGCGCGCAGCAAGCGGGTGCGGGCCATGATGGGGGCGAGCTTGATCCCCTCGCGCAGCAGTACCTCCACCTCCTGCGGATCCACGCTGAGCTGGTCAATCTTGTGGTAGTCGATGCGGCTCGAGGTGGTGCCGATGAGGGAGATGGTATCGCCCGGCACCAGGATGTCCGCATCCGCCGGCTTGCGGGCGCGGTTGAGCACCAGCTGGTTGATGCGGTAATCCATGATGAGCAGCGAGCCCTTGGCCGGGAACATGCGGATGCCGAGATCCGCGTACTCGCAGATCTGCTGGCCCCAGATGCCGGCGGCGTTGATCACCTCCTGACACTCCACCTCGAACGCTTCGCCGGTGCGGGTGTTGATGGCCCTGACCCCATGGACCCTGTCCTGCTGACGCAACAGCCCCAGCACCTTGCTGTGGGTGAAGATGCGTGCGCCGTGCTCCTTCGCATCCAGCACGTTGGCGGCGGCGAGGCGGAAGGGATCGACGGTACCATCCGGCACATGAATGGCGCCTATCATCGCCGGGTTGGCGTTGGGTTCGAGGCGCAGCGCCTCGCGGGGATCCAGCTGGCGGGTGTCGATGCCCGCCTGGGCGCAGGCGGCCATGAAGGTGGTTTGAAAGTGGATGTCATCTTCCGGCAGGGTGACGAAGAGGCCGCCGGTGTCCTCGACGCAGTGGCTGGCGATCCGCTTGAGGATGCGGTTCTCCGCAATGCACTCGCGGGCAGATTCCGGATCCGTCACCGCGTAGCGGGCGCCCGAGTGGAGCAGACCGTGGTTGCGGCCGGTGGTGCCGGCGGCGATGTCATCCCGCTCCAGCAGGATGCAGTCGATGCCGCGCAGCGCACAGTCGCGCATGATGCCGGCGCCGGTGGCACCGCCGCCTATGATGACGACCTCTGTGGTTATTCTTTTCATTCTTGCCCGTCTCATCTCGTCCAGATGGGGCCAGTGTGGCGCCTCCTTTGGCAAAAATGTTTGATATGGGCCAAATTAATGTTCGCAAACGCTCACTAATGGTGAGGTTGATGAGCGAACTGTGACCATAGTCACATCCCGATCAGGGCGGGGCTAGGGCCGGCACCTCAAAAAAGAGAAAAGCGGGAAGGGGAATACGGGGCAGAGCAGGAAGAGAGCCGAGCAGAGAGGGGAAGGGGCAGATGGCGGCTCGCCCCTGATGGACGGCGGGGAGGCGATGGCCACCCCGCAGCCGCGCGGGCCAGGTTTTCAGCCGCAGCACTTCTTGAACTTCTTGCCGCTGCCACAGGGACAGGGGTCGTTGCGACCGACCCGCAGGGGGACGGGATCCTGCTCGCCGTCGGTGTAGACCCAGCGCCCCTGATGGCGTACGAAGCGGGAGCGCTCATGCAGGCAGTGACGCTCATCCTCCTCCTTGAACCAGGCCTTGAACTCCACCATGCCGGTGTCGTCCGCGGGGCCACCCCGGGCGGCGAGGATCTCCAGCCCATCCCATCGGGTGTCGGTGTGGGAGAGCTGATCCGCCGTCAGACCGCCGAGGTGATCAGGGTGCCAGCTGTGAACCAGGTAGTCGCCGAGCCCCAGCACGAAGGCGCTGTAGCGCGAGCGCATCAGCTGCTCGGCGCTGGCGGCAGGCTGACCGTCATGGAGTGGGCCGCAGCACAGCGCGAGTGAGAGGGAAGAACCGCAGGGACAGGTGCTCATGAGTCAGCTCATAGGGTCAAGAGTGAGGAGGACGGGATTGTAGCGAAAGGGGCCCCCGCTCGGCCAGCGCTCAACGCCGGTTCGCCAGCCTGACCGCCCGGCCACGGGGCGACTTGGTCGGCATGGGCGATAAATTGCGCCGGCCTGGCTCCCCCTCTCGTTAGCCGTCACGTTTTTGCCGTCTGGTGGGGATTTTCCGCCGGCAAATTTGGGGATCGGCGCAGAATGTGGGAAAATCTGGGCATCCGCTCTTTTCGTTAACCCATACCCTATGAATGAGATCGTGAAAGGCAGTATCGATTTGATCCGTCAGCTCAACTATGGCCTGGTCTATGCCAGCCTGGAGGAGCACAAGGAGCTGTCCCGTACCGATCTGTCCCGTTTGACTGGCCTCTCGCCGGCCAGCATCACCAAGATCACCCGTGAGCTGCTCGATGGCGGCCTGGTGGTGACCTGTGGTGAGAGCTCGGTGGGCCGTGGCCGGCGCCAGACCCTGCTGCGCATCAACGAGCGCCGCTTCCAGTTTCTCTCCATGCGCCTCGGCCGTGGCTATGTGGACATGGCCCTGTTCGATCTGGCGGGCCGCTCCCTGGCGCGCCATCGCCACCTGTTCAGCGAGGCGGAGCGCGCCGATCTGCTGGCCAGCCTGGTGCGGGCCATCGACGGTTTCCTGCCGAAGAAGTCCCTGCGGCTGGCCTGCATCGCCCTCTGCCTGCCGGGGCAGGTGGAGCGCCACTCCGGCATGGTGAAGCACTTCCCCTTCTACGATCTGCGCAACTGGCCCCTTGGCCCCACCCTGCAGCAGGCATTTGAGGTGCCGGTGCTGGTGAGCGGCGACGTGCGCACCTGGATCCAGGCCGAGCGCGAATGGGGCGCCGCCAAGAACTGCGCCGATGCGGTGCTGGTGTTCGTGCACAACGACATCGGGGTCGGCATGGTGGTCAACGGCCAGCTCATCGAGAGCGAGTCGGCCCTGCTCGGCGATCTCAGCCATCTGCAGCTCGAGCCCTACGGCCAGCGCTGCTATTGCGGCGGCTTTGGCTGTGCCTGCACCCTGGTGACCAATCAGGCGCTGGAGGCGCAATACCGGGATCTGCGCGAGCGCATGCAGGAGCACGATCTGCCGGCGAGCGTCAATATCCGCGAGCTGTGCGAGCTGGCGCTGGCGGGCAACAGCCTGTGCCAGGACATCTTGCATCAGGCCGCCGGCCGCCTCTCCCGGGTGCTCTCCAACCTCATCTGCCTGCTCAACCCGGGCAAGCTGCTGCTGGGGGGGGAGATCACCCGCGCCGATCGGCTGCTGTTCCCCATGCTGCATCAGTCGCTTGCCAGCCAACTGCCGGCCGAGTACCTGGTGCGCCTGCAGATCGAGTCCACCCACTTCTACGAAGACCCCACCAAGCCCACCTCGGTGCAGGTGCACAAGGCCCTGCGCGACGGCAGCCTGCTGCTGGATCTGCTGCGAGGTGACAAGGAGGCATGAGACTCGGGTTGCAAGGACGCTTCCTGCCTGCACTGGTCTGCTTGCTGCCATTGACCGGCTCGGCGCGAGCCGCTGTCCATCCTTAACGGAGCCGGGCTCTCCTCTTGAACAGAGGAGAGCCCGGCCTTGCGTCACTGGGTCCTGGCTAGGATTTCTCCGCCCCTGAGACCGGCTTGCCCGCTGCTTCCTGCTGCTTGATGGCGTCGGTGGCTTTCTGCTTGAGGGTGACCTGCTCCATCACCAGCTTGTAGGCGATGTAGTACTTGTAGATGTTGCCCACATAGGTCACGGTCTCGGGGCCTATCTTCTCCGCCGCCACGTACTCGACGTTATGGAACCAGACGTTGGGATCCAGTCCCCGCTTCTTGGCCTCGGCACGCAGCCGTGCCACCCGGGCGGGGCCGGCGTTGTAGGAGGCAAACGAGAATAAGGCCTTGTCGAGGGCGGTCATGGGCTCGTCCGCATAGTAGTGATCGATCATCCAGCGCATGTATTTGACGCCGCCGTGGATATTCGGCTCGAGCTGGCGGATGTCACCCACCTTCAGCCCCTTCCCGGTGGCGGGCATGATCTGCATGATGCCGATGGCGCCGACCCGGCTGCGCGCCTTCTGATTGAGCGCCGACTCCTGATAGCCCTGGGCCGCGATCAGCAGCCAGTCCACGTCGAAGCGCTCCCCATACTGGCGAAACAGCTCCACCACCTGCAGGAATTTCTTGCGCTCGGCCTCGGCGGCGGCGCTCTTGATGAACTTGTTCTGCTTGAGATAGCGGGCCAGGAGCGCTTCTCCCGTCGACTTGCCCCGCAGCGCGGCTATCTGCTCGTTGAGCATGGCGAGTAGCTGGGGGCTCTCCTTGCGCACCGCCCAGGCGATGATGCCGCCGTCGCGGAACACCGGTTCTTCGTGGATCTGGATAGCCGGGAAGATCTTCTGCCAGAAGCGGGCCTTGTGTTCATCCATGACGATGAAGGGCAGCAAGCCCGCGTTGACCATCTCCACCAGATCTTCATCCTCCAGCACCTCCGAGGCCGGCTGGATGTCGATGAGCGGTTCGCCCGCCTCCTTGCGCGCCTGGTTATAGGCGACCAGGCTCTCGAAGTAGCTGGAGGAGGGCCTGACATAGAGGCTCTTGCCCCCGAGATCGGCGGCGCTCTCCACCTTGGGGGAGTCCGGCCCCGAGATGAGCAGTTCGCGCACGTTCTCGATCAGGGGATCGGAGAACTCGACACCCTGCTGCTTGCGTTTGTCCGTGATGGTGAGGTTGGCGGCGGCGATGTCGCCCTTGCCCGCGATCAGTGAAGTCAGCAGGGCCTCACGGGCGACCGGGATGAAGACGAAGTTCAGCTTGAGGTGGCGCTTGATGGCCTTGTCCTTGCGCAACTGCTCGTTGAAGCGTTTCTCCACCTGCATGAAGGCGTCGTAGGTGATCCCCCGTTGCACCCCCTTGTGGATGAAGTAGCCGGTCTTGTTATAGGTGGTCAGCACCCTGATGGTGCGTCGTTCCAGCATGGCATCGAGATCCCCCAGCATGGGTTTGGCCAGATCCTCGCTGGCGAAGATCAGGGCGCTGCGATCTTCTTCCTCATTCTCCTTGGTCGTTGTCTTGTCGGCGTCGGTACTCCAGGCCGGCAGGGAACCCATTACCCAGATCATGACAATCCATAAGTATTTCATGACGATCACCTCACTCATTTCATTGAGTGTAAGCGGCGGGCCGAGGGCGCTTTAGCTCATTGGGTTTGATCGCGAGAAGCCGATAGCACGATTCTCACTATCCAAGGGAAGTGGGTCGGCTGACAGGAGGAGAGGGGCGAAGTGCAGCCACAAGAATGAAGAGGGAGCCCGCAGGCTCCCTCTGTTGATATGGAGATGTATATTCCGGGTTAGAACCAGAAGCCGATGATGAAGGAGCCCGCCAGGGTCAGCATGACGTTGGCCACCGCATAGGTCCCCGCATAGCCGAGCGCCGGGATGGAGCTGTTGGCCGCCTCGTTCACCACGTCCATGGCCGGGGCGCAGGTCCGGGCCCCCGTGATGGCCCCCAGCAGCAGCGCCGGGTTCATCTTCAGCACCCAGACCCCGAACAGGTAGCCCACCAGCACCGGCAGGGTGGTGACCAGCATGCCGGAGAACAGCACCACCACCCCCACCTCGCTGAGATGATCCAGGATGCCGCCACCGGCCTTGAGTCCGGTACTCACCATGAACACTGCCAGACCCAGATCCTTGGCCAGGCGCAGGGCGCCGGGCGGCACATAGCCGACCGTGGGGTGGTTGGCCCGCAGGTAGCCCATCAGTATCCCCGCCAGCAGCAGGCCGACGGCGTTGCCGAGGCCGAACTCGATCTGGCCGAACACCAGGGAGACGGAGCCGATCAGCAGGCCCAGCACGAAGAAGGTGGTGAAGGCCACCAGATCCGTGGTCTGGCTGTGGATGCTGATGAAGCCTATCTTGTTGGCCAGCAGCTTGACCCGCTGCTTCTCGCCGCTGATCTGCAGCACGTCACCCTTCTGCAGCATGATGTTGCGATCGAACGGCATCTCGATCTGGGAGCGCACCACCCGGTTGAGGAAGCAGCCCTTCTCGGTGAGGTTGAGCTCCACCAGATGGCGACCCACCACCGCATCGTTCTTCACCACTATCTCCTCGGTGACGATCTGCAGATCCAGCAGGTTGCGGTCGAACACCTCCTTGCCGTTGCGGTAGTTGACGTCCAGCTTCTCGTGGCTCTCCGGATAGCCGACCAGGGCGATCTCGTCCCCCTCCTGAATGACGGCATCGCCATCCGGGCTCGCCAGTATGCCGTTGCGGCGGATCCGCTCCACATAGCAACCGGTGTGGGGATAGATGCCGGTCTCGCGCAGGGTGCGACCGCCGATCCAGGCCGCGAGCTCGGGGCCGACTCTATAGGCGCGGATGATGGGCAGATAGGTCTTGCGGCTCTCGTTGTCGGACAGCCCCCGCTCGCGGGCGATCTTCTGGGCCTCGGTGTTCAGATCCAGCCGGGCCAGGGACGGCAGGTAGCGCACCACCAGCATCAGCCCCACCAGACCCACCAGATAGGTCAGCGCATAGCCGATCCCCATGTTGTCGAGCACGGACTGCATGTCGGTCTGATGGGGCAGGTTGAGCAGGCCGCTGCGCAGGGCATCCTGGGCCCCGACCAGCGCCGGGGTCGAGGTAAGCGAGCCCGCCAGGATCCCGGCCGCCATGCCGGGCCCCAGGTTGAAGAACTTGGCCAGCCCCACCGTCAGCAGCAGGGCCGTCAACAGGATCACCAGGGTGAGGGTGATGTAGTGGATGCCATCGCGCAGGAAGACGCTGAAGAAGTGGGGACCAGCCTCTATGCCGACGCAGAAGATGAACAGCATGAAGCCGACATTCTCCGTGGTGGCGGTGAATTCGAAGCCCATCTGGCCGAACAGCAGGGCGGTGAACAGTACGCCTATGGTGTTGCCAATCTGGAAGTTGCCGAGACGTACCTTGCCCAGCAGCAGGCCGAAGGCCAGTACCACGAACAGCAGCAGGGAGTCGCTTTGGTGTAGCAGAGTCACGAAATCTATGGTCATGCCCGGAAAAACCGAGGAAAAAAGTGGGGCCGATATTGTGCCGTATCCCTCACCAAGAAAGAAGCGTCAAAGCGGATTAATAGACAGTTAAGTGGCTCCCCTCCTGTCAGGGAATAGGAGAGGGGGGTATCGGGGGCGAAAACCCTCTCTTTCGCACTGCCGATCCCGTTGTCAATTAGTGATTTCTGCTATCGGCGGGGGAGAGGGCTTGGCCCCTGTGGACAATTTATTACCTGCTGCAAGTGGCACATCTGAGCACGCTTTTCAGCATATTTGACTGAGGGGAGCCGGGGGCTGTCCGACACCGTTCCCTGCCATGACCCGGATGGTGACCCATGCCATGAGGCATGGCGAAAAAAGCACAGGACCAAGGGGCCGGAATGTCAGCATTCGACCCATTTAGGGGGGGTGGCAAAAACAGCAGAAAATGGGGACGAGGGGCGCAACCGGTGCCCGGTCGGAGGGACTGGCTGCCAACCTAGGCCGCGACTGGCTTTGGTCGACTTACCCACAGAAACTGTGGATAACCCTGTTCATGAAACTTGGCGATCAGCCTGCAGGCCGCGCCAATACTGGGATGCAAGCACTGTTCAAAAAATACCGGAAGAAAAATGTTTCTATAAAAATCATATAGTTATACGCAGCAGAACAAAACGCTGCTGGTCGGGGGGAGGGGATCAAATGGGGGTGTCACCACGAGGGGCGGCTTGTGCATTAAAATCGGCAGAGGAAAGCACTAAAGTGGATAACTTGCACCGAGATGGTGAGGAATTGGCTCCCCCGACTGGACTTGAACCAGTGACATACGGATTAACAGTCCGCCGTTCTACCGACTGAACTACGGGGGAACATCAGGCAAGGAGACGCACTATACAGAGCTCGCTTTTCGGGGTCAATAGCCGCTTGGCCATATAGAGTGGATACCCAGGCCACCCCAAGTCGGAGTACACTTCTCTCTTGCTGTTTTTGTCCGGAGTCGTCATGAATAAGCCTTTCAAGCTGGCCAGCCAGTTTCAACCCGCGGGGGATCAGCCAGAGGCGATCGCCCGGCTGCTCGATGGCATCGAGTCTGGCCTCGCCCACCAGACCCTGCTCGGGGTGACCGGCTCGGGCAAGACCTTCACCATGGCCAACGTGATCGCCACCCTGAACAGGCCCACCATGATCTTGGCGCCAAACAAGACCCTGGCGGCCCAGCTCTATGGCGAGATGAAGGAGTTCTTCCCTGAGAACTCGGTGGAGTATTTCGTCTCCTACTACGACTATTACCAGCCGGAAGCCTATGTGCCGACCACGGACACCTTCATCGAGAAGGATGCCTCCATCAACGATCACATAGAGCAGATGCGGCTGTCGGCCACCAAGGCGCTGCTGGAGCGGCGCGACGTGGTGATAGTCGCCTCCGTCTCCGCCATCTATGGTCTGGGGGATCCCCAGGCCTACCTCAGCATGATGCTGCACCTCAAGGTGGGGGACATCATCAACCAGCGGGACATACTGCGCCGCCTCGCCGAGCTGCAATACACCCGCAACGACGTGGCGTTTGGCCGCGGCACCTTCCGGGTGCGCGGGGAGGTGATCGACATCTACCCCGCCGAATCGGACAAGCTGGCCCTGCGGGTGGAGCTGTTCGACGAGGAGGTGGAGCGACTCTCCCAGTTCGATCCCCTGACCGGGGCCATAGAGCAGACGGTGGTGCGCTACACCATCTATCCCAAGACCCACTACGCCACGCCGCGCGAAACCATCCTGGGTGCCATCGACCACATCAAGGAGGAGCTCAAGGGGCGCCGTGAGCAGTTGCTGAGCCTGGGCAAGCTGGTGGAGGAGCAGCGCATCAGCCAGCGCACCCAGTTCGACATCGAGATGATGCAGGAGCTGGGCTACTGCTCGGGCATCGAAAACTACAGCCGCTATCTGTCGGGGCGCGCCCCCGGCGAGCCGCCGCCCACCCTGTTCGACTACCTGCCGGGGGATGGCCTGCTCATCATCGACGAGTCCCACGTCACGGTGCCGCAGATCGGCGCCATGTTCAAAGGGGACAGATCCCGCAAGGAGACGCTGGTGGAGTACGGCTTCCGTCTGCCCTCGGCGCTGGACAACAGACCGCTGAAGTTCGACGAGTTCGAGGCGCTGATGCCGCAGACGGTGTTCGTCTCGGCCACCCCTGGCCCCTACGAGCTGGAGAAGTCCGGTGAGGATGTGGTGCAGCAGGTGGTGCGCCCCACCGGCCTGCTCGATCCACAGATCGAGGTGCGCCCGGTCACCACCCAGGTGGACGATCTGCTGTCCGAGATCCGGTTGCGGGTCGCGGTGGAGGAGCGGGTGCTGGTTACCACCCTCACCAAGCGGATGGCGGAAGACTTGACCGAATATCTGGCGGATCACGACGTGCGGGTGCGCTACCTGCACTCGGACATCGACACCGTCGAGCGGGTGGAGATCATCCGCGATCTGCGGCTCGGCAAGTTCGACGTGCTGGTGGGCATCAACCTGCTGCGGGAAGGGCTCGACATGCCGGAGGTCTCCCTGGTGACCATACTGGATGCGGACAAGGAGGGCTTCCTGCGCTCCACCCGCTCCCTCATCCAGACCATAGGCCGCGCCGCCCGCAACCTCAACGGCAGGGTGATCCTGTACGGCGATACCATCACCAACTCCATGAGGGTGGCCATCGAGGAGACGGAGCGGCGCCGCGCCCTGCAGCATGCCCACAACCTCGCACACGGCATCACCCCCAGGGGCCTCAACAAGTCGGTGGGGGACGCGATGGACATGGGCGGCAGCCGCACGGCTGGCAAGGCGGGCAGGGGCGGTCGCAAGGCGGCCGAGCCGCAAGGGGAGTACCACGCCCGCTCCGCCAGCGAGATCGCCAAGGAGATCAAACGGATGGAAGAGCAGATGTTCCAGCATGCGCGGGATCTGGAGTTCGAGCAGGCGGCCGCCATGCGGGATCAGATCCAGCGGCTGCGCAGCGAGTTGATCGAGAGTTGAGTGCCGGGTTTGGCAAGAAGCCGAGCGGCAAGCGCTGGCTCCTCTGGCGGCGTCTGCGCCGCCTCTACTTCGGCTTTCGCCACCCCGCGACCCCCTGGTGGGCCAAGGGGCTGGTGATCCTGATCCTGCTCTATGGCATCAGTCCGGTGGATCTCATCCCGGATCTGGTGCCGATCTTCGGCTGGTTCGATGACATCAGCCTGCTGCTGTTGCTGCTCTGGGGCTGGGAGTCCTGCCTGCCGGCGGCGGTCAGGCAGGGGCTGGATGCCCTGGAATAGGCGCGGCTTGTCACCCGGATGCTTCTGCCGATGGCGGGAAATGACGTCACCATTACCGGGAAATGGGCTTTCCCCTAGGGCGACCGGCGCCGCTGATTGTGGCGCGCAAGCCATTGGCGTAGACTCCACGCCGTTCACTTCATGGGTATGGAAAAAATGGATCTGATCCTGTTTGCGATTGATTTTATTCTGCACGTCGATGTGCATCTGAAAGAGCTTTTTGAGCACTATGGCGTCTGGGTTTACGCCATCCTGTTCCTCATCATCTTCTGTGAGACCGGCCTGGTGGTGACTCCCTTCCTGCCCGGCGATTCCCTGCTGTTTGCCGCTGGTGCACTCACCGTCGGCAGCGTGCTGGATGTGCACACCCTGGCGGCCGTGCTGATCGTGGCCGCGGTGCTTGGCAACGTGGTGAACTACACCATAGGCCACTTCTTCGGGGAGCAGCTGTTTCGCAATCCGGACTCGAAGATCTTCCGCCGTGACTATCTGGACAAGACCCACGCCTTCTATGCCAAGCATGGTGGCAAGACCATCATCATCACCCGCTTCCTGCCCATAGTGCGCACCTTCGCGCCCTTCGTGGCCGGGATGGGGGCCATGACCTACCCGCGCTTCCTGGCATTCAACCTGGTGGGCGGCCTGCTGTGGGTCCTCTCCTTCGTCTATGCGGGCCACTTCTTCGGCAACCTGCCGGTGGTGCGCCATAACTTCACCCTGCTCATCTTCGGCATCATAGCCGTCTCGCTGCTGCCGATGATCGTCGGCATGGTGAAGGCGAGGCGCAGCAGGGGCAAGACCGCCTCCTGAGCCGATCATCAAGCATGAAAAAGGGGAGCCACTGGCTCCCCTTTTTATATTGCGGCGTGTGACTCAGCCGCAGCAGCGGCCCTTGACCAGGTTGCCAACCGCCACCATCAGGAACACCCGCAGATGGGCGGTGAGGATGGCAACCAGCCCGATGAGGAGCGGCATGGAGAGGCTGGCTCTTGCGTCTGCTAAGGGCTGAGATCGCTGTCGACCATCATGTGAAATGTAAAAAGGGAGCCAGTGGCTCCCTTTCTTGTATGGCGGTGTAGGATTCAGCTGCAGCAGCGGCCCTTGACCAGATTGCCGACCGCCACCACCACGAACACCAGCAGGTAGGCGGCGAAGATGACGACCAGCCACTGAGGCATGGAGAAGCTGAGGAACTGCCAGGTGATCTCGCTGCAGTCGCCATCCGGGAAGAACAGCCAGGGAATCCACTGATCGAGCGGGGCCCAGCTTGGAAAGTCAACAAAGCCTTCGCATACATTGAAGGGGGAGGGGTTGATCTGGTAATCCACATGCTTGAGTGCCAGTTTCAGGCCCCAGAAGGCGCTATAGCCCCACAACAAGAGGGCGCTCCAGCGCAGATACCACTTTTCTGGCGCCACCATGCCGAGCAGGCCGGCCGTGAACACCCCGAGAATGGCGATCCGCTCATAGATACACATGACGCAAGGGTGCAGACCCAGCACATGCTGGAAGAAGAGGGCGCACAGCTCGAAGCTGAGGGCGGAGGCGGCCAGCAACCCCCAGGCCAGACGATGGCTGGCAATACGACGCAGAAATTCGATCATCTGATTGATCTCACTGATAAAAATAGTGGCTGAATTAGAGCAGAGCAGGCCCTAAAAGGAAAGGGCCCCCATGGGCCCTTCCATCATCAATGTGACGCCGGTGCCAGGGCCGGCATGGCGGCGCCCTGCGTCAGCCAGCCGGCCTGGTAGAACCATTCGGTGGCAGGCGCGAGCAGCTGTTCCACCGCGAAGAACCCCACCAGCCCCAGCACAATGGTGTAGGGCAGCGCCATCCAGACCATGCGACCGTAAGAGAGTCGCAGCAAGGGGGCAATGGCCGAGGTCAGCATGAACAGGAAGGCGGCCTGGCCGTTGGGGGTGGCGACGGAAGGCAGGTTGGTGCCGGTGTTGATGGCGACCGCCAGCAGATCGAAATGTTCGCGGCTGATGGCGCCATTGAGCAACGCCGTCTTCACCTCGTTGATATAGACGGTGCCGACGAAGACGTTGTCACTCACCATGGAGAGCAGGCCGTTAGCCAGATAGAAGAGGGCCAGCTGATCCTCCGGCTTGGCGGCCAGTACCCACTGGATCACCGGCTTGAACAGCTGCTGATCGATGATCACCGCCACCACGCTGAAGAAGACGGTGAGCAGGGCGGTGAAGGGCAGTGCCTCATGGAAGGCCTTGCCGAGGGCATGTTCCTCGGTGACGCCGGTGAAGGAGGTGGCCAGGACGATGACGGTCAGGCCGATCAGGCCGACGGCGGCCAGGTGCAGGGCCAGCCCGGTGATCAGCCAGAGCGCGATCAGGGCCTGGACGACCAGCTTGGCCTTCTCTTGCGGGGAGCGCTGGGCATCTTCGTCACGCCCGTAGGCTTCCATGATGCGGCGCACGGGTTCGGGCAGCTTGGTGCCATAGCCAAACCAGCGGCACTTCTCCACCAGGATGCAGGTGAGCAGGCCACAGAGGAAGACCGGGATGGTCACCGGGGCCATGCGAATGGCGAACTCGCCAAAATGCCAGCCCGCCTGTTCCCCTATGATGAGGTTCTGTGGCTCGCCCACCAGGGTGCAGACACCCCCGAGCGCCGTCCCGATGGCGGCATGCATCATCAGGCTGCGCAGGAAGCCGCGAAACTCATTCAGATGCTGGCGGGTCAGCTCGTCGATCCCCTCGTCATTGTGCAAGTTGCCGGACTCATCACTCGATGACACCTTGTGGTAGATGGCGTAGAAACCGGTGGCGACGCTGATCACCACGGCGATCACGGTCAGGGCATCGAGGAAGGCGGACAGAAAGGCCGATACCAGGCAGAACGCGAGGGAGAGGAGCGTCTTGGAGTGGATGCGGATCAGCATCTTGGTGAAGACATAGAGCAGCAGCTGCTTCATGAAGTAGATGCCGGCCACCATGAACACCAGCAGCAGCAGCACCTCGATATTGGCAACCAGCTCGTGCTTGACCTGGTTGGCCGAGGTCATGCCGATCAGCACCGCCTCTATGGCCAGCAGGCCGCCTGGCTGCAGTGGGTAGCACTTGAGCGCCATGGCCAGGGTGAAGATGAACTCGACGACCAGCAACCAGCCTGCCAGGAAGGGATCATAGTGGAAGACAATCGGATTGATCAGCAGGAATGAGACGATGGCAAGTTTGTACCACCGGGGGGCATTGCCCAAAAAATTCTTTGCAAACGCGCGCCCTAGGCTGATTGGCATAATGATGATTCTCTGTTCTGTTGATTGGTATCTGCGTCAATGCAGTCGAGCTTCCGGATATTCACCTTTATCAAATTAATTGCACATGATTTTAATCAAAGGAGCGCTAACTATAAATAACGGGGTGGCGCTTGCCCAGACGCGTTGCCGGTTTATCACCCCCCTTTGGTGTTGACTGGCACCCATCCGGATTCCATATACATTTTTTTAACAAAAAGATCGGGTTAATGTGAGCAGAGGACCGACCTTCTGCTTGCCAGCATGTCCGGCTTTGCTATTATTCGTGAGCCTTTTTACGCACTACAAGAGTCACTACATGGTCATAAAAGCGCAGAGCCCCGCAGGGTTTGCCGAGGAATACATCATCGAGTCCATCTGGAACAATCGCTTTCCTCCAGGATCCATTCTGCCGGCGGAGCGCGAGCTGTCCGAATTGATAGGTGTGACTCGCACTACCTTGCGTGAAGTGCTGCAGCGTCTTGCCCGTGATGGCTGGCTCACCATCCAGCATGGTAAACCCACCAAGGTCAACAACTTCTGGGAGACCTCTGGTCTGAACATCCTGGAGACCCTGGCTCGGCTGGATCAGGACAAGGTACCGGACCTGGTGGCCCAGTTGCTGTCGGCCCGCACCAACATCTGCACCATCTTCATCCGTGGCGCCATCCGGAATAATCCCGAGCAGGCGGCTGAGATCTTGCGTGGCGCCGATGGGGTTGACAACTCCCCTGAGGCGTATGCCGAGTTCGACTATCGTCTGCACCATCAGCTCTCATTTGCTTCCGGCAACCCTATCTACGCCTTGATCCTCAATGGCTTCAAAGGGTTGTACAGCCGCGTCGGGCGTTATTACTTCTCCGACAAGCAGGCGCGTGAGACGGCGGATGCCTATTACAAGACCCTGCTGGGGTTGGCCGAGACCAAGAATCACGAGGCCGTGTTCATGACGGTGCGCCAGTACGGCATCGAGTCCGGCAAGCTGTGGACTCGTCTTCGTCAGGACATGCCGAGCAACCTGTGCGATAACTGATCCGTATCGACTAAGAAAAAACGCGCCAACCGGCGCGTTTTTTTATGCCTCGACGTCAGGTGACGCCCTTGCGTTCCGGGCAACGCCCTATGATGTCGGCGGGCAGTTCCCCGTTATCTTGCTCCAGCAGCACATCAAATCCCCACAGCTGATGCAGATGCCTGAGTACCTCGTGGCGTGACTCGCCGAGCGGGATCCGGTTGTGGGGCACATAGCGCAGGGTGAGCGAGCGATCGCCCTTCACCGCCACGTTGTAGACCTGAATGTTGGGCTCCAGATTGCTCAGGTTGTATTGGGCCGAGAGCGTATTGCGCACCAGGCGATAGCCCTCCTCGTTGTGGATGGCGGACACCTTGAGGTAGTTCTTCAGATCGTCATCGTCGATGGCAAACAGCTTCATGTCGCGCATCACCTTGGGGCTCAGGAACTGGCTGATGAAGCTCTCGTCCTTGAAGTTCTGCATGGCGAAGTGCAGGGTCTCGACCCAGTCGGTGCCGGCGTAGTCGGGGAACCAGTATCTGTCCTCCTCGGTGGGGTGTTCACAGATGCGGCGCAGATCGGTGAACATGGCAAAGCCCAGGGCATAGGGGTTGATGCCGGAATAGTAACGGCTGTTGTAGGGGGGCTGATAGACCACGTTGGTGTGGCTGTGCAGCACCTCTATCATGAAGCGATCGCTGATCTTCCCCTCGTCATACAGATGGTTGAGGATGCTGTAGTGCCAGAAGGTGGCCCAGCCCTCGTTCATTACCTGGGTCTGTTTCTGCGGATAGAAGTACTGGCTGATCTTGCGCACTATCCGCACTATCTCGCGCTGCCAGGGCTCCAGCAGGGGGGCATTCTTCTCGATGAAATAGAGGATGTTCTCCTGCGGCTCGGGCGGGTAGCGCCTGTCCTCGACCCCGGAAGCCTTGTGCTGCTTGGGCAGGGTACGCCAGAGCTCGTTGACCTGGGTCTGCAGGTAATCTTCCCGCGCCTTCTGACGTCGCTTCTCTTCGGCCAGAGAGATCTTCTGGGGGCGCTTGTAGCGATCCACCCCGAAGTTCATCAGGGCATGGCAGGAGTCGAGCAAGCGCTCGACGGCATCGATGCCGTGCTTCTCTTCGCATTCGGTGATGTAGTTCTTGGCAAACAGCAGGTAGTCGATGATGGAGGAGGCGTCGCTCCAGGCCTTGAACAGGTAATTGTTCTTGAAGAAAGAGTTGTGGCCATAGCAGGCATGGGCCATCACCAGTGCCTGCATCGGCATGGTGTTCTCCTCCATCAGGTAGGCGATGCAGGGATCCGAGTTGATGACGATCTCATACGCCAGCCCCATCTGGCCGCGCTTGTAGTTGCGCTCGGTGTGAATGAAGCGCTTGCCAAACGACCAGTGCTGGTAGCCGATGGGCATGCCCACACTGGAGTAGGCATCCATCATCTGCTCGGCGGTGATCACCTCGATCTGGTTGGGATAGGTATCCAGCCGATAAAACCTGGCGACCCGGGCAATCTCCTGGTGATAGATCTCCAGCAAATCAAAGTTCCAGTCAGGACCATCGTCCAGCGGCGCTATTTTTCTCGCGGTTTCTACCATATGACGTCCCTCAAGCCGCTTGCTTCTTGAACAGCTCACGGAAGACCGGATAGATATCCTCCACCTTGCGGATGTGCTCCATCGCGAAGTGGGGGAATTGGCCAGCCACAGATTCGTATTCGTGCCACAGGGTCTGGTGGGCACGGGTGGTGATCTCGATGTAGGAGTAATAACGCACCCGCGGCATGATGTCGCGCATCAGGATCTCCCGGCACTGGGGCGAGTCATCCGCCCAGTTGTCGCCATCCGATGCCTGCGCCGCATAGATGTTCCACTGATTGGCGGGATAACGCTCGTTGATGATGTCGTTCATCATCTTGAGGGCGCTGGAGACTATGGTGCCGCCGGTCTCCTGGGAGTAGAAGAACTCGTGCTCGTCCACCTCCTTGGCCTGGGTGTGGTGGCGGATGTAGACCACCTCCACGTTCTTGTAAGTCCGGCTAAGGAACAGGTAGAGCAGGATGTAGAAGCGTTTGGCCATCTCCTTGGTCGCCTGATCCATGGAGCCCGACACGTCCATCAGGCAGAACATCACCGCCTGGCTGGACGGCACCGGGCGTTTGACGAAGTTATTGAACTTGAGATCGAAGGTATCGATGAAGGGCACGGCCTCGATCCGCCGTTTCAGCTCGCGGATCTCCTTCTCGAGCTGGGCGATTTCGGCAAAGTGATCGTTGGGTGCGCTGGTGAGCTGTGCGAGTCTCTCCTCCAGTTCGCGCAGTTGGCGTTTCTTGCCCGCCTGCAGCGCCATGCGCCGCGCCAGCGAGTTTTGCAGGGAGCGCACCACGTTGATGTTGGCCGGCACCCCGTTGGAGGTGTAGCCCGCCCGATAGGTTTTCATCTCCATCAGCTGGTTGAGCTGGGTTTTCTGCAGGCGGGGTAGCTCCAAGTCTTCAAACAGCAGATCCAGATACTCGTCTTTGGAGATCTGGAACACGAAGTCATCCGCCCCTTCGCCCTGATCCGAGGCCTGGCCTTCTCCGCCACCCTGACCGCTGCCCCCTCCCTTGGGCCGGTCAATCTTGTCGCCGGAGACGAACTGGTCGTTGCCGGGATGCACCATCTCCCGCTTACCGCCTTGCCCCTGATGGAAATGGGGCTCACCGATGTCCTTGGTCGGGATGCTGATGCTCTCGCCCTTGTCCACGTCCTGAATGCTGCGTTTGGAGACAGCATCCGAGACCGCTTGTTTGATCTGCTTCTTGTAACGGCGGATGAAGCGCTGCCGATTGACAGCGCTTTTGTTTTTGCCGTTGAGCCTGCGGTCGATAAAATGCGCCATAACTCCCCCTTGAACCGATCAGGGTCAGGATGACTTGCGTACCCTGAGATACCATTCGGAGAGCAGGCGCACCTGTTTGCGGGTGTAGCCCTTCTCCATCATCCGTTCGACAAAGTTATCGTGCTTCTTCTGCTCCTCGGCCGAGGTTTTGCTGTTGAAGGAGATAACCGGCAGCAGCTCTTCCGTGTTGGAGAACATCTTCTTCTCGATCACGGTGCGCAGCTTCTCGTAACTGGTCCAGTTGGGGTTACGACCTGCATTGTTGGCCCGTGCACGCAGCACGAAGTTGACGATTTCGTTGCGGAAATCTTTCGGATTGCTGATCCCCGCCGGTTTTTCGATCTTCTCCAGCTCGCTGTTCAGCGACGACCGATCAAACAGCTGGCCGGTCTCCGGGTCGCGGTATTCCTGATCCTGGATCCAGAAATCGGCATAGGTGACGTAACGATCGAAGATGTTCTGACCGTACTCCGAATAGGACTCGAGGTATGCGGTCTGGATCTCCTTGCCGATGAACTCCACGTAGCGCGGGGTCAGGTAGCCCTTGATGAACTCCAGGTAGCGATCGTGCAGCTCTTGCGCGAACTGTTCCCGCTCGATCTGCTGCTCCAGCACGTAGAAGAGGTGCACCGGGTTGGCGGCCACTTCCGCGTGGTCGAAGTTGAAGACGCGGGAGAGAATCTTGAACGCGAAGCGGGTCGACAGGCCGTTCATGCCCTCATCCACGCCGGCATAGTCGCGATACTCCTGGTAGCTCTTGGCCTTGGGATCCGTGTCTTTCAGGCTCTCGCCGTCATAGACCCGCATCTTGGAGTAGAGGCTGGAGTTTTCCGGCTCCTTCAGGCGGGAGAGCACGGAGAACTGACCCAGCAGCTCCAGGGTGCCAGGGGCACACTTGGCATCGGTCAGCTCGCTGTTGATCAGCAGTTTTTCGTAGATCTTCACCTCTTCCGAGACGCGCAGGCAGTAGGGCACCTTGACGATGTACACCCGGTCGAGGAAGGCCTCGTTGTTCTTGTTGTTGCGGAACTGCTGCCATTCCGACTCGTTGGAGTGAGCCAGCAGGATGCCGTCGAAGGGCAGGGCGGAGAGACCCTCGGTGCCGTTGTAGTTCCCCTCCTGAGTCGCGGTCAGCAAGGGGTGCAGCACCTTGATGGGAGCCTTGAACATCTCCACGAACTCCATCATCCCCTGATTCGCCTTGCACAGCGCGCCTGAGTAGGAATAAGCATCGGCGTCATCCTGGGCATAGTGCTCCAGCATGCGGATATCGACCTTGCCAACCAGGGAGGAGATGTCCTGGTTATTGTCATCGCCGGGTTCGGTCTTGGCGATGGCGATCTGATCCAGGATGGAGGGGTTGACCTTCTCCACCTTGAACTTGGAAATGTCACCGCCAAATTCGTGTAGCCGCTTGGCCGCCCAGGGCGACATGATGGGGCGCAGGTAGCGGTGCGGGATGCCGTACTCTTTCTCCAGGATCTCGCCATCTTCCTCGATGTCGAACAGGCAGAAGGGGTGATCGTTGACCGGTGAACCCTTGATGCGATAGATAGGCACCTTCTGCATCAGGGATTTGAGTTTTTCGGCCAGCGATGACTTGCCGCCACCGACAGGCCCCAGCAGGTAGAGGATCTGTTTCTTCTCTTCCAGCCCCTGGGCGGAGTGTTTGAGGTAGGAGACGATCTGCTCGATGGCCTCCTCCATGCCATAGAAGTCTTTGAAAGCGGGATAGCGTGCGACGACGCGGTTGGAGAAAAGGCGGCTGAGGCGCGGATTGACCGAGGTATCGACCATTTCCGGTTCGCCGATGGCAACCAGCAGACGCTCGGCGGCGGAGGCATAGCAGGATTTATCCTGTTTGCACATGTCCAGGAACTCCTGGATGCTGTACTCCTCCTCTCTGGCTTTCTCATACCGCTGTTGATAGTGCTCGAAGATGCCCATAACTTAGCCCTCGTTATAGTCGCTTACCCTGAAAAAGAGTGGATCACTACTTTTGTTCTGTTTTCCTCTTAAGCCTAGTCAACAGCCCCCAGTAATCCATCGCCATCATTGGTTTAAGTTTGCACGGGGCTTCCCGATCCTTGTGCGGGAAGGTGCAGTCAATGACATACCTATGTTACTGACTGTTAAATTATTTTTGCCACGACAGTGATGCAAATGTCAAAGACATAAAAAATAAATGTTTGTGTGGCAGGCAGGGAAAGCGGTGGCGTTCGCTTCTTATTTACGGAATGTCAGGCGGGACAAGGCTGGCGGGGGAAGCAGAGATATTTGATTTTCGTTTACGTTAACGTAATGCGTGTCGTTTTGTGTTTAAGCTCTAATTTTTACATTGACGCTACATTCTGGCTGCACTAGATTGGCCCTGTGTCGAGCAGTCATCGCTTTAGCAAGAGAGTGGGTGGCTGTGCAGATACTAAGCTCTGTTTAAGCACGTTTCCGTTGGCTTGACCCTCGCATCCGCGAGGGTCTTATTTTTTCGGCGTCCGGCAAACTTGTGCCATCAAGGCGCGGCGGGGTACAGGCGGGAGACCGCCGTCAGCACCTCGGCGAAGGGATGCGCGGCCAACCGGCCGAAACCGGCCAGACTTTTTGCCTTGGCCTTGGTGGTCAGCGGGGTAGCGATGCCGCACAGGAAGCGGGTCAGGACCCGGGGATCTCGGGTTTGGCACAGGGCCACCAGGGGATCGCACCAGGCGCGCAAGCCGGACTCGTTGGGCAAGCCCAGGGTCGGCAGCTGGGGCAGGATGGCAATCTCGCCGCGGCAAACGGAGCAGTGGCCGCAGTGGCTCGGCGCCTGCTCATCGGCAAAGTAGTGGGCCAGTTCATGGCTCAGGCAACGGGTCGAGGTAAAGAAGGCCAGCAGGGCCTGCAGCCTCGCCAGCTCACTTCGCTCCTTCTGCTCGAACAGGGCATGCAGCTGATCGGCCAGCGGCGCTATGTCCAGCTCCTGGCGCAATACCCGATAGACATCCGTCATCTGCTTGCTCTCCAGCTCGATCCAGCCCTGCTGCTGCAAATAATCCAGCGCGGCGGCACCGCGCTGCCGCTTCCCCTGATAACCCTGCCAGAGCGCATCGAAATCCATGGTGCACCAGCTGCGCGCCTGGGGGGCGCAGGCAAACAGCTGCTCCAGAAACTGGCGCCGATCCGGATTGAAGCGAGCCAGGATTTCTTGTTTTTCCAGCACAAACTTGAAGCGATACTCGGCGAAATAGCTGTAGGCCGGGGCAATGATCCCCGCCATCTCCAGGTAGACCAGCAGGGTCTTGAGCGGCAACTGGCGGATATTGGTCTCGTTGGAGAGGCGCAGCAGGCCAAACTCCCACTCGCCGCCGCTCTCGCGCAGGATCTCGAGCAAGCTCAGGATGGCGGTCCTGTCCGGTGTATCCCCGTAGACGAAGTTCTCCAGCACCGGCAACTGGGCGCGGCTGGCCAGCACGGTGCAGCGGGAGGGGTGACCATCCCGCCCGGCACGGCCGATCTCCTGGCTGTAGTTCTCGATGGACTTGGGCAAGTCGTAGTGGATGACCCGGCGGATATCGGCCTTGTCGATGCCCATGCCAAAGGCAATGGTGGCGACGATGCAATCCAGTCGACCCGCCATGAAGTCATGCTGGATCTGGCTGCGAATGGCAGGATCCAGCCCTGCGTGATAGGCGCTGGCGCGGATGCCGATGGCCTGCAGCTGCTCGGCACACTGCTGCGCGCTGTGTTGCAGGGTGACGTAGACGATGGTGGGGGACTTGGGGTCTCGTTGCAGTTCGTCGCGCAACCAGCCATCGCGCGCCGGGCCAGCCAGGGGGATGACGGCGAGATCCAGGTTGGCGCGATAGAAACCTGTCACCACCAGATCCTCTTCCTCGATGGCGAACTTGGCCTGCATGTCTGCCATGACCGCCGGGGTGGCGGTGGCGGTGAGCAGCAACACCTGAGGAATATTCAGCTCGCGGCGATGATCCGGCAGCTTCAGGTAGTCGGGGCGAAAATTGTGGCCCCACTCGGAGATACAGTGCGCCTCGTCCACCACCAGCAAGGAGAGTGGCACCTGGGCGATGAAGCGGCGAAAGCGCTCGTTCTTGAGCCGCTCCACCGAGATCATCAGGATCTTGAGCTGACCGTCACTGGCCTGCTGCATCACGCGGCGGCTCTCCTCCACGGTCTGGCTGGAGTCCAGGGTCGCGGCGGCAATGCCCTTGCCGCGCAAGAAGGCGAGCTGATCATGCATCAGTGCGATCAGCGGGGAGATGACCAGGGTCAGATGAGGCAATGCCAGTGCCGGCAGCTGATAGCAGAGGGACTTGCCGGAGCCGGTGGGGAAGATGGCCGCCGCACTCTTGCCGGCCAGCAGGCGGCTGATCACCGCTTCCTGGCCGGGTCGCAATTGATCGAAGCCGAAGTGTCGGGTCAACAGGGTGGGGATCATGGCAGGGCTCCAGCACAAAGAGCGGCATGATAGCACGTTGGCGTCGGCTCGGCCGATGAACGGACTGGGATGGCTATTATTTGACCGTGGTTGATATTGTGTTATCACCTTGTTGTAGGTTTTTTGTGAGGTGACCCTGATATTTTTCAGTGATTATGTGGAAAAAAACGGTGGCAGATGGGATATTCCTTGTCCGCAGCCCCGCGCGTATTTGGACGGATCCAGAAGAAGATCTGCCAAGAGGGATCGCCGTCAGTGTGCCGGCATCCCGGCGTGTGGCAGGTTGCCAACAGGACTATTGATTCACGCACCTTGAGTGCACAGGGACTATTTGATGACACAACAACACCCCCTCATACGACTGGTCAACAGCACCAGTCTGGTTAGCCAGATCCTGGTCGGTCTGGTACTCGGTATCCTACTTGCTATGTTCATGCCGGAATGGGCCAAGGCGGCGGGTCTGCTTGGCAGCCTGTTCGTCGGTGCCCTGAAGGCGGTCGCCCCGCTGCTGGTCTTCGTGCTGGTGATGGCGGCGATCCTCGGCCACAAACAGGGTCAGAAGACCAGCATTCGCCCGCTGCTCGCCCTCTATCTGTTTGGCACCTTCGCCGCCGCCGTGGTGGCCGTGGTTGCCAGCTTCCTGTTCCCCTCCAACCTGCATCTGGTCGCCAACAGCGCCGATATCACCCCGCCGGGTGGCATCACCGAAGTGCTGCAGACCCTGCTGTTCAACGTGGTCACCAACCCGGTGAAGGCGCTGATGGACGCCAACTACATCGGCATCCTGGCCTGGGCCATCGGCCTGGGCATCGCCATGCGTCACGCCAACGAGAGCACCAAGGCACTGATCTCCGATCTGTCCCACGGGGTCTCCACCATCGTCAGGGCGGTGATCCGCTGCGCGCCGCTCGGTATCCTGGGTCTGGTGGCATCCACCCTGGCCGAGACCGGTTTCGGTGCCCTGCTCGGCTATGCCCAGCTGCTGGTGGTGCTGATTGGCTGCATGCTGTTCATCGCCTTGGTGGTCAACCCGCTCATCGTGTTCTGGAAGATCAAGCGCAACCCCTATCCGCTGGTGCTGACCTGCCTGAAAGAGAGCGGTGTGACCGCCTTCTTCACCCGCAGCTCTGCCGCCAACATTCCGGTCAACATGGCGCTGTGTGAAAAACTGCGTCTGCCGGAAGATACCTATGCGGTCTCCATTCCGCTGGGGGCGACCATCAACATGGCCGGTGCCGCCATCACCATCACTGTGCTTTCCATGGCGGCGGTGCACACCCTGGGGATGGAAGTGGATCTGGCGACCGCCGTGCTGCTCTCCGTGGTCGCGACCATCAGTGCCTGCGGTGCTTCCGGCGTGGCCGGTGGCTCCCTGCTGCTGATCCCGCTGGCGTGCAGCCTGTTTGGCATCAGCAATGACATCGCCATGCAGGTCGTGGCCGTCGGCTTCATCATCGGGGTGCTGCAGGATTCTGCCGAGACTGCGCTCAACAGCTCCACCGACGTGCTGTTCACCGCGGCCGCCTGTATGGCCGAGGATGAGACACTGCTGGATGCAGCGCCGCTCTCTCGCCGCGAAGCCTGATAACCGCGCGTCAAACCGCCAGAAACGCCCTCCCCGGAGGGCGTTTTTTTATGGCCGCAAAAGAGGGCGAGGGGATGGGGGATTTGCCCTGGCAGGCTAGCCTGTGGTTGTTCGTTGTTCGTTGTTCGTTGTTCGTTGTTCGTTGTTCGTTGTTCGCCTTGCCTTGAACCCGTCACTTAGGTGGGCCTAGATGCCACCAGCTGGGGTCTTGGGGGGCAGCTAACCGCAAGCGGCTCAGTGGCGCGAGCGCCCCGCCGACATGCCCGTCTTGACCCAGGGCTCAATGGATTTCGAGCCGGGGACTCGCACCAGCACTGCGTATGGCAATGGGCGCTGATTTGGCTGGGACAGGAACTGCGACAGGCCCCGATGCTCGGGCTGTGGGAGGGGCACTTATGTTATTTATGGTGCCAAGCGCCCCGACCTTTCCATGTCCTCGATGACATCCCTTGCTCCTCTCCGGCGCTGGGCGCTTTAGGGTATGGGGCCAGGGTTCGGCGACTGGCGCTTAAAGAGGGGCTGCCAGGATCCCAATAGCAGAGCGGGGGGCGTAGGAGTGTCGCGATCAGGAGGCGATCACCGACCCCGGGGGCACAGGCCATGGTGCCAAGACAGGCAATAAAAAATGCCCGCCATCACTGGCGGGCATCTGCTTGCTGGCTAGGCCGAGAGGATTAGCCGAACAGCTGATACAGGATGGCGGAGATGGCAATCAGCCCCATGATGGTGACGAACAGGTTGCTGATATGACCCTGATACTTCGCCATGGCCGGCACACGCTTGATGGCGTACATCGGCATGAGGAACAGGATGGTGGCGATGATGGGGCCGCCCAGTGACTCGATCATGCCGAGGATGGAAGGGTTGATCACGGCCACGCCCCACAGGGTCAGGATGAAGAAGGCGATGATGAACAGCTCAACCTTCTTGGAGGTTGTACCCGTCTTGCCGGCACTGCGCATCTGCTGGTTGATCATGCCGCGCAGACCTTCACGGGCACCCAGATAGTGGCCGAAGAAGGAGGAGACGATGGCAACGAAGGCGACCAGCGGACCGAAGTAGGAGATGATCGGGCTCGAGTGCTGGTTAGCCAGGTAGGAGAGCACGGCGATGTTCTGGGACTTGGCTTCCGCCAGCTGGGCCGGGGTCAGGCTCATCACGCAGGAGAAGACGAAGAACATCACGAAGCCCAGCAGGATGGCCGCGGTACGCTTGAGGATGGCATCGGACTTGGCGACGGCGTTGTCACCGTAGTCGCGGCGCTGGGCCAGGGCGAAGCTGGAGATGGCCGGGCTGTGGTTGAAGGAGAACACCAGCACCGGGATGGTCAGCCACAGGGTGGTCGCGAAGTCCTTGGTGGAAGGCACCTGGGCCAGGGCGGCGCCGGTCCAGTCCGGGATCAAATAGAGGGAGATACCCGCCAGGATGGCAATGAGCGGGTACACCAGCATCTCGGTGACCTTCAGCATCAGCTTCTCACCGGCCAGCATGACCGACATCATCCCCATGATCAGCACGATGGAGAGGATCCAGCGCGGAGGCGCCGTCATCTGCAGCTGGTTGACCAAGAAGCTTTCCACCGTGTTGGTGATGCCCACCCCGTAGATCAGCACGATCGGGTAGATGGCGAAGAAGTAGAGCAGGGTGATTAATTTACCGGCACCAACGCCGAAATGCTCTTCCACCACTTGGGTGATGTCGGCATTGGGGTTCTTGGAGGAGAGCACGAAGCGGGCCAGCCCACGGTGGGCGAGGTAGGTCATGGGACCCACCAGCAGGGCCATCACCACCAGTGGCCAGAAGCCACCCATGCCGGCGTTGATGGGCAGGAACAGGATACCGGCCCCGACGGCGGTACCGAACAGGCTGATCACCCAGGTGGTGTCCTGCTTGTTCCAACTGCGAGATTGCAGGGAGCGGGTACCTTGCTCCTGTGTGGCCGCGACGTCTTGTGCGCCGGTGACAGTATTAGACATGTGTCTTACCCCGAATGTGTAGTTTTGATTGAGTCGGCGCAAGAATACTTTTTTTTTAATCAAAAATGTTGATCAGATTCACCTTTATGAGGCGCAACCCCGTACTTTCTTATAAAAATGTGATCAAAAGAATAAAAAATCAAAATCTCTTTATCATATTCAATGTTAGTTGAGTGTTAATTGGATAATTTTTCATCCGACGAGGTTATCGGAATGTTATTTTGACAGGTGCGCGGAGAGCTGGCGAATCATGCTGGCGGTCGCCCCCCAGATGAAAGATTGCTGCCAGGGGATCCAGTAGATGGTGTGGTGCTTGCCGGCCCTGGGGATGGTCAGGGCGATGTGGTGCGCCAGATCCAGCACATGGTTGAGCGGCACCTCGAAAGCCTGCTCCACCTCATCGGGGCTCAGTGTGAGCTGGTAATCGGCGTCGACCATGGCCAGCACCGGCAACACGTCGTAGAGGGAGATGGTGTTGAGCGGGGTGAGGCTGCCGATGACGTGGATCTTGGATGAGGGGATCCCCAGCTCCTCCCGGGTTTCCCGCAGCGCGGTGTGGATCAGGCTCTCGTCCTCCGGATCCTGGCGCCCACCGGGGAAGCTGATCTGCCCCGGGTGGTGGCGCAACTGCGCGCTGCGACGGGTCAGCAGCAGCTGCAGCCCGGTGGGGCGCTCCACCAGGGGGAGCAGCACAGCCGCCGGCTTGAGCCCGGCCAGCATCAGCCGATGTGCCGGGGCAGGGCGCTGCAGCAGAAACCGGGTCAGCAGTTCGGCACTGTCCATCTTGATGTTTCCCTCCCCGTGGGCGGTGCAAGGGGCCGTCACTGGCGCAGGGCAGCCAGCAGCGGCAAGATACGGGCGACCTTGTCGTAGGTCTCCTGATACTCGCTGTCTGCGTCCGAGTCGGCGATGATGCCACCCCCCGCCCAGCAATGGAGCCGTCCGGCTTCGGCGATCAGGGTACGAATGCAGATGCTGGTGTCCATCCGGCCGTGCTGGCTCAGGTAGCCGATGCTGCCGCAATAGGCATTGCGCCGCTGGGGCTCCAGCTCCTCGATGATCTCCATCGCCCGGATCTTGGGCGCCCCCGTGATGGAGCCGCCGGGGAAGCAGGCCCGCAGCAGATCCACCCCCTGCCAGCGGGCATCCAGTTCGCCATGAATGGTGGAGACCAGGTGATGCACGGCGGGGAAGGACTCCACCGCAAACAGGTGCGGTACGCTGACGCTGCCGGGGCGGCTCACCCTGCCGATGTCGTTGCGCAGCAGATCCACGATCATCAGGTTCTCCGATCTGTCCTTGTCGGCGCTGGCCAGCTCGAGGGCACTGGCCTGATCTTGCTGCGGATCGGCAAGCCGTGGGCGGGTCCCCTTGATTGGTTTGGTCTCGATATGGCGGCCGTCGAGCAGCAGGAAGCGCTCCGGCGACAGGCTCAATATGGCACTCTCTGGCAGCCGGATGAAGGCCGAGAAGGGGGCCCTGTTGGCCGCGCTGAGGCTGAGATAGGCGGACCACTCATCCCCTCGATAGAGGGCGCTGAAGCGCTGGGTGAGGTTGATCTGATAGCAATCCCCCGCCGCCAGATAGGCCTGGATGCGGGCAAATTTCTCACCGTATTCGGCCCGACTCATGTTGCTCTGCCAGGGCCCTTGCAAGGAGAAGGCCTCTTGCGAGGCACAGGGGGGCGCCGTTTGCGCCGTTTGCGCCAGCTGCGCCTCTAGCCATTGCAGCCGGCTGGCGAGCCCCGTTTCGTCCCCCCAATGCACCAGCTGCCAGGCGCCGTTCGCCACCTCCCGCAGCAGTGCCCAGTCGTAGATCCCCACCGCCATGTCCGGCACCCGGATGTCAGCGCGGGCCTGCGTTGGCAGACGCTCGAACCGCCGCCCCAGATCATAGCCAAAGAGCCCGAGGGCACCGCCGATAAAGGGCAGTGCACAGGCCTCCTGCGTCAGCTCCCCCAGCAAGGCGCGCTGGGTGCTGGCGAGCAGGCTGAGGGGATCGCCATCATGTTGCTCGGTCTGGTCACCCCGGCGCAGACAGGTGCTGGCACCGCGGGTTTCCAGGGTGGCGAGGGGATCGGCGCTGAGGATGTCGAAGCGGTTGTCGGCGCCCTGGGCACCGGCTGACTCCAGCAAGATGGCCCAGGGTTGCGGTTGCAACCGGCCAAACAGCTCGTGGAGCGATCTTTGCGGGTCGAAATGGTGGATATGCAGTCTTGGTTTCATTTTTTGTTACACAGGCAACAGTTTGCACCCAGCTCCCTAGCCGGTACGGGAGCTCAAGCGTATCATAGCCGCCGGAATTTTTAGAAAAAACACGCCGTTGTCTCTCGGCCCCGCGACGCTTTTCGCAGGCCGAGAGCCCGGCTCATATGGAAGCCCTTGCTCGCGTTTGCGAAGACAAGGACCAGTGAGGATGATATGAGCATCATTAGAAAACAGGACTTTATCGATTCCATTGCCGACGCCCTGCAGTACATCTCCTTCTACCACCCCCTCGACTTCGTCCAGGCCGCCAAGGCCGCCTATGACCGCGAGATCAACCCGGCCGCCAAGGATGCCCTGGCCCAGATCCTGATCAACTCCCGCATGTCAGCCGAGGGGCACCGTCCCCTGTGTCAGGACACCGGCATCGTCACCTGCTTCGTCAAGATCGGCATGCAGGTGCAGTGGGACAGTGACATGACGGTGCAGGAGATGGTGGATGAGGGGACGCGCCGCGCCTACACCAATCCGGACAACCCCCTGCGTGCCAGCGTGCTTGCCGATCCGGCCGGCAGCCGCAAGAACACCAAGGACAACGCCCCGGCCGTGGTGCATATCGACATGATCCAAGGCAACAAGGTGGAGGTGAGCATCGCGGCCAAGGGCGGCGGCTCCGAGAACAAATCCAAGATGGTGATGCTCAACCCCTCCGATGACGTGGTCGAGTGGGTGCTGAAGACGGTGCCGACCATGGGGGCTGGCTGGTGCCCGCCCGGCATGCTGGGTATCGGCATCGGCGGTACCGCCGAGAAGGCCGCGGTGCTCGCCAAGGAAGCCCTGATGGAGCACATCGACATTCAGGAGCTGATCGCCCGTGGTCCCGAGACCACCGAAGAGAAGCTGCGGGTCGAGCTCTACGACAAGGTCAACAAGCTGGGGATCGGTGCCCAGGGGCTGGGTGGCCTCACCACAGTGCTGGACGTGAAGGTCAAGTCTGCCCCGACCCACGCCGCCTCCAAGCCGGTGGTGATGATCCCCAACTGCGCCGCTACCCGCCACGTCCACTTCGAGCTGGATGGTTCTGGCCCGGCCGAGCTGACGCCGCCGAAGCTGAGCGATTGGCCGGAGATCACCCGCGAGGCGGGTGGCAATGTGCGCCGGGTCAACGTCGATGGCATCACCAAGGCCGAGCTCGCCAGCTGGAAGAGCGGCGATACCGTGCTGCTCTCCGGCAAGATCCTGACCGGTCGCGACGCGGCCCACAAGCGCATCGCCGACATGCTCAAGAAGGGTGAGGGGCTTCCGGAAGGGGTCGACTTCACCAACCGCTTCATCTATTACGTGGGCCCGGTCGATGCGGTGCGTGACGAGGTGGTCGGCCCGGCAGGCCCCACCACCTCGACCCGGATGGACAAGTTCACCGACATGATGCTGGGCGAGACCGGCCTCATCGGCATGATCGGCAAGTCCGAGCGGGGCCCCAAGACGGTACAGAGCATCAAGGAGCACCAGGCCGTCTACCTGATGGCCGTCGGTGGCGCCGCTTACCTGGTGGCGAAAGCCATCAAGAAGGCGCGAGTCGTGGCCTTCGCCGATCTGGGCATGGAGGCCATCTACGAGTTCGAGGTGGAAGACATGCCGGTGACAGTGGCCGTCGACTCCCAGGGCAACAACATCCATGAAACCGGCCCGGCCTACTGGTCGGCCAGGATCGCCGAGCTGGATGTCAAGCTCTCCTGATCCGGGATGGCGAGGGTCATCCTCTCGGTGATGACCCTGTGCGGGCGCACGCCTCGTGGCAAGCCCCGCCGTGATAAAAACCGATGTGACAAGAGGCGACCCCAGGGTCGCCTTTTTCGTGTCCGCAGGATGTGAGGGGAGTTGGAATAACCCATTCCGAGGCGACGCCTATCGCGCCCTGCCGACTCTCAATGGTTGAGGTAGACATCCTGCCCGCCGTAGCAGAGGGGGCCGCTCTGGGCGGGCAGGGCACCCTTGGGTTCGAAGAAGCGGGTCAGCACCCCGAAGCGTTGCCCCAGCTTGTTCAATCTGGCGCGATCCAGGGCGATCTGCTCGGGTAACCAGGTCAGCACGGCGGCGCAGTGGCCATTGCCCAGGCTCTGCTCCAGCATGCGTTGCCAGTTCTTGATCTTGGCGCCGTGCACCACCAGCACCCGGGCGGGATCGATCCCCTGTGCCTGCAACTGTTCGGCGACGGGCAAGCCCGGCGGGGCTATGAGCAGGATCCAGCCCCCCTTGTCCTGACTCAGCCGCCCCAGTTCGTCGAGCAACTGGGTTCCATGAGCATGGGTCGCCAGCCGGTGATCGTGCTCTCCCTTGCCCTGATGGCGGGTGGGCCAGGGGGTGATCAGGCCGAGGGTAGAAGCGAGGGGGCGGTGACTCAGGGGCTGGCTCATATGTTTTTCCTGTATGAATAACCATGCTGTATGTGCATACAGTAGTTGTAACTCGTGCCAGTGACAAGTCATTTATGGTCAAAAATGTGAGCGGATTAACAAGGCGATGAGCTAGTTAATTGAATAAAAAGGAAATTTACATTCAAACCGAATTGGGTGTTTTTTGCGCTATGGACAAAGCCAGGGCAGGCGCCCATGGTTATACAGTATGTATGGGAAGAGGAGAGACCAAGATGGATGTCAGCACCTTGCAACGGCTGGACGCCAACATTCTGCTCGGGATCATCAACGAGAAGCTGCGGCTGGAGTGCGATGGACTGGAAGAGTTGTTGGCCTACTACGACATGACAGAGGATCAGTTGGCCACGCGCCTGCAGCAGATTGGCTATCACTATGATCCCATGAGCAATCAGTTCAAGGCTCATGGCTAATTCGGTCACGGAGGGTGCCCCAACCGGGGCACCTTCTCTTAATTGATGCGTGGCTCCGTCGATTATTGAAACCGGTTTCAACGAGCGCCGTCATTGGGGTTATTTTCACGTATTTTCAGCCACTGGCAATCATTGAAAACCTATTCATGGATGTATATTTTTCATTAATAAGCAACATGATGATTTTTATCGTTATTTTTATTTCATTCAGGCAAGTTTAAGGAAAGGGTTTTCATGCTTGAACTGTCATTTTCATGCGTTAAAGTGTGACTCATGTTAACGTTTGAAGCATCGGCTTTAGCTAGTATTCCCACGCCGGAACATATTCTGAGATAACAACAGCGCCGGTCCCGAATGGGATAACATTTTTTTATTTGTAACGAAGGAAAATGGTTTATGGCTACCAAGAAGAAGACAGACCAGGATCTCCAACTGGATAAAGATCAGCTCAAGGCGAGTATCGTGCGTCACCTGCGTTCTACCTTGGGGACAAGCGAACAGAAAGCCTCGCCAGAAGCGTGGTGGAAAGCGACCGCGGCCGCCGTCAACGAACAGGTGTACGAGCGCCTGACCCGCACTCAGCAGACTCACTTCAAGAAAGATACTCGTGCCATTCATTATCTCTCTGCTGAATTCCTGATGGGGCGCCTGACCTCCAACAACCTGCATAACCTCTCCCTGTACAAAGTTTGCGAAGAGGCCCTTGGTGAACTCGGTCTGGAACTGACCGACCTGTGTGAACAAGAGCCCGACATGGCGCTCGGCAACGGTGGCCTGGGTCGCCTGGCCGCCTGCTTCATCGACTCCCTGGCGACCCTGAACTACCCGGCGGTGGGCTATGGCATTCATTACGAACACGGCCTGTTCCGCCAGGAGATCCAGGATGGCCGCCAGATCGAGCGCCCGGACTCCTGGCGCGAATATGGCAACCCCTGGGAGATCTGCCGCCCGGAATCCGTGCAGGAGATCCCGCTGTACGGCTACGTCGAGACGGTGTTCGGTGACAACGGCGGCCTGAAGAAGGTGTGGCACGCCGGTCGCAAGATCAAAGGGGTGCCTTGGGATATCCCTGTGGTGGGCTTTGGCGGTCACACCGTCAACATCCTGCGCCTGTGGGAGTCCCGCGCCTCCGAGTTCTTCGATTGGGATGTGTTCAACGCCGGCGGCTATATCGACTCCCAGGCGGAGAAGGCCCAGGCCGAGACCATCTCCAAGGTGCTCTATCCAAATGACGAGACAGATGCGGGCAAGGAGCTGCGTCTGATCCAGCAGTACTTCTTCTGTGCCTGCTCCATCAAGGACATCATGCGCCGTTACAAGCGGGCCCATGGCAGCAACTTCGACAACTTTGCCGCCCAGATCGCCATTCAGCTCAACGATACCCACCCGACCGTGGCGATCCCCGAGCTGATGCGGGTGCTGGTGGATGAAGAAGACCTGAACTGGGATACCGCCTGGGGCATCTGCTATCGGGTCTTCTCCTATACCAACCACACCCTGCTGCCGGAGGCGCTGGAGAAGTGGAGCGTCAGCCTGTTCGAGAAGGTGTTGCCCCGTCATCTCGAGATCATCTACGAGATCAACGCCCGCTTCCTGGATGAGCTGGTCGAGCCCAAGTGGCCGGGCAACGATGCCATCAAGGCCAAGCTCTCCATCATCGAGGAAGGGGACGTGCGCAAGGTGCGCATGGGCAACCTGTGCGTGATCGGCTCCTCCAAGGTCAACGGCGTGGCCGAGATCCACTCCAAGCTGGTGAAGGAGGATCTCTTCCCCGAGTATGCCGAGCTGTGGCCCCAGAAGATGTGCAACGTCACCAACGGCGTGACCCCCCGGCGCTGGCTGCTGGCCTGCAACCCCGAGTTGGCCGAGCTCTATAACGAAGTGGTGGGCAAGGAGTGGCCGTTGCAACTGGACAAGCTGCGTGCCGTCACCAAGTTTGCCGACGATCAGGCATTCCAGCAGCAGTTCATGCGCATCAAGCGCCACAACAAGGAGAAGCTGGTCAAGGTCATCAAGGCCGAGACCGGCATCGATGTCAGCGCAGAGGCGATCTTTGACGTGCAGATCAAGCGCCTGCACGAGTACAAGCGCCAGCAGCTGAACCTCATCCACATCATGGCGCTCTACCGTCGCCTGCTGGCGAACCCCGACTATGACATGCACCCGCGGGTGTTCATCTTCGGCTCCAAGGCGGCGCCCGGTTACAAGCTGGCCAAGGACATCATCTACGCCATCAACAAGCTGGCCGAGCGGGTCAACAATGACGCCCGCATCCAGGGCAAGCTGAAAGTGGTGTTCATGCCGAACTACCGCGTCAGCCTGGCCGAGAAGCTGATCCCGGCCGCCGATGTCTCAGAGCAGATCTCCACCGCCGGTTACGAGGCATCCGGTACCGGCAACATGAAGATGGCACTGAACGGCGCCATCACCATAGGCACCCTGGACGGGGCCAACATAGAGATCGCGGAGGAGGCGGGGGTCGAGAACTGCGCCATCTTCGGCCTGAACGTGGACGAGGTGAAGGCGTTGAAGGCGCGCGGTTACAACCCGTACGACTTCTACTATGCCAACTCCGAGCTCAAGGCCGTGCTGGACTGGTTCGATACCGATTACTTCACGCCGGGTCGTCCGGGCGAGCTCTCCGCCATCAAGCGCTCCTTGCTGGAAGGGGGCGATCCCTACCTGACCCTGGCCGATTTTGCCGCCTACTCGGACGCGCACAAGCTGATCGATACCTGGTATCGGGATCCGGCGCTCTGGGCCAAGAAGGCGATCATCAACTCGGCCACCATGGGCAAGTTCAACTCCGACCGCTCCATCCAGGATTACGTGGACAAGATCTGGAGCCTGCAGAGCTGCAACGTGGGCTGATAAACGCCCGATATGAAAGAACCCCGCATCGCGGGGTTTTTTTGTGCCCGTTGCGCACTAGTGTGCTCCCCGCCATGGCCGCTGGCGGCGGTTTTGAGTCGAAGGCGGCAAGCGGAGGCAGGGTCATGGGCAGGAGAGGCCAGACCGATAACAGGTTGCGTTGACGCGACCGAGCGCACCAGCTCCACCCATGGCGGGTGAGGGCGAGCTTGAGTGGAAGGCGGTCTAGGGGCAGAGGGGCAGGAGATAGCAGACATAAAAAAGGCCCCGTCAGGGGCCTTGTCGAGCGGGAGGGTATTTTCTCCTCTCAGTGCAGGATATCGCCAAAGAAATAGGCCAGCAGGGTCAGGATGACGGTGAACACCAGGTTCAGCACCAGGCCGGCCCGCATCATCTCGCGCTGCTGGATGTGGCCGCTGGCGAAGACGATGGCATTCGGCGGCGTGGCCACCGGCAGCATGAAGGCACAGGAGGCGCCGACGGCGATCAGCACCGACACCACTATGGGAGAGACACCCAGCGCCTCGGCCACACCGGCAAACAGGGGCACCAGCAGGGCGGCGGTGGCGGTGTTGGACACCAGCTCGGTCAGGAACACCACGAAGGCGGCGAGGCACAACAGGATGATGAAGATCGGCATGGTGGAGAGGGCACTGGACAGGTGTTCCGCCAGGAAGGCATTGGCACCGGTCTGCTTGAGGATGGAGCTCAGGGTCAGGCCACCCCCGAACAGCAGCAGCACACCCCAGTCGGTGTTCTGGTTGATGTCGTCCCAGTTGGCCACCCGGCTGACGGCGATGGCCAGGATGGCGGCCATGGCGATCAGGGTATCAAACTGGGGAATGCCGCCCAGCGCCGCGGCGATGGGTTGGGAGCCAATCCACAGCAGCACGGTTGCCAGGAAGATGAGCAGGGTCACCTTGCGCTGGCCGGTCCACTGGATGGTGACCTGCTCGGTGCTGACGCGATGGGAGAGGTTGGGGCGCGTCACCCAATAGAGCAGACCTATGCCCACCGGCATGAAGATCAGCACCACCGGGATGCCGAACTTCAGCCAGTCGGTGAAGCCGAGGCCCATCTGGGCGGCGGCGATGGCATTGGGGGGGCTGCCGACTAGGGTGCCGATCCCGCCGATGCTGGCGCTGTAGGCCACACCCAACAGGACGAAGACCAGGGTGCGGCGCTCCTTGTGGATATCGAGACCCTTGAGCATGCCGAGGGCGAGCGGCATCATCATGGCCGCGGTGGCGGTGTTGCTGATCCACATGGAGAGCGCGGCCGTGATGGTGAAGAGCACGATGGCGCCCCAGCCGAGGTGGCCCTTGGCGAGCTGCATCACCTTGGCGGCGATCTGGGTATCTAGCCCCTGCTTGGACAGGGCGGCGGCCAGTGCGAAGCCGCCGAAGAAGAGGAACAGGACAGGGTTGGCGAAGTCGGTCAGCGACTTGCTCATGTCGAACACCCCGAGCAGGGTGGCGAGTACCGGGATGGCGAGGGCGGTGATGGTGATGTTCACCGCCTCGGTCAGCCAGAGGATGGCGATGAAGATCAGGATGCCGAGCCCCTTGTTGACCATGGGGTCAAAGGGGAGCCAGGCGAGCATGGCACAGAGCAGCAGGACGTCGAGAATGACGATCCCGGCCTTGATGTCCAGCCAGCGTGAGGGGGCGGAAGGGACTGCAGAGGTATGCATGTTGTTCTCTCGGTTAATTTATGGTTGTTGTTGTGTTGCCGAGGTTACATTTATCCCCCCGTTTGAAACAGGGGGAAGTCGTCAAACCATGTCGCGACTCACAGAGTCAAGTGAAAATGGATCTAATCATAAACACAAATTAAACAATTATTTATCATTCGTCCCTATTGGTCAGGGAGAGCAGCCACTCCCGCAACAGGCTGGGGGGCAGGGAGCCGCTGCGCTGGGCCAGGATCTCGCCTCGCTTGAAGACCATCAGGGTGGGGATGCTGCGAATGGCATAGCGGCTGGCGATGGCTGTCTCCTGTTCGGTGTCGACCTTCACGAAGCGGATACGCGGCTCGAGCTCCTTGGCAACTTGCTGAAAGACAGGGGAAAACTGCAGGCAGGGGCCGCACCAGCTGGCCCAGAAATCGACCACGACCGGGATGTCGGAGCCGATCAGGATGTCGAACTGCGCCGTGCGCCCCACCAGGGGGGTGACGCCGAACAGCGCGGCGCGGCAGCGACCGCAGTTAGCATTTGAATCCAATTTATCGCTGGGCAGGCGGTTGCGGGTAAAGCAGTGGCTACAATAGGTGGTGATAAGTGACATAATTGATTCCTCCATAAGGCCCGGCAACATCTTTATTGCATATATAGAACTGACTAACGGTAACATAGCCGTCAGTTATTTTTCACAGTTGGCTTTCTGCGGTGGCATCTGTCACCGGGTGGCCGGCCATGACATGAGAATCGAGACGGGATGAAGAGTGTTGCACGCGTCAATCGCGTTGTCCTGAGCCTTATCATCATATCGCTGCTGGCGTTTTCGACCTATTGCTGGCAACTGCTCAGCCAGCAACAACGCGCCTCCGAGCTGAGTGTGGCCGCGGAGCTGGTCTTGAACCGCATCAATACCGACACCGTCTATCTGCTGGGCCGCGAGAAGGCCAGCGATGGCAGCGTGCAGCTGCGGCTCAGCCAGCTGTCCAGCAGCCTCGACAACTTCGTGAGCCGGGTGCGCGAGGATCCGGACTCGGCCGATGATCCCAAGTCCCAGGCGTTGCAGCGGGACATCGATGGCTACCTGCTCGATCTGGCCAAGCTCTATACCATGGAGATGACCATCGAATACCTGGAGCCCCGCTTCCAGAGCCAGCTCAAGTCGCTGACGGCGACCATGCCGCGGGAGACGGCGCTGCACAACGATCTCACCGATCTGGTCAGGCTCAGCCACTATCTCAGACGCAGCTGGGACATGAGTGATCAGCGTCAGCTGCAACAACTGCAGCAGCGCATCAAGGAGAGCTATGGGCAGCAGCCCCAGGTCATGGCGATCAATCAGCTCAGCCAGGAGCTCAATCGCCAGGTGATGGAGTATCACCGCCTGCGCAACCAGATCATCGAGATGAAAGAGTTGAACTCGCTGCCGCTGTGGAAGCAGAGCAAGCTGGATCTGGCATCCTCCCTCAAGAGCCGGTTCTACCTGATGGTGCTGGGCGGTGCCCTGCTCAGCTTCTCGCTGGTGGCCGCCACCCTGTGGCGCCGCAATCAGAAGCTGAGCGAGCTGTCCCGTCATACCGGGCTGCTGGCCCAGGCCAAGAGCGACTTTCTGGCCAACATGAGCCACGAGATCCGCACCCCCATGAATGCGATCATCGGCTTCAGCGCCCTGGCGCTGCAGACGGATCTCAGTCAGCAGCAGCGGGACTATCTCAACAAGATCAAATCCTCGTCGGACACCCTGCTGCTGCTCATCAACGACATCCTGGACTTGACCAAGGTGGAGTCCGGCAAGCTGACCCTGGAGGAGATCGACTTCGACCTGAGCGAGCAGCTCGACTCGCTGGCGGCCATGTTCGCCGATCTGGCCGAGCGCAAGCAGATCGAGGTCATCATCAACAAGTCACCGGCGGTGCCCGACTTCCTGCGCGGCGATCCGCTCCGGCTCGGCCAGGTGCTGGTCAACCTGGTCAACAACGCCATCAAGTTCACCGAGCGGGGTGAGGTGGAGGTGGCCATCACCCTGGTCAACCAACATCCGATGCGGGTGCGCTTCAGCGTGCGCGACACCGGCATCGGCATAGCGCCAGAGAAGCAGGCGCAGTTGTTCCAGCCGTTCACCCAGCTGGAAGCGGGCAACACCCGCAAATACGGCGGCTCCGGCCTCGGCCTCAACATCTCACAGCGGCTGGTGGGCTTGATGGGAGGCGAGATCGGCGTGCAGAGCAAACCCGGGGTGGGCTCGACCTTCCAGTTCGAGATCCCCCTGTCCCAGGCCGTCTATGGGGTCTCCGGGCGGCGGGTCTTCTTCGAGCAGCAGCCCCTGATCCTGATGATGGACGATAACGAGCTGGTGCTGGAGCTGGCCAAGGACATCCTGAGCCGGGCCGGCGCCACCGTGATGACGGTGAACAGCATCTCCCGCGCCCGTCAGGTGCTGCGGGAGGAGGGCCACCATATCCGGCTGGCGATCCTCGACTGGCGCATGGGTCAGGAGGATGGCCTGGATCTCGCCCTCGAGATGTACCAGCACAGCCAGTGGCGGCGGTTGCCGGTCCTGATGACCAGCGCCTGGGCCAGGGAGGGCCTGCACGGACGCATGGAGAGCATGGGGCTGACCCACTTCCTGGCCAAGCCGATGACCGAGAATGCGCTGCTGGCCAAGGTGGATGAGCTGCTCAATGGCAGCTCCCATGATCGCAACGTGCGTCAGGCCGAGGCGCAGGGCGATCAGCAGCACTTTCGCGATCTGCTGCACGGCACCCGGGTACTGCTGGCGGAAGACAACAGGGTCAACCAGCAGCTCATCATGGAGTACCTGCGCCGGGTGGAGGCGGTGGTCACCGTGGTCGACAATGGCCGCGAGGCGGTGGAGCAGGTGGCGGAGCAGCCCTTCGATGTTATTTTGATGGACCTGCAGATGCCGGTACTCGATGGCCTGGACGCGACGCGCCAGATCCGCAAGATGGTGGACAAACACGATGTGCCCATCATAGCGCTGACCGCCAGCGCCATGCCGGGGGACAAGGAGCGCTGCCTCGGCGTCGGCATGAACGGCTATGTCACCAAGCCGGTCAGCAAGCTGGATCTCTACAACAACCTGCTGCAGTGGGTGAAGAACGCCAACGGCGAGCGACGGGCACCGCTCGAGGTGAAGCCGCCGGCTCTGATGGGAGTGCTGGATCTGGAGGATGCGCTGCGCCGGCTGGAGCAGGACAGGGAGGCGTTGCAGATCCTGTTCAAACTGTTCCTGTCCGAGCACAAGGACGATCTCTGGGAGATCCGCTCCGCCCTGCGCCGTCAACAACCCGAGGTGGCTTGCCGCCTGCTGCACACCCTGAAGGGGGTGTCGGCCAACATATCCGCCTCCCGCCTGCAACTGCTGGCCGGTGAGCTGGAATGGCGGTTGCGGCTGAAAGAGGAGCTGGGCGAGAGCGAGCTTATCCAGTTGCAGCAAGTCTTCAATCAGACCCGGGAGCAGGTGTCCCATTTCCTGCTGACCGGCGAGCAGCAGGAGTCTGCCGGCATACTGTTCGAGCCGCGGGATGAGCGGCTGTGACGCGGGGCGGATAGCCATCGTTCTCAAGCTGGCCGCTTTCAGGCTATGATGGCCCCATTTGCATCGCCCCCGCCTCGGGGGCGATTGTATTGAGCTTCTCTTATGACCAACGGCGGCCCCCCTGGGCGCCGCGAGAAAGGATGTTGATGTGAGCGTATTTCTACGGCTTGGCTGGTTTTTCAAGGAGCAGTGGCGGCGTTATCTGACCGCCATCGCCTTGCTGATGATGGTGGCGCTGCTGACCGTGATCCCGCCCAAGGTGGTGGGCTGGGTGGTGGACGGGGTCGCCAAGGGCGAGCTCGATCATGGCACCCTGATGGGCTATCTGGCGGGGCTGTTTGGCCTTGGCCTGCTCATCTACCTGCTGCGTTACGTGTGGCGGGTCATGCTGTTTGGCGCTTCCTATCGGCTCGCCTATGTGCTGCGCAACCGGCTGTTCCACCACTTCACCCGCATGAGCCCCGACTTCTACCAGCGTCACCGTACCGGCGATCTGATGGCCCACGCCACCAACGACATCCAGGCGGTGGAGATGACGGCCGGCGAGGGGGTGTTGACCCTGGTGGACTCCTTCATCGTCGGGATCCTGGTGCTCTCCATCATGTGCAGCCAGTACTCCTGGCAGCTGACCCTGCTCTCTCTGTTGCCGTTGCCGGTGATGGCGTTCTTCATGAACCGCTTCGGGACCCAGATCTACAAGGAGTTCAAGGCGGCGCAGGGAGCCTTCTCCAGGCTCAACAACAAGACCCAGGAGGCCCTCTCCGGGGTGCGGGTGCTCAAGTCCTATGCGGTCGAATCCCTCGAGGATCAGGGCTTTGCCGAACTGACCCGGCAGGCGGGGGAGTGCAACATGGCGGTGGCCCGCATCGATGCCAAGTTCGATCCCGTGATCTACCTCTGCATAGGTTGCTCCTATTTCCTGGCGGTGGCGGGCGGCAGCGCCCTGGTGCTGCAGGACAAGCTGACCCTG
Source organism: Aeromonas sp. sia0103 (assembly GCF_963895295.1). Lineage (NCBI taxonomy): Bacteria > Pseudomonadati > Pseudomonadota > Gammaproteobacteria > Aeromonadales > Aeromonadaceae > Aeromonas > Aeromonas sp. sia0103. Next base: position 268,236 of record NZ_CAWQKG010000033.1, on the reverse strand, counting down.
GGGGAGCTCACCAGCTTCACCATGTACCTGGGGCAGCTCATCTGGCCCATGTTCGCCATCGCCTGGCTGTTCAACATCATAGAGCGCGGCAGCGCCGCCTATTCCCGCATCGAGAGCCTGCTGGCCGAGCGCAGCGACATTCAGGATCCTGCGGCGCCGCAGCCCCTCACGGCCAGCTTCCCCCTCTGCATGAAGGGGGTGGATTACCGGCTGGAGCAACGCAGCCTGCTGCAGGGGATAGATTTCAGCCTGCAGCAGGGCGGCATGCTCGGGGTGGTGGGACGCACGGGGGCGGGCAAGAGCTCGCTGCTCAAGCTGCTGATGCGGCTGGCCAACCCCAGCGCCGGCCAGATCACCATGGGCGGCGTGCCCATCCAGCAGCTGGCCCTGGCCGATCTGCGCAGCCAGTTTGCCTATGTACCCCAGGAGCCGTTCCTGTTCTCCACCACCATAGCCGCCAACATCGCCCTCGGCCGGCCCGAGGCCAGCCAGGAGGAGATCGAGCGGGTGGCCCGCATCGCCTGCGTGCACGATGACATCAGCCGCTTCCCCATGGGCTATGCCACCGAGGTGGGCGAGAAGGGGGTGACCCTCTCCGGCGGCCAGAAACAGCGCCTCGCCATCGCCCGGGCCCTGCTGCTGCCGGCCCCTATCCTGGTGCTGGACGATGCGCTGTCGGCGGTGGATGCCCATACCGAGCAACAGATCCTGCAGGCGCTCAAGGCCCATAGACGCACCCTGATCCTGATCAGCCACCGCATGACGGCGGTGGAGCAGGCGGACGAGATCCTGGTGCTGGAGCAGGGCCGCGTCAGTGAGCGGGGTCGCCACGGCGCCCTGATGGCCCACAACGGCTGGTACGCCGACATGGTTCGCTATCAGCGTCTGGAGCAAGACGTGGAGGAGAGCCTGTGAGCGTGATGATGAGACGAGTGGTTCCCCTCATCCCCAACCCTTCTCCCACGAGGGGAGAAGGGAGCAAAGAGTGTCAATTCCTTGGGAACGCTGCGCTGGAGGCAAGTCTGTGAATCCAACCATTAAACGCCTGCTGGCCTATTGCGCTCGCTACCCCCGCTGGCTGATCCAGGCGGGCATCTGCCTGCTGCTGGCCACCGGCGCCGAGGTGGCGGGACCGCTGCTGATCAAGCTGTTCATCGATGACTACCTGGCACCGCGCCAGCTGGTGTGGCCGGCCATCGCGGCGCTCGGGGCGGGTTATCTCGGTCTGCAACTGCTGTCGGCCGCCGGTTTCTACCTGCAGTCCCTGCGCTTCAACCGCATCGCCCAGGCGGTGGTGCAGACCCTGCGCGAGCAGGTGTTTGCCACCGCCATCCGGCTGCCGGCCCGCTATTTCGACAAGCATCGCTCGGGCTCCCTCATCTCCCGTATCACCAACGACACCGAGGCGATCATGAACCTCTATGTGCAGGTGATAGGGCTCTTGGTGCAGAAAGTGGTGCTCTTGTGCGGCATTCTCATCTCCATGGCGCTGCTGGATCTGCGGCTGATGCTGGTGTGCGCGACCCTGTTGCCGGCGGTGGGCGCCGTGATGTGGCTCTACCAGCGCCTGAGCGTGCCTGTGGTGCGGACGACCCGCAGCCTGCTGTCCGATATCAACAGCCGGCTCAACGAGTCGCTGCAGGGCATGCCGGTGATCCAGGCCATGGTGCAGGAGCGCCATTTCGCCAACGCCTTCGCCGACATCAACCAGCAGCACTGGTCGGCGCGGCTCAAGAGCCTCAAGATCAACGGCATACTGCTGCGTCCGCTCATCGATCTGTTCTACATGATGGTGCTCATCGGCCTCTTGGCGCTGTTTGCTGAGGAGGGGCTGAGCGCCAATGGCGCCATCCAGGTGGGGGTGCTCTACGCCTTCATCAGCTATCTGGGGCGGATGATCGAGCCGCTCATCGAGATGACCAACCAGCTCAACCAGCTGCAACAGGCCATGGTGGCGGGGGAGCGGGTGTTTGCCCTGCTCGACGAGACCCGCGAGAGCACCGGGGGAGTGAGCCCCGCATTGCAGGGGCGGGTCAGCTTCGATCGGGTGAGCTTCTCCTACGATGGCCAGCAATCCGTGCTGCGGGAGGTGAGCTTCAACGCCCGTCCCGGCCAGATGCTGGCGCTGGTGGGCCACACCGGCAGCGGCAAGTCCACCATCATCAGCCTGCTGATGGGCTTCTATCCGCTGGCGAGCGGGCAGATCCGCTTCGACGATCACCCCCTGGGGGAACTCTCCCTGGCGGCGGTGCGGCGCAGCATCGGCCTGGTGCAGCAGGATCCCTTCATCTTCGTCGGCACCCTGGCCGAGAACCTGCGCCTCGGCCGCGCCGGCATCGACGAGGCCAGGCTGTGGCAGGCACTGACCGAGGTGCAGCTGGCCGAGTTCGTGCAGAGCCTGCCCGACGGGCTGGGCACCCTGATGGAGGAGGGGGGCAAGAACCTCTCCGCCGGTCAGCGCCAGCTGCTCTCGTTTGCCCGGGCGCTGGTCGGGGATCCGCGCATCCTCATCCTGGATGAGGCGACCGCCAGCGTGGACTCCCAGACCGAGTTCGCGCTCTCCCAGGCGCTCTCGGCGGCCCGCCGTGGTCGTACCACCATCGCCATCGCCCACCGGCTCTCGACCATAGTCGATGCCGACGAGATCCTGCTGCTCTCCCGCGGTCAGGTGAACGAGCGCGGCACCCACGCCGAGCTGATGGCGCTGGGGGGCCACTACGCCCAGCTGTTCGAGATGCAGAGCCAGGGCGCCTGGCTGGAAGAGAAGCGGGCCTGAGCCCGCTCCCCATAAAAAAACAGCCGGCTCATGCCGGCTGTGTTGTCTCTGTTGTGTGGGAGGATCAGACCGTGGCCTTGCCCCGTGCGATCTGCTTGGGTTGCAGGGGTGGGAAGTCATCGTTGAAGAAGGTGTCCGCCTCGTCAATCTGCGCCTTGCGCTGCTTCTGGATGAAGTTGTCGAAGTCGCGCTTGATCTCCGGATCCTTCAACGCCTCGTAGTCGAACACGTTGGCGGCATAGAGGTAGTTGAAGTAGATGTCGACAAATTCGGCGCTGGCGCAGGCGGAGGTGAACTTGCTGTTCTGGCGGTCGAAGTTGATGCGGTACTGCTTGATCTTGGGCACATAGACCAGCTCGCTGCCCACCTTGAACACCTCGACTGTGATGCCCACCGTGATGGTCTTGTAGAAGTCCTTGTTGTTCTCCACCCCGAAGCGGATGGCATCCCCCTGCTTTTGCAGGAACTTGTTGAAGCTGGCCAGCGCCGTGGTGCCCTGGCTCACCACCACGTCCATGATGAAGTTGATGAAGTCGGTGGCGATGCTGAGCCCCTTGATGTGGCGGCTGTAGCTCTGCTGATCGATCTTGCTCGGCCCCATCAGGGGGATCTTGGCGAGGGCCCTGGCCCAGAGATCCGCATCCGTCTTGTACTGCTCGCCATAGGCTTCGGCGTAGCGGTTGATATAGGCGGTGACCACGGAGGTGATGGCGATGAGATAGGCCTTCTGCTCGGCCAGCCTGGCCGTCACGGCGGGATCATCGAGCAGCTCGTTGGCCACGATGAACTCCACCAGGCCATCCTTGTCGGCATAGGGATCGTTTGCCACATTCCTGGCGGTGGTGGGCAGGTTGACGTCGTTGAAGAAGGCCTCGGCTTCGGCGAACTGATCCCGGTTGTTCAGACGGCTGGCGGGGGCTTCGCGCACCAGGTGGCAGAGCACTATCTCGGCCTCGTAATCGGACTCGCGCCACAGCGGGGCCTGTGTCTGGTTGCCGAAGGTCTTCTTGTAGGCGAGATTGAAGTCGATCAGCACCGAGCTGCAACCGCAATCCATGGCGAAGTCGACGGCGTAGCTGAGCTGGCCTGAGGGCAGCGGCTTGCTCATCTTGCCCTTGACCGCCAGGTTGGCGTAGCACTTGAGGTACTCCCGGCCAAACAGCTCATAAGCGCGGTTGTTGTTGAAATTGAGCTGGAAGGTGCCGGCGCTCTCGCCGCCGTTGAACAACTGTTGATTGTTACCCATCTCTTTATCCTTGTGCTCAGTTGTGTGAAAAGGTGGCCCGTTGCCGTACGGCCATTCGCGGGCCAGAACAGCCTAGTGAGGGATGAGACGGATAGTTACTGTGACTTATGTCAGTGGCGACCTGAGGGGCGCCGACTAGCGCCGGCGAGGACAAAATTAGTCCTTAGCTTTCATTCGGCTAGGGTTGTCATCTGGCTGACACAGTGGCGCCAAGCTTTAAAAATAAGGGAAGAGAGGGGCTGACCATGCTCGCCATCGGGGTTATGGCGCCCCGTTTTACGATTTTCCACATAAATGAAATCCCTCCTTCATCTGTGGAAAAGTACCTTGGCGAAAATGAAACAGTGCTGTTTGCCCATGGTAATTGGGTGTGCGAGTGCTCAATATCGGGCCTGCTTTTCGCTCACCGATGATGTCCAGGGCGGGGTAACGGGCGCCCTTCTGGCTTGAAAACCACCTGACGGGATGCACAGGGTGTGAAAAGGGGGCTTGCCTATGGGGTGTGATGCTGGCAACATTTCCGTCACACTCACTCATCGGATCAGTTTGCATATGGACTTGCAACGCTTCAAAGCCAATCTGGCGCTGCGCCTGTTTGCCTGGCGCTATATTCCCGTCATCGGATTCTGTTCCCCCGTCATCGAGAGCATGGATGCCAAGGTGCTGCGCATTCGCATTCCACTCGGCTGGCGTACCCGCAACCACCTCGGCAGCATGTATTTCGGCGCGCTGGCGACCGGCGCCGATCTGGTGGGGGGCCTGCTGGTGATGGAGAAGGGACGGACGAGGCGCAAGAAGGTGCACTTCGCCTTCAAGGATGTGCAGGGGGAGTTTCTGAAGCGACCCGAGGCGGATGTGCAGTTTGACTGCGCCGCGGGGGAAGCGATCGATGCCATGATCGACGAATCGCTGGCGACGGGGCAGCGCATCAACCGCCCCATCCAGGTGGTGGCCACCTGTCCGTCGCTCAACGGGGATGAGGCGATGGCGCGCTTCGTGCTGACCCTGTCGATCAAGGCCAGCTGAATGCTAACGGGCGCGTCGGCGCCCTTATTCAAGCAGGGCTCAGAGGATCTCCGGGCTTATTCCTTCCTTTACCACGACCTTCATGCCGTTGAAGTTGACCACCTGCTCGGCGACGATTTTGCAGCGCTTGCGGGTCTCGGTCTGACCATCCACTTCCACCAGTCCCTCGGCGACCAGTGCCTTGGCCGCGCCGCCGCAATCGGCCCAACCCTGATGCTTGATCAGGTCACACAAGGCAACGAAGGGGTGGCCTTCGAGCAGAAACGTCTCCATGGAAAATCCTCTTGCTTAAATGAATGCCTGACGTGGCAGGGCGGCCATTTTAGGCAGTTAGGGCCGACAGGGAAAGGGTTAGGTCCGGATTGGGCAGAAAAAGGGGATTCGGCGCAAGGCAAAAAATTCAGCCCGGCGAGGGCCGGGCTGAAGGATCAGGGAATAGCCCCTGATTATCTCAGGCGAACTTCACCACGGCTTCTCCCGTCACGGCGAGGGCGCCGCTCTGGGTGAAGATGCGGGTAGCCAGGGTGACTATGGGTTTGTCATCGCGAATGGCGATCACTTCGACCTCCGCCAGCACCTCCTCCCCGACAAACACCGGCTGCTTGAAGGAGAGGGTCTGCCCCAGGTAGATGCTCCCTTTCCCCGGCAACTGCTGGCCCAACAGCCCGGAGAAGAGGCTGGCCAACAACATGCCGTGGACTATGGGGCGCTCGAACGGGGTGCTGGCGGCAAACACCGGGTCCAGGTGCAGCGGATTGAAATCCTCCGACAAGCCGGCGAAGGCACCGACCTCTGCCGGCCCGAACCGCTTGCTCAGGCTGGCCTTCTGGCCGACGAACAGGGGGGTTGTTGCTGCACTCATGTTGTTACCTCTTCTGCTGCCTTGGTAAAGATGGGGTTGAGGCGCTCCTTGACGTAGCTGCCGGGGGCCGCCGCCAGGCCTTCGCCGGGCTCGCGTGCGGGGATGGACTCCGACGCCTCATCCCGTGCCTTGATGAAGGCGGTCATCTCGGGCCACCAGGAGCCGCCCTGGTGGGTCGCACCTGCGTGCCAGGCCTCCGGGCTCTCGCAGGGGGCATCGTTTTGCCAGAAGCCGTACTTGTTGGCGGCCGGTGGGTTGATGATGCCGGCGATGTGGCCCGACTCGGCCAGGATGAAGCGCTGCTCGCCACCGAACAGCTTCATGCCCTGCCAGGTGCCTTGCCAGAGCGCGATGTGATCGTCGATGGCCGACACCAGCAGCACCGGTGTCTTCACCTTGGAGAGATCGATCCGGGTCTGGCGGATCTTGAGTTCCCCCTTCACCAGCTGGTTCTCGAGGTAGAGACGGCGCAGCAGGCTGTTGTGGGTCTTGCCCGCCACGTTGGTGCTGTCGCCGTTCCAGTGCAGCAGATCGAAGGCGACCGGGCTCTTGCCCTTGAGGTAGCTGTCGATGTAGTAGTTCCAGTAGAGGTTGTTCTCGCGCAGCAGGCTGAACGAGACCGCCAGTTGCCGCCCATCCATGATGCCCTTGGCCTCATTTTGGGCCTCCAGCGCCGCTATGATGGGCTCGTGAATGAAGATGCCGAGCTCGCCCGGCTGGGAGAAGTCCAGCAGGGTGGTGAACAGGGTGGCGGTGCGCACCCGTTGCTTCTGACGGCGCGCCGCCAGCCAGCCCATGGCCAGCGACAGGGCGGTGCCGCCGATGCAGTAGCCGATGCCGTGCACCTCCCGCTCACCGGTCGCCGCCTCTATGCCATCCAGGGCGGCCAGCACGCCGTCGACCACATAGTCGTCGAGATCGACCTTGGCCTGGGCCGGCCCCGGGTTGCGCCAGGAGATCATGAACACCGTCTGCCCCTGGGCGACCAGCCAGGCGACCAGCGAGTTCTGGGGACGCATGTCCATGATGTAGTACTTGTTGATGAAGGGGGGCACGATCAGCACCGGGGTCTTGGCCACGGTCTCAGTGCTCGGGCTGTACTGGATCAGCTCGTAGAGCTCGGTGCGCTGCACTACCCGACCCGGCGTCAGGGCCAGATCCCGGCCCAGTTCGAAGGCCGCTTCGTCGGTCAGCCGGATGTTGAGCTGATCGGCGCTGCGCTCCAGATCCTCGGCCAAGAGCGCCAGCCCGCGCACCAGGTTCTGGCCGTCGGACTCCAGGGTCAGCTTGAGCAGCTCAGGGTTGGTCGCCAAGAAGTTACTGGGGGCCATGGCATTGAGATATTGGCGGGTGAAGAAACGCAGCCGCTCCCGGCTCTTCTGGGGCACGCCTTCCAGCGCATCGACCGACGCCAGCAGGTGTTTGGCCGTCAGCAGATAAGATTGTTTGAGATAGTCGTAGATGGGCTGCTCGCTCCAGGCCTCGGCCTTGAAGCGGCGATCCCCTTGCTCCGGCTGGATCACCGGGTCGCTCTCCTGACCCGCGCTCTTGAGCAGGGTGTGCTGCACCAGTTTGAGCTGATCCTGCCACCAGTTCATCTGGGCATGGATCAGTTGTCCGGGCTGCTGGCTGGTCTGCTCAAGTACCTTGCCCAGATCGTCCAGATTGGTCTGCAGCAGGGCCTGGGCCGTGCGCTCGGTCTGGGCCTTGGCCATGGTCAGCAGCTTGTCGTTATAGTGGGACAGGGCCTCGAACAGCGGGCCGTACGATGATTGGCTCATGTTCTCTCCTTCACCCACGCTCGTGGCGGGACTAGCCCGTCATATCGAGTCATGGGGAGATGTGGCTGCCCGAACGGGCAGCCAGGGTTATCAGGCCTTGCCCGTGGTCTTCTTGATGCCATCAGCGGTCAGCACGTCCAGTTCTTCCTTGAACTGCTGCCCCAGCGCGTTGAGCTTCTGGATGTCATCCAGCATCTGGCGGGAGAGTTGGCTGGCGGTTTCCAGCTGCACAGTGCCGAGGGCGGCCAGGCTCTGGGCATCCTGCACCTTGCCCGCCGCCTGCAACTGGGTCAGGCCCAGCTCGGCATAGGCGTTGGCGGAGGCCAGTTGCAGTCGGGTCAGCTGTTCAATATTGCTGGCCAGCAACTGGTTGTAGCGGGTGAGGGGGGAGGCAAAGCCTTGCATCTGCTCGGTAAAGCTCTTGAGTATGTCCATATTCATCATGCGTCTCCATTTCGGCAGAACTGTATTGTTATGAGCCAACTGGCCCTGAGTGGGTACAACTTGTCATCCATGGTCACGTGTTGCTTGCTCTGTTCAAACACACGTTTAACTATATTGTTACAAAATGTGGTTTGATGTAAATAACAGAAATGTTAATTTCAGTTTGAATTTTAATTTCATCTGTATTTATCGGCTGTCTTTGGTGAGAGTGGATTCAGACGAGCTGTGACGCAGCGCCGCCGGCGCGGCCTCGAACCCCGGGGCGGGCACTGGTAGGCTGCCCCGATGCTCAGATCCTCAAGGAATCCCCGATGAAATCGCTCACCCTGCTGCTTGGCAGCGGTACGCTGGCCCTCTGTGGCGCCGCCCAGGCCAGTACCCCGGTCCAGATCTCGCTGCCCGGCATCAACCTGCCGGCGTCCCATCAGGTCGAGGGGGCGCGCGCCTCCTTCCTGTACGGTCGGACCGGGCAGGTGAAGGGAATCGACTTGCCCGTCTTCGCCCTCTCCGACGTGGATCAGTTCACCGGCTTGCAGCTCGGCATCTTCTTCGGTGCGGCTCGGGTGCGTCACCAGTTTGGCGGGGTCGCCATCAACGCAGTCAACTGGCATGGCGGGCAGGACACCGGGCTCAACCTGGGCTTCGTCAACCTGACCAACAACGTGCGGGGGCTGAACTGGGGCGCGGTCAACATCGCCCAGGGCAATGCCCTGGCCAACGTCGGCTTCGTCAACTATGCCGAACGCAGCACTTTCCAGATTGGCTTCGTCAATGCCACCAGGCATCTCGATGGCTTGCAGATCGGCCTGGCGAACTACGCCGAGAACGGCATCTTCCCCATCTTGCCACTCATCAACTTCAAGAAATCCTTCTAAGGCGCGGCCCAGCCTTGCATTAGCGAAGGCAACCATTACCCTGTGCAGCATCGACAGTGCAGAGAAGTGATCTTGAGATGACAACTGAGCATATGGATGCCATCGGCATCGGCTGGGATGTGAGAGGCTGGCAGGGCAACGCCCAGGCGGTGGCCGTGGTGGGCTGGCAGGCCCGCGAACAGCGGCTGCACTGGTTTGGCGTTTCCCCCCTGTTTCGACTGAGCTCCCGGGTTGCCCCGGATCTTGACGCACTGCTGCGCCCGGCGTTGCAAGACGAGATGAGCCTGATGCAGGTGCTGGCCTGTCCGCAGCTGGCCCTGGGGATAGATGCGCCGCTCGCCTTCCCACGGGCGTTCGCCGATCTGCTGGCAGGCAGGGGAGGCGAGTGCGCCGTGCCGCAGCGGGAGATAGACAACCCTTACGCCTACCGCGACTGCGAGCGCTGGCTACACCGGCAATATGGCAAGAAGCCGCTCTCGGCCACCTTCGACAGGTTGGGCAACAACGCCACCCTGGCGATCGCCATGCTGCCGCGGCTAGGGGACTTGCAACCGGTGCCAAGACAGGTGCTACTGGCCGATCGCGCCGTGCTGGAGGTCTATCCGGCGCTGGCCAAGGCCGGTGGCAGAGCCTCCCTGGCCAGAGACGAGATAGCGGCCAGTTTGCCGGCGGATGTCATGGCGGGGACGGATCGCTATGATGCCGCCCTCTGCGCCCTGATGGCGCTGCAGTATGCCGCCAGGGGAGGCGTCTCGGCTCTGCCGCCGCTGGTCTCGGCTCCCGCCGATTTCCCGCTGGACGAAGGCTGGGTCTATCACTTCGTCCGGGACTGAGCCTCCAACAAAGCCTTCAACACGGGCTGCCGCATTCCCTCGCGGGCAGCCCCTGTCTTTTCTCCTCGTCTCTTCCCCCTTGCCTCAATGCCCAATCCGGCCTGGGTGTTGAAATATCGTTCTCATATGCCATCAAACAAGAAGATTGAGACACCATAAGACACCCGGCAGACGAGGTGCCAGCCGGCCAAGCGGCAAGGCAGAGGGGTCAGCTGCGCGGGCAGCAGGGCGGATAATCCGTCATGGGGCCGCAGTTTTTTCGGCTCAAATGGCGGTGGGCGCCGCGAATCGCTGGAAGAGGGCTCTCTTCATCCGATATATTGCCTGCTTTCCTCATGCTTCTTCTGTGGTGGTTTCGATGAAACGCATTCTCTCTATCCAGTCCCACGTGGTTTTTGGTTGTGCCGGTAACAGCGCCGCCGTGTTCCCCATGCGCCGTCTCGGCATGGAGGTGTGGCCCATCAACACTGTGCAGTTCTCCAACCATACCCAGTACGAGGCTGGATGGCAGGGGATGGCGATGCCGGCCGGTCACATCGGTGCCCTCTGCAAGGGGCTGATGGAGATCGAGGTGCTGGGGCAGTGCGATGCGGTGCTGAGCGGCTATCTGGGCTCGGCCGAGCAGGGGGACGAGATCCTGGCGGTGGTCGCGGCCGTCAAGGCGGCCAACCCCGAGGCCATCTATTTCTGCGATCCCGTGATGGGCCACCCGGAGAAGGGCTGCATCGTCGCCCCCGGCGTGACCCGCTTCCTGACCGAGCAGGCGCTGCCGGTGGCCGACATCATGGCGCCTAACCTGCTGGAGCTGGAGACCCTGTGCGACACCCACCTGGCCGATCTGAGCCAGACCCGCGCCGCCGCTCATCGGCTGCTGGCCAGGGGCGTCAAGATGGTGCTGGTCAAGCACCTGGGCCGCGCCGCCAGCCAGCCTGGCCGTTTCGAGATGCTGCTGGCCACGGCCGAGGGGGATTATCTGATCGCCCGGCCGCTCTACGAATTTGCCCGCCAACCGGTCGGGGTGGGGGATCTCATCAGCGCCCTGATGCTGGCGAACCTGCAGGCCGGCTTTGATGCCGTGGCGGCCTTCGAGCGCACCAATGCGGCGGTGGATGCGGTGCTGCTACGCACCTGGCAGGCGGATGCCTACGAGTTGCAGCTGATCGCGGCGCAGTCCGACTTCGCCGAGCCTAAGGTTGAACATCGCGCAGAGCGGCTGGCCTGAGGGATAGCGTGATCAGCTAGCCTTGTCGGCGGTTGATCAGGTGACCGCAGATCCGCCCGCGGTGACGGCCTGAAAATGCTCGACGGTGGGGAAGGGGTCGTAGAAGTGATGCAGCAGCGCCTTCCACTGCTGGTACTGGGGAGAGCCCCGAAAACCCCGGGTGTGATCCTCGAGCCGCCGCCAGTTGACCAGCAACAGGTAGCGATGGGGATCGGTCAATGAACGCTGCAGCTGGTGGCCGCCATAGCCGGGCATGGCGCTGATGATGTGCTGGGCCTGGGCGAAGGCCAGCTCGAAGGCGGCGCTCTGACCCGGGATGATCTGCAGTGGGGCGACTTCCAATATCATGCTGGCTCCTTGCCTGTCTCCATGGAGGGGCCATTTCAGCAATGAATGAGCCAATAAACAAGGCCAGCCGCGAGGCTGGCCTTGTCGTTGCAAGCGTCAGGCGCCTGGCCGCACGCCGCCTCTGATTCAGAGCTGCTTGTAGAAGAACTGGGTCGCCGCCAGGGAGCCGTCGCCATTGCGAGCGAAGTCCGGGATCTGGCCCGCCTCCTGATAACCCAGCTGGCGATAGAGGGTGGAGGCCACGTCGCCGACCCGGGAGTCCAGCACCAGCAGGGTGCGCTTGGCGTCGCGGGCGCCTTGCTCCATGGCGTTCATCAGGGCGCGGCCGACCCCCTTGCCGCGGGCCTCGCTGTGTACCATCAGCTTCTCCACCTCGGCTCTATGACCGCCGTTCGCCTTGGTGCAGAGCGCCAGTTGCAGCGCCCCGACCAGGTGGTGCTGATCGAAGGCCACCCAGAGCCTGCGTACCCCGTCGGCCAGATCCGCTTCTATACCCTGCCAATATTCCAGCCCCAGCTCTTCTGGCAGTGGCGGCAAGAAGCCCACCGAGGCGCCACTGGCCACGCAGTCCTGCAACAGGGTGATCAGCGCCGGTTTGATGCCTCTGGTGCTATCGACCTCAATGATCTCCATTGAAACTCCTCATCGTCTATGACTCATCTCTCTTGCTACTCACATCGGGTATTAACGGATCAGCTCTTGCTCGGCCAACCAGTGAAACAGCAGGCGGGAGACCGGGGACACCTGGTCCAGATGGCGGCTGTCCAGCCAGCGCAGCTCGGCGATCTCCGCCGAGGCCACGGGGGTGCCGCTGGCCTCGCCGGTGTAGCAGCGCAAGTTGACGAGCACCCCTTCTGGCTTGCCATCGGCCTGGGCGCTGAATTCGCAGGCAAAGCGCAGCGTCTCAGGCTGCAGGGCGACGGCCAGCTCCTCCTCAATCTCCCGCCGCAGCGCGGCCTCGTCGCTCTCACCCGGCTCGCGCTTGCCGCCGGGAATGTAGTAGATGGCCTTGCCGTGGGAGCGGGCGCACAGCAGCTGCCCATCCTTGAAGCTCAGCCAGGCGAGTTTATCGATCATGGGGCAAGTTCCTCTTGTCAAAATGCGCTCTGCTGCTCGCACAGGGTGCGATAGGAGCGGGTCTCCAGCTGGTCGGCCGAGAGCGCGAGTTGCGCCGCCAGCCCCTGCAACTGCTGGCGATAGCCAGGCAGTTTGGCCTCCTCGTCGGTCATGATGGCCAGCTCGGCAAAGTCGCCGAGCCCGTCCAGATGATCCAGGGTCAGGTGAAAGGGGCCGACGAAATAGATGCTGCGCCGCTTGGTGAGGGTCAGCACCTGCTGATAACCCAGGTTGTGCAGCATGCTGATGGCCTTGTCGGCATCGGTGATGTTGACGGCCTCGCAGCGATCGGCTCCCGGCCCCTTGACGATCCAGAGCCGGATGCCGGAGGGCTGCATGGTGCGGATCACCAGGCTCTTGCCCTGCTCGGCCAGGAGCCGCTGCGGCGTGTCGAAGTAGCAGTCCCGCTCATGATTATCCTCCACCATCACCTCGGGATTGAGGGCTTTGAGGGCGGTGAGGAAGGCGGCGCGATCCGTCAGGCGGTATTTGAACTCCACCTCGAAACGACCCTGAAAATGTGTACTCATGAGGTGCACTTGGCGCTCAAACGGCAAATGAATAGTGCAGACTAGCAAAAGTGCGGTGCTTGCCCAAGCGCCTGGATCACAGCTTGGGAGCGATCGCCGTCTTTGTGCGCAGTCGGCACCTGAAAAGTCGGGCTGGCGCACAGCCCGTGGCAGGGTGACTGGGCGCCGTGGCGGGGCTGTGCTCTAATAAGCTCCCTCTTTGGCGGTAGGGTGCCGCCCATGAACAACGACAGCGGCGGTGAATGGGCCGACGCGAGTGGAGCCATAGATGCAGATCACGCAATTGAGCAACTTTATCGGATTGGGGGTGGCGGGTAACTTCGCGGGCCACCTGGAGCAGGCGGGTGAGGCGGCCGATTTTGTCGCCGTCAAGGTCACGGACAAGGTCGCCCCCAAGGCGCTGTTCCCCTTCTATGTGCCGTCCCATCCGGGCCAGCTCGGTGTCTTCCCGCTCAGCGGCGATGCCATCTTCCTGCCCGAGGCGGCGGTGAGCGGCGATGAGAAGGTGCAGATCGAGCCGGAAGTGGCGCTCTGGTGCGAGCTGGAGTACGCGGGGGAGCAGGTGGTGGCCATCCATCCCCGCGCCTTCGGCGCCTACAACGACTGCTCCATCCGTCGTCCCAACGCCAGGAAGATCAGCGAGAAGAAGAACTGGGGCCCCGAGAGCAAGGGCTTGGCCGAGAACCTGCTACCGCTCAGTGCATTTGCCGCCGGTTGCGAGCTCGATGACTATCGCATCGCCTGCTATCTGGAGCGCGATGGCGAGCTGCATGGCTACGGGGTCGACAGCGCGGCGGTGGATTACAGCTATTTCCATCAGCAGTTGCTGGCCTGGGCCATCGACAAGTTCAACCATCAGCAGGACGAGGGCCCGGCCGAGCACATCCAGGGGCTGCTGGCCCAGGCGGGCCGCCCGGCCCATGCGCTGATCAGCATAGGCGCCACCCGCTACACCCCCTTCGGCGAGACTCACTTCCTCAAGCCCGGCGACACCTCCTGCGTGGTGGTCTACCCGGCCAGCCGCTACGGCGAGCTCGACATCCAGGACGCCATTCGTCGTCGCACCTTCGGCCCGGACGTCTCGGCCCTGCTGCAGGCGGTCAAGACCCGCTGATCCCCTCGGCCCTCCCCATTCCTGGGGGAGGGCCTGTTATTTGTGCCTCGCAGCCATCCCCGCATTGCTTGCGCTTCCTCAAGGGCTGCCGCGATCCTGCCACCTTCCCATGGACAGCATGAGAAGCGGATTGAAGCGCGCCGATATAACAGTATGATTTGCCAAAAGAAGCGCCCTCATCGGCAAGGATCACTGCACCTCACATGATTGAACTCAAAACCATGGCCCTGTTTCTGGTGACGGCGGTCGCCGAGATCCTGGGCTGCTATCTGCCCTATCTGTGGCTGACCCAGGGCAAGAGCGCCTGGTTGCTGCTGCCCGCGGCCTTAAGCCTCATGCTGTTTGCCTGGCTGTTGTCGCTGCATCCCACCGCGGCCGGCCGGGTCTATGCCGCCTATGGCGGCGTCTATATCTTCGTGGCCATTCTCTGGCTCTGGGCCGTGGATGGCATCAGGCCCACGCTCTGGGATCTGGTCGGTGCCGGGGTAGCCCTGCTTGGCATGGCCATCATCATGTTTGCGCCGCGTCAGGCCTAGGGCCAGACACTGGGAGGGTACAAGGCCACCCGCCGATTGTACGGATGGTCAGGCTGTGACTTGGGTTGTCATCAGGCAAGTCGATGCCGGGGAGCTGGCAGGCCCGACCCTGAAGGGCATTAAGCCCGCCAATCAATAGACGGAGTCAACAAAGAATGAAAATTGAACAAGCGCAACCCGGGGATTATCAGACCCTGATCGCCATCTGGGAGGCGTCGGTGCGCGCCACTCATCACTTCTTGCCAGAGGAAGAGATTGTTGCCCTCAGGCCGCTCATTCTGGAGCACTACTTTGCCGCCGTGACGCTGACCCATGCCCGGGACGCGCAGGGGATCGCCGGTTTTTGCGGGGTGCATGATGGCAACATCGAGATGCTGTTCGTCGACCCCAGGGCGCGAGGGCGCGGGGTCGGCAGCCTGCTGGTGGCCGATGCCATCAGCCGGCAAGGTGCGACCTGGGTGGACGTCAACGAGCAGAACGAACAGGCGCTCGGCTTCTATCGGCGCATGGGCTTTGTAGTGACGGGGCGCTCGCCGCTGGATGGCCAGGGCAAGCCCTATCCGTTGCTGCACATGGTGCTCGCCGCCGGTTGAGGCCATCGAAAAACAAAAAACCGCCCGAGGGCGGTTTTTTCATTGCTGGGGCGGGCAGCCTGGCAGGTCTTACTCCTCGGCGGAGTCGTCCTGATAGCTGTCACGCTGGGTCTTGGGCAGACGGCGCATGGGGGTGAAGCCGATGTCTTCACCCACGACCTCGCGCTTGCGCGCCGGGGCCGGCTTTTTGGCGGCATCGCCCCTGGCCGCTGGCTTGCCTTTGCCCTTGGCGCCGGACTTGTCGCTGGCGGACTTGGCATTGTGCTTGGCGTTGGCGTGACCACGGTCGCGCGGCGGGTTCTGCACCGGCTTGCTGCCCGGCAGGGTCTGACGGGTCGGCTTGCCGCTCGGCTCGTAGCCTTCCATGATCTCGCTCGGAATGCTCAGACCGATCAGCGCTTCGATGGCCTTGAGCTGATCCTGTTCATCCAGGCTGACCAGGGAGATGGCCTCACCGCCACGGCCGGCCCGACCGGTACGGCCGATGCGGTGGATATAATCCTCGGCCACCTGGGGCAGCTCGAAGTTGATCACGTGTGGCAGATGATCGATGTCCAGACCGCGGGCGGCGATGTCGGTGGCGACCAGCACCCGGACCTTGCCTTCCCGGAAGTCGGCCAGCGCCCGGTTGCGGGCCCCCTGAGTCTTGTCGCCGTGAATGGCGACGGTATCCAGGCCATCTTTCACCATCTGGTTAGCGAGGCGGTCGGCGATCTGCTTGGTGCGCACGAACACCAGCACCCGCTGCCAGTTCTGGCGGCCGATCATGTGGGAGAGCAGCTCGCGCTTGCGCTCGCGATCGACCTTGATGATGCGCTGGTTGACCTGCTCGGCGGTGCTGTTGCTCGGGCTCACCTCGATGAGGGCCGGATTTTTCAGCAGATCGTCGGCCAGTGCCTTGATCTCGTCCGAGAAGGTGGCGGAGAACAGCAGGGTCTGCCGCTCTTCCGGCAGCGCCTTCATGATGCGGCGAATGTCGGTGATGAAGCCCATGTCGAGCATGCGATCCGCTTCATCCAGCACCAGCACTTCCAGCTCGGTCAGGGTGAGGGCGCGCTGGGTCAGCAGATCCAGCAGGCGGCCCGGGGTGGCGACCAGGATGTCGACCCCGAGCTTGATGGCGTCCAGGTTCGGCTTGATGCTGACGCCGCCGTAGGCGATCAGGGTGCGGAACGGCAGGTGGTGGGCGTACTTGATGATGCTTTCACCCACCTGGGCGGCCAGCTCGCGAGTCGGGGTCAGCACCAGGGCGCGGACCTGGCGACGGCCGCCGCGGCCGTGGTTGGCCATCAGACGATGCAACATAGGCAGGGTGAAACCGGCCGTCTTGCCTGTGCCTGTCTGGGCGCCGCCCAGCACGTCCTGTCCTGCCAGAATGGCCGGGATGGCTTGCTGCTGGATGGGGGTTGGCTGTTCGTAACCCAACTCCTTGACGGCCCGCAGTATGTGCGGTGACAGACCCAGTTCATTGAATGACATGTTCGAGAGAAACTCCGAGCCTTGGGCTCAACGGGTGACGGCAGCCAGAGGGCCCGTCACGACATGGAAAAGATTATGGGCGCGTAATATAGCAGAACTGCGGCGAGCACGCAGTAATCCTGTGGGCAACGAGTGCTTTACGGGGCCGGCCCTCGCGCCGCAAGCCCCTCATCCTGCTGCGCTCGCCAAGGGGAGAGGGGATCCCGGCCTGTGAAAGGCTGCGGCGCAGCCTCTTCAGGCTGGCAGCAGCGCCCGGATCTTGTCGGTCAGCTCTTCGGGCTTGGTCTGGGGAGCGGCTCTGTCCACCACCCGGCCCTCGCGGTCGATCAGGAACTTGGTGAAGTTCCACTTGATGGCCTCGCTCCCGAGCAGACCCGGTTTCTGCTGCTTGAGCCAGCGGTAGAAGGGGTGGGCCTGCTCGCCGTTGACCTCGCACTTGGCCATGAGCGGGAAGCTGACCTGGTAATCCACCGAGCAGAAGCGGGCTATCTCCTCGGCATCGCCGGGCTCCTGATGGCCGAACTGATCGCAGGGGAAGCCCAGGATCACCAGCCCGGTCGGGCCAAATTGGCGATGGAGCGCCTCCAGCCCCTGGTATTGGGGGGTGAAACCGCAGCGACTGGCCACGTTGACCACCAGAATGACCTGGCCCTGCAGGGCGTCCAGGGGAAAGTCGCTGCCATCGAGCCGTTGCAGAGTGAGGGAGGGAAGGGACATGGCGAGCTCCTGAAGGGGTGAACAGGGTCAAAGGTTGAGGCCACTATCGGGCGCTATGGGCACGTTAGCTGGCCCGGCGCGGTGGGGCAAGGGGAAATCGGGGGCGGGCGCCTGCGCCCTTGCGCGTATTGACGGTGGGACTTCTCAGGAGAAGCAATCCGGTTTGTGCCAGGGGGACTAAGTCGCTACAAAGCGCACTCTCTCCACTCGTTGCGAGCCCATCTTGGACTATCAAGCCGTCATGGATGCCATTTACACCCGAGGATGGGTGATAGTGGATGATTTTTTAACCGCCGCCGAGGTGGAGGCGCTGCGTGCGTGCCTGCCGGGGGACTGGCAACCGGCAGGGATCGGGCGGGAAGCGCTGCATCAGGGCAACCCCGATATCCGCCGTGATCAGATCCACTGGCTCGAGGCTGATCTCGGTGCGCCTGTGGTGGATTACCTTGCGCGCATGGAGTCCCTGCGCCTCGCCGCCAATCGCAGCCTGATGCTGGGGCTGTTCGACTACGAGGCACACTTCGCCCGTTATCGCAGCGGTGACTTCTATGCTACCCACAGGGACGCCTTCGCCGGTCGCTCCAATCGCCGCCTCACCTCGGTGTTCTACCTCAACAACGGCTGGCAACCGGAGGCGGGCGGAGTGCTGCGCGTCTACGACAACGACGAGCAGTTTCTGATGGATGTCTCACCCAAGGGGGGACGGCTGGTGCTGTTCCTGTCCGAGGAGTTTCCCCACGAGGTGTTGCCCGCGAGCCAGGAGCGTTACAGCATCGCCGGCTGGTTCAGGGTCAACGGCAACGGCGTCGGCCGGGTCGATCCGCCTCGCTGATTGAAACCGCGAGACCTTTTCTGACACAGGGGTTGCCACAATCGAGGCCTTTGTGGCCCCAAGCGGGGGAAGAGGGCTTCCATCGGCTGACAAGGCTTTGCCTCCCTTGCTACACTGGCCGCACTCAATGTTCGTATCTGGCTTCGTCCGGTTTTTTTTCGTGCGGTGGTTCATCACGGATCATGACGAAGCCGCTTCTCCCAAGGGATCATATCTAATGAAGAACATGCATGTTTTGCTGCTGTGCGGCGGCGGTGGCGCCGAACACGAAGTCTCTCTGCGTAGTGCCACTTTCCTCGAGCAACAACTCGCCCTCCTGCCCAATGTCGAAGTGACCCGGGTCGAGATGTTTGCCGATCGCTGGCTCAGTGCCGACGGCCGCGAGTGCAAGCTGGGGCTGGACAAGCTGCTCTCCTTCGACAGCGTGGCCCGTCCGGTGGATTACGTGGTGCCCTGCATCCACGGCTATCCTGGAGAGACTGGCGATCTGCAATCCTTCCTCGAGCTGGCGGGCCTGCCTTATCTGGGCTGCGATGCCGAGGCGAGCAAGCTCTGCTTCAACAAGATCAGCACCAAGCTGTGGTTCTCCGCCCTCGGTATCCCCAACACCCCCTATCTGTTCCTGACCGAGCAGGATGAGGCGGGGATCGCCGAGGCGAAAGCCGCTCTCGTCAAGTGGGGCAAGGTGTTCATCAAGGCCGCCTCTCAGGGCTCCTCCGTGGGCTGCTACTCCGCCAGCAACGAAGCCGAGCTGGTGCAGGGCATCAAGGACGCCTTCGGTTACTCCGAGCAGGTGCTGATCGAGAAGGCAGTCAAGCCGCGCGAGCTGGAAGTGGCTGTCTATCAGTACGGTGACGAGCTGGTGGCGACCTATCCGGGCGAGATCTGCGTGCCGACCGACAAGTTTTACACCTATGAAGAGAAGTATAGCAGCGCCAGCCACACCGAGACCGCCCTGCATGCCGAAGGCCTGACCCAGGCTCAGTCTGATGCCATCCAGGCCTATGCCCTCAAGGCATTCCGTCAGCTGAAGTTGACCCATCTGTCGCGCATCGACTTCTTCCTGACCGAGGAGGGGGAGATACTGCTCAACGAGATCAACACCTTCCCCGGCATGACCTCCATCTCCATGTTCCCGAAACTGCTGGAGCATCACGGTCACAGCTTCGCCCGCTTCCTCGAGCAGATCCTGCGCAAGCCCGCCTGAGGGGCGTCAGTGGTGAAATGAAGAGGGGCCTGTCGGCCCCTCTGTCATATCCGGCGCGACAACTCACATAGGTGCCGAGGTGAACAGCCAGATGTGGGCGCCCTGGGGATCGGCGATCAGGGCCATGCGCCCGACGGTGGGGATGTCCATGGCGGGCACCACCACGCTGCCGCCATGGGCCGTCACCTTGGCCAGCCTGGCATCGACATCATCCACCGCTATGTAGGTCGCCCAGTGGGGCGGCACGCCGGCCATCTGCGGATTGTCGCGGGTGGCCTGCACCCCGGCCACCGGTCGGCCATTGGCGACCAGCATGGGGTAGTTGCCGCCCTCCATCTCCATGAGCTCAGTCTGCCAGCCGAGCACCTCGGTGTAGAAGCGGACCCCGGCCTCGCCATCGGGCACATAGAGCTCGTGCCAGGTGAAGGTCTTGCCTTCGGCCAGGGCGTGCTCCCTGGCCATGTCTTGTTCTGCCATCTTCTCCTCCTGTGTCCCATCGACCTTCCCGGGTGTGGGATGATGGGGCGACGACCAAGTATAGAGCGACTCATTGGGCTCGCGAGTCTGGCCGGGGAGGGCCGCGCAGCTTGCGGCCCGCAGACCCGCTCGCTACAATCGCCCCCCTTTTGTACTGCAAACCGCACCCCAGACTGTGCCGCCGAGCCCGCCATGAAGCCAATCCCCGATCACGCCGTCAATCGCCTGCGCATCTGGCGCAAGAGCATCTCGACCCGCCCCTTTCTCGCCCGCGGTGGCAGCGTGCCCCGCTGTGAAGCCTGCCAGCTGCGCCATGCCTGGTGTGCCTGCGAATGGCGGCCCGAGCTCAAGGCCGAGGCCGGTTTCTGCCTGCTGATGTACGACAGCGAGCCGATGAAGCCCTCCAACACCGGCCGCCTCATCGCCGATGTCTTGCCTGACACGACCTGGGCCTTCCTCTGGAAGCGTACCGAGCCCCACCCCGACTTGCTGGCCCTGCTGGCGGATCCCGTCTGGCAGCCCTATGTGGTGTTCCCCGCCTGCGAGAAGAACCCGGCACGGGTGACCGAGCGGGTGGCCCTGGCCCCTGGCAAGAAGCCGCTCTTCATCCTGCTGGACGGCACCTGGCCCGAGGCGCGCAAGATGTTCAACATGAGCCCCTATCTGGATGGCTTCCCGGTGCTGTCGGTGCGGCCGGATGCGCTCTCCACCTATGGCATGCGGGTGGCCAATTGTGACGAACACCTCTGCACCGCCGAGGTGGCGGCCTGCGTGCTGGAGGTGGCCGGCGAGCTGGCGGCGGGTCAGGCATTGCAGCTCTGGTTTAATCTGTTCAGCAGCCGCTATATGGCCGGCCGCGTGAGCCGGGCTCCCGGCGAGGACGAGACGCCGCTGTTGCAGGCCCTTGACGAGATCAACGGGGGAGTCGCCGAGCCTGCCGTGGAGACCGGCGAGCCCAGCGTTGCCACCTAACCGTCAGCTCGGCAGCTGCATGGCGAAGATGAAGTCTTCGGGGCAAGAATGGCCCGCGATAAAGGGCAGGGGAGAGACAGCGCCGGCCAGGCTGATCGCCTGAACCGCTGCGCCGGTGATCAACGAACATAGGGGAGCGGATCCACCGTCTGCCCCTGTTTCGCTCGCTGTACGAGTCTGTGCCTGGGGTCGTCTATTGATGAAAACCAGGAATCAATTGGCTGCCATTGTTTCGTTAGCCTCATGAGCCTGCGCCCGCTAGGATAGCGACCAGCGTTACTCATCTGTGCCCGCCTGGCGTCGCCGCGGGGCACCACAATCACACGAGGTCTATGGATGGAATTGGAACTGCTCACCCTGGTCGCCCTGTTCGGGGTCGCCCTCATCGCCGGCTTTATCGACGCCATCGCCGGGGGCGGCGGCCTGTTGACGGTGCCAGCCCTGCTGGCGACCGGCATGCCGCCGGCGCTGGTGCTCGGCACCAACAAGCTGCAGAGCAGCTTCGGCTCCTTCTCCGCCACCTGGTTCTATGCCCGCAAGGGGCTGCTGGAGTGGGCCATGATCTGGCCCGCGGTGATCTGCACCTTTATCGGCGCGGCCATCGGCACCCTGGCGGTGCAGACCATAGACGCCGCCATCCTGGAGCGGCTGCTGCCCTTCCTGCTGATGGCCTTTGCCTGCTACTTCTTCTTCTCCCCCAGGGTGAGCGATGCCGAGAGCGCTCGCCGCCTCACCCCCATGCTGTTCGCCCTGCTGGTGGGCGGCGGGGTCGGCTTCTATGACGGCTTCTTCGGGCCGGGCACTGGGTCCTTCTTCGCCATTGGCTTCGTGGCGCTGGCGGGCTTTGGCATGGCGCGGGCCACGGCCCACACCAAGCTGCTCAACTTCACCTCCAACATCGCCTCCCTGCTGTTCTTCGCCCTCGGCGGCAAGGTGGTGTGGAGCGTCGGTTTCTGCATGGCCCTCGGCCAGTTCATCGGCGCCCGCTTCGGCTCCAAGCTGGTATTGAAGAAGGGGGTGAAGCTGATCAAGCCACTGCTGGTCACCGTCTCCCTGCTGATGTCGGCCAAGCTGGTGTGGAGCCAGTACCCCGAGCTGTTTAGCTGGATCAGCTAAAAGACCTCTTTCGTTGCAGATGACAAGGCCGCGTGATCGCGGCCTTGTTATTTCAGTTACCCTCGGGCTCACCCCGGCCGGGCGAAGTGGGCTCTGATCCCCTCGACCAGCCGGCCGATGCGCTCCCGCTTCAGGCTGCTCTGGCGATAGACCAGGTGCAGCGGCCGCCCCAGCCCCGGCAGGGGACGGGCCCGCTCCCCCTGCTCACCCACCAGGGCCAGCAGGCCTGCCGGCAGCAGCACCGGTCCTATGCCCGCCTTGGCCAGCTCGATCAGCGCCAGATAGGAGTCCAGCTCCATGCTGGGCACCAACCCGAGTGCGGCCAGCGGCTCGCGCAGGTAGCGGTTGGAGGGATTATCCAGATCCATGGTCAGTATGGGTTGCCCCTGATCATGAGATAGCTGCGCCCCTTGATCCGCGTCGCCCACCAGATAGAAGGGCTCTTCCAGCAACAGCTCGGCGCACAGGCCGTGACCGGGGGGTAGCCGACCGGCACAGATGCCGAGCAGGGCATCGCCCCCACGGACCCGCGCCAGTATGACCGGGGTGTGGTGGGTGGAGAGGGCGAGGCAGGGGTCCTGGCTGAGGTAGTCGTGCATGAATCGGGCGAGGTAGCCCGCCAGCAGGGTCTCGGAGCAGGCGACGGGCAGGGGAGTACTGTCGGTGAGGGTCTGGCTGTCTGCCAGCACCCCCTTCATCTCCGCCAGGCTGGGAGCCAGCCGGGCGAGCAGCTCCAGGGCCTGGGGGGTGAGCCGGATCTGGCGGCCATCCGGCTCGATCAGCTTCTTGCCGAGGCGCGACTCCAGCTGATTGATGCGCTTGCTCACCGCCGACTGGCTGATGTAGAGGCGGCTGGCCACCTTGGCCATGGTGCCCTCGCTCGCCAGCAAGCTGAGTGTCTCCAGCCCTTCCAGTAACATATCCCCTCCCATCATCCTCGTTGGAAGGGGTTACCTTAGGGGCTGGCGGACTCAGGGGCAAGTGCCGTCTGCCGCCTTGGGATACGGCCAGCGCCAGGACTTCAGGGGCGGGGTGAAGATCACCAGGTTGCCGAGCAGGCTGATCACCACCCCCACCACGGACACCGTCTGCCAGACGAAGCCTTCATACAGGGTGGAGAGGCTGAGCGCCACCAGGGGGAACAGCACTGTTGCGTAGGCGGCCTTGCTGGCGCCGATGCGCCCCACCAGGGTGAGGTAGGCGGTGAAGGCGATGACGGAGCCGAAGATGGCCAGATAGACCATGGCCGCGAGGTAGCGGGGCTCGGTCGGCAGGGTCAAGGATTGGCCGAGCAACAGGACCCAGCCCAGCAGCAATGCCACCCCGTACACCATGCCCCAGGGCACCATCTGCAGCACCTGATAGCCCTGGCGCTGACCGCGGGCCGACACCAGATTGCCCAGGGAGAAGCAGAGCATCCCCGCAGAGGCGAACAGCAGTCCCTTCCAGCCGTTTGCACCCAGTTGCGCATCCGCCAGCACAGGCCAGAACAGCAACAGGGTGCCGAGCAGCCCCAGCAGGGAGCCCTGCAGCCAGCGCAGACTCGGCTTTTTACCCTCGAACAGCCAGAGGTTGAGGCCGTTGAAGATGCTGGCGCTGGCGAAGATCACCGCCGACAGGCCGCTCGGAATGTAGAGGGTGGCGTGGTAGAAGCAGAGGAAATTGGTGGAGAACAGCAGGGCGCCGAGCAGGGCGGCGTAACGCTGGCCCTGCCAGGGCAGGCGCGGGAACTTGCCACTGAGGGTGAGCAGGGCAAACAGCGCCAGGGCCGCCAGCGCGAAGCGATAGAGCACCGAGACCTCGATGGGGATGGGCCCCAACTGCCAGGCGATGGCGATCCAGGTGCTGCCCCAGATGAGGACGGTGGAAATATACAGCAGTAGGTTCATAGGGGATCCGGTCAGAAAAGGGAAACGACATGGGGATCAGCATGGGCCGGACGGCGTGCGCTGGCTTACAGCATCTTGCGGTTTTTTTGGCGTGACCGCTGTGCGCGGCAAGGGGGAGGGGTAAGATGGGGCAGGATGAGGCGCAAGGCACAGGCAGGTTGCAGCAGATGAGACAGGCGGGAGTATTCGATGCACTGGTCAGCACGGGGGCAAGGCTGGAGGATTCCTGCTGGCTGGAGCCCGGGCTCGGGGTCGCCAGCTGGCGCAACTGTTACGATCAGACCCGCTACCACAAACCTGGCCATCATACGGTCAGCGTCTACCTGCAGGGGGGCGAGCAGACCGAGCGGCTGGACGGGCCCGGCGGCCACGGTGGCACCGGCAAGGTGTGCATCATGCCGGATCACCACAGATCCGAGTGGCTGGTGCGCGAGGAGTTTCGCTTCTTCCACCTCTATTTCAGCCCCGATCACCTCGCTCGCATCGCCGAGCAGGCCTGTGACAAGGAGGGCCGTCATCTGGTGCTGGAAGACAAGACCTTCATCGATGATCCCCAGGCCGCGGCGCTGGTGCAGGCCCAGCTGATGAAGCTGGACTGGCAGCACGGGGTCGATCGCATGGCGCTCTCCCACGGCGCCTGGATGCTGATGTTGCACGCCTATCGCCACCACACCCGGGAGGCGCCCAGCCTGCCCGAGGTGCGCGGCGGCCTGGCCCCCGTGGTGATCCGGCGGGTGCAGGAGTATCTGCTGGCGCACCTGGCCGAGCCCGTCACCCTGAGCGAGCTGGCCCTGGAGGCGGGCCTCAGCGAATATCACTTCGCCCGCATGTTCGGCCAGAGCCTGGGTTGCCCGCCCCATCGCTACCTGCAGGGATTGCGGCTGAAGCGGGCCAAGCAACTGCTGGCAGGACCCGATCCCCTGGCCAGCATCGCCGCCCAGTGCGGCTTCTCCTCCCAGGCCCATCTCGGCAACCGCTTCCGGGAGGCCTTCGGCCTCAGTCCCGGGCAGTGGCGCAGCCAGTTGTCATCCCATTGTCACGGATAGGCGGCAGACTCGTTGGGTAACGGCAGCCTGGCTGCCCTCTATCACCAAGGAGTGTCCATTGAAGCATCGCAAGCGTCAGATCCGTACCCGCCATCTCTGGTTCAGCCATTGGAATGGCCCCAAGACTCGGCTCTGTGTCCCTCCCGCCCCCGAACCTCTCATTCCTCACAGTTCCCGCTGAAAGTCGCCACGACCCGATAGGATTTTCCTGGCAACTTTGCCACTATGACGCCATCAGCATGGACTTGGGTATGGCCTCATGTTTCTGGAACGTATTGAAGTCAAAGGTTTTCGCGGGATAAATCGACTCTCGCTCGGGCTGGATCACACCACGGTGCTCATCGGTGAAAACGCCTGGGGCAAGTCCAGCCTGCTGCGTGCCCTCTGGTGCCTGCTGGGGGATGCCGGCCCCTATCAGTTCACCCGCGATGATTTCCACCAACCGGAAGATCCGGAGCTGGCGTCGTCGCGCAACCTGCAACTGGTGCTCACCTTCAGCGAGTATCGGCCCCAGATGTGCCAGCACTCACGCCGCCTCGCGCGCCTCGGCGAGGCCTGGATCCCGCACCGGGACAAGTTTCACCGCGTCCACTATCGCGCCAGCGCCGAGCTGCAGGATGACGGCAGCGTGCAGACCACCCATGATTTTCTCGACGGTATCGGCAAGACCCTGGCCATCGACGACAACGATGAGCTGGTGCAGCTGCTCATCACCATGAACCCGGTGTTCCGCCTGCGCGATGCGCGCACGATCCGCGATGGAGTCGAGGCGCTACCCTGGGGGGATCTGTCCGAGCAGCGCCTCGGCGAGCTGTCCGGCAAGCTGACGGATGAGCCCCAGCGCATCGGTGAGCCCGAACTGAAGGAGGCGTTGCTGGCGGTGCGCCAGTTGATGGAGCACTACTTCAGCGCCCTGGCCCCCATCAAGCACAAGCCGCGCAGCCAGCGGGAGATCGTCAATCGCCCCATGACGTTGCGCAACCCCGGCAACCTGCAGATGCTGCTGCGCAATGCCGACAACCGGGCCCTGCAGCTGGCGATGGCGGGCATGGCGGCCATGCTGCTCAACGCCCGCGGCAACCGCGAGCTGGAGGAGGGGGCCAGGCCCATCATGATCCTGGAAGATCCTGAGAGCCGCCTGCACCCCACCATGCTGGCGCTGGCCTGGGGCCTGCTCGAGCAACTGCCGGGCCAGAAGCTGCTCACCACCAACTCGGGGGATCTGCTCTCCTCCCTGCCGCTCAACCAGGTGCGCCGGCTGGTGCGCCGTCAACAGGACATCGTCTGCCATCAGCTGGGGGGGGAGCGCTACAGCAGCGACGACCTGCGCAAAATCGCCTTCCATGTGCGGATCAACAGACCCATGTCGATGTTCGCCCGCTGCTGGCTGCTGGTGGAAGGGGAGACCGAGATCTGGCTGCTCTCCGAGCTGGCCCAGATCTGCGGTTACAGTCTGCGGGCGGAAGGGGTGCGCATCATCGAATTCGCCCAGTGCGGCCAGGCGCCGCTCATCAAGGTGGCGCGGGACTTTGGCATCGAGTGGCACCTGCTTACCGACGGCGACGAGGCCGGGATCAAGTACGCCAGCTCGGCCCGCTCCTTGCTCAAGGGTGAGCGGGAGCGGGATCGACTGACCCAGCTGCCGGCGGCCGACATCGAGCACTATCTCTATCAGAACGGGTTCGAGGGGGTGTTTCGGCGCGAGGCCGGCGTCGGCGGTCGCTCGACTCTCAACCCCGGGCGCATCATCGCCAAGGCCATCCATCATCGCAGCAAGCCCGGCCTGGCGCTGGCGGTGGTGGAGGAGGCGGAGCGGCTCGGCGGCGAGCGCATCCCGCCGATGATCCGGCAGATGTTCGCCAGGGTGGTGGCCCTGGCGCGCGGCCAGGGCTAGATCCGGATATCGCCGTTGGGGATGGGGGCGGGTTTGGGTATACTCGCCCCTCTCTTTTTTACTGCCGGGCGCCCCTTTGGCCCCGTCATCCGTTTGCTGCCGGAGACCCTATGTTCGTCCAACTTCCTTTTTGGCTCTTTCCCCTGACCGGCCTGATGGCGCTGGGTGCCCTGATCGCACTCGGGCTGGTGCTGTGGCGCGGCGATCTCTGCCCGGGCCAGCGCTCGCGGATCACGACGCAGCTCTTCTCCATCTGGGTGATCACCGGGCTCTCCCTGATGCTGGCGATGGAGGCCGGGATGAAAGGCTGGCTGATCTGGTGCGGGGGCGCCGCCATGATCCTGGGGATAGTCCTCTCCCTGGCCCAGTCCCGCCTGGAGGGCAAGCGCGCCATCCCGTCCAGTCTGCTGTGGCTGCCGGCCATGCCGCTCGCCCTGTACGGGCTGGGCCTGCTGCAGATCCAGGGCTGGCTGAGCGGGGCGTTGCAGATGGTGCTGCTGGGATCGGCCTTTGCCCACCTGATGCTGCTGCGTGCCCGTCACAGGCTGCAGGCGTTCAATACCCTGCTGCCCATGGCGGGGCTTGTCGCCGCCATCCTGAGCCTGATCTGGCTGGCGGTGCTGGTGGGGTGGCAGGGTCATGGCGCTAGCCTCGATGCCCTGATCCCCGGGGTGCTGACCCAGGCCGGGCTGCTGATCGCCGCCCTGCTGCTCTGGTTCAGCCCGCTCTATCGACAGCAGGAGACGGCGCCTGTGGTGGTCTCGACCACTCTCTGTGGCCTGATCATCGCCCAGCTGGCGGCGACCAGCGTGTTGCATCAGCTGGTCTGAGCCCGCCGCAACGCGTCATGAAGAACAGAGAAGCCCGCGCCGTCCCATAGGCGCGGGCTTTTTCGTGGGAAAGGTGCACCGCCGGCGTGGATCGGCTGTCAGATATAGAGAGGGGTCAGAAGCTTCCTGCGGGGCAGGGCATCAGCTAGCTGACTGAAAAAACTACGGTTTGTTGCAAAAGAACACAACATATGGCGGTTTCATCCCCTAATGCACTTTTTTTAGGATAATTACTTGCAATCTCAGCGCTGGCGCCTATTATTGGCGACCTCAGACGCGGGGTGGAGCAGCTCGGTAGCTCGTCGGGCTCATAACCCGAAGGTCGTCAGTTCAAATCTGGCCCCCGCAACCATCTGAGAGTCGACATCGAAAGCACGAGTTAAGTGGTTGTAGATGAAGGCGTTTTACTGAAGAAAGCAAATTGGCTACTGCTCGGCCAGTTTGAAGAAATACGGACGCGGGGTGGAGCAGCTCGGTAGCTCGTCGGGCTCATAACCCGAAGGTCGTCAGTTCAAATCTGGCCCCCGCAACCAACTATTTGTATTCATGGCACGGCTCAGGTCGCTGCGGTGAGACGAAGACGCAAGGTACCCCTGCTCGGTACCCTGCGGGATAGGTCCGGTAACGGACAAACAATTCGGACGCGGGGTGGAGCAGCTCGGTAGCTCGTCGGGCTCATAACCCGAAGGTCGTCAGTTCAAATCTGGCCCCCGCAACCAACTATTTGTATTCATGGCAAGGCGCATGCCGCTGCGGTGAGACGAAGACGCAAGGTACCCCTGCTCGGTACCCTGTGGGATAGGTCTGGCAACAGACAAACAATTCGGACGCGGGGTGGAGCAGCTCGGTAGCTCGTCGGGCTCATAACCCGAAGGTCGTCAGTTCAAATCTGGCCCCCGCAACCAACTATTTGTATTCATGGCACGGCTTCGGTCGCTGCGGTGAGACGAAGACGCAAGGTACCTCTGCTCGGTACTCTGTGGGATAGGTCTGGCAACAGACAAACAATTCGGACGCGGGGTGGAGCAGCTCGGTAGCTCGTCGGGCTCATAACCCGAAGGTCGTCAGTTCAAATCTGGCCCCCGCAACCAACTATTTGTCCTCATGGCACGGCTCAGGTCGCTGCGGTGAGACGAAGACGCAAGGTACTATTGCTCGGTACCCTGTGGGATAGGTCCGGTAACGGACAAACAATTCGGACGCGGGGTGGAGCAGTTCGGTAGCTCGTCGGGCTCATAACCCGAAGGTCGTCAGTTCAAATCTGGCCCCCGCAACCAACTTTTCATGTTATCCCCCCTGTTTTCCCTCTCTGATCTCCAATTCTATCATTCTGATCTTGAACATTAATTTTCAAGCTACTGGTCGTCGCCAGCCCTTGTTCGGTATCATCGTGACCTCTGTTCATGGATGAGGCCGCTTCCTATGCTGCAACCCTTCAGTTATCTCCCTCCCAAGATTGACATCCAGACCACTAGCCTTGACGAGGTGATGGCAAGCCAGGCGCAGATCAAGCTGCTGCTGGTCGCCGACACCGAGCGCAGCACCCTGCTGGCGCAACCCGCCTTCGCCGGGGTCGCGGCCCAGCTCGCCCTTGGCCAGAAGGCCCCCTATCGGCTGGCCGACGGCCAGGGCCTGCAGCTGGTGATCTTCGTGGATCCCAAGCCAACCCTGGATCATCGGCTCTACAAGCTGGCCCGCTCCTGGGTCGCACCCCTGGCCGGCCTCAAGGTGGAGCAGTTGGCGCTGCATCTTGAGGGATTCGACGACGCCAGCCGGGCCCTGCTGGCCGAGCTGGTGCTCTCGGCGCTGCTCGCGGCCAATGTGCCGCTGCCAACCCACAAGCAGCGCAGCGAGGAGCCCCCGAGCTACCGGTACCTGATGGTGTCACCCGCGTGCGAGCTCGATCTGGTCCGGATCCATGCCGAGGCGCAAGGCAATGGCCTGGCTCGTCATCTTGCCGTGCTGCCGGCCTCCGATCTGACCCCCCGTAGCTACCGGGCCTGGGCGCAGCAGCTGGCGCAGCAGGAGGGCTGGCAGTGGCAGGAGTTCGATGAGGCCGAACTCGCCAGACTCGGCGCCGGCGCCTTCCTGGCGGTGGCCAGGGGATCGGCAGACAACCAGGCCGCCATCGTCAAGCTCAGCTATTGCCCGGCCAAGGCGGAGCGCTGGTTGGCGCTGGTGGGCAAGGGGATCTGCCACGACTCCGGGGGCTACAACCTCAAGGTCGGCGGCAGCATGTATGGCATGCATTTGGACATGGGGGGCAGCGCCGTGGCGCTGGGCACCCTCTATGCAATCAGCCGGGCCAAGCTGCCCTACGAGGTGCACTGCTGGCTTGCCATCGCCGAGAACCACATAGGCCCGCTGGCCTACAAACCCGGGGAGGTGGTGACCGCCATCAACGGCACTACCATAGAGGTGGTCGACACCGATGCCGAGGGGCGCATGGTGCTGGCGGATACCCTGGCCATGGCGGTGCAGGACGAGCCGGACCTGCTGATCGACTACGCGACTCTCACCGGTGCCTGCAAGCGGGCGCTCGGCAGCCGTTACAGCGGCGCCTTTACCAACAGACCCCAGTGGCTCGGCGAGTTGATAAGCCTGGGCCAGCGCAGCGGTGAGCGTGTCTGGCCCTTCCCGCTGGACGAGGATTACGATGACAACCTCGATAGCGAATGGGCCGATCTGCTACAGTGTGCGCCGGGTGCGTCACCGGATCACATCGATGCCGCCCGCTTCCTCAGCCGTTTCGTGCCCGAGCAGACCTCCTGGTTGCACCTCGACCTGAGCGGTTTTCGCAACAAGGGGGGCAACGGTGTGGTCAGCAGCGAGGTGACCGGATTCGGGGTCAGATTGACGCTGGATCTGCTCGACGGCCCGCTGGGGCGGCGCCTCGATGATCGAGATGCATGAGCAAGCAATCTAAGCAAGACAACGAATGAGGACAAGCGTGAAACAACCAAGTTATGACTGGGTGCTGTTCGATCTGGACGAAACCCTGCTCGATTTCCCGGTCGCCCAGGCCCTGGAGCAGACCCTGCAGATCTACGGGGTGACACCCAGCGCGCCCAAGATGGCGCAATATCACGAGCTGAACCACAGACTGTGGCAGCAATACAACTCCGGCGAGATAGACGCCACCCATCTGCAGCAGACCCGCTTTTCGCTGTTTGCCGAGCAGGTGGATGTGGCGCCCATGGCGATGAACGACACCTTCCTGCAGCAGATCATCGCCCTGAGCATGCCGCTGGAGGGGGTGGTCGAGACCCTGGAGGCGCTCCTGCAGGGCCAGGTGAGGATGGGGATCATCACCAATGGCTTCAGCCTGCCCCAGCGTGGTCGCCTCAGCAAGCTGGGCTGGGACGACTGGTTCGAGCCGCTGATCATCTCCGACGAGGTGAATGTGACCAAGCCGGCCGCCGCCATCTTCCAGCATGCGCTCGAGCTGATGGGGCAACCGAGCCCGGCGCGGGTGCTGATGGTGGGGGACAATCCCAAGACCGACATCGCCGGCGCCGCGGCGCAGGGGCTGGCCACCTGCTGGTACAACCCGGCGCGCCAGCAGGTGGCGTGCGAGGCGACCCACGAGATCCATCACTTCGCCCACCTCTCCGCCATAGTGCTGGGGCAATGAGGCACCGGCTCCTCGCCAGCCACAAAAAAGGCAGCCCTTGGGCTGCCTTTTTTCATCTTCGCGCTTCTCAGGTGCCGAGGCGGCTGAGCAACCAGGCTTCGAGCAGGGCGACCCCGTGGCTCAGCACGGTTTCGTCGAAGTCGAATTCCGGATGGTGGTGGGGCGCCGCCAGATCGGCCCCCAGGATCAGATAGGCGGCCTCGCCGCCGCTGCGTTGCACCCGCTCGATGAGGAAGCCGGCATCCTCGCTGGCGCCGAAGCGGCGGCTGTGGATGGTCTCGAGTTGGAGGGCCTGTGCCAGCGGCACTATCTCCTCGAGCAGGGCCGGGCTGTTCTCGATGCCGATGGCTTCCCCCTGCTTGCGGATGAGGTAGGTCGTGCCCTGCATCAGGGCGGCCCCTTCCACTATCTGCTGCACCTGGCCAAACATGTAGTTGTTAAGCTCAGGGGACGCGCCTCGGGTCTCCCCCTGCAGGCGGGCATGGCCCGGGATCACGTTGCGGCCGCTACCGCCGCTGAGCTGACCTATGTTGATGCGGGTCATGCCATCCCGGTGGCGGGGAATGCCGAGCATGGCGGTGGTGGCCATGCAGGCCGCCGCCAGCGCATTGCTGCCCGCGTTGGGCTCGAGCCCCGCGTGGGCGGCACGGCCCATAAACTCCACATCGAACTTGGTGGAGCAGAGGAACTCGGTCGGGTTGACCACCAGTTCGCCACTCTTGGCATGAATGCCGATATGCAGCGCCAGCAGGGCATCCACGTCGTCGAGCTGACCGCCCGCCGCCAGTGCCTTGCCACCGCGGCAACCCTCCTCGGCAGGCTGGAAGAACAGCTTGATGCGCCCGTTGAGCCGCTCGGCCAAGGCAGCGATGCGCTCGGCCAGCACCAGACCGATGGCGGTGTGGCCATCGTGGGCACAGGCGTGCATCCAGCCCGGGTTGTGGGACTGCCATCCCTCCTGGCTGGGGGGATGCAGCTCTCCCTGGCCCTCATCCACTTCTACCGCGTCTATGTCGAAGCGAAACGCCAGGGTAGGGCCCGGTCGGCCGCTCTCCCAGAGTCCCATCACGCCCGTTATCTCTTCGATACGGGCCAGCCAGTCGGGGTGTGCACCCTGGCGCAGGGCGCGCTCCTTCTGGGCCGCGACGTCGATCTCCCGTCCCATGATGAGGTTGCTGGCCAGCAGCTGGTCACCCAGCATGACGGAGAAACCGAGTTCAGACAGATGATGAGCGATGAGGGAGCTGGTTCTAAATTCACACCAGGCCGCTTCGGGCAGACGATGAAGATCACGGCGCCAATGGCGCAGAGCATCTTGGGTCATGGTAATTCCTGCATGGCGAGTCCAGCAGATATTGTGACGGGCAGGGGAGCAAGAGTAAATCCCGTCGGCAGAAATGCAACAAGGGGAGCATGAGGCTCCCCTTGTTGGCGATGGCTTGATCGTAAAACATGCGCAGATTGGCTATAAAGGCCGATTCGTCTGCATATTCAGATCAGTGGCACCAAAAACATATTCTGTGAGTGATTAGCCAGCATCCAGGCCTTGATGGCGTGCAGACCATGTCATTCTCTGGGCAATCAACCGACTCAAAGCTGTGCCAGTGACGGCAGAGAGACGGCAACCAGAGTGAAAAACACGGTAAATACGGCGGTAACAACGAACTCTTTCATTATTTTGTCTCCCTGCACTGACTAATGATGGGATCAAGATACCATAATGGCCGGGTAAAACAATGATAAATGTATTTATGAGGCAGTTTTATTGCCATATAAGAATAAGGCGTCTTTTTTACAATTTTGAGGTCACTTTATCACCACGGTGATAGGTTGGGGGATGTGAAAGTCATCTGCATGGTATTATTTGTAATAAATACATGGCTTTATGTTTTTGTATGGTGATTTTTTGATGGGTTTTATATGGGGCTTTTATTGGGTTTCATAAGTTTTCTCGCCTAAAACCCTCCGTTACTGCGTCTGGAGATGTCGCCATGGAGGCGTTGGCTTGCCGGGATGCACTATATGACTTATCCAGCCACTTTTCCTCTCTATCCTGTCTCTAACCCCAGTCATGGCAGTACCTTAACGTCACTTCCTGGCAGCGTTTTCACAATTCATGGTTAAAAACAGGGGGAATATCGCCTTGGCCAAGAGAAAATCTGGTAGCGGTGGGTGCTTGTTACCCCCCTATCTGGCTGTAATGGAGGCTGCTGGCGGCGCCTTGCCGGGGGAGGGATGGCGCCGGGAAGGCTAGGGACGGGGACCCGGTGCCAGCGAGCCGGATGACGGGCAGAGGCGCTAACAGTATTAGGGGCGTGGCTGGCCACGACGATCGACCTCAGTGAGACAGTCAGAGCAGAGTAAAACGTGTCATGGGCACTGAGTGACCCTTGCTGGGGATAAGCCTGAGGTCAGGTCCCGTGCCTCCATGTCTTCGGGAGCGCTGGGCGCTGAAGTGTGGCACCGAAGGGGCCGACGGCCAGCCGCCACGGACATATAAAAAAACCCTCCGGCGGAGGGTTGAAAATGCACTGTAATGCCATGAAATAAAAGGATTTATTTCAGTCAATGTCCACGCGTTGACCACATTGAGAAAGTCAGACACAAAAGCTCCGGCATTCACCGGGGCTTTTATTTATGGCTAAGTTTATAATCCCTTGATGTTCGCGCCGCGCCGGTTATGACCTATGGCACCATTAAAATAAAAGGCTTACGAAGGCCACTAGTGATAGTGACCTTTTTAGTTTTTAGCCGAATGGTGATAAATGGTGATAGTAGCTACCGCAGCTTTAGATGTTGAATACTGGGTGCACTAAACGATAAGTGGTTACTTAAGCGTGTGACAGCTCAACCAAGTACTGGTGATGTCTTCAATCTCCAATGCGAACAAGGGCACATTGACGACAGTGAGCCCAGATAATCCAAATCTTGAGCACTAAATTTCTTAAATTAGTAATCAACAACTAATAGTTACATTATAAGAACCCATCTTGGATGATTTTCCAGATATAACAAGATTATTGTTTTTCATGTCGTAAAAATAATCTTGGTATTTGTTGGAAAAAACCAAATGGAAATTTTCAGAAGTCATTTTATCTGTTTCATTTAATGAAATTTCACCATCTTCGATTCCATTTCTTATTATTTTTATAATTGTCTTCTCTACCGTTAGTGGTTGAGTATCTGAGTGGTAGATTACACTCCCAAGAAATTTACAATTCCCAAAATCACCTATTTTAATAATGTTATTTTCAATAAAATCGATCAGTGTGTTATTCGAACGCATTTTCTTTTCCTTATAATTCTTTATTTGAGTGTACATGTTTTCAACATTAGGAAGAAAACTACCTTATATATTTTACCATCCTAGTATTATCTATTGCACTTTAATGGCTAGTATATAAGCATACATTATATGTCTCTGTACGAGTCCTGTCACGCATTTGAATGCCTAGTAGGTCTTTTCGCTAGGCTTTGGCTGCATAGATAGGAGATAAAGCGACTTCTAATTGTGGCTACATGCTACGGGGTTTATTGATCGAAATCGTTTTTTGGTGAAGAGCCAGCGGGTATTTGCGGTGATCGTGTGTTAAAATTGAGATCTTGATGTCTAGCGACTCACAGCATCGATGAGCCTGATGCAGGAAAGGCACGTAAAGCGTTTTAAAGTTGTATGGTAACTAATTTAAATTAAAAGATATGTATCAACTGCGTCCACACGTTGACCACATTGAGAGTAAATCAAAGCCCCGCTTCGTCGGGGCTTTGTACTGAATAGGTTTTTGTTTTGCAATGTCCTAAAACAGCACGCCCTCATCTTGTTTGGTGGTCT
Organism: Aeromonas sp. sia0103; assembly: GCF_963895295.1. Classification (NCBI taxonomy): domain Bacteria; kingdom Pseudomonadati; phylum Pseudomonadota; class Gammaproteobacteria; order Aeromonadales; family Aeromonadaceae; genus Aeromonas; species Aeromonas sp. sia0103. The sequence continues at coordinate 233,009 of NZ_CAWQKG010000033.1, read as the reverse complement.
CAGGTGTTTCCCTTGGTGCGAGCAAGTCATAGAGTGACTGAAGGCGCTCTACCAGTTCGTCAAAAGTGACAACATGGACACCATGCAACGAATGCCGGTATTGCTCAAATCCCTTAGCACGCTCTTCATCCTCTGGTTTTAGACCAATGATCACCACGCAAGCGATGGAGTGTGGCCGGTAACCCCGGCGATCAAGGTCAGTACCCACGTACTTGAAGCTGGATTGAAGTTCAGCTCTTTGGTCAATCACCTGTGCGACTGCACCACTGAGATCCCCTGAAGGTGGATAGATGCCACGGTATTCGCTAGCGAGCAAAGGAATACCAGGGCGTTTGATCTCTACTAAGGCAAGATTATTAGTGGCAGCAGCAGCCAATAGGAAATCGCTATGGGAGCCTCCTCGGCCAGTGTGCAGCTTACCTCCAACGTAGGGTTGGTCACCAATAAGAATTACTGGGTAGTGAAACGCCATGGTGAGGATGAAGGGGTTCGCCGACAAGAAGCTCTGCCATTTTGGTTCAGTCGTCGACTTATCTAGCAGTTCAGAACAGCGCCCGATCAGCTCACGGAGAGTCACCAGCTCAATATCTTGCTTTAGTTGTAATAATGCCGATGGTTCTGACTTTACCAAGTCACTTGCGTGGCCTCTGACTAAGGCTACTGCAGCACGCTGGTCCCGTTTGGTCAGCGTGACTTGCCCCCGGGAGCTAGCCGATAGATTCGCTAACGCATCTGCGGGGAGTGACAAGCGCCTTACATCGAACTGCTTTGGGGCCACTTGATGTAAAAGGCGGTTGTGGCATATTGCGGCTTTTTCTTTTCGAGCTGCCCGTTGATGGCGGGTTGTGGCTGAAGTTATCTCTCTACGTAGCTGATGATAGCTCTGCATCCCAAGAAAGTAGTACGGTGGCTCCAATCGGTCGGTCCCTGGACGAGTTTGTGAGCAGTGAAAGCAGACAGTTGTAATGCCGGGTATTTCAGCAATCGTATTAACGATACTGCGGAACTCCCAGCGTAGACCGAGACCATATCGCCAATTTTTATAGAAACCAACAGGTAGAGATTCAAGAAGGTCGTCAAGTTCTTCAATTGAGGTCGGAAGCTCATAGGGACCGCTGGTTCGAGGTGCAATGAAAAGCTCTTCAATACTGCCATACAATGACCGACCATAGTCTTGATGGTCACCTCTTTGCTGTACTGGCCATATGGATATAAAGTCCTTGGTGATACACATTATTCGTACCCAAGGCCATTCATCGGCGGCATCTTCTTCAAGAACAAGTTTGTCTGAATAGTAAACTTCGACCCTTTCAACTTCGTCCTGAATATCGGTTGGTATCCCCCGATTGTCGAGAAGCAGCAGTTCGGCGAAAGGTCCTCCATCAGTTCGCTGTGAGTAGCGATATTCACTGTTTGGTACTGATGCCATTCTTAATTTCCTTTTGATACTGATGTGACGTTACGCAAAGCTTGTCAGAAGAGGCTGATGGGTCGTCCTTCAATATTTCAGTTTTTAGACTATCCGTCATCACGCTCAACCAACTGAATCAAAACACCTTTCCATCGTTACCCAACAGCAGACCAGATCACCCCAGATCATGCAACTCCCCACTGAAAACCTGAGTTAAACAATATATTCAATGAGTTACGTATTCACACTGTCGGTTTTTATACCGGCGGAACGGTAAAGAACGGAAATTTCTTTCGACGATTTCAGATCCCGATCCTCGCCGAGATCCTAGAACTGGCGCGTTCTCGCGCATTGGTTTTGCGGCACTCCATTTTTGCAAAAATTTTACTCACAGAGCCCGCAGGCGGGAGCGGAAGAGCGCGGTTTCCGTGGCCCCCTGCCGTCCGGGCCATTTCCGTAGGTGCTCCAGGGGGCCCTCGGGTGTGTCAGGATGCACGCTGTATGTCGTGGGGTGGGGAGGCTTGCCGCGAGCGCTCTGCAGCTGTGAGGGCCGCTGGGCTTCGCGTATGATGCAGGGCTGACTGATGGCGCCATGTATGCGGCGCCCTTCCCTGGCCATGCCTGGGCGCTGTCAGGCAGAAAAGAAGAAGGCCCCACAATGTGGGGCCTTCTTCGCTTGGTGGGTTACTCGAGGATGGGGGAGAGCTGTCCCGCCAGCTCTCCAGACTGCTCTGCTTGCTGGCTGAAACTGCCCTGCTGGTTCGGTGGTTGGCCCCGGTCGGGGTGGGTGTGGTCTGCGCTGGTGCTGGCCAATTGCTCCACCACGTTCATCAGCTGCAGCAGCAAGTTGAAGATGTTGATGCTGTCGGTCCCCATCCACGATCGGGGGGCCTCCAGGTGCTGCAGTTCGCCGGCGATGGCCCGGCGCAGTTGCCCCACCACCTCGACCAAGTCCCCGGCCGTGGTCTGGCTCATGTTGCCCAGACTCCCCAGTACCAGGTCATCACCGGCCAGCAGCTCGATGGCGCCGAGCGCCTCGATGCGCTTGTACCCGCCCACCTCCTCGATACTGTGTTGCCCCACCCGCAGCCGATACTGACCGAACGTGCCCTGGTACTCATCCGCCTCGCGCACCATGGTGTGGGCCTCATCATGCTGGGTGCGGTCGGTGGTGCGTCGTTGGTTGCCCACCGGATCGGTACGTTCGAACACCTCGGCCCGTTGTTGCTGCAGCTGCTCGCCCGGGGCGATGTCTGGCAGCGGCCAGCCCGTGCCCAGGATGGTGCGGATAAAGGGTCTGTCGGCACGGCCAAAGGCAAACCCCAGCTCAACCAGGGTGCCCGGCTGCGGGTACTGCAGCAGCCCTTGCTCGGCACCGCCCATCATCACCGGCAGGGGCACGGCCAGATAGACTGGCGTGGCGGTATCGGGTTGCCCATGCTCATCGAGCAGTTGCACGTCTACCGCATAGCGCGGCCGGTAAGGGTCATTGAGCTGGCCGGCGCTGGCGCGATCGCTGATGCGCTCGACCAGACCAAACTTGGGCAGGTGCAGATTATCGGCCAGCTCGGGGTACTCGTGCTCCATGGCATGGCGCTGGGGAGACTTTACCGCCTTGCCCGGGGTAGCCAGGGTCAGGCTCATCTGGTCACCCGACAGGCGCACCCGGGTGATGCGCTGGCCATTGAGCGTTGCCCCCGGGCGCAGGCTGGGCACAGGGGCCATGGTCAGGGTGTCGCCCGCCTGCTTGGCTGACCAGGACGCATCGAGGGGCATGTCCTTGCCGTGCCAGCGACTGTGGGTATAACCGCCGACATAGACGGCGCCATCGGGCTGCTGGTACCAGCAAAAATCGGGGATGGCGAAGGCGCGCCCCGCGTGAGCCAGCAACTGATAGCCGGTGCCAGCGCTGGTGAAGTTGGGGATAGGCTGGTCGGTGTAGTCAGCCCCATCGGGTAGCAGGAAGGCCAGCCCGCTCTGATCGGCGAGCCAGGTCAGCAGGCCGCGCAGGGTGGCATGCTGCTGGCTGACCGGGAACGTGCTGCCAAGTACCGCGGCCAGTTCCCGGCACAGCACTTGCTGGCTGCCGTTCTCGGCCGGGGTCACGTTGTAGACGTAGCCGGTAAACCAGCGGCGTAGATCGCCGTTGTATCCGAGATCGACCGTGACCACCTGTTTCTTGCTGACAGCGCCCTTGACGGTGAGGGCAGCGCGCCCGCCTGCCGAGAGATCCAGCACGATGTCATGACTGACCAGGTGAACGGGTTGGCCGCTTACCGCGGCCCGGGTGCTCAGTTTCATGAGAAAAAGTCATCCGCAGGTTTCAAGACGTTCTCCTCGAACCAGGTCAAGTCCTGGGAGTCGCCGCCCTGTGGGGTGGTGGCACTCGATCCGGTCTTGCTGGTGTTGTCCGTGCCCTGGCCGACCTTGGGCGGTGGCGGGGCTTTGCGCTGCTCGCGCTTCTCCGGTACCGAGTTGTGTTCGCGCAGGGTGAACTGGATGTGCCAGGCCAGCAGCCCCTCCTGTTCGGTGGCACTGATGCGCCCGGCAAACTTGGCCTGGCGCACCTTGATGCTCTTGGCCAGCAGACTGCCCACCCGGTAGAGGTGGCGCTGGCCGCCTTCTGACTTGGCGTCAGCCAGCTCAAACAGGCGGGCCAGCTTGCCCTCTTCCTTGAAGGGGATGAGGCCGGTGACGTCCAGCTCCTTGGCCTTGGCGCCTTGCTCCGAGGTGCTGGTCGCGCTGGTCTGGCCCGATTGGTCGGCGTCCATGAACTGCATGCCGGCGGTGATGCGCATCGACTGCAGGGCGATAGGTTCGCCGTCCAGGGTCAACATGGTGGTGCTCATGGGGTCAGCTCCTGCCAGAAGGTGAGCGGGGAGGGGGAAAGCAGCAGGGCGCCGACGGTCTGGCTCTGGGCCGCTGGCGGGCCGGATTGCTCCAGCTGGGCGGCCAGCGCCTCGATGCTCCCTGTGCCATGCCAACACCACAGCTGGCCCTCCAGCCTGGCCAACTGGTCCAACTGCTCCACCAGGTGAGTCAGGTGCTGCTGGCGGCGGCTGGCCAGCTGGCTCAGCCGCTCGATGGGGGTAGCCTGGTCGGCTGCCAGGCTCTCCAGCTGGGCCAGCTCGGCCCCGACCAGGCGACGGCCTGCACGCAGGGGATCCCAGGTGAGCGGCTCATCCGGTGTCCAGTAGGGCGCTTTGGGGGCACTCGGCAGGGTCATGGTGTCCGATGCGACCTGCAGCCGGCGCAGGGCCGCGCACCACGCCGGAACTGGCAACCAGGGGCAGAGCGCAGCCAAGGCATTGGCAAGCTCAGTGGGATGGTTGCCGGTGACCAGCCAGCCGATGGCATGCTGTTCGCCGGTGGGGTGCAAGGGGTCGGCGCCATCGCGCAGTTTGGCTGCCAGGGCCTTGACCGCCGCGTCGGCCGAGAGGGTCCACTGGCTATCCTGCTGCTGCCCCACGCTGTGCATGAAGGGAGTGACGGCCAGTTGCCGGCCTGTGGCCAGCAGAGCATCCAACTCGGCGCGCAGCCCCAGCAGGGCGGCGGCCTCGTTGCTGAGGGAATGGCGGCGGTACTGGGCCCGCTCGGCCAAGGCCGTCAGGCGACCGGTCGCCTCGGTCATGACGCCGGGCACCTGGCCCAGCACGCCCTCGGCCTGCTGGCGAAGGCTGACCAAGGCGGCGGGCAGTGTGATGGCGGCGCTCGTCCAACTCATTGGGGGGCCTCTGGCCATTGATCCTTTGCAGGCACATCCTCCAGGTAGCTCATTGCGCTCAGCTGCAGGTAGTAATCATGCCAACGCGCCGCGTTCATGAGGTCATTCTGGGATTGGTAGTCACGCAGGACCGCGTAGGCGCTGCGGATGGAGTCCATCAGTTCGGTGCGGGTGTTCACAGCGACCACCACATCAGAAGGCACCACCTCCCAGTTATCAGCCAGCACATCATTGGCCGTGAACAGGATGGGCAGCTCCACACTCCCCAGCGCTACCGTGGACACCCCCCTGAGGTAGGGATATTCACCGGTGACCAGCTCGATGTATGCCACCCCGGACACTCCTGAGCGGCCGATCTTACCGCCCGCTTTCAACTCACCCATTGCATCTTCAAATTTCATACATTCCCTTAATAATAAAGAGCCCAGATAGCGGTAAATTCTTTGTTGATTGAGAGGGTGAGAGTGGCGCCATCAAAGGATGCGTTTAGCACGCCATCGTAGTCGCGGTCAGCGTTCTCCCCACCTCGGTTCGTGAAGGTCACAGATGTGTCAGTGACATGCGCCGTCAGCCAGACCGCCCGGCCTCTTAATATCGCGATAACGTGATAGATGGACCTACCCGCCATGTTGACGGCAAGCGAAGCCCCTCCGGCGCCACTGCCCGGGGTGACGCGGGCGACTTGGTCCATGGTGTGGGAATGTGATGCCGGGGCGGCCCCCGCTTCTGCAGGGGGGTGAGTATGTGATGCCGGGGCGGCCCCGATTTCCGCAGGAGAGTGAGAGTGTGATGCCGGAGCAGCCCCCACCTCCGCTGCGGTCGGCGGAGAGTTCTTGCCATACACCCGTCCCTGGCGGGCGGAGTAGAAGCCGGGGCCGGCGTCCAGGGGGGCTAATAGCTGGGTTTTCGTGCCCGCGCCCACGTGCGGGGTGGTGGACGGCGTGAACGTTGACGTGCCATAGACCACCGAGGTCCCAGTCACGGGCGGCGGCAGCGTATCACGGTACTCAATGGCCACCGGGAACGCCGCGCCATCCACGTAGAAGGCGACGGCACCCGTGCTCTCAGAGGGGACGGTCATGCAGCTCAGCGAGATCTCGTCAGGCTCGTATTGGAAGAACTCGCCAGAGTATTGAGAACCCCGGTCAGTCCATCCACCCGCGCTGACCGTGCCAGCAAAGCTGCTGCAGTTCATCGGCAGGCTAGAGCCACCGGATACCGTATGGATGGTGACAGGCGTCCCGCTTGACCCGACATCAAGGTGGACGAGGACGGGATACCAGGTTCCGGTCACGGCCCCCGCCGGGGCCTGGAGCACGATCTGAGCCATGGCATGTTTTGCGGCCAGCGTCTCGCCCAACCCCTCAATGTCAGCCATCTCGTGCCCGTGTTCAGCCGGGGCTGCGCCGGCCTCGCCCGGGGTGTGGGTGTGTTCTGTCTCAGCCTTGCCCTCCAGTGCCTGCGCCAAGCCCGCCACGTTCTCGATGGTATGGCCGTGGCTGTTGTCCTTGATGGCCACCTCGAGCTGGATACTGTCGGGGCCGTTGAAGCTGGCCTCGCCGGTCACGTCGCCGGTGAGGGTGAGGGTGCGCCTGGCGCGGGTATCGGTGACGCTGTCATCGGCGTTGATCACTGCCAGCTTAGTGACGAAATGCGGGTAGCCGTTGGCATCCACGTAGTCGACCAGATCCGCGGCGCTCAAGGTCAGGGTGAGGTGGTTGACCCAGGGGCTGAGCAGCGTGCCAGCCCGGTATACGTCGAGCCAGAGCCCCATTGGCTTGGCGCTGGGGGTCACCTCCTGCTCGCTGGTGAGCAGGGCCAGTAGCCCGCCCACATAGCCCTGACCAGGTTGCACCTTGTAGAGCCCGGACGCGTTTACCAGCTTGAAGCCGTCCCCATAGAACGCGGCCTGGCCGAAGGTGCCCAGGGCCTGGCGCCGCAGGTCTTCGTCCATCCCGCGCAGGCGCGCGGCGTAGTCAATCTGCCAGGTGCTGGCGTCGATCACCGTCTCGCTCGCCTCGGCGGCGCGGTCGTACTCCATCAGCATGGATTTGACCAGGGAGTTACCGGTCTGGCCATTGGCGGGGTCGGTCTTGAGTTTGGCCTCGTCCCCCTTGTGCACGATCATGGCCACCAGGTTCTGGGCCGAGTTGATGAGGTACATGGCGTTGAAGGTGAAATCGCCGACCGTGGTGTCCATCACGATGGAGTAGGCCACCGCGTCGTTGTTGATGCGCCCGCGCTGGTCCACGGCGTGGCGGTGCACGATCTGCTCGGGCAGCGGCAGGCCGCTGGCCGGGTCGATGGGGGCGTCGGGGTCGAGCCCCGGGACATAGGCCAGCACAAATTCGTCGAGTTCGACCGGGGTCTCGTCGACCAGGCACTGCTGCCAGTAGCTGGCGAAGGCATCGGTAATGACTTGGCTCATGGGGTTCCTTTGAGTGAGGCGGCAAACACTTCCTGGTTCATGTCGATGCGGGCGTGACGCAAGGTCGCACTGATCGGGTAAACCACTTGAAAACGGTAACGGCGGCAGGTGCGGCCATAGTGCTGGATCAGGGCCTGCATCAGCGCCTGGTTGCTCGAGAGGGCGCTGTCGGTCACCTCCACCACGATCACATCCCAATCGGCGCCCTCGACCCGTTCGTGGATCTCGCACCAGCCGATCCCCAGGCGCTCGAAGATGCGCTTGAACCCGGCCACTTCGCCGGAGTCCTGGGCGTTGACGAAGGCGTACTTGACCCGCTTGCGAAACAGATCGAGCGGCTCGCCCTTGAAGCGCTTGATGTCCCGCTCCCAGGCGAGCAGGTCCAGCAGCTCCTTGCTGCAGGTCAGCGGATCCACGGCGCCGAGGGAGATGAGCAGCCAGCGGCGCACCTGCTGCCAGAACGCCATGATCCCCCGGGAGAGCATGGCGGGCTCCTTGACGCCCTGGGTCAGGGTCTCGCCATCCTCCCACCAGGGCGGGGCGCAGGCGGGCAGCGGCGGGGCCAGCTCGTCGTGCTGGTTACTCATGGATCGTGACCTCCACGGTGGTGAGGCGTGGGATCGCGAGGGTCGAGACGATGTCCTGCTCGGTGAACTGCAAGCTCACCAGGGCGGGCAGGGCGCTGTGAATTTCATGCCCGAGCTGGGAGAACGAAAACCGGGCGTTGGGCCAGGTGCGGGTCACCGCCGGGTAGTCGGCCGATTCGCGAAAGGCGGCACGGATCATCTGCTCGGTGGTGGTGAGCAGGGCGGCCTTCTCCTCGTCGGTGAGGTTGCTCACCGGCCACAGTGCGAGGTGGATGGCGTGCTGGGTCTCTGGCAGCGCCATAACAAACAGGTCATCTCCGTGGCCGTGGTAGCCCTGGCGCCCCACATAGTCGTTGAGCTGGTCGAGCAGGCTGGTCGGGGTCTGGCCCACCTCCATCAGCACGTAGGCGTTAGCGGTACCGGGACCGCGCGGACCGTCGTGTTCAAAGAAGATGTGATCGGCGCGCACGCCGGCGGCGCTGGCCAACATGCCGCGATAGACCGCATCGATGTGATAGTGGCCGGTGGTGGAGAACTGGTTCTGGATGCGCAGGCCCAGGGCATCGTCTTCCTCGGCATCCGCGCCTGAGGCAGTGATCCAGTCGGGCGGGTTGCTGGCGGACAAGATGCCCTCGATGGGCTCGGACAGCAGGCAGTAGTATCCGGGGGCCAGGTTCCAAGCCGTGCCGGCAAACTCGGCGGCGCAGATAACCCGGGCCACCGCTTCGCCGGCGGGGCTGATGACCTCCTGCACTGGCTTGACCCGGTAGCGGGTGCCGTTGATGGGCTCGGTCCCTATCCAGACGTTGGTCGGGATGAGGACACTGGCGGCGGGGTCACTCTTCACATACTCAATCACCCCCTGGGTGGCAGTGGCCGGCTTGCGCTGCAGGTTGACGTCCCAGGCCTTGAGATCGAGATAGGTGGCGGTGGCCGTGGCGGCAAAAGTGGCCGGCAGCACATGGGTGGCCAGCAGCGTCTCGATGAGCCACATGGCGGGGGTGATGACCACGGCACGCACCAGGCGCCAGAACGGGGATACGTCGGCGTCGTTGGAAATCAGCGACCCCGCGGCCTCTGTTTGCTTCTTGAGTTCAGCCTCCATGGCCTCGGCGGTGGTGGGCACACCGGCCGAGGCCAGCAGCGGCAGAAAATCGACGTGAGGGCGTTGGCTCATACAGTGGTCTCCACAAGGCCGTATTCGTAGGTCATGGCGCTGATCAGGATGCGATCGGCTGCCTCTTCAATGACGTTGATGGTGCCGGGCACCAGCCGCACGTCGCCTTCGACCTGCAGCTCGATCTCGGTCATGACGTCGGCGCGCAGGGTGGCGCTGCGCTCGCCGATGAGCTTGCTGGCCAGCCCCGACTCCATCAGCCGGTGCTGGATGTCCTGGCCGATGCTGTGGCGATCGCTGGTCATGCGGGGCTGGCTGCCCGCATCCAGTACCCAGGCGCCGTTCTCAACCAGCAGGTCGACGTAATAGGGGTCACTCATCCCGGGGTCTCCAGCCAGAGGTTCTGGGCCATGTCTTGTGGGGTCAGGGGGTTTTGGAAGTGGTTGTGCACTTCGCCTATCTGCATCGCCTTGGTGGGCGGCTGCGCGGCGGCACTAGCGCGGGCATTGGCCTGCACCAGCTGCTGGCCGAGGCCACCGGTCGGGACGCTGGAGGGCGCCCCCTGGCGGTAGCGGGCGAGCGGGGCGGTGATCTGCTCGCCGTTGACCGGCGCCGTGAGCGCCGGCGCGGTGGGCAGCTTGGTGAATCCCTCCCACTCGATGCTCACCCCCGGGATCTGGTTGAGCTGCTCTATCAGCCAGCCGACGGCCTCGCCCAGCAGCTCAAAGGGGGAGAGGTCGCTGAGCCACTGGGTGAAGGTCTGCCAGCTGGTGCAAAGGCCGTCGATCACGCCGCCGAGCATCTCGAATACCCCCCAGTCGGCCAGGATGGCCTTGAGGTCGTCCCAGTAGTAGATGGCCGCGGCCACGGCGCCGACCAGGGCGACGATACCGAGCAGCAGCAGGCCGATCGGGTTGGCGTACATGGCGAGGTTGACCGCCAGCAGGATGGCCCGGAAGGACGCCAGCAAGCCGTTGAGCAGGGTGAGCGGCATCTTAAGCAGCATCAACGCCACGCCCCAGCCCTTGGCCACCAGAGAGCCCAGTGCCGTGAGCAGCACCCAGGCGCCGGTGGCGATGGCAAGCCCCGCGATGGCCAGTACCGCCGTGCTGATCACCTGGGTGAGGTGTGGGAAAAGCTGGGTCCAGCGCACGATGACGGCGGCGCCGTCGGCAAACATCCCGACCACTGCCTCGATGGCGGGCAGGACCGACGAAAAGGCGGCGGCGCGGATGGCGTACCAGGCATTGGTCAATCTGTCCCACTGGGAGATCGTGCCCTTGAGCTTCTCGCTGAGCGCATCGATGCCGTCCACCCCCTTGAGGTTGGCCAGGGTCTTGTCCAGGGTGGCGCTGTCGCCGATGAGCTGCTGCAGCAAGAGGGCGCCATCACCGAGCCCCGCTTCATCGAGCAGGGCCCAGGCCTCGGCGCCGCCCATCTGGTCGATGAGGGGCTGAATGTTTTTCAAGATCTGCTGGATAGGCAGCAGATTGCCCTGGCTGTCCACCATGGCGACGCCGAGTTTCTCCTGGGCGGCGGTGGCCCCCTCCAGCAGGGCGGTGAACTGGGTGACCGCGTCCCCTTCGCCCATGCGGGTCTGCAGCATGGCGAGGATGGCCAGCTGCTCCTCCATGGCCACCCCCATGGTGGAGGGCAGCGAGTGCATGCCCTCCACGGCGCCCATCATCTGCTCCATGGAGACGCCGAATTGCTGGGTGAGCAGGTGGGTCTGGCCGGCGACGCGGGCGGCCCACTCGCCCTGACCCATGGCGTCGGCCGACTGCTTGTAGTTGCCGTAGAGCATCCGGAAATACTGGCTCACGGTGTCGGCGTCGGACTTGGTGGCGGCGCCCAGGATGGCCGAGGTCTGGGTCATGCTGGCGAGCATGGCATCGGGCAGCCCGGGCATGGCCTTCTTCATGGCCGAGGTGTATTCCAGCACGCTGACGGCGGACTGGCCGTAATCGACGGAGAACTGCAGGGCGGTGCGGCTCAAGGTATCCAGCACCTCCTGGGTCATGTCCGGCGTGGCCACCTCGGCCAGCGCCTGCTTCATCTCGATGGCAGGCGTGAGCACCGCCGCGATGGCGAGCCCGCCCGCCACCACCGCGGTGGCACCCATGGCCATCTGTTCATAGCCCTGGCCGACGGAGTCACCGAGCGCAGTGACCTGCTGCTGGATCCCCAGCAGCGGCTTGGTGACGCCGTCTACCAGCGCCACCTGCATCATCAGTTGTTCCATCCAGGCCATGCTGCTACTCGTTATCCGTTGAAGGCTTTGGCGATGCCGTCAGCCACCGCGTGGCTGAGGCGTTCCCGTTCGTGCTTGTCGAGCCAGATTGCGCGGGCGAGGCTGTCCAGATCATCGTCGGCTTGGGGCAGGTAGTGACGGCGCAGCGTCAGCACCTGCTCCAACTGGTTGCGGTCGATGGCCTCGGCGCGCGCGGTCAGTTTTTTACGGTGATGTCCAGGGTCGGGGCGAACTGCGTATTGATGGCGGTGGCGAGCTGCAGGGCGGCGCCGGGACGGGCCAGCAGCTCATCCAGGGCGGCCTTGCTCTGGGTGCTGACGATGCGTTTGAGGTAGTTGTGGGACGGCGCCACCTTGTCGGCGGGCATCAGATCGTTGATGTAACCGTTGTAGGCGGTCAGGGTCGGTTCAAAGCAGAGCTCGGCGCCGGCGACGGTCAGGGTAATGATCTTGCTCATGGTGTTTTCCTTAAGAAATTGAGTGGGTTAATCGTTGATTTGGTTGGCACGGGCATCGATGCGCCGCTCGGCGGCGCTGCGCAGGGTATCCACCCCGAGCAGGCCGACCATACCGCCGATGAAGGGGGTCGCGTCCTCGGCGAGCCCCAGCAGGCGCACACCGGTGGCCACCGCCAGGGTGATGAGCCCGCACAGCAGGGATTCGATGCATCGCTGCTTCCCCCGGCCGCCGTGGTAGGTGATGCGCAGGAACGCGATGGCCAAGGCCAGCAGCGCGCCATAGATGGCGGATCCGTGCTCCAGCAACCAGGCGATGACGATGGCCCACAGGGTGGGGTCCTTGCTTGGCATGGTGTGGTTGTCCTCGTGGGCCACGGTGGGCTTAAAACAGGTGCCGGGTGTCATCGGACGAGAGGTAGGGCACGCCGTTGATGCGGACAAAGTCCGGGCTGGTGACCAGCCCCTTGACCTTGTGGGTGCTCTTCTTGCCGCCGGCCGGATCGACGTCGAGCAGATCGGAGATCTGCAACTTCACGCCGAACGCCTCGACCTTGAAGCTGTCGCTGCCCGAATCGGCGTAGAACAGCACGTCGTCGGTGTCCATCCCGCGCCAGCTGCCGGCCCGGCGGGCGGCCTCGCCCAGCAGGTTGAAGTTCTTGGTGTCGAGCTCGAACTCGACCTCGGCGGAGACGTCCCCGTCGATGAAGCCGTCGGGGATGCCGCGACTGGTGGCAATGGCCGAGTTGTCGGTGATGGAGAGGCTGGCCTTGTCGACGCGTACCATCACGCCCGCCAGTTCTGTGTCGAAGTTGATACCCGAGATGCGGCGAGTCATGGCTTAGCCCTCCTGGTTGTTGAGAGTGAGGTCGAGCACGATGCTGACGGTGATGCCCTTGGGGCAATCGACGGTGCGCACCACGACGTAGATGGCGACCAGGTTCTTGGCGGTCCACTCGATGGTGATGTCGCCATCCTGAGGCGGCGCCACATCGCCCGGGAACGGCTGGCCATTGATGACGGTGGCGCGGCTCATCTCGCGCAAGTCCTTGCCAAAGTAGGTCACCGCGGCGGCGGTGCTGCCGGGGCTCGAGTTGAACGAGCGATCCCCCAGCCGGGAGATGGCCCGCACGCGGGTCTTGCGCGCCACCTTGTAGGCCACCCGCAGGTTTTCGATCACCTGGTAGTCACCGCCCTCGACATCGAGCTGGCGGCCATCGGCCCAGTAATAGCCGTCATAGTCCGGGTACCACATCGGCACCGAGTAGCGGTTCTGCTCGAGCAGTTGCAGGGTATCGAGGGCGAGCGGTGCCCCGTCCATGTCGAGCGGCTTGTCGCCCAGGCTCAGCAGCGGACCGGTTTTGACCCGGCAGGGGCTGTCGGCCACGCTCACGGCGCGGTTGCACAGCCGCCCGGCATAGGCGCCGATGAGGTTGGGCCACAGTCGGGGGATAAGGCCCACCGAGTCGGCGGCGATGCCCGTTTGCAGCGCAACCAAGGAGGCGGCGTAGTCGCTCCAGCTCTGGGTCAGAGGATCGATCGGGGCGACGTCCAGCAGCATGAACTGCCAGCGCCCCCACTTGGCGATCAGCTCCTGGCTCAGGGCGTGGGCGGCTTGGATTTGTTCGGCGTCCCAGCTCTGACCCAGTACCACCGCCCCTTCAAAGCTCCCGCTCTGCTGGGCCTCGCGCACCGCATCCATCCAGTCGCCGTCGGTGGGCAGCACGTAGCCCGCCGCCGTCCAGTTCTGGCCGGCGTTCGCCATGGCCGCCTGCAGGTTGCGCTTGAGCTCGCTGTCGGCCGGGCCCAGCAGCAGATCGAAGTCGGACTGGGTGTTGAAGGAGAGCAGCTTGCCGGTGTTCAGGGGGGCGCTACCGACAAACAGCAGGTGGCGCTCAATCTCGGTGAGCGGCCCCTGCAGCTGGTTTTCGTTGTTGATCTGGACATATGGCCACATGGCGTTACTTCCTTAGGTCTTGTTTGTAGAGGTCCCAGCCGTAATTGATCCCCTGCAGGGCGCGGGCAAAGGCCTGTTTGCGTTGCTCGGAGGTCGCCCCGAGAAAGGCGCGGGCCGGGAGGGTGATCTCCCAGCTGGTCTTGATCGGTTCATCCTTGAGCTTCTTGATGAGCAGGCCCGCCTGGGCGTACCCCAGGTGTTCGGTTATCCAGCCGAGCGAGGCCGAACGGTAGTGGCCGGCGCGCTTGCCTGGGCGCTTGAAGCCGAGCTTGCGCAGCGCCTTGGCCTGCGCCCGGGTGGCCATCTTGCGGGGTGTGGCGGGCCCGTCCCCGGCTTGCTCACCGGCGCCTTGCTCCGGCTTGGCCAGCTTGCGCGCCTGCTGGCCCGCAGTGACCTGATAGGTGTGGCCACGCTGATGGGTGCCGGCGATGACGCCGGGATGGGCGCCATAATCCCCGCCCTTGAAGCGCAGCTCGGCCCGGTCCTTACCGGGCTTTTCGCTGATCACGATGAGCTTGCGCAGCCCCAGCAGCATCTTGCGCTTGCCGTGCTTGCGACCGGGCCAGGGCCTGCCGTCCGGGGTCTGCTGGCGGGTGATGTTGCGGCGGCTGGCGTTGCGGATCTCACTGGCGGCGCGCCAGATCAGGCGTTGGCGCTGTTTGGCCGGCATGGCCAACAGGGCGAGCTGCTCTGCTGTGCGGCGGGTGTCCAGGGTGATGCTGATCATGGGGTCCCCCCGATGGTCGCCGGGGGCTGGAGTGTGCCGACCTGCAGCAGCGCCGCCTCGGCCACCCAGAGGTCATAGGGCATCACCACCCAGCGCCGGCCCGCCCAGTGGATGGGGCCCTGATCATCGGGGCAGAGGCGCAGCGCCTCGACAAAGTCGACCTGCAGCTCCAGGTCGGCGCTGTGCTCGTCGTTGGGCTCGATGCTGAACGCGGGATCGGGTAACTCGAAGCGCTCGCGCTCGGCGTCATAGTCCTGCAGCCAGGCCATCACGGTGGCGAGCAGCACCGCCGGATCGCAGTCGCGAAAAGGCAGCGCCTCGAGGGTGTAGACCGCCTGATAGCTCAGGTAGCCGAGGATGGCACCGGTCGGTCCCATGTCTTTGGGGTCCAGGCGCAGGGTGCCGTTCTCCATCCAGCTGTCGAGCTGGCCCTGGCATTTGCCAGGCAGGGCGGCGTGGAGGGCCTGGTGCAGGGCTTGCAGCTGATAGCCTTGGCGCAGACTCATATCAGGGCGACCCCGCAGCGGCGCTTGCCCTTGATGACCCGGATCAGTTGCTGGCTGATGGCCAGCAGCTGATCCCGGGTCTGGGGTTCGCGCTCGCTGGTCTTGTTGGCGACGGTGCGCTCGGTGACGCTGGCGGCGGCAGGCAGCAGCTCGGCCTGAGCACGAGTGAACAGGGCGGCCAGGTACTGCTCGGTCAGGGCGTTGTTGCCGCCCTCGAGACCGACCCCGGGCACGGCGGCTGCATCCAGGTAACCCTGCTCGCGTTTGCTGTCCTGGTAGACCTGCAGCTGCAGGTTGATCTGACCCATGGCCGAGAGCAGGGCCGAGGCGATGGTCTGATGGTCCAGGTCGGCAGGCTGGGCGGTACGTCGCTCGAACTCGGCGACGGCCACGTCGGGCCACCATCCGTCGTTGCGGATGGTCTGCGCGCTGTAGTCAATCTGCTTACCGGTGAACATGCCTTTTCCTCATGCTGGTCCGAAATAGGTGCACCCCTGTAGCCACGCAATGGCCATCAGGTGACGCCGAGGGCGGCCCGTGGCCGTCGCGCCGGGGTGCGGTGGCGCGGAGAGTCGTTACGACGCCAGCACCCGCAGGCGCATGGCGATCTTGGCGCGCAAGGTGGCGACCCCGACCTTGCTGTGATACTGCTCGGCCTGGGCCAGCCAGTGATCGGCCTGCTCCAGTACCTGGGCGTCCCCCACGGCGCTGGGGCGCGGCTGGCCATCGTGGTCCCGCAGTAACTGCAGGCCGGCGGCCCGGAACCACTTGGCGGTGATGCGCTCGTTAAGGCGCCAGTCGCTTTTCACCTTGTCGAACACCCGGGAGAACCAGGGCTCGATGGCGTGGCCGTTGGTGGCCTGAGTCTCGGCCCACTCCAGCACGGTGTCGGCCACGAAGGTGGCCCAGTCGCGCTTGATGTTGGCCGGGGTCGGCTGGTGCTGGGCGATGGCCACCTCGCTCCAGGCGATCCCGGTGTCGAACTCGCCGACATCGAAGGCCCAGATGATGATCTGGGCAAACAGCTCGTTACGGTGCACCAGGCCGCTGGCCAGATAGCGCTCCACATAGGGGCGGTACTTGGGCAGCAAGGTGTTTCGCTTCATCTCCACCCGATCGCTGATGCGGCTGCATTGGCGCAGACGGGCGATGTCCTGCTCCAGCGCCAGCAACTGCAGGTGCAGGCTGTCGGCCACGGCGCCGCTGGCCTTGCCGGTGAGGGCCGCCTGTTCGGTGGCCTGACTGGCCTGGTGGCGCAGCTTGTGACGCAGACCGGGTGAGAGCATTTATTCCACCGGCGGCAGTTCGGGACGGGCACCAATCACCAGGTCGTTCTCCTCAAAGCCGCCATAGGCCTTGTGCTCGGCGAGGGAGTAGCCATCCATGCGCCAGTACTTGTTCTCGAACGCCTTGGTGTCCTGGTTATCCTTGGCCTCGCGCTTGCGGGTGCCACGCTGGGTGTAGAGATGCAGGTTGTCCAGGGTGGTGACCACCATGCGATTGCCCGGGAAGTAGGGCGGGATGTAGGCGCGGCGGCCGGCGATGGACTTGGCGAGCTGCTGAGCGGCAATCTGCTCGGTCGGCGTGTTGGCCTCGCTGTAGATCTTGGCCTGGGCGGCGGCCACCAGGTCGGTACCGACCAGCACCACCAGGCGCGGATCGTTGCGGAAGATCGGATCGATGGTGGTGTTGATGAGGTCGGACGCCATCTCGTCGAGGGTCTTGTAGTCGCCAGCGCCATCGGGGTCGAAATAGATCTTGTCGTCCGGGCTCGCGGCGATGATCTGGCTACCGCCCTCCCACTCGCGCGCCAGTTGGTGCCAGCCCTTGTTGACGTCTTCGCCAAGCGGGTTGGCCACCGGGTCGGTGGTGGTAGCGATGGAGGTACCGTTCCAGCCGATGCGCAGCATGTCCAGGCCAAAGGAGCGGTTGCTGAAGTCGTTCACCAGGCGCATGAACTCGCCATCGCTGCCGGCGTTGGCCCAGGAGCAGAGGGTGGCCCAGTCCAGCGCGGCGCAGGAGTCGGTCTCGACCAGCTCATAGGTATTGCCATCGACGCCCACGGACTTCTTGAAGCGCCCGCCCGCCACCCGGCCGGTGTAGAGACCGCCGACGCCCACCTGCACCACCTGGCCCTTGATCTGGTCGACGTCCAGGCAGGTGATGAGCTTGAGGAACTCGACGGAGTTGAGCAGCGCCTGGCGCAGTTGGGTTTCGACCGGACCGGTGACGGAGAACTGTGCCCCTAGCTCGTCGGTGGGGATGTTGTAGGCCTTGGCCAGTGCGACGCGGTATTTCTTCACCGCCTCCATGGCTTGGGGGGTAAGGGATTGGCTCATTGTGGTGTTGTTCCTTAAACGAGGCTGGGCAGGTCGTCACCACCCAGCAGGCCCGGGCGTTGGCCCGGCTTCTCGGCGGAGAACTGCTCGATGGTTTGGGTCAGGGAGTCCAGCTTGCCAGTCATGCCGGTCAGGGCCTGCTCCAGCTTGTTGAACTGCTCGTCGCTGATAACGGGCTGCTCGGTGGTGCCAGGTTGCTCGGTTGGCTTCTCGTCGGCCGGTTTGGCAGAGAAGGTTTCGACTTTGCTGGCGAGGGTGTCGAGTTTGCTACCAAGGCCGGTCAGTGCCCCCAGCATCTGGTTGAATTGTTCAGGGTTCATTGCCTCGTCCTCTTGGGTGGGCGGTGGAGTGATATCGAGCTCCTCGCCATGGCTGGCCAGGAAGCTGAAAAACTTCTTGAGAAGGCCGTCGGCCTTCTCGTGCTTGGGGAGCTTGAACGCAGAGAGATCCAGCGGTTCGCTGCGGCCGATAAGATGTGACTCGCTGCGCCCATCCTTGAACTTGAGGTGGGTGGTACCGGTGCTGGCAGGTTCATCGGTGACGCCAAGGCCGCGAAGGTAGGTGCGGCCCAGATCGGCAAATTGCTCCTGGGGCTCGATGGAGCAGAACTGGTATTGGCCAGTCTGGTTGTAATAGATGAGATCCCGGGTCGGGCTCAGGATGGCGAACAGCTTGAGCTTACCGTCCACGGTGTCGGTCTTGAGCTCCTGCACATAGCCGAAGTTGTACCAGCGGTCGTGATCGGGCCAGATCAGGGCGGTGTAATAGCTGGGGTCGTAGGTCTCGGCCATGTCCGTCAGCCAGGCGGCGGTGATCTCCCGATCGTCGACGGTGGTGCCTTCGGTGGCGATACAGACCCAGCCAGTGCGCAGTGTGGAATCGTTGGGGGTGCTCATGCCGTGCTCGCGGTGCCTCTCGGGTGGTCTATGCGAGCTCAGGCTATCGGGGGCGAGGCGGGCTTTCATCCGGTTGTGTTCGGGCAGTTTCGGATATTGGGGCATATCCGAATTCATCCGAACACTGGGGGCCGAAGTCGGGGGGAGGGGGTCGCTAAGATGGCGCCATCATTCACCAGATGGAGGCGCTGTGGCGTATCCCGAAGAGCTCCGTGCGGCCGCGCGGGGTCTGTATCTTAAGCGCTGGACACCTCAGGAGATCAAGGACGAACTGGGGCTCAACTCCTGTCGCATTGTCTACTACTGGGCCGAGAAGTACGGCTGGCGTGACCTCTTGACCGACGAAGCAGTCGAGGATGCCATCGCCCGCCGGGTGCAGACCCTGCTGCATCGGGAGAAGAAAACCCAGGGGGAGCAGGAGGAGCTCGACCGCCTCATTGGCCACCATGTCAGCCTCAAGGAAAAGGCGCTCAAGTTGGCCGAGCGGGAGCATGCCCTCAAGGCCCGCCAGGCAGAGGGGGCAGAGCCTGCGCCCGAGCGGGGCGAACGTGGCCGCCGTGACCAGGACGACAGCCGCAAGCGGCGCAAATCCGGCGGCAAGAACGACATCAGCCAGCTGACGCCCGAGGACTTCCAGCCCTGGCTCGATACCCTGTTCGGCTACCAGCTGCGGGTGCGCGAGGCCAAGGACGATCCGGCGCTGCCGCGTACCCGCAATATCTTGAAGTCGCGCCAGATTGGCATGACCTACTACTTCGCCGGCGAGGCGCTAGAGGATGCCATCCTGCAGGGCGGCAACCAGATATTCCTGTCAGCCACCAAGGCGCAGGCCGAGGTGTTCAAGTCCTACATCCGCAAGATTGCCAGCACCTTCCTCGGGGTCACCCTCTCCAACGGCAACCCCATCATCCTCAGCAACGGCGCCGAGCTGCACTTTTGCTCCACCAACTCCGACAGCGCCCAATCACGCTCTGGCAACGTCTATATCGACGAATATTTCTGGATCTCCAACTTCGAGCGCCTGAACGACGTGGCCTCGGCGATGGCCACCCAGAGCCACTGGCGCAAGACCTACTTCTCCACCCCGTCGAGTAAGGCGCACCAGGCATACCGGCACTGGACCGGCGCCCGTTGGAAGGGGGATGTGCCCAAGCGCCAGGCCATCGACTTCCCAGGTGATGGGGAGTTGCGCGACGGCGGCCGGGTCTGCCCCGACAAACAGTGGCGCTACATCATCACCCTCGAGGATGCCATCCGGCTGGGGTGCAACCTCATCGATGCCGAAGAGCTGCGCGACGAGTACCCGGGCGAGGTGTTCGATCGGCTGTTCATGTGCAAGTTCATCGACGATGCCCTGTCGGTGTTCAAGTTCCAGGACATGGAGCGGGCCGGGGTGGATGCCACCCGCTGGGGCGACTACCAGGGCGGCGCGGCGCGCCCGTTCGGGCTGCGGGAAGTGTGGATGGGTTATGACCCGAGCCGCACCCGGGACAACGCCACTTTGGTGGTGGTTGCTCCGCCCATGGTGGAGGGGGAGCGATTTCGCATTCTGGAGCGCCACTACTGGCGCGGGCTCAACTTCCAATATCAGGCCCAGGAGATCGAGCGCATCGCCAAGCGCTTCAACGTCACCTATCTCGGGGTCGATGTCTCCGGCATCGGCGCCGGGGTGGTCGACCTGCTGCAGCCGGTGTTCAAGGGGGTGCTGCGACCCATTCACTACAGCGTCGAGAGCAAGAGCGCCATGGTGCTCAAGATGATCGACGTGGTGGAGGCCAATCGCATCGAGTGGGACGGCGCAGATCGGGACATCCCGCTCGCGTTCCTGGCCATCAAGCGGGCTACCACAGGCGGTGGCCAGATGACCTTCAAGGCGGGGCGCGACAGTGTGACCGGTCACGCCGACGTGTTTTGGGCCGTGGCCCATGCGGTGGCCAACGAGCCACTGAACACCACCCGCAAACGTAAATCCACCTGGGCAGTGAGCCCAGAGCAGAGAGCCGCATGAACAAGACAGCTTCATCCCGGGGCGCCGCCCTGGCCAAACACAACCCGTCGGTGGCGTTCGCCCTGCCAGAGCCGATAGACCCGACCCACTGGATGACCCACTACACCGAGGTGTTCTATGACCCCTGGGGCGAGTACTACCAGCCGCCCATCGATCGCAAGGGACTGGCCCGGCTGACCCGGGCCAACGCCCACCACGGCGCCATTCTGATGGCCCGGCGCAACATGGTGGCGGGGCGCTTCACCAGCGAAACGGTGCCGCGCACCACCATCACGGCGTTCGTGCACAACTACCTGCAGAGCGGGGATGCGGCGCTGCTCAAGCTGCGCAACTACTTCGGCCAGGTGGTCGGGCTGGCCCCGCTCTCGAGCGTCTACCTGCGGCGGGGAAAAGGGCGGTTTGTGCTACTGCAGCCCAACGGTCAGCAGCGGGAGATCCCGGAGGAGGACGTCATCTGGCTGGCCCAGTATGATCCCGAGCAGCAGGTCTATGGCCTGCCGGACTACCTGGGGGGCTTGCAGTCGGCGCTGCTCAACCGGGATGCCACCCTGTTTCGGCGTAAATACTTCCTCAACGGCGCCCACATGGGGTTCATCTTCTACGCCACCGACCCGAACATGGACGACGAGCAGGAGGAGGCGATGAAGGAGATGATCGCCAATGCCAAGGGGGTGGGGAACTTCCGCTCGATGTTTGTGAACATCCCAAACGGCAAGCCGGACGGCATAAAGCTCATCCCGGTGGGGGACATTGCCACCAAGGACGAGTTTGCGGCCATCAAGTCGATCACCTCCCAGGACGTGCTGACCTCTCACCGCTTCCCGGCGGCGCTGGCCGGCATCATCCCGATCAACGGGGCCGCCCTGGGGGATCCCGAGAAGTACAGCGCGACCTACACCCGCAACGAGGTGCTACCGCTGTGTGAACTCATCAAGGACACTATCAACAGCAGCGGGATCCCGCGTTCACTCTGGGTCGATTTCAGTCTGGAGACCGGCACAACTGTATAAGTAAACAGTGATTGGTTGGTATAATGTTTCCACTTGAACGAAGAGTCAGCGGAGGCGTGATGCGGGTTTATTGCAAAGAATGTGGCCAGCGTGGCCGTATCACCAAGACCAACCACCTGAGCGATTCGGTGGCCGATCTCTACTGCCAGTGCACCGATGCCGAGTGCGGCCATACCTGGGTGGCGACACTTTCATTTACCCACACCCTGAGCCCCTCGGCCAAGACGACAAACCAGCTAGTGCTGAGTTTGATGGGCTCGCTGACGCCAGAGGGGCGGCAGTTGGTACTGAAAGGACTGGGGGCGCGATAGCGTCCCTGTTGTGTTCATCTCTCGCATGACGGTGGGCCGCCAGGCACAACCCCGGTACTGGTCGCCACAACCTCTTCGTTTTGCTGACCGGCATCAAACTATTAGCCAAAAATCAGCGCTATAGATAACTTTTCACTCACTAAGCTGGTTATCGTTTGATACCCTACTCATCCGAACTCGACAGCTTCAAAGGTAATCGAGGTGAATCTGATGGTTATTCCCTCTTCAATCCGGTTACAAGCAGCATACTGGGAGCTGAGACCCCGTGCGGTAGCTATGGTCTTTACTTGATAAAATGGGCAGTAGGGCAACTAACGAATCTTATCAACAAGCCAATCAAGCTAAGCGGAAAGGCCTCATATACCGGCTTGGATAAAATTAGTTGGTGTTTGGTATTAAGATATAAGTAATGTTTCCTATTATTTAAACATCGCACTGGTTATAACTGGAACAGGAAATTATTGCGGTGTGATAGTTTTTGCTTCATATGTTTTATACGGTGGGCTATTTACATTGATATGTCTAAATGACCTCCAAAACCAAATAATCATCTAAGGATGGCTAAGTCAATATTTTTGGCTCAGTGAGTGTGAAATAATATGATAAATGATGGCGATTTTAAAGAGCTCTCTCCCCAATCTCCTGGTGGATTATATAGTTCTGCACATGTAACTTCAGGCATTCCCATCCCTAAAACACAGCGTGTCAAACTATTTGGCGCTGATGAGTGGGAGGCATTTACAGAGGAGTGGGCTTCATCTCTCAAAACTTCATATCATAGCGTTAAGCGTTTTTCAGGTGCGGGTGATAAAGGGCTAGATGTCGTAGGGTTTATTGTTTCCAACCAATTTGATGAAGGTTGGGATAACTATCAATGTAAATTTTATGAGAATCCGCTAACACCAGCTGACATATGGGTTGAGTTCGGAAAGATCATTTACTTTACGTATTCTAAAGAATTCACACCACCAAGAAAATATTATTTCGTTGCCCCTAAGCAAATCGGAACAAAACTTGGAAGGCTTCTCGCTAATGCTTCAAAGTTAAAAGAAGAGCTTAAGGGTAATTGGGGGAAATATTGTGAGGGTGGTATTACATCTACAGCCAAAATAAAACTTGATGGCGATCTTCTTACATATTTTGAGGGGTTTGATTTTACTATATTCGATTCGGTTTCACTTGTAAAAATGCTTGAGCAGCATGCTTCTACGACCTTCCATTCGGTAAGGTTCGGTGGTGGGTTAGGTATTCGCCCTGCTCCTAAAATACCTCCAGCTGATAGTGTATCACTGGAGCATCGGTATGTAAGACAACTTATCAATGTATATGCTCAGTCCATTGGTGAAGATCCGCAATCATCGGATCTTTCCCTGTTGGAAAAAGATTCTCGCATAAAGCAGGATTTTCAACGACAGCGCGAGCGGTTTTATACGGCTGAGTCCTTACGCAACTTTTCGCGTGATACGGTCCCCCATGGTGTTTTCGAGGCTCTTCAAGATGATATTTTTGATGGCGTAGTGGATGTGTGTCAATCTAAGCACGATTGTGGCATGACTCGCTTAAGCGCCACAATGAGCCAGGCTGCTAATATCAGCGTTGATGCCAATCCACTTGTTAGTGTCACTCGCCCACGGGATAAACAGGGAATGTGCCATCAGCTAGTCAATGATAGCCGTTTGAATTGGAGTGAATCTGATGAGTAAAGAACTCAATCAAAATATTACTGTATTCAATAGTGCCCTTGAGACAGGTGTTCGATCTCTGGTCATTCTTGCAGCCCATTTCCCAAGCACTTTAGATCTGCAACGTCTTGTTGATTTTGACTATATGATTGTTCATTCAGGTGACCTAGATGGTCCCAAAAGCCTCCATCCGCCTCTTCCCATGAGAGAAGGTGAACTATTGGTTAGGCGTCAAGTTATCGAGTCAGGGCTGTCTTTAATGATGAGTCGTGGGCTTATTACGCGAATAGCGAGCGGAGAGGGCATTGTGTATCAGGCAAGTGACTACGCGAAGCCATTCGTCGACTCACTAGCAACTCCTTATATGTGTACATTGATAGATAGAGCAAACTGGGTTACAAAAACCTTTGGGAAGATGGGGGCATCCGAGCTTCATCATTTGATTAACAGCTTCTTTGATAAATGGACTACCCAATTTCACCCATCACAAGGCTTAAGTGGTATCTAACGAAATGAATGAGACAATTCAAGTCCGAAATATAAGCTTTTTGGGGGGCAGAGCTGAGCCCGTTTTTATTGGGTTTGATTCAGGCTTAAGCGTTGTATGTGGTGCATCTGACACCGGAAAGTCATTTCTTGTAGAGGCAATTGATTTCTTACTCGGAGGAAAAGATTTACGGCACATTCCAGAGCTCAATGGGTATGAAAAAGCTCGCATTGCTATCGAATCCTCAAAAAAAGGTCTCTGGACATTTGAGCGAAGCATAGATGGTGGGAATTATCGGGTATTTGAAGGGGATGTTAAAACTGCGAATAATTTAAAAGAAAGCTGTATTGTTAAGATGAAACATGCCGCAGGCCGAGAGGATAACATTTCCGGCTGGCTTCTCGGTGCGATTGACTTGCTAAGCAAGTCTGTGCGAAAGAATGCTGCTGGAATGTGTCGTTCTTTGAGTTTCAGAGATATAGCGCGCCTTATCATAGTGAACGAAAAGGAGATAATTCGCCAGGATTCCCCGTTCTTAACTGGCCAATATATTTCCAAAACTGCAGAGAAGTCCACTTTGAAGCTCATGCTCACAGGAGTGGATGATAGCGCCATAGTATCAATCGATGACCATAAGCAAGTTGAATTAAATGATCAAGCAAAAGCCGAACTCCTCGAGCAATGGATAGCTGATGTAGAGGACGAAATAAGCGAGCACGGTTTTGGACGTGAAGAACTGGAGCAACAGCTCGAAAAACTTGAGATTTCTATTTCTTCCAATAGAGAACAACTTAAGTTTTCACAGTTGCAGCTAAATGAATTGACGTCTAAAAGGCGGGATGTTGTGATAGCCAGAGAGGCTAACAGGGATAGAGTAGAAGATATAAAAAATATGGTGGCACGCTTCATGTTGCTAAGAACTCAATATGAAACTGACTTGAATAGGTTGATGGCTATTGAAGAGTCAGGCTCGCTTTTTGTTCACCATGAACGAGTCAACTGTCCGCTTTGCGGTGCTTCACCTGAAGTTCATCAACATACTGCTGAAGAATGTGATGGCGATGTGGAATTGATTGTGACTGCCGCTGTAGTTGAGATGGGAAAAATAATGCGGCTTGCAAGTGATCTTGATTCTACTATAGCTGCGTTACATGAAGAATCCAAGCGTCTACTTGCTGAATATCTTCACATAGAAGAGCAATTTATTATTGTTGACGCGGAAATAAAAAATGCGATTGCTCCAAAGTTATTAGGTGCGCAGCATAGTTATTCTGAATATGTTGATGCTCGCAGTAAAGCCGTGTCACATCTCTCAGTTTTCATCAAGTTAGATAAGCTTCTTGCACAAAAAAATGAGTTGTTTGGAGATGATGAAAATTCACAAAATAGAGATCTAAAAATTGCGACTAAACTTCCCAAGAATGTATTGAATGATTTTTCAAAGACTGTGGAGAAAATACTGAAAGCATGGAACTTCCCTGACACTGAGAGTGTTTATTTCGACGAAGTCACCATGGACTTTGTTATTAATGGTAAGCTTCGTGGTAACAGAGGTAAAGGGCTTAGAGCGATCACACATGCTGCAGCCACGTTGGGCTTGCTCGAATTTTGTAAAGAACGGATGCTTCCACATCCTGGATTTGTTGTCCTTGATTCACCATTACTTTCTTACTATAAACCCGAGGGGGAAGGTGACAGTCTGCAGGGGTCAGATCTTAAGCATAAGTTCTACAAATATTTGATTGAGGAGCATTCCGACAGTCAGGTTATTATTATCGAGAACGAGCATCCACCGGTAGCATTTGAAGGCCAATTCAGACTAACTGTATTCACAAAAAATCCTCGTCAGGGCCGTTTTGGACTATTTTATCCAAAAAAATAGAGGGCTAGGCTAAGTAAATTGGATGCCCGCCCCTCATTTTAAAAATATTAAATTGTGGGTCTCTGATACTTATCAGCGTTCTCCTCTCTCGGTTGGTCTATGGTCAGTCACTACCTGGTGCAGTGCTGGCTTGTACGTTGGGTTGAGCCGCTCGGTTGCGCCCGGGTTGGCGCGATCGGTTATGCTGCCTGGGGCAATCCAGAGGGGGCGGGCCGTTTTGGCACAGCGGATGGTGCCGCTCTGGTCAATGGCCACGGGGGTTAACCCCTCAACAATGTGGCGCCGACCTACTTGGCGGCCATCTACTGTGAGCACCGGCACGGTGGGGCTGTTTGACTTGGCCTAAAACGGGTTTGGCACCTCGGCGGCGATGGCCGGCAAGGCCAGCAGCGTGGGGCGTGGATGACGGCGGCGCAGGATGGCGCAAGCCACGGCCTGCTGTTTCCCCTGCAGCATCGCCACCCACTGGCTGATTTCCTTGGCCGGCCAGCGCTGCTGGAGGATGCAGGTCACCCGATTTTCCAGGCTGCGATACTCGGCACGGCTGACTGTCTGGGCGCTTTCGCCCTGGCGATGGTTGTTCATGTTATACCTCCC
The DNA here is from genome assembly GCF_963895295.1 of Aeromonas sp. sia0103. NCBI lineage: Bacteria > Pseudomonadati > Pseudomonadota > Gammaproteobacteria > Aeromonadales > Aeromonadaceae > Aeromonas > Aeromonas sp. sia0103. The sequence continues at coordinate 206,635 of NZ_CAWQKG010000033.1, read as the reverse complement.
ACGCTTGTTCGCTGTAGTCGTTCTGTTCTTGCAGCCACTCCGGCATATCCAATCCCTCCAGCACCCGCCACATCTCTGACTGATACGGCTCAGGCAACATCTCAATCCAGCTGTGCGTACCGGCATGACCCTTCACCTGGTACACCTCACCGCAGAGCTGAACCAGTGCTGGCCAGTCCTGGTCACCGTCCGGAATCGCATACTCATCGGGCTGGTTCTGCGCGGCTGGCTGTTGGTCATCGGGCACCCAGTCTGGTTCATTGGGTATCGCTCTGGTCGACTGTAGCTGGCCGTTCTCCAGCCAGAGGGTGAAACCGTCCGCGGTCACGCAGGCACCAGCCCGCAAACGCCCGATGGAGAAGGGCGATAAACCCCATTGCTCTGCCATCAACTGATCCGCGAACGCCGCTGGATCCGGCCGCGTACAGTTATTGTCAGAGCTCCAAGGAGCCGGGCTGTCGCCCGACTTAACCCCAACCCCCCAAGCCGAACCCTCGGCGGCCTTGGTGGCCTTGGTGGCCTCATAGGTACCGGCGGGTACCACTTCCCACCCGGTCAGATGGGTGCGCACACCTAGGCGGGCGGTGTGCAGGCCCATCAGGCGCTTGATGTCTTCTCCATAGCAGTTGGCCTGCTCCTCGATGAGGTGGGCCAGCTTGATGGGGTGTTCGGCACGGGTCGCCAGTGCGCCGCCCATGGCGTGCAGGTAGCAGCGGAAGATGCCGTTATCCGCGGCAAAGCGGGCGGCCTCAAAGCGTGGGTCTTGCAACACCGGTTTAGGTGGGCCCACCAGATCGCCATGCTTCTTGGCGTTGCTGATGCGGCGCAGCTCGCGCCACACCCCGACAGGGGCGCCGCCGATCTGCTGGAAGGTGCGGATCCCCCACCAACTGGCCCAGGCGCATGCATGCTGGGCCCCTTGATCAGCAGGGGTGTCGGACTCCTGATCACCATCCACATGTTCACCGTCGATGTTCTTGGCGATATAGGCGGCGATGTAGCCGGTGGCGTCTCCTTTGGCCGGGTCGATCTCTTTCCAGTCAAAACGGGGTGTGATGTCGGTAAAGGGCGGGCGCCCCTGGATCTCACGCACCAGCTCTTGATGATCATCGGTGAGGGCATAGCGTTGCAGGGTGCTGATCACTTCATTTCTGTCACTGGGGCGCATAAACAGCAGCATGTGCCAGTGCGGGGTGCCGTCGTGGTGAGGTTCACAGACTCGGAAGCCATAGACGGGCACCCCCCATCGTTTAAGGTATGAGCGGGCACGGGTCCATAGCTTGGCCAGATAAGCGCAGGTTTCCCGCGGCGTTGCCCCTTCATAGCGCTTGTTCTCTACGGTCTTGCCGTCGTGCTTCTGTGTCCAGGCATGAAAGCGGGAAGGGGCCGTCCAGGTGAAGAAGACCCCCACATGGCCCTGCTCTTCGGCGTAGTCCTCAAAGCCGCGCATCCGCACCATCATCTCGTTGCGGCGGTTGACCGGGTTGGCGTTGCTGGCTTCCCAGCAATCCTTCATCGAGATCACCAGGTCATGCTGCTCGTTCATCACCTCCGACTCGGCCAGCCAGCGCATCATGGCCCGCTTGCGCTCGCGCACCACCTTCATGGTGGCGTTCGACACATAGGCAGAGACCCCTTTGCGCACCTTGCCGAGCAGGATGCTGATGTGCTCCTGCAGCCGGTCCCAGCAGCGGTTGATGCGTTTCTCCCACCACTTGGCGGAGAGCAGGCGCACCATCACGCTCAGGATCCAGTTATCCCGTGCCTCGTCGGTCTTGAACTTCGGCAGGCGAGGGACAAACCCCCACTGGTCGGCAGGCTGACGGATGGCCTCCCACGTCTGCACCAGATCCGGTTCGGCACCGGCTTTGATGCCCCGCTCGATGTTGGCCCAGATCGCGGCGGTCTGGTTGGCGAACGAGTGCGCCACCCGTTTACGGCCATCGTCATCACGCAGCAGCTGCGGGTCGACCGGGATCGCCTGGATAAGACCGCGCACCCACTTGGTGCGCTCGCGCAGCCAGATATTGGCACTGCGGGCGTGACGGGTGGTGCCATCTTTGCGGCGGCGTACGAATTGCTTGAACAGGGTGAGGGTAAGCTGTGGGGACAGGCCATCGAGCTGCTGAATGGCCCAGACCAGATCGCTTTGACCAGGAGTACCAATGAATGCGGCGTCAAAATTGACGCCGGGCAGAGAGTTGGAGAGAAAGTCGATACGCTGCCGCAGGGTCTTTTTGGACAGCGGTAATCGGTTGGTCTTGCTGCTCATCGAGTGGTAGTGCCTGACTGTTTTCTGATGTTGCCTTTGCAGGTGGCCAGGACATTGGCTGCGTGGAGCTTCATCATGCGAGCGGCGGAGCACTGACGCAGCAGCAGCCTGATGCTGGCATGAGGGCGGGCAGCGAGCTGGCGCGTATTGGCCAGCTCTCGTTGATAGAAGCGCAGCCGTGCCGTGTCCTCCCGGTAGGTGTCCTGCCAGCGATCAAGCAGGCGGTTGAGTTCCCGCTGCAGACTCTGGCTCATTGGATTACCTCGTCCTGGCCATGGAGTGGGGCACACTCATGCCACCAGTCGCCAATCTCCCCGGCCAGGGTTGTATCTCCTTGCCCCAGCGCCTGCCAATAGATGGCACGCACGGCACCGAGTGCCAGCAGTTCGCGAGTGGTATCTCTATTCCCTTGGGCTTCACCTCCTGCAGAGATGAACTCGGCACGGGCAGCAAGCCAGTGAAGGGTTAGCAGGCTGTGCATAGGGGTTTCTTCCGACCCTATATCTTCATCATCTCCATCGGCATCATCCATCAGGGCGGCCGGGTTACTGGTGGCAACCAGCTGGATCTGGATGTACTGCTGGCCGGCGTAAACCCCGCCTAGACAGACCCGGTTATCCTCGGCGTTAGCCGCGAACATGTCGGCCAAAAGCCCTTCGACGTATTTGGGGGCTTCTTTGGCAATCTTGATGGCATCGCTCATGTCAGTGGTTCCGGTTCTTGGCGGCAACTTTGTTGTATCGTTCGTGTGTCATCAGCTGGAATTGGGCAGACCCACAGGGTCTAAACAGCCGATATCGCAATCCAACATCGATAACATCCCCACGCCCGCCTACTAATTTCCTGGGGCGCTGGCAAAGCAGAGACCGAGCTTTGGCCACGACCAGGGTGGGTATCTTTCCGACGGTGATAAATCCACTCATTGCAAACTCCTGGGGCCGCCAAGGCGACCCCTCATGGATTAGGCCACCAGTTCGGGAGCGCCGGTCAGCAGCCAGTCACTGTGTTGCTTCAGCTCTGGGTGGTTGGCGATCAGCAGGAACAGGCCACCGCCGATCTCGCGGTATCCCAGCTCGTAGTTCTTGAGCGTGGTGGCAGGGATCCCCAGCAGATCAGCAAACTTGGGACGGCTCAGGCTCAGTCGTTCCCGCAAGTGGCGCAGGCGCTTGGCAGCATGGTGGTTGAGCAGGTTGATCTGGGTCGGTTGTGCATTCATGGTCAGGCTCCTTGGTGGTTGATGCGGCTGAAGAGGGAGGCCCAAGCCAGCGCAGTGGATCGCTCGGCGGCAGCAATCCAGTCGGGGTTTCGGGTAATGCTGGTGCCATACCGGCCCGCCAGCTTGCGTTGTTGGATACGAAGGTTGCGCAGGGCGCAGGGGATCGCTAAAGTTGCCATATCGACTTCCTAGGTGGTGGTTGATGAAGGCCCGCTTGGAGTTACAGCTCCGTAATGCGGGCTTTTTTATTGCCCGATTGCTCGCGGGCCGGATTGGACTATCTGGTTTGCCGCCAAGACGGCATGCTTCATTTGCATTTTCTTTGTTCTCTCCTTCTTCAATCTCTCGATATCCCCTATTGCCCTGGTGGTCGGTGCCGGGTGCCATGCCTTCGTGTCGCAGCCGCAGCGGAACAACTTCTGATAGTCCAGGGCGATAACGGCTAACCGGATCGCTTCACGCTGCTGGTGTGGTAATGCCGACAGAGTGGCGTGCATCAAGGCATCTCTCGGCTGGCGAGCGATGGTCAAAATGGCGGTTTTCCGTGGGGTGTCGATCGCCAACCAATCAACGTTCAGGCTGGAACTCGTTTTGCCAAATAGCTCCCGCAGCAGCATGCAGCCGGCGGTATTCAGGGCGACCTGCTCTGATGGCGTCAGGCCTGCGAGGTTTCGCTGTTCGGTGTTGAGGTGTGGTTGCATGGGGTTATTTCCCTTACATGGTTGCGGCTTGCAGCAAGATGTCTGATGCACAAGCCAGGGTTGGCACCGCCTGGAAGCGGGCCTCGATGTCGTGGATCAAGATGGCGAGTGACCCCATGGCCGAGGTGGCCACGCTCACCAGGGTGTTGCGCTCGGAGCGGGTAATGCGGCCCCGGTCGGTTAGCTCCAGTGCTCGCTGGCCAATGCTGGCCACCTTGGCGTTGAGGTCGATCGCCTGATGGGGCAGGGAAGGGGCTCGTTCTGTCTGGGGGATCGTGATAGCAGTCAGGCCGCAGCAGAGCAGAGCGCCATCGAACAGGGTCTCGTCTCCAGTGGCGCGAGTGATAGCGATCAGCTCGGCTACGGTGAGCTCGTGCTCTTGTTCGGTGTTCAGCTTATTGCTCAGCGTCTGCGGATTTTTCATGCCGATGGTGCGGGCGATCTCAGCAACGCTTCCCTTGTGTGTCTCAGCAAATCGCTGGCAGGCACTGACCCAGTGCGGATGTGTCCTGGCCCAATCGACATACATGTTTTTCATCCCTCGCCCCCTTATCGTGTCTGCAGGTGATCGCGATGGGTCACACACTCAGCCCCAGCCATGTGAGCCAGCCATCCCGGATCTCCTTGGGGCGACTCTCAAAGGCCAGCTTCATACCCGCGTTCCAGGCGGGCAGGTAGATGTAACGCTCGGCGCGTACGCCCCCCGGCTTTTTCATCTCGACATATGGCACCTTGCCGTCATCGATCATGTCTTTCACGGCCGTTGTCGATTTGCCGAGCTCCAGCGCAAACAGCTCATGGGTGATCACATCCGAGCGGGAGCCGACCAGAAACGGGATCTCGTCAGCCTTTTTCGACTCGGTATTTTTTGGCTCGGTATTGGCTTTACGTCTCATCTGGTATTCTTCCTCGTTGGCTGCCTGTAGCTGCTTGCAACAGCTTCTCGCGTTACAAAAAACTGAAGATGTTCAGATTATCTGAGGATATTTATTTTATGTCAATTTCTCAAGGTGAAAAATTGAAGCTTATTCGAGAGTCAGAGCGGCTAAACAGAAGGGAAATAGCTGATTTAACAGGGATAAATTACGCAAGTTACTTGGGTTACGAAAACGACAAAGCAAAGATGCCATTTGAAACTGGCTCTAAGTTGTTCAAGGCCGAAAGGTTCAGAAAGTACAGAGATTGGTTCATGTTCGATGAGACATCTCCTGAGTCCGGACAAATCGCGCCGGCTCTCGCACACGTTGGGCAAGACAACACCGATTGTTCAGCCTCAGGCCAGCAAACTGGCTGACCTTGCACCTGGCGTTTCTCGACGCCATTGAGGTGATGAGCCTGAGCTATCAGGCGAATGACGCAGTGAAAATCGGAGGGCTCTCTTATGACGATTAAGAAGCTCGATGATGGTCGCTACGAAGTGGACGTAAGACCGCAGGGCCGCAACGGAAAGCGAGTCCGGCGCAAATTTGACAAGAAGCACGAGGCGACAGCTTTTGAGCGGTATGTACTGGCCAATCAGCATGACAAGGCCTGGCTGGATAAGCCGAAGGATGCCCGACCACTGGCAGAGCTGATCCGACTGTGGTGGGCCTATCACGGCCAGCATGCGAAGTGGGGGGAGCGCAACAAGCTGGTGCTGGAGCGAATGGATCAGGAGCTGGGTTCTTTACGAGCCTGTGAACTAGATGAGTTACACATTGCTGCCTACCGTACCCAGCGGTTGATGGCGGGTTGTAAAGCCAGCACGGTGAACCGCGAAGTCACTTGCCTTAGCGGTATGTTTACCTTCCTGATCAACGCCAAGTTGTACCAGGAAGAGAATCGGGTGGGCAGGGTCGGTAAGTTGAAGACGGTCCCCACGGCGATGAGCTATCTCACTTTGGTGGAGATCCATACCTTGCTGGCTAGCCTGACGGGGGACGATCTGAAAATCGTGGTGTTTTGCCTCAACACTGGAGCTCGATGGAGCGAGGCGGCAGAGCTGCGGGCCGAGCACGTGATTAACCAGCGGGCGATGTTTGTGGAGACGAAGAACGGGCGTTCGCGGGTGGTGCCGCTCTCTGCGGAAGTGGAGCAGTTCATTTCCGGCGTGGACAAGGGGCTGCTGTTTCCCGACGCAGATTACACGCAGATCAGGCTGGCAATCAAAGCGGCTAAGCCGCAGATCCCGAAGGGGCAGGCGCTGCACATTTTGCGACATACCTATGCCACTCATTTCATGATCAATGGCGGCAATATTATCGCGCTGCAGCGAATTCTGGGACACGCCAGTATCCAGCAGACGATGACGTATGCCCATTTCGCGCCTGACTACCTACAAGATGCGGTGGCGCTGAACCCGTTACGGGGTGGGGTAGGGGTTCACCCGACCAGACAGTGTACTAGCTGAATCAAGCGGGGCCCAGGAGGCCCCCTCGTTACAAATCAATGAGGAGTAGGTATGACCTGGTGGACGCAGCAGGCACGAAAGTGTGTCCACATTTAGTCCACACAGTGGCACTCAACAGCTACTTGCAGCACCTTGTAGCCCAGTAAATACGGGGGATCACTTTTACAGCCCAACCGTGTAGGTATAAAAAAACCCTCCGGCGGAGGGTTTTTGTCACAGCAACCTGATGTAGCACGAGACGCTTAGAACAGGGTGGTGGAGAGATCGTACAGCTCCTGATCGAACGGGCGCTTGAGGTTCTCGATGCAGTCGATGATGTCGTGGTGCACCATCTCGTTGCCCTGGATACCGACGCAGCGGCCACCCTGGCCGGCCAGCAGTTGCTCGACGGCGAAGGCGCCCATGCGGCTGGACATGATGCGATCCCGCGCAGTCGGCGAGCCGCCGCGCTGGATGTGGCCCAGGATGGTGGCGCGGGTCTCGCGACCGGTCATGGCCTCGATGTCCTTGGCCAGGGCGTTCACGTCGGTGACGTGCTCACAGATGGTGATGATGGCGTGCTTCTTGCCTTTGGCTTCGCCTTCCTTGATCTGTTGCAGCAGCTTGTCCTTGTCGAAGGTCACTTCCGGCACTATCACATACTCGGCCCCGCCGGCCACGGCGGCAGACATGGCCAGATCGCCACAGTGGCGGCCCATGATCTCGACCACCGAGATGCGGTGGTGGGAGCTGCAGGTGTCGCGCAGACGGTCGATGGCGTCCACGACCACATTCAGTGCGGTATCGAAGCCGATGGTGAAGTCGGTACCGGCGATGTCGTTGTCGATGGTGCCCGGCAGACCGATGCAGGGGAAGCCCTCTTCGGTCAGCTTCTTGGCACCCATGTAGGAGCCGTCACCGCCGATCACCACCAGGGCGTCGATGCCGTGCTTTTTCAGGTTTTCGATCGCTTCGGCACGGACTTTCGGATCTTTGAAGGCGGGGAAACGGGCAGAGCCGAGGAAGGTACCACCGCGGTTCACCACGTCGGAGACGCTGTGGCGCTCTAACTTGACGATCCTGTCCTGATGCAGACCGAGGTAGCCATCATAGATGCCGTAGACTTCCAGGCCATGATGCAGACCGGCGCGCACCACGGCGCGGATGGCTGCGTTCATACCCGGTGCGTCACCACCACTGGTCAAAACACCAATACGTTTGATTTGCTTGGTCATGAGTGCCTCTGGATCTGAGTTGTCAAAAATCTGTATCTGAAAATGGGGTCAGCCATGTTTACTATATCGGCTTTCCTATGGAATGCGGACACCATAGGAAAGCGATATACCAGAGAGGGGCCAAGCCCCTCTCTGTGCATCATTTACTGGGCAGCGCCAGCGATGATCTGGGAGAAGTCGTCCACTTTCAGGGACGCACCACCCACCAGGCCACCGTCGATGTCCGGCTGACCGAACAGATCGGCAGCGGTGGCACCGGTGACGGAGCCGCCGTACAGGATCTGGACCTTGGCAGCCACGGCCGCGTCAAAGCCAGCCAGGTACTGACGGATGTGAGCGTGGACGGACTGGGCGATCTCCGGGGTGGCAGTCTTGCCAGTGCCGATGGCCCATACCGGCTCGTAAGCCACCACGGCCTTGCTGAAGGAGGCGATGCCACAGCGATCGATCACGGCTTTGAGCTGGGTTTCGACCACGGTGTTGGTGGTACCAGCTTCGAACTGAGCCAGGGTCTCACCGATGCAGAGCACGGGGATCAGGTCGGCTTTCTGGATGACTTCGTACTTGGCCGCCACCACGTCGTCGGTCTCTGCGTGCAGGGTGCGACGCTCGCTGTGGCCGACCAGGGAGTAGGTGCAACCGAAGGCTTTCAGCATGGAGGGGGCGTTCTCGCCGGTGAAGGCACCAGACTCGTGAAGGTCGGCATTCTGGGCACCGTAGGCGATCTTGCTGCCGGCGGTCAGTTGCTCAACCAGACCCAAAAAGATAACCGGCGGGCAGACGGCGACTTGCACAGAAGGATGAGCGGCAGCAGCCGGGGTCAGTCCCTTGATCAGAGCTTCTACAGAAGCCTTGGTGCCGTTCAGTTTCCAGTTACCCATTACCAGGTGCTGTCTCATCTTGTATATCTCCTAGGCATTTGATTGCGCGACATTATATGAATTGAACCGAGCCCAAGATAGCTGACCCGGCGGCAAATGACGTAATTTTTTTTCGCTTTCCTGATCCAAATCAGGAATGCAAGAGCCGATCGCTCATTCGTTAACCTGCCCCCGCAAACGGGCCCACCATACCCCAATCCACTCGTGAATGGCAGCCTCGGAATACATCAGATAACGCCCCTTGGGCAGGTAACTGTAGAGGGGTTGCGGTTGCTGGCTCTGCTTGGCGGTATAGTCGGTGGGGGCCGGCACCGCATCGAGTCCCTGGCCGCGGTAGAGCGCCATGGCCCGCGGCAGATGGGTGGCCGAACTCACCAGCGCCACCCGCTTGCCCTTGAGATAACGACTGATGCTGACCGCCTCGTCATGGGTGTCTTTGTTGTTTTCAAACAACGTCATTCGGGATCTGTCTACCCCTAAGCTCTGCGCCATGAGGGCGTTGACCTCGGCGTTGGACAAGGGATCCCCCGCCACATAACCGGAGAAGATGAGTTGCGCCTGGGGATAAGCCTGGGCCAGCCGCACCCCCTCGAGGGTTCGCGCCTGGGCGATGTTGTTCTGCCAGCTGCGCATGGGCACGGCGGGATCGCTCACGTGGCCGTTGCCGAGCACGACGATGGCGTCGATGTCCGGGTGCAGGCTTGTCTCAAACGGCGGGAAGGTCTGTTCCAGCGGGCGGGCCAGCTCGTAGCTTACCGGTCGCATCCCCATCAGGGTGATCAGCAGCAGCGCGCACGTGGCCAGCAGCTTGCCGGTCTTCTGAAAGCGGGTGAACCAGAGCAGCAGCAGCGCCAACAGCAATAAGGAGAGGGAGAAGGGCAGCGGCATCAGCAGCTGACCCAGCCATTTTTTTAGCTCAAACACTGTGGTGTCGTCCTTGAGTTTTCAGCAGATCCGGGATGTGACAGAATACCCCTCTTTTTTCCTGTGGCCCAACCCTCTGTGCTCCCATCCCGTGAGCCGACGGACAGGTGTGGCCGAAGATGAGTCTGCCTTGAAGCAAGATCAGAGTTTTGACGGACGCGCCGACAAGTTCGCCCGCAACATTTACGACTCCACCAAGGGGCGCATCCGTACCACTGTGGTGTGGAGCGACATCGAAGCCTGCCTGGCCCGACTCGGCAACCGGCCGCTGCGGATCCTGGATGCGGGGGGCGGCTTTGGCTACTTCGCCCAGAAGCTGGCGGCCATGGGTCACCAGGTGGAGCTGTGCGATCTGTCGGCGGAGATGCTGGAACTGGCCCGGGTCCAGATCGCCGAGAAGGGGCTTGAAGACAGAATTCGTCTCATCCAGTGCCCCATCCAGGATCTGAAACAGCACGTGAGCGGAACCTTTGATCTGGTGCTCTGTCATGCTGTGCTGGAGTGGCTCGCCGAGCCGCGCCAGACCCTGCTCGGTCTGTTCCCTTTCGTCAATGCAGGGGGCATACTGTCGCTGCTTTTTTACAACCGTCATGGCTTGCTGTTCCAGAGCCTGGTGGTGGGCAATTTCGACTATGTGCGGCTCGGCCTTCGCAAGAAGCGTCAGACCGCATTGACCCCCACCAATCCGCAGTTGCCGGAACAGGTATACGACTGGATAGGGCGAGGAGGGCTCAAGATCATCGGCAAGACGGGGGTGCGGGTCATCCACGACTACATGCGCCACAAGCAGGATCAGGTCGAGAAGTTCGATGATCTGCTGGCCATGGAGCTGCAGTACTGCCGCCAGGAGCCCTTCGTGTCGCTCGGCCGTTACATTCATGTGATGGCGCAGAAGCCGACCGGCTGACACCTCGATGCGGGGAGGAGGGCGCAGGACGCTCGCCGGCGCCGTCGAGGGCCTGCGGTCGTCTCGCTCAAGACCCCATGTTGACGATGCACAAGCCAAGCAGCCATGTCCGGTTTTTATGCTAGCGGGATCTAGCTGCCAGGGGTCGCCCGCGCACCCTTGGCCCATACCAGCGCGAGCGGAAACGGCGCCCCGTGCCAGCCCCTCGCCGATAACAACGAGATGATAACGTCATGATGAGTACATCCCGTACCCTGCCCGAGACGGTGGGATGGGTCAGACAGGAAGGTCTGGCCTTGAGCCTGCCCACCGACCGGCTGGCCTTTCTGATCGCGATCAAGACCCTGTCCGAGGACGAGTCTGATCTCTCGGAGGCTGCGCTGCACGATGCCTTCGGTTACGTGAGCAGCGCCTTCGGCCAGATGGACGAGACCCAGAGCGGTCGCGCCAACAACGCCATCAACGATCTCATCCGCCAGCAGCTGCTGTCGCGCTTCAACACCGACATGGTGGCGGGGGAGAGCCTCTACCGCCTGTCGCGCCTGGGGGTGAGCATCGTCGACTTCTTCATGGATCAGCGCCAGGTTGACTCCATCAAGCTCTCCATCCTGCTCGAACACCTGGCGGCCGAACTCGATACCGCCCGCGAGGCGGCGCTCGAGACCAATACCCGCGAGCAGTGGGACGCCGAGGTGCTGCCAAGGCTCACGTTTTCGCTGGAAGAGACCCTGGGGCGCATCGATCTCACCCAGCGCGCCATGGACGAGCAGCAGAATCAGGTCAAGAGCGAGATAGCGGCCCTGCTGACCCAGAACTGGGTCGACGCCATCCACAGCTGCGAGAAGCTGCTGCACGAGACAGGCCAGACCCTGCGCGAACTGCAGGACACCCTGGACGCCGCCGGCCACCGGCTGCAGGAGGGGCTGCTCAACATTCAGGAGGCGGCCCAGGGGCGCGAGGATCTGTTCCACGTCGAGGAGCTGACCCATGCCCTGCAGGGGCGCCTCGACGTCATCACCAGCTGGGGCCAGCAGTGCATCGAGCTGTGGGCCCGCTACGACAGACACGTCCACAAGTTCATCCGCAACGCCATCGACATGGACAAGAACCGCGCCTTCAGCCAGCGGCTGCGCGACTCCATCCGCAATTTCGAGCAGCACAGCTGGCTGCTGCGCATCGCCGAGGAGCCCCGCCTGCTGGAGCTGCGGGACGAAACCATCGCCATCCACGACGAGGAGGTCACCGGCGAGGTGCCGCTCGAGATGGAATACCTGGAGATGGTGGACATCAACCAGGAGCTGGCGGAGCGCATCGATCGCTACCTCGCCCGCTACCCCGAGCAGAGCTCGCGACTGGACTTGGCCGACGTGCTGCGGGAGTACCTGCTGGATTACCCGGCCCATGCCCATTTCGACGTGGCCCGCCTCTTGATAGACCAGGCCGTGCGCCTCGGCCATGCCAGCGGTGAGCGCGAGCTTCACCAGCAACCCGCATGGAAACCCATTAACCAAGCTGGATCCAAGGTTCAGGCCTATGTCATTGATCAATACTGAGTTTCCCTTGCCGCTGCGGCTCGCAGAGGCCATCGCCAACCCCTTGTTTCCGCGCATCGACACCGCCTTGCGCTCGGGCCGCCACCTCAGTGCCGACGATTTCGAACAGCACTCCATGCTGGTGGAGTATCACGGCGAGCTGGAGATCTTCTACGGCCGCTATCAGGTCGAGCTCATCAAGGCACCGGAGGGCTTCTTCTACCTGCGCCCGCGCCCCAGCGCCGACATCGGCACCACTGTCCTGTCCGAGCTCGACATGCTGGTGGGCAAGGTGCTCTGCTACCTGTTCCTGAGCCCGGACCGGCTCGCCTCTGAAGGGGTATTCGCCATGGGCGAGCTGCAAGAGGAGGTGCTGAGTCTGGCGGACGAGAAGCAGCTGCTGCGCATGGTCAACAGCCGCTCCGGCGGCACCGATCTGGACAAGAAGAAGCTGCTGGAGAAGATCCGCACCTCCATGCGCCGTCTGCGCCGCCTTGGCATGATCACGGCGCTCGGCAACGGCGACAAGTTCAGGGTCAACGAGTCGGTGTTCCGCTTCGCCGCCGATGTGCGCTCCGACGAGGATCCCCGCGCCGTGCAGCTGCGCATGATCCAGGAGGGGGAGGCCATCTTCCACGACGACGAGATGCCGAGCAGCGACTCGCTGTTTGAGGATATAGAGGCGGATCTCGATGAAGAGCAGCTCGAGCTGGAGGTTGAGAATGACCCGCAACGTTAAAATTCTGGCCCTGATGGAGCCTATTGGTTTGATGGAGAAAATGGCGTGAGAGGCAAATTTAAATCCCTGACCATGGTCAACTGGAATGGCTTCTTTGCCCGCACCTTCGATCTCGACCAGCTGGTGACCACCCTCTCCGGCGGTAACGGTGCCGGCAAGTCCACCACCATGGCGGCCTTTATCGCGGCCCTGATCCCGGATCAGTCTCTGCTCCACTTCCGCAACACCACAGAGGCGGGATCGAGCAGTGCCTCCCGCGACAAGGGGCTCTACGGCAAGCTGCAGCGGGGCCACTGCTACTCGGTGCTCGAGGTGATGAACAGCCGCGAGCAGCGGATCTGGGTCGGCGTGCACCTGGAGCAGGTCGCCAACCGCGACAACAAGGTCAACATCACCCCCTTCGCCCTGGTAGACGTGCCCGAGGGGCTGGCGCCCACCGATCTGCTGCTGGAGAAACTCCAGGACGGCAAGGGGCGGGTGCGCGCCTTCGCCGATCTGAAGGGGGCCGCCGCCGATCTTGGTGCCATGAAGGTCGCCAAGTTCAATACGGTGACCGACTATCACAACTTCATGTTCGAGTTCGGCATCACCCCGAAGAAGCTGCGCGACCAGAAGGATCGCGGCAAGTTCTATCGGCTGATCGAGGCCTCCCTCTACGGTGGCATCTCCTCGTCCATCAGTCGCTCCCTGCGCGAATACCTGCTGCCGGAGAACTCAGGCGTGCGCAAGGCGTTCCAGGACATGGAGGCGGCCATCTACGAGAACCGCCGCACCCTGGAAGCCATTAAAGAGACGCAGGGCCAGCGGGATCTGTTCAAGAACCTGATCACCGAGACCACTCACTACGTGGCGGCGGACTATGTGCGCAACGCCGCCGAGAAGAATCGCCTCTCCGAGCTGGCCCTCAAGGCCCGGGCTGAGCTGGCCGGCAAGCGCCGGCTGCTGGCCGAGGAGAAGCAGCGCGCCATCTATCTGGCGGACGAGGCGGATCAGCTCACCAACCGTGAGAAGCTCTTGACCGACGAGCTGGAATCCGCCGCCGAGCACCTGGCCAAGGTGATGGCCGCCGTCAGCTTGCAAAAGAAAATCGAGCTGTATCGCGCCGATCTGGCGGATCTCAACGACAAGCTCGAGCAGCAGCAGGCGGTGGTGGAGGAGATCCACAGCCAGCTGCTGGAGGTGGAGGAGCGCAAGGAGCTGGCCCAAGCCGAGGTGGACAGCCTCAAGACCCAGCTCGCCGACTACCAGCAGGCGCTGGACATCCAGCAGACCCGCGCCATCCAGTACCGTCAGGCGGTGCAGGCGCTGGACAGTGCCCGCGAGCAGTGCGAGCTGCCGGGGCTGAGCGCCGAGCAGGCGAGCGAGACCCTGCATCAGTTCCGTGCCGTCGAGCAGAGCCTGACCAGTCGAGTGCTGGGGGCCGAGCAGCAGCTCGCCCTGGCCAAGGCCGCGGTGGCCGAACACCAGGCCGCGCTGACGTTGCTGCTCAGCATTGCCCCCGAGACCGCCCGCGAGGCCGCCTGGCCCAACGCCCAGGCGCTGCTCAAGCGCCACATCGAAGACAAGGCCCGCATCGCACAGGGGCAGGGGCTGCGCGCCGCACTGGCCCGCCTGGAGAAGGAGAGCGAGAGCCAGAAGGCCCTGTTCAAGCTGCGCGATGAGCTGGCCCAGGCTTCTGGCCAGCAGATCGCCAGCGGCGACGAGCTGGAGATCTTCCTCGAAGCCCAGCGCACCCGTCAGGAAGAACTGGCCGATCAGCAGAGCGATCTGAGCCAGCGCCGCGCCAGTCTGGAGCATCAGGGCGTCCAGTTGGGCCGCGACATCGGCGATCTCACCGCACTGGCGCCGCGCTGGCTGAAATCCTTCGAGAAGCTCGAGCAGCTGCGCGAACAGAGTGGCTTAGCCTTGGCCAGCGCCGAGGCGCTCTCCGCCGGCATGCAGACCGTGCTCGACAAGGAGCGCGAGTTCGAGCAGGAGAGCAACCGTATCCAGGCCCGGAAACAGGGGCTTGAGCTGCAAATTCGCAACCTGCAGCTGGGGGCAGGGGAGGCGGATCCTCGCCTCGCCCGCATCGCCGAACAGGTGGGGGGCGTGCTGCTCTCCGACGTCTACGACGACATCTCCATCGACGATGCGCCTTACTACTCCGCCCTCTACGGCCCGGCCCGCAGCGCCCTGGTGGTACTGGATCTGGAAGGGGCCATAGAGCGGCTGAAGAAGCTGGAAGATTGCCCGGAGGATATCTACCTCATCCAGGGCAACCCCGACTCCTTCGACGAGGATCTGGTGGAGGCGGACGAGCTCGGCGACGCCGTGCTGGTGCGCAGCAGCAAGCGTCAGGTGCGCTTCTCCCGCTACCCGGAATTGCCGCTGTTCGGCCGCGCCGCCCGCGAGAAACGCATCGAACAGCTCGATCTGGAACGCGAGAATCTGATCGAGGGTTACGCCAAGGCCGCCTTCGAGCAGCAGAAGTATCACCGCCTCTACGGTCACTTCCGCGACTTCATCGGCCAGCATCTGGATATCGCCTTCCGGCCGGATCCCGAGGCCGAGGTACAGGCGAAGCAGGCCGAGCAGCGCAAGCTGCAGGGAACCATAGCCGAGTGCGACAAGCAGCTTGGCGAGGCCAAGGCGGCGGGTGCCCAGCTGACCCGCTATATCCAGCTGGTGCAGGCCATGCTGCCCTTCGCCCACCTGTTTGCGGAAGGGGATCTGGCCGCGCGGCTCGAGGCCGCCCACGCCGATGTGGCGAGCCTGAAACAGGCCGAAGCCTTTATCGGCAAGCACGGCAAGGCGCTCGAGAGGCTCGAGACACTTGTGCAGGTGCTGCGCCAGGATCCCCAGGATCTCGCCGCCCTGCAGGCCGCGTTCGACGAGGTGAACGAGCAGCTCGCCGAGCAGAAGCGCCGCGCCTATGCGCTGGATCAGCTGGTGGCCCGTCTGCCGCACTTCGCCTATCAGGACGCCCAGGACCTGCTCGGCAAGGCCTCCGAGATGAGCGAGCGCTTGAAAGAGAAGCTCAAGGCCGCCGAGCTGGCCGCCCGCACCGCCGGCGAGCAGCACAAGCAGATCGCCTTGCGCCACACCGAGGCGCTGCAGCTGCGCACCGCGCTGGATTCCAGCGCCTCGGCCAAGCGCCAGACCCTGAACGAGTTCGAGCAGGAGCTGGCCGCCATGGGGCTGACCCTCAGTGCCGACATGGAGGAGAAGTCCCGCGCCCACAAGAAAGAGATCGAAGAGCTGCTCATCCGCACCCGCTCCCGTCGCACCAGCGCCGAGGCCCAGCTGCAGGTATGCAAGCGCGAGATTGAATCCCTGGGGGGTCGCCTCAAGCTGGAGGGCAAGGACTACTTCGGTGCCCGCAAATCCCTGGTGGGCCACAAGGCGAGCTGGTCGCGGGTGGTACGGCTGGCGCGGGAGACCGACGTCGAGAAGCGCCTCAACAAGCGCGAGCTGGCCTATCTCGACAGCGACGAGCTGCGCTCCATGTCCGACAAGGCGCTCGGCGCCCTGCGGGTGGCGGTGGCCCACGACGATGCGCTGCGCGATGCGCTGCGCCTCTCCGAGGGCAACCGCAGCACCGAGCAGAAGGTCGCCTTCTACGTGCAGGTCTACCGTTACCTCAAGGATCGGATCCGCAACGACATCATCCGCTCGGACGATCCGGTGGAGGCCATCGAGGAGATGGAGATCGAGCTGGCCCGTCTCGCCGACGAGCTCAAGCAGCGGGAAACCCATCTGTCGCTCTCCTCCCACGAGGTGGCGGCCAAGATCACCAACATCATCCGCCGCGAACAGAACCGCATCCGGGTGCTGAACCAGGGGCTGCAGAACATCGCCTTCGGGCTGGTGCGCGGGGTGCGCCTCAACGTCAATATCCGCGAGGCTCACACTCGGCTCTTGACCGCGCTGGCGGATCAGAGCGCCATGCACAACGATCTGTTCGCCGACAAGGAGCTCAGCTTCTCCGAGGCCATGGCCAAGCTGTTCCAGCGCCTGAACCCGCAGATCGAGCAGGGGGAGCGCAGCTACCAGGTGATGGGCGACGTGTTGCTCGACTATCGCAACTACCTGGAGCTGGAGATCGAGGTGCAGCGTGGCGCCGACGGCTGGCTGCGGGCGGAGAGCGGTGCGCTCTCCACCGGCGAGGCGATCGGTACCGGCCAGGCCATCCTGCTGATGGTGCTGATCAGCTGGGAGGAGGAGTCCCGCCGCCTGCGCGGCAAGGACATAGCCCCCTGCCGTCTGCTGTTCCTGGACGAGGCGGCGCGCCTGGATGGCAAGTCCATCGCCACCCTGTTCGAGCTGTGCGAGCGGCAGGACATGCAGCTGCTGATCGCCGCCCCGGAAAACATCAGCCCCGAGAAGGGCACCACCTACAAGCTCATCCGCAAGGTGCAGGGCAAGCACGAGCACGTGCACGTGGTGGGCCTGCGCGGCTTCGGTTTCGCCGATGACAAGCTGATCGCCTGACAGAGGCTGACGGAGCAATACGCAAAACGGGAGGCTGGGCCTCCCGTTTTATATGGGAAATATGCGAGAGTGGGCGCCTTAATCGGTGATGAAGCATTGGCGAGCAGGCCAGGCATGAGGCCCCATACACAGTCGAGGAAATACGGAATGAAGAGGAGCGTGCGAAGCGTCCTGCTGTTGGCATTCAGCCTGCTGCTGGCGGCCTGTAGCAGCCAGCCGGAAGCCGGCAAGGGCGGCAAGGGCGGCAACTGGCGCGGCTATAGCCAGACCGGGCTGGCGTCCTACTATGCCGACCGTTATCACAACAAGAGGACGGCCAGTGGCGAGCCCTACAAGAACAACGCGAACACGGCGGCCCATATGACGCTACCCTTCGGCTCCATGGTGAGGGTAACCAACGTCGCCAACGGCAAGAGCGTGGTGGTCAAGGTCAATGACAGGGGCAACTTCCCGAGGGGGCGGGTCATCGATCTCTCCAGGGCGGCGTTCAGCAGCATAGGCAACCTCAGATCCGGCCTCATCAAGGTCAGTCTCGAGGTGATCCAGTAGCCGAGACAGAGACAGGGGGCGCGGCGGATAAAAGCCCGCACCCTTGCGCTCGGCCAGCGCGGCGCCGTGGAGGGGAAACCTGAGGCTGCGCCAACCCGGCAAGTCGGCAGATCGCAACTGGGTCGCCGGATGCCCCGGGTGAAATGACGAGACGGGAGGCACTGCCTCCCGTTTTTATGGCCGCCTCACCGCTTGCCCGCAGGGCCAGCCTCTTCCTGATCCTTCTGCATTCACCTTGTTGTTCAGCTAGGCGAACAGTGTGTCCATATTGTCCATCTATACGCACCAATCGACCGATCTTACACTGCCTCCTGAACCTGGGCCATCGACGGGGTGACAACCCGCCGCGCTGGCGCCTTTGGGTAAGTGAAGCTGTTAAGAACGGAGAGTCAGAGATGAAGATGAGAGCGGACAAGATAGTGTCGATTGCAGTGCTCAAAGCCAGGGCCGGGATGAGGGAGCGCCTGCGGCGCGAGCTGCTCAAGCTTATCGAGCCCACGCGCCTGGAGCCGGGCAACCTGGATTATGTGCTGTTCGAGTTGCAGGAGGAGCCGGGGACCTTCTATATGCGCGAGGCCTTCGTCAATCAGGGCGCCCTGGATGATCATTGCGCGACCGACTATTTTCAGGCCTTTGCCGGCCAGGCCGAGGAGTTGCTGGCGGAGCCCCTGCGGCTGATCTTGATGGAAGAGGTGAGCCCGTAGCCAGTCTCTTGGCTGAGTGAGACCCTGCATTCGCCATCCCAGGCGGCATTCGTCCAGAGCCCTCGCGGCGCTTCGCCATCAGCGGGTGTCACTGAGTGACGGACTGAGCCATGCTTGCCCTCAACAGAGGATGGCGATACGAAAGCCATCGGGGAGGGACAATGGAGAGAACGCTGTTGCTGGTGCGCCATGCCAAGTCGAGCTGGGAGGAGGTTGCCTTGTCTGACAGGGCGCGGCCGCTGGCCAGGCGCGGTCAGCGTGACGCCCCCCTGATGGGCAAGCGGCTGGCAAAGGCCGGGGTCAAGCCCGACGCCATACTGTCGAGCCCCGCCTGCCGGGCGCTGTCGACGGCGAACATCATCGCCGAGGCGCTCGATTTCCGGGCCAAGAGCATCCTCGTCGATGAGCGGCTCTATGCCAGCGACATCGAGACCCTGCTGGCGGTGATAGGGGAGCTTGGCGACCCCCTGAGGTGCGTGATGCTGTTTGGCCACAACCCCGAGTTCACCGAACTGGCGCGCCTATGGTCCGACGAGATAGTGCAGATGCCGACCTGCTCCGTCGCCCGCTTCACCTTTGACGCGCCATCCTGGTCGGTCGTCCCGTCGCAAAGGCCGGTGACGGCCGTGCTCGACTATCCGAAACAGGGGTAGGGGAAGAGGAGGGCTGCCACTCACAGTGGAGACAGGGGGCAAGGAATGGCAAGAGATAAAACAAGAAGGGGAACCCAGGCTCCCCTTCACGTCCCGGTTATGTCGCTTATTTGGCTGCGATTGGCCCCTTGGTGCCTGCATCGTTATCGACCCAGCCATCCTCCCCCTTGATGCGACGATCCCCCTGGATGGTGTAGATGATCATGCCGTCCTTGAACACCAGGGCCCCATCGGATTTCTTGGCACTGACTTTCTTGTCGTTGACCCAGACCTGATCCTTGTCATCGATGCGGATAATGGCCACTGTGGCGCCCGTTTCGGGGAAGGTGGCGACCCAGTTGCCGGTGTAGGGGCTGCCACTGGTGGCGGCCGCGGGGGCATCACCAAACCCGGCGGCGGCATTCTCGGCCTTGGTCTTGTTGATGTCGCAGCCATTGAGTTCAGTCACCTGGGTGCAGCCGGATCGTTCCAGTTTCTGCTTGTAGTTCAGATTCAGGCCAGTGTCGGCGGCCGGGGTGGCAGCGCCGAATCCCGCCTTGGCGTTCTCCGCCTTGGTCTTGTGAATGTCGCAGCCTTGGGCCTCGGTGACCTGTGTACAGCCGGAGTGCTCCAGCTGCTGAGCGTATTTTGCGTTGATGGCATGAGCCGGGGCCATGCCAAGCAGGGTCAGGGTTACGATCAGAGCAGCATTCCTGGACATAGTGAATCCCTCAAAATGTGAGTCTTTCCGGTTCATCGCAGCCTTGACTGCCATGAGAAACAGCCTGTGTTCGCGGCAAGAGATAGCAGGCCTGTTTCACGTTAGCACCTGGAATAGGGCTCGCACAGGGGACCGGCAAACAAGTGCAATCCATCTGGTGCCCATTAATCAGCGGGCTCAGCTCTGGGGCACCCTCACGCCCTTATCGAGATAGAGGCTGCTGTAGTGGGCACGGTGGCTGACAAACATCACCTGGTGGCGGCTGCCGTCGGAGAGGATGACGAAGTCGCCGGCCTGGGCGGGGCTTTGCAGGATGATGTCGTGTTCGGGGGCCGTCAGTTTGTCGACCTCCTCCTTGAAGCTGAGGGTGTAAGAATACATATGGCACTCCAGATCGGCTCATATACAGACACTGTGATCACACTCTAGCCGCCTGTGCCAGGATCTGCGGCGCCCAACCGACACCTGTGCGGCAGTTAATTTAACGGCTAAGCTGGGCCTGTTTTGCTGGTGTCACACATAGCTTTCTTCGCGCACCAGGCCAGTGGCCACATACGGGGCCAGCGTGGCGACAGCGCGAGGGGAGCCCGGTATTCTTTCGACATAAGAACAGGGAGTGATCATGATGGATCTGGTAACTGAGCTGGTGCGGATCGCCGCGTTTTCCGACGGTCCACAAGGGGGCAATCCCGCCGGGGTCTGGACGGGTGCCAGCCTGCCCGGGGCAGAGGAGATGCAACGCATCGCCGCCGAGGTGGGCTTCTCGGAGACGGCCTTTGCCGCCCCGCTGCAACCCGGTGAGTTGACCCGCTGGCGGGTGCGTTACTTCTCGCCCGAGGCCGAGGTGCCCTTCTGCGGTCATGCCACCATCGCCCTCGGGGTGGCGCTGGCGCACCGTTTCGGGGCAGGGGACTATGCGCTGAGCCTCAGCCAGAGCGATATTCGGGTCTCTGGCTGGCAGGATGAGGCCGGACAATGGCAGGCGGCGCTGCAGTCACCGCCGACCCGCAGTCAACCGGCATCCGCCGATCTGGTGCGTGAGGCCTTGGCGCTGTTTGGCTATGGCGCGGCGGATCTGGATCCTCGGATCCCGCCTGCCTTGATCCATGGCGGTGCCGACCACCTGCTGCTGGCCTTAAATAGCCGCACCGCGCTCAGTGCCATGCACTATGAGCTGGCTCAGGGGCGCATCCTGATGCGTCGAGAGGGGTTGGTGACCATATTGCTTGGCTACGCAGCGGAAGATCGGCTGTTCCACACTCGCAACCCCTTCGCCTATGGGGGCGTCTATGAAGATCCCGCCACCGGTGCGGCGACGGCGGCCTTCGCGGGATATCTGCGGGATCTGCACTGGCCCCATGGCGGCGCCATCGACATCGAACAGGGGGAAGACATGGGCATGCCGTCGCGGCTACACGCCGAGATCCCGGCCGAAGCCGGCAGTGCGATCAGGGTGTCCGGCCGGGCGCGGTGGATGTGATGGTTGGGCGGGCCTATGGCGCTGGTCTGCTGTATCGGCAGAGGATGGAAGGGGGGAGGTAAAGCCCCAGGGGGAAGAGATCAGCCCCTGAGCAGGGGCTGACGGGGTGCGCTCAGGGCCGACCGCTCAACAGGATGGCGCCGCCCAGAGAGATGAAGATCCCCCCCGTGATACGGCTAAACAGACGATGGCTGCGCCCCGGCTTGAAGTAGTTGCCGGCGCGTCTGGCCAGGGCCACGTAGCAGAGGTGCACCAGGCTGACGATGACGCAGATGGTCAGGTACATGGTCAGGAACTGGATCGGCAGCGGGCTCTGGTGATCGAGAAACTGGGGCAGCAGGGCGCAGAGGAAGATGATGGTCTTGGGGTTGCTGGCCGAGACCAGAAACGCCTCGCGCAGCAGGGAGGCGTCACTCCTTGTACTCATGGTTCGGCCAGGCAGGGCAACCTCCTGGTTCCCCGCCTTGGCGCTTCGCAGCGCCTTGTAGCCGAGGTAGATGAGATAACCACCACCCGCCAGCTTGAGGGCGATAAACAGGGGTGGCAGCGTCTGCAGCAGGGCGCCCACGCCCATGGCGACCAGGAAGATGAGGATGGCCTGGCAGAACAGATTCGCGCTGATGGAGAGCAGGGCCGAGCGCCAGCCGAGTTGCAGTCCGTTCTTGATCACCAGCAGCACATTAGGGCCCGGGGTCAGGGTCGCCAGCAGATAGGCCAGCAGAAACAACATCCATGTATCCAGATTCATGATATTTCCCTTGTGAAAAAGCCATGATGCCGTGTGCCGGGGGTACCGTCCAGCGGCTTCTATCGCGGCCTTGTGGCGACTTGGATTGCTCGCCGCCTGTTGGAACGGCGCCGAACACCAGGAGGAAGGGATAGGTGAGGCATCCGGTTATCCAAAGCATAAAAAAACCGCCTGATGGCGGTTTTTTTCATGGTGCCGACCCTTATTTCAGGGACTTCTTCAGCTTCTTGATCTTGCCTTCGTGCTTGGCAATCTTCTCCTGGCGGGCGGCGATTTTCTTCTTGACGTCTTTCTTGCTGGCTTTGGCCATCGGTAGTGCTCCTTGTTACGAGAGGGACATCATGGGGTCATGATGTCTTGGATCTGTCCATGGACGACCCAGAGTGCCACAGGGTTTCCATATGAGCTAGTGCTCAGTGACACCGGGTGTCGGCATTATCCCCTGGCGGGGCGACACACCCCAGCGGATGTCGTTGCACACTCAGCGGGGCTGGTTTGCAGGATAGCCCAGTTTCCGGCTCGCGCCACCCTCACCGCGACACCATCTGGCCGGCGGCCGGATACAAAAAAGCGCCCCTGGGGGCGCCTCTTGCATCATCCGACAAACCAGCCGATGGGGATCAGGCCTTCTTCAGGTAGGCCGCGACCAGCACGATCTGCACGCCGTTGACCTTGCCTTCGATATGCAGCGGGTTGTTGGTCAGGCGGATGCCCTTGACCAGGGTGCCGCGCTTGGCGGTGAAGCCGCCGCCCTTGACGTCCAGATCCTTGATCAGGGTGACGGCGTCCCCCTCCTGCAGCACGGCGCCGTTGGAGTCGACGGTCGGCACGCTGTCGTCATCCTCGCTCGCGACGCCCGCCTCGGCCCAGGCCTTGGTCTCTTCTTCCATGTACATCATGTCCAGCATGTCCTGGGCCCAGAGCTCACCCCGGGCGGACAGCGCCTTCAACTGGCGCCATGCCATCACCTGCACCGCCGGCACCTGGCTCCACATGCTGTCGCCCAGGCAGCGCCAGTGGTTGACCTCCAGGGTGTCCGGTTGCTCCAGCTGGCCACGACAGGTATCGCACAGGGCCAGGCTGTGATCATCGTCACTGGCGGGGGAGTGTGGCACCGGGAAGGCGGTCAGCGCATGTTCTGCTCCACACAGCTCACACTTGGCGTCCGCACGCGCTTGCAGGATGGCATTGATGGTCATGTTTTGGTTCCGTTCATATGGGTAAAGCGACCCGCCGGGGCGAGTCGCGCTAATGAGGGGGCGGAATATAGCATAAAACCCCGCTCTTTGTCAGGCTAACGCCAGCGCTGATGGCGGCGGGTCAGGGGAGTGCCGGTATTCATGGGGAGGCAGCCTTGAACCCTGACCCGTGATGGCCTGCCTGCACTGAGGAGTGCTTTTTGGTGGAGGATCGCTAGAATGAGCCTCTTTTTTTGAATTGCAGGACAACCATCGCCGTGCTGGCTCATCGTTTTCAACAACTGGATCGCTTGCTGACCGAGACCCGGCGCTGGTGGCAATATCAGCCCTATCACCACCTGACGCTCGCCTTCGCCGACGAGGCGCCGGCACTGGCCGCGCGGCTCAACGCCATGTCCCTCGCGCAGCTCAATGAGCTCGATGGCGACATGGCGGCGCTGTGCGCGCTGCTCGCCCCCTGGATCCCGGCGGGGGCGGCGCTGCACGGCTTGAGTGAGCTTGAACGCTTCCTCCCCGAGCCCATTCAGTGTGCCAGGGAGATGGCGATGCACATGCCGGGGCGCAAGCAGGCGCAGATAGAGGCATTCTGCGGCAACCTGCCCCCCCATCAGGGGCCCTATCTGGAGTGGTGCGCAGGCAAGGGCCATCTGGGGCGGCTGGTCTCCCTGCATAGAGGCGCCGAGATCCTGAGCCTGGAGCTGCAAGGTCAGCTCTGCGAGGAGGGGCGCCGACTGGCGTCCCGGGATGGCGCCCGCATGCAGTTTATTGAGGCCGATGCCTTCGCCGCCGAGTCGGGGGCGCTTATCGCCGAGCAGCATCACGCCATGGCGCTGCACGCCTGCGGCGAGCTGCACACCCATTTGCTGGAGCGGGTGGTCGAACGCGGTGCCCGCGGGGTCACCGTCTCTCCCTGCTGTTATCACCTGATCCGCGGCAGCCACTATCGCCCCCTGTCCACGGCCGCCCAGGCCAGCGATCTGCAACTGACCAAGGCCGACTTGCGCCTGCCGTTGCAGGAGACGGTGACCGCCGGCGCCCGCATCTCCCGCTTGCGCGAGCTGGAGGTGGTGTGGCGCCTCGCGTTCGACTGCCTGCAGCGCCATCTGCGCGGGGTGGATGAGTACCTGCCGGTGCCCAACATGCAAAAGAGCCTGCTCACCGGCAGCTTCGAGGCATTTTGCGCCTGGGCAGCGCAGCGCAAGGGGCTCATCCTGCCGGCTGGGCTCGATCTGGCCGCGTTTCTGGCCATGGGGGAGGCGCGCTACGGCGATGTCGCCCGCATGGAGCTGGTGCGCCACCTGTTCCGCCGTCCGCTCGAGATCTGGCTGGCGCTGGACCGCGCGCTCTTCTTGCAGGAGCAGGGGTATCGGGTCGAGGTGGGGGAGTTTTGCGACAAGCCTATGACCCCCCGCAACATCCTGATCCGCGCGGTGCGCCAGCAGATGAGCTGAGGGCGTTGCCGCCCTGGAGGCGTCGTCACCCACAGTGCTTCCTATAGAGCCCGATAGCCAGCGCCTTGATGACGCGGGCGTTGGCTCGCCGGGAGGGCGGCCCGGTTATTATGGTTTCTTGCCCGCCTGGACTATATCCAGGTTGTTTTCGGTGGTACTCGGAAATAGGCGCCTTTATCCCCATCAGGCAGAAATACCCGCAGAGTGAAATGGCTCACATATTCGCCACTTTCTTAATTCTCGAAGTGAATTTAGTTATTGCAACGCCTATGCTCGGCCTGAACTTCACGTTGAGACAAGGATTGTTATCTATGTTCAAACTCAAGCACAGCGCCTGGCTGATCACCCTTGCCTGCGCCTTGCCAAGCCAGGGGGCCATGAATATCCAGCCCGATCCGCAAAATAGCGGGGGATATGTGATTGCCGCGCCGGATCTGCTGGCGGTGGAAAAAGCCAAGACCGCCAATCCCATGTATGGCATCTGGTCCAAGGCATTGGCCACTCGTTCCAACACCATAGTGGATGCCATAGAGCCGAGGCAGGCCAGCAATCCGGATAACGTCAAACGGGTCGAGCGGGTATTTTCCGAATCGGATTGGGACTTTCTGACCCAGATGGCCGCACCTGAATATACCTATGTGCGCTTCTTGCGGGCGGTCGGTAAATTCCCGGCCTTCTGTGGGGAATATAGCGATGGCCGCAATGCGGATGCCATCTGCAAGAAATCCATAGTGACGGCCTTTGCCCATTTCGCCCAGGAGACCGGCGGTCATATCGGCAAAAATAACAGCTCCGATAATCCGCTGGCGCTGGAGGAGTGGCAGCAGGCGCTGGTGCACGTGCGCGAAATGGGTTGGTCAGAGGGACAGACCGGCTATACCACCGGCTGCGGTCAGAATGATTGGCAAAACAAGAAATGGCCCTGCTCCACCGGTCAGGGCTATTTTGGCCGCGGGGCGAAACAACTCTCCTACCACTTCAATTACGGCGCCTTCTCCGAGGCCATGTTCGCGGGCGACGCCACTGTGCTGCTCAACGATCCCGGCCGGGTCGCCGACTCCTGGTTGAACCTGGCCTCGGCCATCTGGTTCTTCCTGACGCCGCAGGCCCCCAAACCCGCCATGCTGCACGTGATCGATCGCACCTGGGTGCCCTCCCAGCGCGAGATTGCGGCGGGGATAGGCTATGGCTTTGGCACCACCATCAACGTCATCAACGGTGGCATCGAATGTGGTGAGCAAAATAAGGACAAGGGCCAGCCGGTCAACCGTATCCGTTATTGGGAAGGGCTGGCGGCCCATTACGGGATCTCCATCGAGGCCGATGAGAAAAATACCTGCTGGCAGCAGACCCCCTATGGCAGCCTGAATCTGAACGGTGCCACCGATGTGCTTTATACCAACTGGGACGGCAACTGGAAATATTATGCTGACAGGCCCGGTGGTTATTCGTTTGAATGTGAGCTGGTCGGGTTCCAGACCGCCTATTCGGCACTGGTACCGGGGGATTATGAGAAATGTGTGACCAACTTCTATGGCTCTCACGCCAATTGGCCCAAGGTGCGGGTGGTGGAAAAGCTGGATCCCACGCCGGTCGATCCCAATCCCCCCATGGGTGATGTCCCCGCCTGGTCCGTCAGCAAGGTCTATACCGCCGGTAATAAGGTCAGCCACAAGGGCATTATTTATCAGGCGAAATGGTGGACCCAGGGAGATGATCCCACCAAGGGTGGCCCCTGGGCTCATGTCATTTAATGGCGAGGTGATTGTCCTGCACCAAGGGCATATCGATCCGAGATGGTTATTGGGTCGAGTTGAATAACGCAAGGGAGGCGACGTGCCTCCCTCCATTTATCCCCGAGATGGCACAATAAAGAGGCTATTTGCCGTTCGCGCTGTTTCGGCTTATTGATGATGACCGTTTATTCGATAGCGTCGCGAATCTCCATCAAGGGCCTATTTTCTCGCCAATCTGGCTTCATCAGAAAGGGATCAGTCATGAATATCGCCATCCATTTTGAAATTCCGGTGCGGGATCTCGGGCGGGCCACCGCCTTCTACGAGCGGGTGTTCGAGTTGACTCTGGAGCGGGTCAGTATCGACGGCAACGAGATGGCGCTGTTTCCCCTCGATGAGCAGGCGCCCGGCTGCTCGGGGGCCTTGGCCATGGGAGAGAGCTATGTGCCGAGCCTGGACGGCACTCGCATCTATCTGCGGGTGGCCGAGATCGAGCGGGTGATGGCCCAGGCTCTCGAGGCGGGGGCAGGGGAGCTTTACCCGGTGACCCAAGTGAGCGAGCAGATCCGGGTGGCCGAGTTTCAGGACCCCGAGGGCAATCGCATCGCCTTGCAGGAGATGCGCTGAGCATTATTCGTACGGTGCATGCCAGATGAAATCTCATTCACCGGATTGATAGAGATGGCTCAATCTCGAGAAATACGGCCTGTTACAAGGCGCTGCAGGAGGTATTGACCACAAGATGGTCAGTTGTCGGCCTGTGCTTTGCGTGCTAATCCTCTGTGGCGACCGCGAGTAGAGGGTGGCTCAGCTCGCACAGTTCCCCAAGGTTCAAGGAGGCATCATGGAAGGTCATTGTCTGTGTGGCGGGATCAGCGTTTCAACCGGCGATCATAAAGAGGTCAACCTGTGTCACTGCGCCATGTGTCGGCGCTGGTCCGGGGGGCCCATGTTTGCGGTGCATGGCGGCAAGGATGTCCGCTTCAAGGGGCTCACCCCGGTGGCCTACCGCTCGTCCGAGTGGGCGGAGCGCGGCTTCTGTCCGACCTGTGGTACCCATCTCTTCTACCATCTGCTGCCGACGGATGAATACATACTGCCTGCCGGCCTGTTCCAGGATCAGTCGTTCGAGCTGGCCAGCCAGATCTTCATCGACGAGAAGCCGGACTTCTACGAGCTGAAAAACGACACCCAGACCCTGACGGGTCCGCAGGTGTTCGAGCAGTTCGCCCCCAAGGACTGAGGCAGAGAGCCGCTTATATGGATGAGCTGCGGCGGTTGCGTGGCGCCATGACTCGAGGAGGATAAGATGGATGAACAAGAGAAGCTGAGGGGGCCCGCCTCCTATTTCCCGGCCATCGAGCAGAAATATGGTCAGCCCATCGCCATTGGTTGGCCCTGCTGGCGGCTCGGGAGGAGCGCAAGCACATGGCGCTGGTGGCCTGGCTCAAGAGCGAGCACGGCATGGGGCACGGCCATGCCAATGCCCTGGTGGCCCACCATCTGGCTCAGGGCTGACCCTTTCGGTTGTGGCGGCTTTTCGGGGCGCACAACATCCCTCGGGCTCAGTCACCGATAGGATGTCATCGCCCGGTCGGGCAGGATTAGCCCCTCTCCATCTCGCGTCGACGGGGGGCCAACCTGTCCTTTGCGGCCAAGGGGCGTACCACGGGCACAGGAATCAAGGGACGACTCCATGCCTAACATTGGCGCCGGGGATCCATTCAGGAGGAGGAACTGCATGAAAATAAGCGTCAGCGTCCGGATCGAACGGCCACTCGCTCTGGTATGGGAGGGGTGGAACACCCCTGCCAGCATCATGGCGTGGAACGCCGCGTCCCTCGAGTGGCACTGCCCCAGCAGCCGGGTGGATCTCAGGGTTGGCGGGCGTTTTTGCCACCATATGGCCGCCAGGGATGGCTGCATGGGGTTTGATTTCGAGGGCACCTTTACCGAGGTCACGCCGCCGACCCTGCTGGGCTACGTCATGGACGACGGCCGGGCCGTCAGGGTGCGGTTCGTTGAGGAGCAGGGAAGCATCTGGGTGCACGAGGAGTTCGACGCCGAATCCGAACACAGTGGCGAGCAGCAGCGTGCCGGCTGGCAGAGCATCCTCGACAACTTCAAGCGGTATATGGAGAGCGCGCCCTGAGGCGCGCTTTTCGATCAACCCTTTCCTGCCCGGCGGCGGGCTACTCTTCGATATCCAGCAGCACCAGGATGGCGCTGTCGCCGCCCCATTCGCGCGGCGCCTGATGGAAGGCGCGCACATTGGGATGCTGGGCCAGCCAGCTCGGGATCCGTTGCTTGAGGATGTGTTTGCCGATGCCGTGCATCACGGAGGCGACGTGGATGTTCTCTTTCTGGCACAGGGTCAGCAGGGCGGCCAGCTCCAGTTTCGCCTGGTTCTGGTTCATGCCATGCAGGTCCAGATAGATCTCCGGCGGGTAGCTGCCGCGCTTGAGCTTCTTCAGTTCGAATTTCGAGACGTCCTCACGCACATAACGGGTCGGGCCATCCTCGTCCAGATGGGGCTGGTACTCGTCGCTGAAAAAGTGGCCAACCCCAAGCTTTTCGCGGCTTTCACGCAGTTCGCGTTTCTGCTTGACCGGGCGCAGGTCGGCCCTTATGGTATCTTGCTTAATTTTCCGGGTACCTTTGACAGCATCACGAAACAGCAGGTTTTCCTCGTCTGTGGGTGAGGGCGTTTTTTTCATCAGGTACTCGTCTTGCTCGCTATATAGGTTTCTCGGGCCGGATATTACTCGACTTGGAGGTGGATTTGGACAAGATATTTATCGATGAGGTGGTTGCCGAGATGCACACCATCCAGGACATGTTGCGCTGGGCCATGAGTCGCTTCAACGACGCCGGGATCTTCTACGGGCATGGCACCGACAACGCCTGGGATGAGGCCGTGCAGCTGGTACTGCCCGCGTTACATCTGCCGCCAGACGTGGATCCTGGCATGCGCCACTCCCGGCTGACCACCAGTGAGCGTCACCGCATCGCCGAGCTGATCATCCGCCGGGTGCAGGAGCGGGTGCCGGCCGCCTACCTGACCAACAAGGCCTGGTATGCCGGTTGGGAGTTTTATGTGGACGAGCGGGTGCTGATCCCGCGCTCCCCCATCGCCGAGATGGTGGCCAACCGCTTCGCCCCCTTCCTCAAACATGAACCGACCCGGATCATGGACTTGTGTACCGGCTCAGGTTGCATCGCCATCATCATGGCCCACGAATTCCCGCACGCGGAAGTGGACGCCATCGACATCAGCGTCGATGCGCTGAACGTGGCCGAGCGCAATATCACCGATCACGGTCTGGAGCAGCAGGTCATCCCGATCCGCTCCGATCTGATGCGGGATCTGCCGGTCGGTGACAAGTACGATCTCATCGTCTCCAACCCGCCCTACGTGGACTCCGAAGACATGTCGGACTTGCCTGAGGAGTTCCGGCACGAGCCCGAGCTGGCGCTCGCCTCCGGCTCCGATGGCCTCAAGCTCACCAAGCGCCTGCTGGCCAATGCCGCCGACTTCCTCAAGGATGACGGTGTGCTGGTGGTCGAGGTGGGCAACAGCATGATCCACCTGGAGTCCCAGTTCCCCGAGGTGCCCTTTACCTGGGTCGAGTTCGAGAACGGCGGCCACGGCGTGTTCGTGATGACCAAGGCCGAGCTGGAGCAGTACCGGGACCATTTCGCGATTTACAAGAGCTAAGCAGCAAGGAGCACCCATGGCAGGGAACAGTTTTGGCCAACTCTTTCGGGTCACCACCTTCGGCGAGAGCCACGGCCTGGCGCTGGGCGCCGTGGTCGACGGCTGCCCGCCGGGGCTGGAGATAAGCGAGGCGGATCTGCAAGTGGATCTGGACAGGCGCAAGCCTGGCACCTCCCGCTACACCACCCAGCGCCGTGAGGCGGACGAGGTGAAGATCCTGGCCGGGGTGTTCGAGGGCCGGACCACCGGCACCTCCATCGGCCTGCTGATCGAGAACCAGGATCAGCGCTCCAAGGATTACTCCGACATCAAGGACCTGTTCCGCCCGGGCCACGCCGATTACACCTACCACCAGAAGTATGGTCAGCGTGACTACCGGGGCGGCGGCCGCTCCTCGGCGCGGGAGACCGCCATGCGGGTCGCGGCGGGGGCCATCGCCAAGAAATACCTCAAGCAGATGCACGGCATCGAGATCATCGGCTTCCTCTCTCAGCTCGGCCCCATCAAGGCCGAGGCGTTCGACGCAGGGCAGATCGAGCAGAACCCCTTCTTCTTCCCCGACGCGGGCAAGCTGGAGGCGCTCGATCAGTACATGCGCGATCTTAAAAAAGAGGGCAACAGCATAGGCGCCAAGGTGCAGGTCATCGCCCGCAACGTGCCGGTGGGCCTGGGTGAGCCGGTGTTCGACCGGCTCGACGCCGACATCGCCCACGCCATGATGGGCATCAACGCGGTGAAAGGGGTCGAGATCGGCGACGGTTTCGCGGTGGTGGAGCAAAAAGGCTCCGAGCATCGCGACGAGATGACGCCGGCAGGCTTTGCCAGCAACCATGCCGGCGGCATCCTGGGCGGGATCTCGTCCGGTCAGGAGATAGTGGTGAGCATGGCGCTCAAGCCCACCTCCAGCATCACGGTGCCGGGCAAGACCATCAATACCAGCGGTGAGGCCACCGAGATGATCACCAAGGGTCGCCACGATCCCTGCGTCGGCATCCGTGCCGTGCCCATCGCCGAGGCCATGCTGGCGCTGGTGTTGATGGATCATCTGCTGCGCCACCGTGCCCAGAACCAGGGCGTGTTGACCCAGACACCGCAGTTGCGCTGATCTCGGTGCCGGGCACTCGGCCGATCATGCTGGACGACAAAAAAAGGCGACCCCAGGGTCGCCTTTCTCATTGTGTATTGTCGCGTATTGTCATCAGGACGCGGGCTGGCCCAAGGTGTCGTCATCCGGTGTCTGGCTGCCGTCGAAGCGGCAGAGGGGCGGGGCAAAGGCCTGGCTTGGCTGGGGCAGGGTGGCGATGGCGGCGTCGATGCGGGCGAGCTCGGGCTCGCTCACCGCATCCCTTGCGAACATCAGGCTGACCGGTTGCCGATGCAGCAGCAACTGGCAGTGGATGTACCGATTGGCCCCCAGCTGTGTCAGCCGATAGTTGGCGTACTGCCACTCCATGATGACGCCGTCCAGACGCCGGGCCAGCAGCAGTTCGATCAGCCGCTCGTCCGAGTTGTATTCGGTGGCGAACCTAAGGGCCGGGCAGGCCGCCGTCAACGGGGCAGGGCGGGTGCCGCGCAGCTTGCCAAGGCGCAGTTGCGTCTGCCCGCACAGATCGGTGAGGCGCTGGATCCCTTGCCAGCGATCCACGTGGCCCGGGATGGGGGCGTTGCTCAGCAGCACGAAGCTGGCGCGCCTGTAGGGAGCCGAGAAGCGGGCAAACTGGCGCCGCTGCGGGGTCTCGAGTGCTCCCATGGCCAGATCCAGCCGCTGCTGCTCGACCAGGTGCAGGGCCCGGGCCCAGGGCAGGTTGCGAAACTGGGGGGTCAGACCCGCCTTGTGCAGGATCTGGCGCGTCAGCGCCACATCCAGCCCGGTCAGCTCGCCCCCCTCATCGATCTGGCTGAAGGGCGGCCAGGGACTCCAGGCCACCGACAGCGTCTCCTTGGCCGCCAGCGGCAGGCTCAGGGCGAGCAACAGACCCACTCCCATCGCGCGCCAGAGCGCGCCGGGGGCGCATATCCTCATCAAGCAAAACCTCCTTGTCAGACCTTCGAGGCAAGCGCCAACGGCGGCCAGGCATGGTCGTCTGGCAGAGGCTGGCGCGAGCGGGTGTTATCATCGTCGTTCCACCCAGCAGAGGCACAGTTTTCCATCCATGCTGGGAGGGACGTCACATTTTTCTCGTGTAACAGGGCCAACTCCGATAGACTGCACCTCTATTCTTTCCCCTTTGCTCTGCTCCCCGGGGAAATCGTTGTTTTCTCAATAGGCCCAGATCTTGTGAGATGGCATCGGCTCAGCAGAGGAGCCCCACCACAAATCCCCGGCGCCCCTATCCCTAGCAGGTAATTATGAGTTTTTCTTCCCTCGGTCTGGCCGAACCCTTGTTGCGTGCCGTTGCCGAGCAAGGCTACGACACCCCGTCTCCCATTCAGCTGCAAGCGATCCCCGCCGTTCTGGCTGGCCGCGACCTGATGGCGGCGGCCCAAACCGGGACCGGCAAGACCGCAGGCTTTACCCTGCCGATGCTGCAGCGTCTGATGGAGAGCAAGCGTAAGGTTTCTCCCAACCGGATCCGTGCCCTGGTACTGACCCCGACTCGTGAGCTGGCCGCCCAGGTGGGCGAGAGCGTGCGCAACTACGGCAAGCATCTGCCGATGCGCAGCCACGTGGTCTTCGGTGGCGTCAGCATCAACCCGCAGATGATGGCTACCCGCCGTGGTCTGGACGTGCTGGTGGCCTGTCCGGGTCGCCTGATGGATCTCTACAACCAAGGCGCCGTGCGCTTTGACGAGGTGGAAATCCTGGTGCTGGACGAAGCGGACCGCATGCTCGACATGGGCTTCATCCGTGACATCCGCAAGATCCTGGCCCTGATGCCGAAGCAGCGTCAGAACCTGCTGTTCTCCGCGACCTTCGCCGAAGAGATCCGCGAGCTGGCCACCGGCCTGCTCAACAACCCGGCGGTGATCGAAGTGGCCCCGCGCAACAGCACCGCCGAGCGTATCGAGCAGCTGGTGCACCCCTGCGACAAGGCCAACAAGATCGGCCTGCTGAGCCATCTGGTCACCAGCAACGATTGGCAGCAGGTACTGGTGTTCACCCGTACCAAGCACATGGCCAACCGTGTCGCCGAGACCCTCGACAAGAACGGCGTCAGCGCCGCCGCCATCCACGGCAACAAGAGCCAGGGTGCCCGTACCCGTGCCCTTGCCGGTTTCAAAGATGGTAACGTCAAGGTGCTGGTCGCGACCGACATCGCCGCTCGCGGTCTGGACATCGACAAGTTGCCGCAAGTGGTCAACTTCGAGCTGCCCAACGTGGCGGAAGACTATGTGCACCGCATCGGCCGTACCGGCCGTGCCGGCGCCGCCGGTCATGCCATCTCTCTGGT
Source organism: Aeromonas sp. sia0103 (assembly GCF_963895295.1). Taxonomy (NCBI): domain Bacteria; kingdom Pseudomonadati; phylum Pseudomonadota; class Gammaproteobacteria; order Aeromonadales; family Aeromonadaceae; genus Aeromonas; species Aeromonas sp. sia0103. The sequence goes on along the minus strand of NZ_CAWQKG010000033.1, from coordinate 173,057 downwards.
CGCCGCCGATGAAGGCAAGCTGATCAAGGCCATCGAGCGTCTGACCAAGCAGAACATCAAGTGCGAGCAGGTGGCTGGCTTTGAAGCCTCCCGTGAGACGCTTGACAACATCGCCCGTGGCATTGGCGCGCCGCTGCGCAAAGAGCCGCGCGATCCGAGCGAAGAGCGCCGTGCGCCGCGCCCGCAAGGTCAGCGTCAGGGTGCCGGTCGTTCCGGCAATGCTGGCGGTGCGCGCACCGGCGGCAATGCGGGCAAGCCCAAGCCGCAAGGTGGACAGCGTCCGGCCGAGGGGGCCGCCAAGCCGGCCCAGGCCCGTCGTCCACGTCGCGCCAGCCACAACCAGTAAGCGGTTGAGGGTTCGCCCTCATCCTCCCACCGGTTGATAGAAAAAGCCCTGCCAGATTGGCAGGGCTTTTTTGTGTCCGTCGTTTGCCGCCATCCTGGGCGCCTGGGGTGGTAGCCGAAGACGGGGAGGGCCAGCCTCGGCGCGGCGTCAGCAGGTGGCCATCAAGACGTCATGCTTGCTGACCTGGGTCTGGATCTGCTGGCACAGGGTCTGAATATGGGGCTCATCCATTTTTTCACGAGAAATATAGATACCGATCACCCCCTTGTTATATTCCTCGTCCATGTCGAGCGGGACTATGCCGAATCGGGCGAAATAACTCGCCATGCTGCCCGGATAAGGCATGACGGCATTGCTGGTATTTGCCATGTCGATGCCGGCGACCAGCGAGTTGCAGGTATAAATGATCTTGTCATTGAGCTGCATGTCGGCCTGATCTTGCTGCTTTCTTGCCAGATCCTCGACCAGATGCAGATATTGCTGCTCATCCGTGGTGATCAACAGGCTGGGGTAATTCACCAGATCCTGCTTGCCGCATATTTTCCCCGAGAGGGGGTGCCCGGCCCTGACAAAGACGGCGTCGCTGGACGTGAATAACGGGATGAAGATCAGGCTGTAATGTTTATCCAGGCCATGGATCTCATGCCCCAGAAACAGATCGATGTGATTGCCCAGGAGCAGATCCAATAGCCGCAGGTGATTGCCCACCTCGATATTGATGGCACAGGACGGATTGGCCTCTCGATAGCGCAGGGTGACAGGGTGCAGCACCCGTTGCCACCAGGCATGGCCGGTGCCCACTCTCAGTGGCAGCGCCGCCCGCTCGCGAAGCAGCGCGAGCCGTCTGAGCGTCTCGTCGTAGATCCGCTGCATCACGCGGGCCTGTGTCAGCAGCAGCTCCCCGGCCGGGGTCAGCGCCACGCCGCCGGCGTGCCTGATCAGCAGGGTCGTGCCCAGGCTCTCTTCGAGTTTCTTCATGTTGTGGGTCAGCGTCGGTTGGCTCAGCCCCATATGCCGGGCTGCCAGACTCAGGCTCTGGTGGGTCGCGACTTCGATGAATTGTCTTAGATGTTTGTCCACGGAGAATGGCGTCCGTTCAGGGTCAGGCGGAGCGCAACGCTAGAGCAAGCATGCCATGCTGTCAATCGCCAGGCTGTCGCCCGAAACGGTTTTTATGTGTGGCTCTTCACGTTGTTTTCTATTCGCTTTGACCGGCAATGGCGCCATTTTAGTGCGGGCGATCACGCAATCTCATGCCGTTATAGAGTGTATCTATCTTGCCTGCCGGGTCATCTATGTTTGCTTTCAGGCATGCCGGTGTAAGCTGCGAGAGCAATTTTATTGTGTCACTCAAATAACAAAACAAATAATAAAGTAACGAAGGGAAAATATGAGAATCCATCCATTGGCTTTATCCGTGGCATTATTATGCGGCGGCGTCGTCTTGTCCGGTTGCAACGATAACAGCTCCTCCGCCAGTAATGATAATAACGTCAATCCCGAGGTGAAGGCTCCCTGGGATTTCGATCTCTACCTGGTCGGGGAATTCAGCGGCTGGGATCGCACAGACAAATTCAAGCTGCTCTTCAAGGACGGGGTCTACCGCTTGGATAACCTGAAGATGAATTCAGGCATGTCGCCCTTCAAGGTAGGGGGCCCGGAGTGGACCAAATATCCTGATTTTTCTGCCGACAGCCGCAAAGAGACCAGTATTTTCCCCGATCAGCTCTATCCCATGTATTACCAGAATAACGGCCAGAACAACCGTCTGGTCGTGACCGAAAAAGGGTTGCTGGATATCCAGGTCAAGGTGACCAATGCCGATCTGGCGGCGCCCGTCATCGAATTTTTCATGGTGCGCGATGAGCCCAACTACGACGAAAGCCTCTATCTGAAGGGCATAGATGGCAACCTCGAGCCCGTCTTGCAGATGGTCTACCAGGGCGACAAGCGCTATGTGGTGGTCGCCAAGCTGGCCCCCGGCGAGCACAAGATAAAGATGGCTTCCGCCCAGGATGGGATAGGTTTTGGCCCGAGCGGCGCCATCTCATTGAATGAGAGCGTCAGGATGCAGCGCTGTGACAGCAGCTGCCAGCTGGCGTCCCTGTCGGTGTCACAGGCGGGATATTACAAGTTTGTCCTCGATGCGAGTCAGGATGAGCAGGCACCCTGGCTGCGGGTCAGTGCGGCGACGGACGAGGATCTTGGCATGATCAATCCCCATGAAGGGCACGAGCTTATCGAGAAGCGGGAGTACCAGACCCACAAAGCCGGGGTCAAGGAGGTGGCCACCTTCTCGGTCAAACAGGCCGGAGCCGACTATCGCGGCTATGCCCAGTCGACGACCCAGGAGCTGCGGGATCCGGGGGATAGCTTCACCACGTATCAGGAGCAGGCGGATCTGCCCCGGCTGCGCTCGGGCGACATGGTGTTTGATGCCCTGTTTGCGCTGGCGACGCACGAGATGCGGCAAAACAGCGTGGCCCAGGTCAAGGATGGCAGTTACGGCGGCGGTCAGGCGATCCCCTGCGACTGCTTCGAAACGGGGGCCAAGTGGCATTATGTCTGGACGCGGGATCTCTCCTACGCCACCGATCTGGGGCTGGGGGTCCTGGATCCGCAACGGGCGCGGAACTCCCTGCAGTTCAAGCTCTCCGACTTCAGGGCCGAGCTGAAGCAGGGCCTCGACGGCCTGATCCCGCAGGGGCGCCAGATCATCCAGGATACGGGGACCGGGGGCAGCTGGCCCATCAGCACCGACCGCATGGGCTGGGCGCTGGCGGCCGAGCAGGTGCTGGCGGCGCTGCCTGCCGGGGAGCGCAGTGCCTTCCTGCCCGAGGCGTTCGAGGGGTTGCGCAATACCATAGAGAGCGATCGACTGGCGGCCTTCGATGAGGGCGATGGCCTCTATGTCGGGGAGCAATCCTTCCTCGACTGGCGTGATCAGACCTATGCCAAGTGGATCACCGCCGACATCGCCCACATCGGCATGAGCAAGTCCCTCTCCACCAACGTGCTCCACTATCAGGGGTTAGGGCTGGCGGCGCGTCTGGCTGCCGAGCTGGGCCAGGATGAGCTGGCGACCCGCTACAGCCAGTGGGCCGCCGAGCTCAAGCTGGCCATCAATCATGGCTTCTGGCTGGCGGATGAGCAGATGTATGCCAGCCTGATCAACACCAGCACGGATCCGAGCCCGGCCTACAAGTTCGACCTGCTCGGGGAATCCCTTGCCATACTGGCGGGCATTGCCGATGAGGGCCAGGCCAGGGCGATCGTCAGCCGTTATCCCATGGGGCCTTATGGCGCCCCTGTCTACTTCCCGCAGCAGCCCGATATGCCGGTCTACCATAATCGCGCCATCTGGCCCTTCGTCTCCGCCTATGGGCTGAAAGCCGCCGCCCGGGTGCAGAACGTGGCCGTGGCCGATCGCCATGTCGACTCCCTGATGCGCGGAGCCGCGCTCAACCTCTCCAACATGGAGAACCTGGAGTGGCTCTCCGGTCAGCCCTCGCTGATGGATCTGACCCATCCCGATCTGACAGGTCCGGTTATCAACTCTCAACGCCAGCTCTGGTCCGTCGGCGGCTATCTCGGCATGGTGACCAGCACCCTGTTTGGCTACAACCTGGAAGAGCAGGGGATCCGGGTCTCGCCCTTCGTCACCGCGCACCAGCACAAGCTGATGGGGGCCAAGCCGGAGGCGGCGCTCAAGGGGCTGAACTACCGCGGCAAGCAGATCGAGATCAAGTTGCTGCTTCCCGAGGTCGGGGAAGAGGGCAGTTACTACCCGGTGCGGAGCATCCTGCTCAATGGCGCCCCCGTGGCTGAGCTGATCACCGAGGAGATGCTGGCGGCCAGCAACCTGATCGAGGTCCAGCTGGGAGCCGGGGTGGCCGATGAGCAGGGGATCCGCCTGATCGAGGACGTGGCGCCGCTGGATGTGGAGAACCGCAAGGTGTTCGCCCCGACCGAGCCCACCCTGTCAGGGGTCACCGAGCAAGGGGGCAAGCTGGTCGTCGCCTTGCAAGACAGCGTCAACCAGGGGGCGCTCAGCTACAACATCTATCGGGATGGCAAGCAGGTGGCCGCCGGGCTCGAAGCGGCGAGGGACTGGGTCGACGAGCTGGCGCCGCAACCGGGCATGGCCTATTGCTACAGCGCGGAAGCCATCTACCCCGAGTCCGGTAACCGCTCCCATCACTCCAAGCCGGTGTGCTACCAACCCGAGCGCCAGCGCATCGCTGTCGATGCCGATGCGGTCTCCCATAGCGGCATCCTCACGGCGGCCGATACGGCCATTCCCGTGCCCTATCTGAAGGACTGGGGCCGCCCGGAAGATACCCTGCTGGTGCGGGGCGTCACACTGGATGGCAAGCGCGCCATTCGCCTGCAATACAGCAATGCCCAGCACGCCATCAACCTGGGGGTGACCAACGGGGTGAAGCGGGTGTCCGTGCTCAGCAATGGCAAGGTGGTCGCGAGCGGCGTGGTGCAGATGCCCCACGTGATGCAGGATGGCGACCTCAAGCCGCTGCGTGACTCGACCCCCGTCATCGCCGAGGTGCCGGCGGGACAGTACGACATCCTGGTGAGTGACTTCTATAACATGAGCTATCTGAAGGCGAACGCTACCTACAACGATGCCGGTGGGCAGGGCGGAGCGGTCAACCTGATCGATCTGGCCAGCATCACCGTCTCGGCTCGTTAAGTCGCCGTCGCAGAGCAGCCCCGGGCCGCTGGCTCTGGGCTGTCACCATGATGCAGCCCAATGAAAAAGCCCTGCCAGTTTGGCAGGGCTTTTCTGTGTGTGCCGTTCGCCGGGAGTCCGGCGTTTCAGTCGAGGGCTGAAACGGTTTACAGCGCCGCCTCAGCTGGCTTGCTTATCCGCCTTCGCGCGTTTCTGTCTGCACAATGCCCTGAGCGCGCCGAAGAGGGCGAGCAGTATCCCCATGAAGATGAACAGGAAGCCGATGGGCAACAGGCCGAACGGCTCGTGCAGATAACCCTGGCTATCCAGGTATGAGCCGATCAGCTGGAAGCTGATGAGGGAGATCACCCCGAGTGCCGTGAACAGCGCCGCCAATTTCATCATCATATTATCTCGTGGTCTTGGAAGAGGTCCCAGCCTGTCATGGCAGAGTGAAGTGAATATGAAGTGGGGCTAAAGAGTATTTCAGCGGCAGACTGCCTGATGCGTTGGTCACAGCTATGGGGCAGACCCTGCCAGCGCCAGCGCCAGCATCGGCCTTGTGCGAGGTGTCAGCAGGCACAAAAAAGCCCCGCCAGGTTGGCGGGGCTTCTCTTTTTCCATCCAAGGATGAGGGTCAGAGTGCCGGCAGCAGCCCCAGGCTGACGCTCACCTGGACGCCGACGATCAGTACCCCCATGGCACCGGCCAGCCCCAGCGCCAGCACGCCACCCGGGGCGCGGTAGTGGTGCGCCTCGGCCCGCTTGCGGCTCTGCCACACCAGGGTCACCGGCAGCAGCACCGCCAGCACCGCCAGGGCGATGGCGGCATAACCCAGCGCCATGATGAAGCCCTGCGGGAAGTAGAGCGCGAACAGCAGCGGCGGCACGAAGGTGATCATGCCTGTCTGGATACGGCCGCCGGCATTGTCCTTGCGGCGGGTCACCTTGGCCATGAAGTCGAACAGCCCCAGGGTCACCCCGAGGAAGGAGGTGGCCAGCGCCAGGTCTGCGAACAGGTGCATCGCCTGATTGAACGCCGGCCAGCTGACCAGGTTGCCGACGCTGGCCAGCAGGCTGTCGAGGGCCCCGCCGGTCTGGATCAGGGTCTGTTGACCGAGCAGCCCCAGGATGGCGACCTGCCACAGCACGTAGAGGATGAGCGGCAGGGCGGAGCCCCACACGAACACCCGGCGCAGCTGCTTGGGGCAATCGCCGAGGTAGAGCATCACGCTCGGAATGGAGCCGTGGAAGCCGAACGAGGTGAAGATGACCGGCAGGCCCGCCAGCAGCAGCCCCTGGCCGAGCGGCATGGAGAGCAGGTGCTGTCCCTCGGCGCGCGGCAGCAGCAGCGCCAGCACCCCTACCATGATCACCAATTTCACGGTGAACATCAGCCGGTTGAGGTAATCCACCTGCTTGGTGCCCACGCACACCATGCCGCCAAACAGCAGGGTGAAGGCCCAGGCCGCCTGCTCCTGGCTGACGGTGGTGCCGGCATCGGCCAGCGCCTGCGCCAGCAGGCTGCTGCCGCCGCTGATGTAGGCGGAGGCGAGCGAGTAGAACAGCATCAGGATGCAGAAGGAGGCGATGCGTTTGCCCCAGGGGCCGAGCAGGTGATCCGCCAGCTGGTGCAGGTACCACTTGCCGGTGTTGAGGCTGGCTTCCACCTGCAACATGGCGGTGAAGGCCATCAGCGCCCAGAGCCCGATCATCAAGAGCAGGGTGGCGGGGCCGCCGAGGGAGGAGGAGGCCAGCGGCAGGGCCAGCATGCCGGCGCCTATGGTGGTGCCGGCAATCAACAGGGTACAACCCAGGGTTTTGGTGTTCATGTGTCCATCCGAGATCAGAGAAAGAGTGCCAGAAGCAGGGTCAGGAGGCGCCTCCGGGGCTGAGGCCGGAGGCTAGCAATATCGGAGTGGACGCATCGTTACGAAAAACCGCTCGTTTGTAAAAGATGGTTGCCACGTTAGCGGATCAAAATAGCGGAGACAAGCCTATTACGGCAGATCTTGTACTGCAAGGTGGTGATAAGTGGAAATAAAAGATGACAGAAGGCGGGATTCTTTGGTGAAAAAGCGCACCGACGGTGGTTGCCGCCAGCGCGGTGGGCTCAGCGGCGACGCTTGAGGGTGCGGCTTATGTAGTGCAGGCCGCAGTGGTATTCGCCGTTGATGGCCTTGAGCGCGAGGGCGAGCGCCTGGCCGGCCAGGGCGTCGTGCTGCTGGGGCAGGGAGTTGATGCCGAAGGGGAGAAAGTCGAGCAGGCGATCGTCACCGAAGGTGGCCATGGCGAGCCGGCTCATGTCGGTCTCCTGCTCCAGCAGGTAGTCCAGCACCCCCTCCATCAATATGTAGGAGGTGGCGACCAGCGCCTCGGGCAGCTGACCGAGCCGCAGGTGCAGCTCCTTGATCAGCCGATAGCCCTCGATACGGGAGAAGTGCTCCCCCTCGCAGATGTGGGGCGTCAACTGTGACGCGGCAGCTTGCTGAGCCAGCGCCTGCTCGAAGCCCGCTTTCCGCTCCTGGCTGATCGTGAGGCTGGGCAGCGCTGTGATCAGTGCCACATGCCGGATGGCCGGGGTGAGCAGGGAGGCGGTGAGATCGAAGCTCGCCTTCTGGTTCTCGCTCGCCACAGTGACGAAGTGATCGGCGGCCATGGCCCGATCGATGGCCAGGATCTGGACGCCATGGGCCTGCTGCTGCAGGTAGAAGGGATCCTCCGGCGGCAGGCAGCTCGCCACCAGCAGCGCATCCACATGGCGGCTGACCAGCATCCGGGCCAGCTCCTTCTCGGTATCCGCCTCATCTTCCGAGCAGACGATCAGCAGCTGATAGCCCTGCGCCCTTGCGCCCTGCTCGAGCCGCTTGGCGAGCTTGGCATAACTGGCGTTCTCGAGATCTGGCAGGATGAACCCCAGGGTGCGGGTCTGGCCACCGCGCAGGGAGGCGGCGCGGCTGTCCGGTTGATAGTTGTGGGCATTGACCACCGCCATCACCTTGTCACGGGTGGCCTGGCTGATGCGGTATTGATCGGCCTTGCCGTTGATCACATAGCTGGCGGTGGTGCGCGAGACACCGGCGAGGGCAGCGATTTCATCCAGTTTCATCATCTTGGCTCTGTTTGAGTTGCAAGGTCCGCGACGACCCAGGGTAGGGACACCGAAAAGTGTGCGCGGGATCATATCATTGAAAAGCACTCGGCGTCGGCACTTGAACAATCAGCTGAAACGATTCAGTCTGAGTGTAAGTGAAACGATTCAGCTTGTCAGCAGGCAATGGGTGACCGGGGTTGAAAAGCCGCCCTGGATCACCGAAGGACGCAATCCAGTCTATTGTCAGCAGGCAAATTACCCGAGTGTTAAGCCGGACCGCCAGCAGGCGAGGCCGGCACCTGATGGAGAATCTCTATGTTGAAGTTGGCGCAGCAGCAGATCCTGCTGGGGCAATCGGTGGCGACCAAGGCGGATGCCATCGCCCTGCTGGCAGGCAAACTGACCGAGGCCGGTCTGGTGGAAGCGGGCTATGTGGACGGCATGCTGGCCCGGGAGGCGCAGCACGCCACCTACCTCGGCAGCGGCATCGCCATTCCCCACGGCACCACGGACACCCGTCATCTGGTCAAACACACCGGCGTCATGGTGGCCCAGTTCCCTCAGGGCATCGAGTGGGACCAGGGGCAGATCGCCTATGTGGCCATCGGCATCGCCGCCAAATCCGACGAGCACCTGGGGATCCTGCGTCAGCTCACCCATGTGCTGGGTGATGAGCAGGCGGCGGCGCAACTGAAAACCGCCACCGATGCCGACACCATCATCAATATTCTCACCGGCGCCGGCGCGGCGCAGGAAGTGCAGTACCTGACCCTCGCCGATTTCCCGGCCGAGGATCGCGACCAACTGCTGCTGGGGGCCGCCGCCCGTGCCAAGTCTGCCGGTTGGGGGGAGGCCGCCATGGTGACTTCCCTGCTGGCCAGCGAGCCGGCCTATCTCGGCGAGGGTGTCTGGCTGGCCCGCACGCCAGCCACCCAGACCGGTTGGGTACTGGCGACCCCGAGCACGCCACTGCAGGCCGGGGAGCTGCCGGTCGGCGCCCTCTTGCTGCTGTGTGCCAGCGATGCCAGCCACCTGCCACAGCTGGAGAATCTGGCCAGGCTGGCCGCCGCCGGCCAGCTCGCCACCCTGGCGGGCAGCGAGGGGCTCGCCATGTTGCAGGCGGGCCCCGCCAGCGGCCTCAGCGAGACCTTCACCATCATCAATCCCCACGGCCTGCACGCGCGGCCGGGTGCCATGCTGGTCAAGGTGGCCAAGGAGTTCGCATCCGACATCCGGGTCGCGAATCTCGATGGCAGCGGTGAGGCGGTCTCCGCCAAGAGCCTGATGAAGGTCATCGGTCTGGGCGTCAAGTGCGGTCACCGGCTGGCGTTTCGCGCCGAAGGGGCGGATGCCGAAGCCGCTCTCAAGGGGATTGGCGAGGCCATCGCCGCCGGACTGGGGGAGGGGGCGCACTGATGAAAATCGTGACCATCACCCTCAACCCCGCGCTGGATCTCACCACCCGCCTGGAGGCCATGAGCCTCGGCGAGGTGAATCTGGTGAGCGAGGCTCACTTACGCGCCGCGGGCAAGGGGATCAACGTCGCCATGGTCTTGAAAGATCTCGGCCGTGACGTGGCGCTCACCGGCTGGCTCGGGGCGGACAACGCCCAGGCTTTCGAGTCGCTGTTTGAAGAGCGCATCCTGGCCGATCATTTCGTGCGGGTGGCGGGCAGCACCCGCATCAACGTCAAGATCTCCGAGCAGTCGGGTCGGGTCACCGATCTCAACCTGCCGGGGCTGCAGATCCACGCTGACGCCGTGTGCCAGCTGGAGACGGTGATCGACGCGCTGTGCGCCGATGCCGGCCAGGGCGCCGACTGGTTCGTGCTGGCCGGCAGCCTGCCCAAGGGGGTCGAGCCCGATTACTGCGCCCGTCTCATCGGCCTGCTCAAGGCCAAGGGCAAGCGGGTGATCTTCGATTGCAGCGGGGCGGCGCTCAGCGCAGGCCTCGGCGCCGCGCCGACCCTGGTCAAACCCAATCTGGAGGAGCTCAGCCAGTGGGCCGGGCGCCCCATCGAGACCCTGGAGGAGCAGGCCGACTGTGCCCGCGCCTTGCAGGCGCAAGGGATCCCCCATGTGGTTGTCTCCAACGGCGCAGAAGGCCTGATCTGGTTTGGTCCCGATGCCAGCTGGCAGGCCATTCCGCCGCGTATGCAGGTGGTCAGCACCGTCGGCGCCGGCGATTCGCTGGTCGCCGGGCTTGCCCATGGCCTCAGCCTCGGCTGGGCGCCGGAGCAGACCCTGCGACTGGCCACCGCCGTCTCCGCCCTGGCGGTGAGCCAGGTCGCGGTCGGTTTCAGCGACATCGAGGTGCTGACCCCCCTGCTCGGACAGGTGCAGTTGCAGCGGCTCGATCACCTCGCCCCCATTCAATCCCCTTCCATGGAAAACTCAGGAGATGCCCAATGAAAGCAATCTTGGTTACGGCCTGCCCGGCGGGCATCGCCACCAGCTTTCTCGTTGCTAAACGGATAGAACAACAGGCCAAACTGGCGGGCTGGGAGCTCAGGCTCGATGTCGGCTCCAGCGTGCAGCCGCGTCAGCAGCCCTCGTCTGACGAGATAGCCGCCGCCGACCTCATTCTGGTGGTGGCGAGCGGCCCGGTGGATCTCGCCGCCTATGACGGCAAGCGCCTCTATCAGGGCAGCATGGATCTCGCCCTGCAGGATCCGGCCGCCGTGCTGGCCGCCGCCGAGCGCGAGGCCAGCCTCTATCGTCATCAGGTTGCTGCTGTTGCAGCCAAGCCTGTGACGAGCAAGCCTGACACGGCCAAGCGCATAGTCGCAGTCACCGCCTGTCCGACCGGGGTGGCCCACACCTTCATGTCGGCGGAAGCGCTGGAGACCATGGCCAAGCAGCTGGGTCACCAGATCCGCGTCGAGACCCAGGGCTCGGTCGGTGCCCAGAATGCCCTGACCGCGGAGGAGATCGCCGCCGCCGATCTGGTGTTCCTCGCCACCGACATCGAGGTGGACATGGCCCGCTTCGATGGCAAGCCGGTCTATCACACCAGCACGGGGGCGGCGCTCAAGAAGACCCGCGCCGAGCTGGACAAGGCGTGGACTGAGGCGAAAACTTATCGCCACAGCGGCGCCGCCGCGGCCAAGAAGGAGGAGAAGGCGGGCCCCTACAAGCACCTGCTGACCGGGGTCTCCTTCATGCTGCCCATGGTGGTGGCCGGTGGCCTCATCATCGCCATCTCCTTCATCTTCGGTATTGAAGCGTTCAAGGTGGAGGGCACCCTGGCCGCCGCCCTGATGAAGATCGGCGGCGGCTCGGCCTTCGCCCTGATGATCCCGGTGCTGGCCGGTTACATCGCCTACTCCATCGCCGACAGGCCGGGTCTGGCTCCCGGCATGATCGGCGGTATGCTGGCCAGCTCCCTGGGGGCCGGCTTCCTCGGTGGCATAGTCGCCGGCTTCCTGGCCGGCTACAGCGCCAAGTACCTGAGTGACAAGGTGCGTCTGCCGGTGACTCTGGAGGCGCTCAAACCCATCCTCATCATCCCGCTGGTGGCCAGCCTGTTTACCGGCCTGGTGATGATCTACGTGGTGGGCGGCCCGGTCGCCGGCATCATGAGTGCCATGACCACCTTCCTCAACAACATGGGCTCAGCCAACGCCGTGCTGCTGGGGGTCATCATCGGCGCCATGATGTGCTTCGACATGGGTGGCCCGGTCAACAAGGCGGCCTACGCCTTCGGGGTCGGCCTGTTGGCCTCCAAGACCTATGCCCCCATGGCGGCGGTGATGGCCGCCGGCATGGTGCCAGCCCTGGGGATGGGGATCGCCACCTTCCTGGCCCGCACCAAGTTCATCAAGGCGGAGCAGGAAGCGGGCAAGGCCTCCTTCGTGCTGGGACTCTGCTTCATCTCCGAGGGGGCCATCCCGTTCGCCGCCAAGGATCCGATGCGGGTCATCCCGGCCTGCATGGTCGGTGGCGCCCTGACCGGTGCGCTCTCCATGCTGTTCGGCTGCGAGCTGGTGGCGCCCCACGGCGGCCTGTTCGTGTTGTTCATCCCGAACGCCATCAGCCACGTGTTCATGTACATCCTGGCCATCACGGCAGGCTCGCTGGTGACCGGGGTCGCCTACGCCATGCTCAAGCGCGGTGAGGCCCAGGCCAAGCTGGCGACGGCCTGAGTGGTACAACGTAATTCAATGCAATCAATAACAAGGCGGCCTTCGGGCCGCTTTTTTGTTGTCCAAATAGTGATGTGGGCATCAGCGATGATGCTTGTGGTTAATGGATTAACCTTTTAGGTTGTTCTGGCGAGGCGCAGATGCGCCATCTGATAAAGCGTCACTGAGGAGTAGATGATGATGAAGCTGATGATCCCGCCCATGGTGGATTTTGCGACCGGCAGTCTGTCAGGGGCCGAATTGGTGGAAAAGAGTACAAGGTTGGCCGACCTGCATGGCATGTTTGCCGATCCGGCTGCTGAAGCTGAGGTTGACTCGCAAACTGTGCTCTATCGAGTGGCGATGTTGCCCAGCAGTGGCGTGGAGGGGGATCTCAACATGGGCGTCACCCATCTCGAGGCTGGCAGGATAGGGAGCGAGTTTTTTATGACCCGTGGTCATATACATGCCCGGGCCGAGCAGGCGGAGTACTACTTCGGGTTGTGCGGGACGGGCTTGCTGCTGTTGCAGGATATGGCTGGCGTCTGTCGATTTGAGCAGGTTTTTCCCGGCAGTGTTCACCATATTGCGGGTCACGTGGCCCACCGGCTCATCAATACCGGCGAGACCCGGCTCTCTGCGCTGGCGGTCTGGCCTGCCATTGCCGGTCATGATTACCGGCTGATGGCCGAGCAGGGGTTTGGCTTGCGCGTGGTCGCAGGGAAGGAGGGGGAACCTTGTGTTGTGAGCAGTGTGGTGAGCGCCTCAATCACATAGCAATCAGCCAGAAGGGGCCGTGAGCGACCCCGCTAGCGGCTGCCGCAGGATTGGCGCACCACTAGGGAGGGGGGTAAGATGATGCTCTTGGCCGGTTCATCATTGCCGGCAATCCGCTCGAGCAGCAGCTCACCCGCCTTGCGGCCAATCTCTCGCGCCGCTACCGACACCGTCGTCAGGGCGGGTTCTACCAGCGCGGTTTCCGGAATATCGTCAAACCCTACCAACGCAAAATCCTGACCAATTCGCCGTTCCTGTTTGCGCAAGGCTAGCATGGCGCCCAGTGCCACTATGTCTTGATAACATACGGCGGCAGTGACCTCCGGATGTTTCTCCAGCAGTGTTGTCATCGCAAGGGTGCCTTCCACCCGGCTGGCGCCGCAGCTGATGATCCACTCTGGTTTGGCGGTTATGCCGTGTTCGAGCAATTTGCTCATATAGCCACCTAGGCGCTGGGAGCGGCTGATGGAGGTGGTTGCCCCCCCAATAAATGCGATGTTGCGATGGCCGAGGCGGATCAGATGTTCGGTTGCCAGCTGGCAGCCCAGAAAGTTGTCGGTGCCCACGAAGTCGATCGCCACATCCGGTACCGGCCTCACCACAAGAATGGTGGGCATATGGCGCCGTTGCAGGCTGTCGAAAAAACTGTGCGGGGTAGGCTGGGCTGCGCAAATCACCATGCCTGCGGCGCTGTTGCGTTGCAGCGAGTCCATAAATTGTTGCTGTCTTGCCGCTGACTCCTCGCTGTTGGCAAGAAACAGCATCAGATCGTGATGCTCCATCTCCCGGCCGAGGCCCGCCGTCATCTCCGCGTAGAAGGGGTTGGTGATGTCGTGCAGCAGCAGGCCTACCTGATTACTGCTCTTGTTGCGAAGATTGGCGGCGGTCTGGTTGTAGACGTAGCCGAGTTCATCGATCGCCTTGAGTACCCGCTGGCGGGTATGTTCCGAAATTCGTCCCTTGTTACGCAGGGTCATGGAGACGGTGGCGGTAGATACCCCCAGATGACGGGCAATATCGGCAACGGTCACATTGCTCATGAGGTGTCTCCTGTCATGGTGTTGGCTGTAAAGATATATCGATTAACCTTTCTTACTTAGCCAACACTAACAAAATCGAGCGACTGATCACATATTTCTCTCAATATGCGGAGGGAATGGGCAATAGTTTGAGGTTAATCTTGTTTATCAGGTTGGGGTTAATGGGTTAATCGATTTATCTTTCTCGCAGATGTCAGCGAGAGAGCAGAGCAATGATTCATTCGAGTTATGTTTCCAACTACGACAAGTATCCAGAGATAGCGGTTGCCGGATATGAGGAGGCCGCCTGCGAGGGGTGGGATGCCATCGTCCGGCGGTTACAGGCCACGCTGGCGGCGCAGGGCCAGAGCAAGGTGGTGCTGGTTATCGATTGCTACCACGGAGTCGATCAGCGAGAACTTCGTGAGTCTCTGCTGGCACAACTGGGGCCACTGACCCTGATCGACGTGGAGCAGGCCCGTTGGCCAGAAGCGCGGATCCTCGAGATGCTGGATCGCTTTATCACCGATGACCGGGTGTTCGGGGTGGTGGCTCCCCACAAAATGGTGGAATTTTTTGACCCCGCCGTACTCGCCCGTTTACAAGCAGAGACCAAGGCTGTCCCGCAAGGGCTGGTGGTGGTGATGGGCAGTGGCGCATCGCTGGTTGCTGAGGGTGATGTGCGTGTCTATGCCGACCTGGCCCGTTGGGAGATCCAGCAGCGTTTGCGCCGTAAAGAGATTGGCAACTGGGGTGCTGATAACACGGAAGAGGACATTCTGCGCCGCTACAAGCGCGCCTTCTTTATCGAATGGCGGGTGTTTGATCGTCACAAGGTCGCGCAATTACCGACCATCGACTTCTTGCTCGATACCAATATCAAGGGCAAACCGACAGTGGTGACGGGAGCGGCACTGCATGCCGCACTGCATCAGGCGGCGCACCAACCGTTTCGCGTCGTCCCCTTCTTTGACCCCGGTGTGTGGGGCGGTCAGTGGATGAAGCAAGTGTGTGATCTCGACCCGGCGCCAGCTAACTATGCCTGGTGTTTTGACTGTGTGCCTGAGGAGAACAGCCTCTATCTCCGGTTTGGTTCGGTCCGGGTCGAGATCCCTTCGCAAAACCTGGTGCTCTGTGAGCCCAGGCCGCTGCTGGGTGAGCGGGTTCACGCCCGCTTTGGTGCCGAGTTCCCGATCCGCTTCGATTTTCTCGATACGGTAGAGGGGCAGCACCTCAGTCTGCAGGTGCATCCGCTGACCGAATATATCCAGCAGGAGTTCGGCATGCACTACACCCAGGACGAGAGCTACTACATGCTGGATGCGACACCCGATGCCTGCGTCTATCTCGGCACTCGCAATGACACTGTTCCGCAAGAGATGCTGACGGAGCTGGCGGCAGCCCAGCGCGGTGAGAAGCCCTTCGACGACGAGCGCTTCATCAACCGCTTCCCGGCCCGCAAGCATGACCACTTTCTGATCCCGGCCGGTACGGTGCACTGTTCGGGGGCGGGGGCCATGGTGCTCGAGATCAGTGCAACCCCATTCATCTTCACCTTCAAGTTGTGGGACTGGGGTCGGGTCGGGCTCGACGGTATCCCGCGCCCCATCCATCTGGAACACGGTAGCAAGGTGATCCAGTGGGATCGGGATACCGACTGGACCGAGCGAAATCTGGTCAATTGCATTGAGCCGATCGCTGAAGGGGAAGGGTGGCGTGAAGAGCGCACCGGTCTGCACGAGCGGGAATTTATCGAGACCCGTCGCCACTGGTTCAGCGTGCCGGTAGAGCACGATACCGGCGGTACCGTGCAGGTGCTCAACCTGATAGAGGGTCGGGAGGCAACGGTAGAGAGCCCGGACCACGCCTTCGCCCCCTTCGTGGTGCACTACGCCGAGACCTTTATCGTACCGGCGTCGGTGGGCCGTTACCGCATCCGCCCGAGTGGCGAGAGTGAAGGGCAGACCATTGCCACCATCAAAGCCTTTGTGAGGGGGGAACCGAGATGCTGAGGATCCTTATCGCAACCCATGGTTCACTGGCGCCGGCCCTGCTGGCCAGCGCCAATATGGTCTACGGCGAGATGCCTGCCGTGGCGACCGTCTCTCTCACGGAAGAGGGGGGTATCGAGGCCTTTCGTGCCGAGTTTGAGCAGACGCTGCGCCGCCATGGTGCAGGGGCTGACGGTGTGTTGGTGCTGTGCGACATGGAGTGTGGCACTCCCTATAACGTGGCGTGCCGCTTCGCGTTCGACCCCGCATGGCCACAGCCGGTCGCCATCGTGACCGGCGTCAACTTCCCCATGCTGCTAATGAGCGCCGACTGGCTGGCGGCAACGGATGTGCACGAGGCTGCCCGCCAGCTACTGGAGCAGGCACTGGAATCCATGGTGATCGCCGCACCGGCGGTGACAAATCCGCAAGATGACAACTTCTAGGAGAGCATGATGGCCATTTCATTTGTACGGATTGACGACCGGGTGATCCACGGTCAGCTGGTTACCCGCTGGGCCAGAGAGCTTCCTTGTGACGGCATCGTCGCGATCGATGATGAGGTGGCGGCCGATCCGCTGCTCTCTCAGGTGATGACGGGGGCCGTATCGGACACCAGGGTGTGGCTGTTTGATGTGGCGACCGCCATTGCCAAGTTGCCCAAGGTGATTGCTAGTGACAAACGCTACTTCGTGATTGGCAAATCGCCGGTCACTCTGCAGCGCCTCTGCGCCGCCGGGATCTCCCTTGATAATCTCAACGGCAAAATCAACGTCGGCCCGATGAGTGCCCGCGAGCACACTACCACCATAGGGCCCAATCAATCGGTGACCTCGCAGGAGATAGCTGCCTTTGATTACCTGGCAAGCCTGGGTCATGAGATCGATTTTCGACTGGTGCCGGATGCCAGTCACTACAGCTGGGCGGATGCCCAGAAAAAGCTGAAATAAGGGGAGGTCATCATGTTTCTTGAAGCAACACTCATCGGGATACTCTGTTATCTCGGTGCCCTCAGCAGCCCTTGGCTGCTGGGCTTGACCGGTGGCTGGTACACCATTACCCGCCCGCTGGTATCTGGCATGCTGGTCGGCGCCATTCTGGGGGATATGCAGACTGGGATCCTGATCGGGGTGGCGGTGCAAGCCGTCTATATCGCTATGGTGACGCCGGGTGGCTCCATGCCGGCGGATCTCAACTTCGTCGCCTTTCCGGCCATAGCGCTGGGCATCATGTCGGGCAAGGAGCCCTCGGTTGCCGTGGCGATTGCCGCCACCATCGGCATCGCCGGTACCATCCTCTTCAACTTCATGATGGTGTTCAACTCCTACTGGAACCACAGGGCCGATGTGGCGCTGGAGCAGGGAGATGAACAGGGGGTTTACCTCAACAGCGCCATCTTCCCTCAGGCCAGCAACTTTGTGCTGCGTTTCGTGCCGACCTTCATCGCCGTCTATTTCGGCAACCAGTATATCGAAGGGTTCATGAACAGCCTGCCGGAGCTGGTGATCCGTACCATGACGGTGGTGGGCGGCATTCTGCCTGCGGTCGGCATTGCCATCCTGCTCAAGCAGATCATCAAGCAGAACAGCATGCTGATCTACTTCCTGGTCGGCTTTGTCGGCATCGTCTTTCTCAAGCTCAACATGGTGGGGCTGGTGATGATTGGGGCCCTGCTGGCGCTCATTCACTACAGCTACAAACCCGAACCCAGACAAGCGGTCGCCGCCCGCGGTGCCGTGCCTACCGATGACGAGGATGAATTCTGATGAACACAGAGCTGCAATCAGGGGAGCCGGCGGCCAAGCAGCCGGTCGTGCTTACCTCACGAGATCTGCGCGCCTGCTGGCGTTCGTGGATGATGTACAACCTCTCGTCAATGAGCTTCGAGCGACTCGAATCGTTCGGGTTTTGTCTCGGCATGATGCCGGCGCTGAAGAAGCTCTATCCCGGCAAAGCCGAGCGGATGGAGGCGATGAAGCGTCACGCCTCCTTCTACAATACCGAGCCCCAGATCGGCGCCATTATCAACGGGCTGGCGGTCGGGCTTGAAGAGAAGAAGGCCAATGGCGAGAAGATCGACGGTGAGACCATCAACACCCTCAAGGTCGGCTTGATGGGCCCCATCGCGGGCATAGGTGATTCCATGATCCCCGGTATGCTGGTGCCCATTTTACTGAGTATCGGCATGGCGCTGGCGGCAGGGGGGAGTGTGCTGGGGCCGCTGTTTTACATCATCAGCTTCAACGCCATCGCCATTACCGGCTCCTACATGTTGTTTATGAAGGGCTACAAGCTGGGCACTGGCTCGGTGGAATCACTGGTGAGTGCCGAGTCGGCCAAGCTGCGCGAGGCACTCTCCCTGCTCGGGATCTTTGTGATGGGGGGAGTGGCGGCAAGCTATGTCAACCTCTCAACCGGACTCGATTTCGTCACCTCGGACGGGGTCAACATTCAGGTTCAGACCATGCTGGATGGCATCTTCCCCAAACTGATGCCGCTGCTGGTGGTGCTGGGTACCTGGTATCTGATGGCCAAGCGCAATGTCTCTCCGGTCAGGGCGATGCTCGGGTTGCTGGTGCTCGCCTTTGTTGGGGTCGCCATCGGGCTGTTTTGATGGGGTAAAGGTCATTCGCTCAACAATGGGAGGGCCTGGCTCTCCCATTTTATGGCTGTTGCGAGGGGGGAGTTTATGCATATCGAGGTGATTAAGGCGGCGCAGCGCTGCCACCGCTGGCTGGTGTCCGAGGCGCTGCCCCATTGGGGAACGCAGGGCTTTGACCGCGAACGCGGGCTGTTTGCCGAAGGATTGGACTGTGCTGGCCAGCCTTTATGGCAGCCGACCCGTTTTCGGGTACAGAGCCGCCAGATCTATGTGTTCAGCCATGCAAGCCTGCTGGGTTGGTATGACGGGCGAGCCCTTGCCGAGCGATCTGCTCGGGTTGGTATGGGCCATTTTGACGATGGGGCAGGGAACGGCGTTTTTTCCATTAACCAGGATGGTTCGATTGCTGACGCGTCAGTTTGCAGCTATGAATACGCGTTTGCCCTGCTGGCCGAGTGCTGGCTCTATCGTCTGAGTGGCGATCCACGCTGGCAGCAACAGGCTGAGTCGCGCTATCAGGCCATCGAGCAACTCTTTGCTGACCCGCAGCACGGTGGATTTCACTCCAGTTGGCCGCCCGGTCCACTGCGCAGCCAAAATCCCCATATGCATCTGTTCGAGGCGCTGCTGGTCGCGGCAGAAAGCTTTGATGATGTGATATGGCAGCAGCGAGCAAACGCGCTGTATCAGCTGTTTCGTCAGCGCTTTCTGGAACCCGGGCTATTGCGCGAGTTTTTCGACGACGCGTTGCTGGCTCGCCATGTCGATTCCCGTTTAATCGATCCCGGTCATCACTACGAGTGGTGCTGGCTGTTGGCGCGCTACCGGACGCTTGCCTGCACATGGGAAATCGGGCCAACCAGTACCGAGATTGACGAGGCGCTCGGGATATTGACCCGCTTTGCCATTCGCCACGGTCACGGGAAAACCGGGCTGGTGATCGATGAGCTGACCGATGGTGGCCAACCCTATCGCGATACCAGCCGGCTCTGGTGCCAGACCGAACATTTGAAAGCGCTATTGGCGGCCTATGAGCAACAAGGAGATGAGGGCTCCGCCTGTCAGATCAATGAGGTGGTTGCGCGTATCTTCCACTACTACCTGTTGCCCGCGCAGCCCGGACAGTGGTTCGATCAGGTGGATAGCGAGGGGAAACCGCTGGCCTCCCATGCACCTGCCAGCACCTTTTATCATCTGTTTGTGGCGTTTAGCGAGCTGGCGCGGGTCGCGGGGGTGGGTAACAGGGAATAGGATGGTGCATGGAGCGGTTAGAAATCCCAGCCGGCCTGCGCTTGCTGATCGACCTCTGCGGCTTCCCGCGCCTTGCGCCGCGCCGCCTCGACCCTGGCCTTGCGACCCCGGCACAGCCGCATCACCTCCTGCTGCTCGGCATGGGTCATGACAAGCCAGTTGAAACGCTCCTCCCGATTGCGCAGGCAGCCCTTGCAGTAGCCCTTGTTGTTCACTTCACAGACCCCGATACAGGGGCTCTGCAGCGGGAAGATCTCGAGCTGTTCCATCCATGACCCCTCACATCTTGTCCCCTTGTTATAACCCAGATGATCGGCCTTTGGAAAATCCCGGCGGCCAGGGGAGGGCGGCCCGGCTTGGCGATGACGATCGGGCCCTGAAGGTCTGCAACCCGTGTACCTTCTCGCCTGATCACCAGGGCCACAGATGCCGTGGCAGGGGCCTAGCGATGAATGCACCGGATCTTTCAATTTAAGGGGCCAAGAGGCCCTTTGTTTTTGTATGATAGCGCCGCCTGCATTGGCGCCGCGGCCATGGCCGCGCGGCCCGTGCGGGCGAACAGGCGGATCCGATGTGGCATCCGCTGCTGCCTTTGATTGAATTCATCACCATTTTCATGGTGTTAGCGTTTTTCGGTTAGATGAGGACATATGAAAAAACACGCGTACTGGCTGACCGCCGCTGTGGTCGGGTTGGCCGGTTGTGCGGGCAACCCTGACCCTGCCAAGGTGCCCCAGAAGAAGACCGAAGCCAGATGCTTTCTGAACTGCGAGGTGCCGGAGAATCTGGGCAAGCAGTATCTGGACGGTACCCTGCCAGCCGATCTGGTGCGGGTCGAACGCATCAACAGCCGACAGGCGTCGGATTTCAGCAAGTTCGGCCCTCAGAGCCGGCTGGTGCTGGAGCGCTCCGGCAAGATGACCCGCCGTTATGGCGAGCTCTATCGTCAGCTCTCCCGTTGGGTCGCCAAGGGCGGCAATCCGGCCCAGATCGGCCAGTACGGCATCAGCCTGGCCCAGCTGGGCGGCGCCGATCGCATGGGTAACGTGCTGTTCACCGGCTACTACTCACCGGTGCTGGAGGTGCGTCATCGCCCGGATGGCCAGTACAAGTATCCCATCTATGCCATGCCGAACTGTGCCGGCCGCTGTCCGAGCCGGGCTCAGATCCATAAGGGGGCGCTGGCCAACCGCGGGCTGGAGCTGGGGTATAGCAAATCCCTCATCGACAACTTCCTGATGGACGTGCAGGGCTCCGGCTTCGTCCACTACGGGGATGACGACAGGCTGCAATATCTGGGTTACAGCGGCAAGAACGGCCATGGCTACGTGAGCATCGGCCGGGTGCTGATCGACAGGGGCGAGGTGCCCAAGGCGCAGATGTCCATGAAGGCCATCAAGGAGTGGGCCAACAGCCAGCCGGAGGCGAACGTCAAGGAGCTGGTGGAGCAGAACCCCTCCTATGTCTTCTTCGAGCGTCGTCCCACCAACGACGTGATCGGGGCAGCCGGCATCCCGCTGTTGCCGCTGGCGGCGGTGGCGGCTGACAAGACCCTGCTGCCGATGGGCACCCCCATCCTGGCGGAGGTGCCGCTGCTCGACAAGGCGGGCAACTGGACCGGCAAACACCAGCTGCGCCTGCTGATCGCGCTGGATGTGGGCGGTGCGGTGAAGAAGGGGCACCTGGATCTCTACCACGGCATGGGCGAGAAGGCCGGCGTGGCTGCGGGTCACTACAAGCACTTTGGCCGGGTCTGGAAGCTGGGCCTGCACCAGGGGCCGACTGCCGCGCCCTGGCTCTGAATGAGCGACGGCTCCGCGTCATCCCGACGCGGAGCCGTGTGCGAGATAGCAAAAAGCCGCCGGAGCGATCCGGCGGCTTTTTTTATGGGGCGTCAGGGGCCGATCTTGCCGATCGGCGCCGGGTCACGTCTTCCGGATATCCAGCCGGATGGCCCCCAGCGGTTGGCAGCAGCAGGGCAGGCACTCGCCCTGGGAGACAAACGCCAGCGGCGTATTGGGGTAGTGCACTGTGCCTGCCAGCAGCGGGGTGCGGCAGGCGCCGCAATAGCCACTGCGGCACTGGAACTCCAGCCGATGGCCGTGGCGCTCCAGGGTTTCCAACAGGCTCTCGCCGGGCTGGGCGAGCAGGGCGCCGTCGCGGGTATGCACCAGAGGCGCCGCCGAGGTGGCTTGCTCCGGTGCATGCTGCGGCGCCAGCGTATCACTCACAGCTCGAAGTCACCGAGATCGTCGGCGTGCACTTCGCTATCGATCTGGCCGACCAGGTAGGAGCTCACTTCCACCTCCTGCGGGGCCACCTGCACGTTGTCAGACGACAGCCAGGTGTTGATCCAGGGGATAGGGTTTTGCTTGGCGCCAATGAAGGCTGGCTGCAGGCCGACCGCCGCCATGCGCAGGTTGGTGATGTACTCCACGTACTGGCAGAGGATGTCCTTGTTCAGGCCGATCATGGAGCCGTCCTGGAACAGGTACTCGGCCCACTCCTTCTCCTGAATGGCGGCTTCCTTGAAGATGTCGAAGCAGGCCTGCTCGCACTCGGCGGCGATCTCCGCCATTTCGGGATCGTCCAGGCCATTGCGCATCAGGTTCAGCATATGCTGAGTCCCCGTGAGATGAAGGGCCTCGTCGCGGGCGATCATCTTGATGATCTTGGCGTTGCCTTCCATCAGCTCGCGCTCGGCGAAGGCGAAGGAGCAGGCGAAGCTGACGTAGAAGCGGATCGCCTCCAGGGCGTTGACGCTCATCAGGCAGAGGTAGAGCTTCTTCTTCAACCCACGCAAGGTGATGGTCAGCTCGCGCTCGCCCACCCTGTGGGTGCCTTCGCCGTGCAGATGATAGAGCGCGGTCGCCTCGATCAGATCGTCGTAGTAGTGGCTGATGGAGCCGGCACGCTTCAAGATCTGCTCGTTGGTGATGATGTCGTCGAACACCTGACCCGGGTTGTTGACGATGTTGCGGATGATGTGGGTGTAGGAGCGAGAGTGAATAGTCTCGGAGAAGGCCCAGGTCTCGATCCAGGTCTCCAGCTCCGGGATGGAGACCAGCGGCAGCAGCGCCACGTTCGGGCTGCGACCCTGGATGGAATCCAGCAGGGTCTGGTACTTCAGGTTGGAGATGAAGATGTGCTGCTCATGGGGCGGCAGGGCCTGGTAGTCGATGCGATCGTGGGAGACGTCCACCTCTTCCGGGCGCCAGAAGAAGGAGAGTTGCTTCTCGATCAGCCGCTCGAAGATGTCGTGCTTCTGCTGATCGTAGCGGGCCACGTTGACCGATTGGCCAAAAAACATCGGCTCTTTGAGCTGGTCGTTCTGGGTTTGGCAGAAAGTTGAATAGGCCATGGTGATTTGAATGTCTTGAATGAGAGGAAACAGGAGGGCGGGAGCTTGTCGCTCCCGCCCGGTTCATCAGATCTTGCAGGCCCCACCGGCGCAGTCATCTTGCATGTCGGTCTGGGCATCGTCCGCACCATCACGGGTGTTGTGATAGTACAGGGTCTTGAGGCCGTATTTGTAGGCGGTCAGCAGATCCTTGAGCAGCTGCTTCATCGGTACCTTGTTGCCTTCGAAGCGGGCGGGATCATAGTTGGTGTTGGCGGAGATCGCCTGATCCACGAACTTCTGCATGACACCGACCAGCTGCAGGTAGCCATCGACGCTCGGCTGCTTCCACAGCAGTTCGTATTGGTTTTTCAGGCGATGGTACTCGGGCACCACCTGCTTGAGGATGCCGTCCTTGGAGGCCTTGACCGAGACCAGGCCGCGCGGCGGCTCTATGCCGTTGGTGGCGTTGGAGATCTGGCTGGAAGTCTCGCTCGGCATCAGGGCGGTCAGGGTGGAGTTGCGCAGACCCACGGTCTTGATCTCTTCACGCAGGCTTTCCCAGTCCAGGCGCAGCGGCTCGTTGCACAGGGCGTCCAGATCCTTTTTATAGGTATCGATGGGCAGGATCCCCTGGGCGTAAGTGGTCTCATTAAAGGCCGGGCAAGGGCCGAACTCGCGCGCCAGTTGCACCGAGGCCTTCAGCAGATAGTACTGGATCGCCTCGAAGGTGCGGTGGGTCAGCGCCAGGCCTGAGCCGTCGGAGTAGCGGGCACCGTTCTTGGCCAGGTAGTAGGCGTAGTTGATGACGCCTATCCCCAGGGTGCGACGGTTCATGCTGCCCTTCTGGGCGGCCTTGAGCGGGTAGTCCTGATAGTCGAGCAGGGCATCCAGGGCGCGCACGGCCAGATCCGCCATCTCTTCCAGATCTTCCAGCTTCTCGATGGCGCCGAGGTTGAAGGCAGAGAGGGTGCACAGGGCGATCTCGCCCTCTTCGTCATCCACGTTGTTGAGCGGCTTGGTGGGCAGCGCAATCTCCAGACAGAGGTTGGACTGACGCACCGGCGCGACGCTCGGATCGAACGGGCTGTGGGTGTTGCAGTGATCCACGTTCTGGATGTAGATGCGACCGGTGCCGGCGCGCTCCTGCATCATCAGGGAGAAGAGATCCACCGCCTTGATGGTCTTCTTGCGAATGGCCGGGTCTTGCTCGTACTTGACGTAGAGCTGCTCGAACTTGTCCTGATCCGCGAAGAAGGCGTCATACAGGCCGGGGGCGTCGGACGGGGAGAACAAGGTGATGTCGCCGCCCTTGATCAGGCGCTGGTACATCAGCTTGTTGATCTGCACGCCGTAGTCCATGTGACGGACCCGGTTCTCTTCCACGCCGCGGTTGTTTTTCAGGACCAGCAGGCTTTCCACTTCGGTGTGCCACAGCGGGTAGAACAGGGTAGCCGCACCGCCGCGCACGCCGCCTTGGGAGCAGCACTTGACCGCGGTCTGGAAGTATTTGTAGAAGGGGATGCAGCCGGTGTGGAAGGCTTCACCGCCACGGATGGGGCTGCCCAGACCGCGGATGCGGCCAGCGTTGATACCGATGCCGGCGCGCTGGGAGACGTAACGCACTATGGCGCTGGCGGTGGCGTTGATGGAATCCAGGCTGTCATCGCACTCGATCAGCACGCAGGAGCTGAACTGACGGGTCGGGGTGCGCACACCGCTCATGATGGGGGTCGGCAGGGAGATCTTGAAGGTCGACACCGCATCGTAGAAACGCTTGATGTAGTCCAGGCGGGTCTCTTTCGGATACTTGGAGAACAGGCAGGCGGCCACCAGGATGTAGAGGAACTGCGGGCTCTCGTAGATCTCGCCGGTGACGCGGTTCTGCACCAGGTACTTGCCTTCCAGCTGCTTGACCGCGGCGTAGGAGAAGTCCATGTCGCGCCAGTGATCCAGGTGCTCGTTCAGCTCCTCGAATTCGGCCTGGCTATAGTCGGTCAGCAGGTGCTTGTCATACTTGCCCATGTCTACCAGTTTGGCGACGTGCTGGTAGAGGTGGGGCGGCTCGAACTGGCCGTAGGCCTTCTTGCGCAGGTGGAAGATGGCCAGACGAGCGGCCATGTACTGGTAATCCGGGCTCTGTTCGGAAATCAGGTCGGCGGCAGCCTTGATGACGGTTTCGTGGATGTCGGCGGTACGGATACCGTCATAGAACTGGATGTGCGACTTGAGTTCCACCTGAGAGACAGACACGTTGTCGAGCTTCTCGGCGGCCCAGTCCAGTACGCGGTGAATTTTATCCAGATCGATGGGTTCTTTGTGGCCGTTACGCTTCGTCACAAACAAGTTCATTGGCTGATGACCTTTAGTTGATTCCCGAAAAACCATCGCGCCACGCCCTCACCAGGCCGTTTTCGGCAACAGGAGTAGGGGTGTTTGGCGCGATGAATCACAAGATATAGTGTTATTTTGATTTCGAACTACAAGATAGTGAGGTCATCCCCGTATTGCAACGTGTGGATAACCCGATAGCTGTGGATAAATTGTGAGTCTTATCGCCTCTGTTAGTGACTGCTCACAGTGAGTGGGTTTTCATGCGTCCGATCCGCTAAATGCAAGTCTGATGATCGAAGATGGAAAATTTAAATAACTTTTTTCGCTTGCGAAAAGAGGGCGTTTTTACTAGCGATTTGCAGCTGGCTATCCCTTGTGCAGCAAGGGTCAAAAGGTGTCCGATCCCGTCAGGAGCAGCGTTGCCAAAGGCAAAAAAGTGGGGGCTAATTCGGCTCCCCTCATTGTTTCTGTCGACGGCCCCGAGCCAGTGACTTGAGGGTCTAATGGACCCTTTTTCGTGGAAAGCTGCCTGTGACATCCATCAAAGGCAGCTAGGCAGGCACTAGGTCAGCTCGTAGCGCAGCCAGTGGTGCAGCGCCTGCACGGTATCGAACTGCAGATCCGCGCCCCAGTCGGCGGGATCCTCGTCGTCATGCAGATAACCCCAGCCCGCCACCGCGGTGCGCATGCCGGCATTGCGGCCCGCCTCAATGTCGCGCACATGATCGCCGACATAGAGGCAGTGCGCCGCCTCGACCCCGAGCCGCTCACAGGCATAGAACATGGGGGCGGGATCGGGCTTGCGCACCGGCAGGGTGTCGGCGCTGACCGTCACCCCGCATCTGGCCAGCGCGGGCAGGGCGGCCAGCAGCGGCTCGGTGAGGAAGCCCGGCTTGTTGGTGACGATGCCCCAGGGCATCTGCTGCTCGTCGAGCCACTCGATGAGATCGAGCATCCCCTCGTAGGGGCGGGTGCCGACACAGAGGTTGGCCGCGTAGTAGTCGAGCAGGGCACTGCGCAGGCGCTGGCTGCCGAGCTCCTCCAGCAGTTCGTCGCCAAGGCCCGCCCTGAGCAGCCCCAGGGCGCCGTGGGAGGTGGTCTGGCGGATGATGTCATCGCCGAGCGGCGCAAAGCCTTCGCTCACCAGCACGTGATTGACGGCGGCGCCGAGATCCGGGGCCGTGTCGAGCAGGGTGCCGTCCAGGTCGAACAGCACGCAGCGCAGCGGGGTTGGGTTAGCGCTCATCAGCCTTGCTCCGGGCGCACGAACGCCACCATGTAGTTGACGTCGACGTTGGCCCCGAGCTTGAAGCGGTTGGAGAGCGGCGCGTAGTGCACCCCGCTCATGTCGCGCACCAGCAGGCCCGCGGCTTCGCCCATGCGACAGAGTTCGGCGGGGGTGATGAACTTCTTGTGATCATGGGTACCCTTCGGCACCATCTTCAGCAGGTGTTCGGCGCCGAGGATCATCATCAGATAGGCCTTGGGGTTGCGATTGATGGTGGAGACGAACACCCGTCCACCCGGCTTGACCAGGCTGGCGATGGCGCGCAGCACCGAGGCGGGATCCGGCACGTGCTCCAGCATCTCCATGCAGGTGACCACGTCATACTGGCCGGGCGCCTCATCGGCGTGCTGCTCGGCGGTCATCTGGCGGTATGCGAGCTCGACCCCCTGTTCGAGGGCGTGGAGGCGGGCGACGCCGAGCGGCTCCTTGCCCATGTCGATGCCGGTCACCTTGGCGCCGCGGCGCGCCATGCTCTCGGAGAGGATGCCGCCACCGCAGCCGATATCGAGTACCTGTTTACCGAACAGGCCGTCGCTCTTGTCGGTGATCCAGTCAAGGCGCACCGGGTTGATTTGATGCAGTGGCTTGAACTCGCCCTCCATGTCCCACCAGCGGGAGGCAATGGCTTCAAATTTGGCGATTTCGGTCAGATCGACATTGGCATCACTATTCATTTTCGTGGATCCTGTGGCAGGGCGCGCAACTAGCGTGACAGGCGCGCAATCTATTGTCCTGGCGGGCATTATAACGGACGGACTTTGTCAGACCAGCCCGATTTCCGGCTTAAGGTATTTCGCGTCCTGTGTTACTATGTCGCGCTGTTTAAGCCAAAGAACAACTAATTAGGGATTAAGGCTTTCTATGAGCGATCTGGCCAGAGAGATCACGCCGGTCAACATCGAAGAAGAGCTCAAGAGTTCCTATCTTGATTACGCCATGAGCGTGATCGTAGGACGAGCTCTGCCGGATGTGCGTGATGGCTTGAAACCGGTTCACCGCCGCGTTCTGTTTGCTATGAACGAGTTGGGGAACGACTGGAACAAGCCCTATAAGAAATCGGCCCGTGTGGTCGGTGACGTAATCGGTAAATATCACCCCCACGGCGACAGTGCCGTGTATGACACCATTGTCCGGATGGCGCAGGACTTCTCCATGCGTTACATGCTGGTCGATGGTCAGGGCAACTTCGGCTCGGTCGACGGCGACAACGCCGCGGCCATGCGTTACACCGAAGTGCGGATGGCCCGCATCTCCCACGAGCTGCTGGCCGATCTGGACAAAGAGACCGTGGACTGGGTGCCGAACTACGACGGCACCGAGATGATCCCGGCGGTCATGCCCACCAAGATACCCACCCTGTTGATCAACGGTTCCTCCGGTATCGCGGTGGGCATGGCGACCAACATTCCGCCTCACAACCTCACCGAGATAGTCAACGGCTGTCTGGCGCTGATCGACAATGGCGATCTCACCATCGATGAGTTGATGACCTACATCAGCGGCCCGGATTTCCCCACCGGCGCCATCATCAACGGCCGCGCCGGCATAGTGCAGGCGTACCGTACCGGTCGTGGCTCCGTCTATGTGCGTGCCAAGGCCGAAGTGGAAGTGGACGAGAAGACGAGTCGCGAGACCATCATCGTTCACGAGCTGCCTTATCAGGTGAACAAGGCGCGGTTGATCGAGAAGATCGCCGAGCTGGTCAAAGAGAAGAAAGTCGAGGGCATCAGCGCCCTGCGCGATGAGTCTGATAAAGACGGCATGCGCATCGTTATCGAGATCAAGCGCGGCGAGTCCGGCGAGATTGTGCTGAACAATCTCTACAAGCACACCCAGATGCAGACCACGTTCGGCATCAACATGGTGGCGCTCGATAACAACCAGCCCAAGGTGATGAACCTTAAAGAGATCCTGGATGCCTTCCTGCTGCACCGCCGTGAGGTAGTGACCCGCCGGACCGTGTTCGAACTGCGCAAGGCGCGGGATCGGGCCCACATCCTGGAAGGTCTGGCGGTCGCCCTGGCCAACATCGACCCCATCATCGAGCTGATCCGTCACTCCGATACCCCGGCCGATGCCAAGGCCAAGCTGATTGCCCGTGGCTGGGAGCTTGGCAACGTCGCCGGCATGCTGGAAAAAGCAGGCGACGACGCGGCCCGTCCCGAGTGGCTGGAGCCGGAGTTCGGCATCCGTGAGGGTCAATACTTCCTGACCGAGCAGCAGGCCCAGGCCATCCTGGATCTGCGTCTGCACAAGCTGACCGGCCTCGAGCACGAGAAGATCCTGGAAGAGTACCAATCTCTGCTGGATCTGATCGCCGAGCTGCTGTTCATCCTGGCAAGCCCGGAACGGCTGATGGAAGTGATCCGCGATGAGCTGCTGGCCGTGCGCGATCAGTACGGTGACGAGCGTCGCACCGAGATCAACGCTTCCAGCGCCGAGATCAACATCGAAGATCTGATCACCCCGGAAGACGTGGTGGTCACCCTGTCTCACCAGGGCTATGTGAAGTATCAGCCGCTGACCGACTACGAGGCCCAGCGCCGCGGTGGTCGTGGCAAGTCGGCCACCCGGATCAAGGAAGAGGACTTCGTGGAGCGTCTGTTGGTGGCCAACACCCACGACACCATCCTGTGCTTCTCCACCCGTGGCAAGGTCTACTGGCTCAAGGTGTATCAGCTGCCGGAGGCGTCCCGTGGCGCCCGCGGCCGTCCGATCATCAACCTGCTGCCGCTGGAAGAGGGTGAGCGCATCACCGCCATCCTGCCGGTCAAGGAATATGCCGACGACAAGTACGTCTTCTTCGCCACCGCCGACGGTACCGTGAAGAAGACCAGCCTGTCTGCGTTCAGCCGTCCGCTCTCCTCCGGTATTCGTGCCATCAACCTCAAAGAGGGCGATGAGCTGATCGGGGTGGACATCACCGACGGTAGCAACGAGATCATGCTGTTCTCCGATGCCGGCAAGGTGGTTCGCTTCGCTGAAGGCAGCGGCCGCGCCGATGCGGACGTCAGCGATGATGCCGACGCGGATGACGACAGCGTCATTGACGCCGGCAACGACGACGAAGGCAGCGACGGCGTTGAAGGCGCCGAGAACACCGAGAGCAAGGGCACCTTCAAGGGCGTGCGTCCCATGGGTCGTACCGCCTCCGGTGTCCGTGGCATCCGTCTGCCCAATGGCAACAAGGTGGTCTCCCTCATCGTCCCCCGTGGCGAGGGCGCCATCCTGACCGCCACCGAGAACGGTTACGGCAAGCGGACCGCGTTGACCGAGTACCCGACCAAGAGTCGTGGTACCCAGGGCGTCATCTCCATCAAGGTGGATGATCGCAATGGCAAGGTGATCGATGCGATCCAGGTCGAGGATACCGACCAGATCATGCTGATCACCAACGGCGGTACCCTGGTGCGTACCCGGGTCGCCGAGGTGAGCATCATCGGCCGTAATACCGGCGGTGTCCGTCTGATCCGTACCGGTGAAGACGAGACAGTGGTCGGCCTGCAGCGCATCGCCGAGAGCGACGAGGAAGAGAACGACGTAGTTGCCATCGACGGTGAGCAGGTTGAAGGTGCAGATACTGCGCCAGACGCCGGCGCTGCCGACGCAGGCTCCAGCGAAGAGGGTGTGGCTGGCGACGAATAATCGCTACCCGCATCGATAAAAAAGAGCGACCCTTGGGTCGCTCTTTTTGTTTGTCCTGCCTTGGTTGCCGTTCGCTCCCGCCGTGGCGATCCACCCGAATTCTTCCGAGCCACATCGGCGTGAGGGCGTCGCTCTGCCCAAGCTTGGGCGCCACCTCATTCTCATACTCAATCCTTCATCCCTGCGTCATCTGGCTGTCATCCCACCGGGACAGACTGCGGCTGTTCATCAAGGGGTAAGGGCACGATCATACCCAAGCCCGGAGTGTGCCGATATCATCCAGGAGGAACAGCTTATGACGAGTTGGATCATGTGGGAGATCTGGTGGAGCCGGATGTGGGGAGAGGATGCCAAGGCATCGTCACAGGATGAGCAGGAGGAGGAAGTCGCTTATGAGCCATCGCGCCTGCCCGCCGAGCTGATCGCACAGGGCAAGCAGGTGCGCTCCTATCCGTCACGACCGAGGGGTTGATGGCCGCCTGACGTCAGAACAGGCGTAACTGCTCGTTGGGGCGTATGAAGCGATCCAGGTTCAGTTGAACGTGACGCTTGCCGAGCCCCATCCGTTTGCTGATGAGCCGAAAGCGCTGGGCGAGCAGATCCGCAAACTGGCCTTGGCCCCGCATGCGGGTGCCGAAGGCCGGGCTGTTGAGGCTGCCGTCACGGCTGGCCCGCAGCTGGTTCAGGATGGCCTCCTTCTGACCCGGATGATGCTCGCTCAGCCAGCCGCTGAACAGGGTCGTCAGCTCATGGGGCAGCCGCAGCAGTATGTAGTCGGCACAGCCGGCACCCGCCTCGGTCGCGCTCCTGATGATCTGCTCCAGCTCGGGCTCGTTGAGGCGCGGGATCATGGGAGCCGCCAACACGCCGACCGGCACCCCCGCCTGGGCCAGTTTCTCGATCACCTTGAGTCGCCCGGCCCCGGTGCTGGCGCGGGGCTCCAGCTGCCGCCTCAGCGTCTCGTTGAGGGTGGTCACCGACACCATCACCTGACACAGCCCCTCCCTGGCCAGTTCGGCCAGCAGATCGAGATCCCGCAATATCATGGCGCTCTTGGTGATGATCCCCACCGGATGGCGGTGGGCCAGCATCACCTCCAACAGGGCGCGAGTGAGCCGGTAATGGTGTTCGATGGGCTGGTAGGGATCGGTATTGGCCCCCAGCACTATGGTCTGTGGCTGATAGCTGGGCCTGGCAAACTCCCGCCGCAACAGCTCGG
This sequence comes from Aeromonas sp. sia0103, assembly GCF_963895295.1. Classification (NCBI taxonomy): domain Bacteria; kingdom Pseudomonadati; phylum Pseudomonadota; class Gammaproteobacteria; order Aeromonadales; family Aeromonadaceae; genus Aeromonas; species Aeromonas sp. sia0103. The sequence continues at coordinate 141,342 of NZ_CAWQKG010000033.1, read as the reverse complement.
CGGCATTGATCTTGGCGAACAGCTTGGTCTCGAAGTCGAGGCCGGGGGAGAGCTCCAGATAGGCGTGGCTCGGTCTGGCATAGCAATAGATGCAGCCGTGCTCGCAGCCCTGATAGGGGTTGATGGAGCGGCCAAAGGGAACATCCGGCGAGAGATTGTGGCTGATGATGCTCTTGGCCTGGATCTCGCGCACCTCAGTCTGGGGCGCTGAGACCTCAAACTCAGGTGCGGCCTTGTATTGCCAGCCATCGTCGACGACCTCGATCTGCGGGCCGCTGAAGCGGTGATCGATGTTGTGGGTACTGCCTCGTCCTGCCATAGCCGCCGACCAATACTGTTTATATGTACAGTTATTCTGCTCGGGCGCACGCCAAATTTCAAGTTCCGCCAGCAAGCCACCCTCTAAATGACATCACAGAGAGATCTCCTGCTTGATCCCGTCGCTACATTTCGTTTACATAGACAAAATGAGAACTGGATCACGGAAATCATCATGAAACCCACAACGTCTCGCTGGCTGTTTATCGGAGTGATCGGCCTGGTCATCTGGCGTCTGATCCCGCTCTCCACCGAGCAGGATCTGGCGACAGCCAACCGTGCCTGGCGCGTCGGCCACTTCGAGGAGGCGACCAGGATCTGGCAGCCGCTGGCCGATCAGGGTCAGCCCAGGGCGCTGGCGCTGATGGGCTGGAGCCACGAGGTGGGGCAGGGGAGCGAGCAGGATCTGGCGCAGGCCGTCAGCCTCTATCGCCAGTCGGCGCAGGCGGGGGATGCCTTCGGCCAGTACCGGTTGGCGGAGCTCTACCTGCGCGGGGTGGGGGTGCCGCGGGACTTGCGCACGGCGTTTCACTGGATGGAGCTGGCGGCCCACAACGGCGATGTGCCCGCCATGCTCAAGCTGGGGGTGCTCCATCTGATGGGGGCCAACGGCCGGGTCAACATGGCCGAGGCCAAGCAGTGGCTCTATCAGGCATCCCAGAAAGGCAACAAGCTGGCGCTGCGGGTCCTGCAGGAGCTGGCGCTGGCGGAAGAGGGGCGCAGTGACTTCGATTTCAACGGGCAGTCACTCCTGGAGGCAGGCCTGGCCAGCACGCCAAGCTAGTCTGCACCTTCAGGCACTGGCGCTGACCTTGCCCGGGGTGACGTCGGTGACGTAGAGGGTGCTGCGATCGGCGCTGTGCACTATGCTGCAGACCTCGCGCTTGCTGCCATCGCTCAGGATCACCAGCTCCCCTAGATGAACGGGGCAGTGCGTCGTCAGTAGGTGATCCGGATGGATAATCTTCTCCGCGTGCTCCGGAAACGAAATGTCATAGGTGTACATCTTTATCTCCTCTCAGACGGGCTCCTATCTGGAAACCTAGCACAGGGAGGGGGCCAATGGGACGCTCGGCGGCAATAACCATTTGCATAATAAGGAGCCAGCCCTGAGTAGGGATGGGCCCACGCACCCGCTCACGCCATCCGATAACCCGCCCCGTCGCTGTATGCAAAATCGTCGTGGCAACTTGTCTGAGTTGTCACGTCTGATACAATCCTCCGCTGTACCTGTCGATTGATAGCATCACACAACAAATAAATTGTGTGCCACTGTGTGTACCAACCGTATTGTGAACGGTGAAACATCAAAGTGAGCGGCTTGATTTTGAAGGACATTTTCAATTCACACGTGGCCTTTGGTAGGGGTCACCACTGTCAAGGAAATACATAATGCCAATCATTACTCTGCCTGACGGCAGCCAACGTCAATTTGCCCACGCCGTTTCTGTCATGGACGTCGCCGCGGACATAGGTCCCGGTCTCGCCAAGGCATGCATTGCCGGTCGGGTAAACGGTGAACTGGTGGATGCCTGCGAGCTGATCGACGCCGATGCCTCCCTGGCCATCATCACCGCCAAAGACGAAGAAGGTCTGGACATCCTGCGCCACTCCTGTGCTCACCTGCTGGGTCATGCCATCAAGCAACTCTGGCCCCAGACCAAGATGGCCATAGGTCCCGTCATCGATAACGGTTTCTACTATGACATCGATCTCGATCGTACCCTGACCGACGAAGATCTGGCTGCCCTGGAAGAGCGCATGCTGGCGCTGGCCGCCAAGGATTACGACGTCATCAAGAAGAAGGTCTCCTGGCAGGAGGCGCGCGACGTGTTCGAGGCCCGCGGCGAGACCTACAAGGTCGAGATCCTGGATCAGAACATTGCCCGTGATGACCAGCCCGGTCTGTATCATCACGAAGAGTACGTCGACATGTGTCGCGGCCCCCACGTGCCGAACATGCGTCACTGCCACCATTTCAAGCTGCAGAAGATGTCCGGCGCCTACTGGCGTGGCGACTCCAACAACAAAATGTTGCAGCGCATCTACGGTACCGCCTGGGCCGACAAGAAGCAGCTCAAGGCTTATCTGCAGCGCCTCGAAGAGGCCGCCAAGCGTGACCACCGCAAGATCGGCAAGCAGCTCGACCTGTATCACATGCAGGAAGAAGCACCCGGCATGGTGTTCTGGCACAACGATGGCTGGACCATCTTCCGTGAGCTGGAAACCTTCATGCGTACCAAGCTGCGTGAGTATGACTATCAGGAGGTGAAAGGCCCCGCCATGATGGATCGCGTACTGTGGGAGCGCTCCGGCCACTGGGATAAGTATGCCCAGGGCATGTTCACCACCCAGTCCGAGAACCGCGAGTACGCCATCAAGCCGATGAACTGTCCGGGTCACGTCCAGATCTTCAATCAGGGCCTCAAGTCCTATCGCGATCTGCCGCTGCGCATGGCCGAGTTTGGCTCCTGCCATCGCAACGAGCCGTCAGGCTCCCTGCACGGCTTGATGCGGGTACGGGGTTTCACTCAGGATGACGCCCACATCTTCTGTACCGAAGAGCAGATCATGGAAGAGGTGTCCGCCTGTATCCGTATGGTCTATGACGTCTACGGCACCTTTGGCTTCGAGAACATCGTGGTCAAGCTCTCCACCCGTCCCGAGCAGCGTATCGGCTCCGACGAGGCCTGGGATCGTGCCGAGGCGGCCTTGGCCGAGGCGCTGGTGCTGAACGGTCTGAAGTACGATCTGCAGCCGGGTGAGGGCGCCTTCTACGGCCCCAAGATCGAATTCACCCTGCATGATTGCCTTGATCGTGCGTGGCAGTGTGGTACCGTGCAGCTCGACTTTGCCTTGCCGGGTCGTCTGGGTGCCACTTATGTGGGGGAAGATAACGAGCGCCACGTGCCCGTCATGATCCACCGCGCCATCCTGGGTTCCATCGAGCGCTTCATCGGTATTCTGACCGAAGAGTACGCGGGACTGTTCCCAACCTGGTTGGCACCGACTCAAGCCGTGGTGATGAATATCACGGATAATCAGGCCGATTATGCAGTGAAAGTGGCCAAGGCATTGAATGATGCGGGTCTTCGCGCAAAAGCGGACTTGAGAAATGAGAAGATTGGCTTTAAAATCCGCGAGCATACTTTGAAACGAGTTCCTTTCATGTTGGTCTGCGGCGATAAAGAAGTTGAAGCCGGCAAGATTGCAGTGCGAACTCGTAAAGGGGCTGACCTGGGCACTTATCCTGTTGAAGAGCTAATCGCTCTGTTGACCCAGGAAGTTCAGACCCGCGGACAAAAGAAAGTGGAGGAATAAGCTATAAAAGGCGGAAAAAAACTGGGCAAGCAACCGCAAGCCCGCGCTCACCGGATCAATGAAGAGATCCGTCTGAAAGAAGTTCGTCTGACCGGTTTGGATGGTGAGGCCATTGGCGTCACCACCATTCAAGATGCTCTGAACTTGGCCCTTGAGGCCGGAGTGGATCTGGTCGAGATCAGTCCTAACGCTGAGCCGCCCGTTTGCCGGATCATGGATTACGGCAAATTCCTCTACGAAAAGAGCAAAACCACCAAAGAACAGAAGAAAAAGCAGAAAGTTGTCCAGGTCAAGGAAATCAAATTCCGTCCTGGCACTGACGAAGGCGACTATCAGGTAAAACTACGCAACCTGGTTCGCTTTCTAGAAGACGGGGACAAGGCGAAGGTCACCCTGCGCTTCCGTGGTCGTGAAATGGCCCACCAGGATCTTGGTATCAAGGTTCTGGAGCGAGTCAAGACCGATCTGGAAGAGTTGGCCGTAGTCGAGTCGTTCCCGAAAGTCGAAGGCCGTCAAGCTGTGATGGTCCTCGCACCTAAGAAGAAATCTTAAGGCCCACAAGAAATTGACTCATGGGTTCGCCCCATGAGTCGGTTCGCCTTGCGATTTTGTTGTCACTCACAATGCGGAGTATGATGAAATGCCGAAGATGAAAACCAACCGGGGTGCTGCAAAGCGCTTCAAGAAGACTGGCTCAGGTCGCTTCAAGTGTAAGCACAACCACCTGCGTCACATCCTGACCAAGAAGAGCAGCAAGCGTAAGCGCAAGCTGGGGCCGAAGTTCATGGTTTCTGCTGCCGACCACAAACGTGTTGTCGCTTGTCTGCCGTACGCATAAGGGGGATGTGAAAAATGCCAAGAGTTAAACGTGGTGTGACTGCTCGCGCTCGTCACAAGAAAGTAATGAAAGCCGCCAAGGGTTACTACGGCGCCCGTTCCCGTGTCTACCGCGTAGCGGTACAAGCGGTAACCAAAGCTGGTCAGTATGCCTACCGTGACCGTCGCCAGAAAAAGCGTCAGTTCCGTCAGTTGTGGATTGCGCGTATCAACGCTGCAGCCCGTCAGAACGGTCTGTCCTACAGCCGTCTGATCAACGGTCTGAAGAAGGCTTCTATCGAGATCGATCGCAAGATCCTGTCCGATATCGCCGTTCATGACAAGCTGGCTTTCACCGCCCTGGTTGAAAAGGCCAAAGCAGCTCTGGTTTAATCCGGTTCTGTTATGAAAGATAAAAGGAGGCCTAGGCCTCCTTTTTTGTTGCCCCGAAATCCTCCCCCGACAACCAAATCCACCGCTCCTTTCCCCGGATGAACCATCATCTATGCCAACAAACGTGTGACATATCACTCCCTATGTGGCGAAAGAGGGGACAGACTGGCACCCTTCCCCTATAACAAAATGATTTCTAGGGATAAAAGGCCACCATAACTATGGTCAGCCAAGGGGCTTTTTTTGTATTATTCCCCTCTTACCCTTATTTAGCCTAACAGGCTCCTGTTCCGGGAGTGGTGACGAGGAAGACATGCAACAGCTTGAAGAAGTAGTCGGCCAGGCCAAGGCCGAAATTGAGGGCGTCAATGACGTTGCGACCCTCGACGAGATCCGGGTCAAATATCTGGGTAAAAAAGGCTTTTTTACCGAGCAGATGAAGACATTGGGCGCCTTGTCCGCCGAAGAGCGTCCCGCCGCGGGCGCCGTGATCAACCAGGCCAAGCAGCAGGTTCAGGATGCCCTGAACGCGCGCCGCGATGCCTTGGTTGAGCAAGAGCTGAATCAGAAGCTGGCCGCCGAGACCATCGACGTCAGCCTGCCGGGCCGTCGCATCGAGAACGGTGGCCTGCACCCGGTGACCCGCACCATCGAACGCATCGAGCGCCTGTTTGGCGAGATGGGGTTCAAGGTCGAGCGCGGTCCCGAGATCGAAGACGGTTTCCACAACTTCGATGCGCTGAACATCCCGGCTCACCACCCGGCGCGTACCGATCACGACACCTTCTACTTCAATCCCGATCTGATGCTGCGCACCCACACCTCGGGCGTGCAGATCCGCACCATGGAACATCAGCAGCCGCCGATCCGCATCATAGCGCCGGGCCGCGTCTATCGTAACGACTACGACATGACCCACACCCCCATGTTCCATCAGGTCGAAGGCCTGCTGGTGGATGAGCACGCCAGCTTCACCGAGCTGAAGGGGATACTGCACGACTTCCTGCGCAACTACTTCGAGGAAGATCTCACCATCCGTTTCCGTCCTTCCTATTTCCCGTTCACCGAGCCCAGTGCCGAAGTGGACGTGATGGGCAAGAACGGCAAGTGGCTGGAAGTGCTGGGCTGCGGCATGGTGCACCCGAACGTGCTGCGTTCGGTCGGCATCGATCCGGAAAAATACTCCGGTTTTGCCTTCGGCATGGGCGTTGAGCGCCTGACCATGCTGCGCTACGGGGTCAATGACCTGCGTGCCTTCTTCGAAAACGATCTGCGCTTCCTCAAGCAGTTCAAGTAAGGGCGAGAGAACATGAAATTCAGTAAATCCTGGGTGATGGAGTGGGTCCGCACCGAGTTGAGTGACAACGCACTGGCCGAGCAGATCACCATGGCCGGCCTGGAAGTGGACGCCGTGGAAGCGGTGGCCGGCCAGTTCAACAACGTGGTCGTGGGTGAGGTGGTCGAGTGTGGCCAGCATCCGGACGCCGACAAGCTGCGGGTGACCAAGGTCAACGTGGGCGAGGCCGAGCTGCTGGACATCGTCTGCGGCGCGCCGAACTGCCGCACCGGCCTGAAGGTCTGCGTGGCCAAGGTAGGAGCGACCCTGCCGGGTGATTTCACCATCAAGAAGGCCAAGCTGCGTGGCCAGCCTTCCCACGGCATGCTCTGCTCCTTCAGCGAGCTGGGGATCGACGTGGAAGCGGACGGCATCATCGAGCTGCCGTTGGACGCCCCCGTCGGCACCGACATTCGCGACTACCTCAACCTCAATGACGTCGCCATCGACGTGGATCTGACCCCGAACCGTGCCGATTGCCTCGGTATCGCAGGTCTGGCCCGCGAGATTGGCGTGCTCAACAGCGTGGATGTGGTCGAGCCGAGCTGGACGCCGGCTGCTGCCACAATCGATGCCACCTTCCCGATCCGGGTTGAAGCGCCAGCCGATTGCCCCCGTTATCTGGGCCGCGTCATCAAGGGGCTGAACCTGCGTGCCCAGAGCCCGCTCTGGATGCAAGAGAAGCTGCGCCGTGGCGGCATTCGCTCCATCGACGCCATCGTCGACATCACCAACTTCCTGCTGCTGGAATACGGTCAGCCGATGCACGCCTTCGATCTGGCCAAGCTGGAAGGGGAGCTGGTGGTGCGCCGGGCCAAGGCTGATGAGCCCATGACCCTGCTCGACGGTACCGAGGTGAAGCTCAAAGACAACACCCTGGTGATTGCCGATACACAAGGCCCTGCCTGCATGGCCGGCATCTTCGGCGGCGATCGCACCGGTGTGTCCGAGACCACCACCGATATCCTGCTGGAGTGCGCCTTCTTCGCACCGCTCTCCATCACCGGTCGTGCCCGTGCCTATGGCCTGCACACCGACTCGTCCCACCGCTTCGAGCGCGGGGTCGATCCCGAGCTGCAAGCCAAGGTGATGGACAGAGCCACCCGGCTGCTGCTGGATGTCTGCGGCGGTGAAGCGGGTCCGGTCATCGAGGTCAAATCCGATGCCCATCTGCCCAAGGCGACCCCCATCAAGCTGCGTCGTGCCAAGCTCGACAAGGTGATCGGCATCAGCGTGGCCGATGCTCAGGTGGTCGAGATCCTGACTCGCCTCGGCATGCAGGTGACCATCAAGGCCGACGGCTGGACCGCCCTGGCTCCCTCCTGGCGTTTCGACATCGCCATCGAGGAAGACCTCATCGAGGAAGTGGCCCGCATCTACGGCTACAACAACATCCCGAACCTGAAACCGGCCGCCTCCCTGGCCATGGTGGAGCAGGCAGAGGGCCAAGTGACCCTCAAACGGGTGCGTGACCTGCTGGTTGACCGCGGTTTCCAGGAAGCCATCACCTACAGCTTCGTGGATCCCAAGGCCCAGCAGACCCTGTTCCCGCAGAGCGATGCCATAGTGCTGCCGAACCCGATCTCGGTCGAGATGTCCGCCATGCGCGTCTCCCTGTTCCCGGGTCTGGTGCAGGCGGTGGTCTACAACCAGAACCGCCAGCAGGGCCGCGTGCGTCTGTTCGAGCAGGGTCTGCGCTTCATCAAGGACGAGAGCGCCGAAAATGGCATCCGTCAGGAGCCCATGCTGGCCGGCATCATCACCGGCAACCAGAGCGACGAGCACTGGGACATCAAGAGCCGTGGCGCCGACTTCTTTGATTTGAAAGGGGATCTGGAAGCCGTGCTGGATCTCACCGCCGAAGGGGCCAGCTTCAGCTTCGAGCGTACCGAGCACAGCGCCCTGCACCCGGGCCAGAGCGCGGCCATCCTGCGCAATGGCGCCGTCATCGGCCACATCGGCGTGATCCACCCGAGCCTCGAGAAGAAGCTGGGTCTCAAGACCCGTGCCATCATGTTCGAGCTGGAGTTGAACAAGCTGATCCCCGCCAAGGTGCCGGTTGCGGCCGAAGTTTCCCGCTTCCCGGCCAACCGTCGCGACATCGCCGTGGTGGTTGACCACCAGGTTCTGGCCGGTGATGTGCTCGCAGTAATTAAAAAAGTTGGCGGAAATCAGTTAGTTGGAATAAACTTGTTTGACGTATACCAGGGTGCTGGTATGGCAGAGGACAAGAAGAGCCTGGCCATCAGTCTAGTTTTACAAGACAACCAGCGCACCCTGGAGGAGAAAGAGATTGCCGAGACCGTAGACAATGTCGTGCGGGCCCTCGGTGAAGAGTTGAATGCATCCTTGAGGGATTGATCTATGGCGCTTACCAAAGCCGACATTGCAGAGCACCTGTTCACCCAACTCGGGATGAGCAAGCGTGAAGCCAAAGACATGGTGGAAGCCTTCTTTGAGGAAATCAGACAGGCGCTCGAGCGCGGTGAACAAGTCAAGATTTCAGGCTTCGGTAATTTTGACCTTCGTGAGAAGAATCAGCGTCCCGGACGTAACCCCAAGACCGGCGAAGATATTCCCATCAGCGCCCGGCGGGTGGTGACCTTCCGGCCTGGCCAGAAGCTCAAGGCCAGGGTAGAAAATGTTGAACCCAATGAGTGACAGAAAGCCAGGCAAATGCCTGGCTTTCCCATTTCGATGACAAAATTCAGCCTACTGTTGGGCGCGCTGCTGGCCATGCCACTGCGTGCCGCCATACTCCCCCTGCCGCCTGATACCCAGGCCTATGCCGATTCGCTGACCCAGCTGACGTTCTGCTATCCCGCCCTGCAGCGCCCTCCCTATCTGGAAAAACAGGGGGGATTGCTCATCGATCAGATGCAACGCCTGGCACAGCAGCTGCCGGTGCCGTTGCAGTTTGACAAGCTGCCCAACTGGTCGGCGGTAGAGCAGGGTCTGCAAGAGGGGCGCTGCGATCTCATCCCGCACATAGGTCCCTCCCTGCATGCCCAACCCGGCATGGCACTGAGCCGGGCCATGCTGGAAGCGGAGTCCGCCATCCTCTACCGGGGTGAGCTGGAGCAGGCCTCCTTCCTGGTCTCGCCCATCTGGCAGTCGACCGAGGTGCTGAAGCGACTCTATCCCCAGTCGTCCCAACTGGCCCTGACCGATGCCGATAACTGGTACTCGGCCCTGATCGCCGGCAAGGGCAGCGCCTACCTCGGCGATTACCTGCAACTGCGCTACCTGATGCGGGAATACCCGGACGAGGGGCTGCGCCTGCGTCGCCTGCGCAGTGACGAGCTGGTGGTCAGCTACCGGCTGATGATGCGAGACAGACCCGAGCTGCAGCAGCTGATCGACACGGCGATCCGTTTCCTCCCGCCGGGCAGCCTCTACCGGGATCTGGGCCGCTACTTGCCGCAGAGTGAGCAGGACATCAACCCGCTGCACTTCACCGACAAGGAGCAGGCCTGGCTCATCGGGACCTCCCGCACCATCAAGCTGGTGGCGGATCCCGCCTTCATGCCCTACAGCGGCGTCAATCAGCAGGGCCAGCTGGTCGGCTGGAGTGGCGATGTGTTGCGGCGGGTGAGCAGGCAGACCGGGCTGACCTTCGAAGTCATCCCCGTCGCCAGCAAGGAGGAGGCGCTGGCCAAGCTGCGCAGCGGCGAGGCCGCCATGATGGCCGGCCTGCTGGAGACGCCGGCGCTCAACCGGGAATTCGACTTTACCCGCACCGTGGCCATGAGCCGCTATGCCCTGGTCAGCCGCAAGTTGGGGGCCCATCAGCGGCTCGATGAGGTGAAGGGCAAGATAGTGGTGCCCAAGATGCTGTATGACACCAGCCTGCTGGCCAACTTCGGCCGGCATGACTGGCTGCGGGTCGACAGCCTGATGGAGGGATTGGATGCGGTGCAGGAGGGAGAGGCCGACGCCATGCTGGCGGAGCTCTACCAGCTGCAATATCCGCTGCGCAACAACCAGCTGGCCGATCTCAGCGTCAAGGAGCTGCCGGAGAGCTTTGGACTCGGCTTTGCCATCAGGCATGATCAGCCCAGGCTGGCCGGGGTGATCGAGCAGAGCCTGATGACGATCAACGATCGGCAGAACGACGAGCTGACCCAGCGCTGGCGCCGGCTGGTGCTGACCCAGCAGAGCGGCGTCAGCTATGGCTTCTGGCTCGGCTCCGTATTGCTGGCGCTGTTGATCAGCGCGGCGGTGATCTGGTCGATCTGGCGCTCCCGCCAACAGCTGGCCCTGGAGGCCCGCGAGCGGCGCAAGGCGGAGCAGGCGCTGGCCCAGGAGAGCAAGTTCAGGGAGTCCCTGTTCCAGGCACTGCCCATGCCCGTGTTCCTGCGCAACGATAGGGGCGAGATCATCAAGCGCAACAAGCAGGCCAAGCGGCTGGAGGCGCGCTACTCAGCGGAGCTGATCCTGCCCGAGCCACGGCTGCAAGGGGCAGAGGGGGAGCTCCCCCTGCGCGAGCAGGTCTACTCCTATGCCCAGATCCCGCTGCAGCTCGGCCCACAGACCCCGGCCGGCGATCTCATCGCCCTGTCCGACATCAGTGCCCTGCGCGAGCGCACCCGGCTGCTGCACCAGGCGGAGCGGCGGCTGCGCGCCCTCACCAATACGGTGCCCGGGGTGGTGCTCCAGTTCACCCTGCAGGGCGGTGCCATCACCGGGGTGGAATTCGTCAGCCGCGGCAGCTACGAGCTGCTGGGGCTGGCCAGCCAGCAGATCCGGCTCAACTCCAATGCGACTCTCACCCGGCTCGCGCGCCAGGACAGACGCAAGATGCGCGCCCCCATGCTGGCCATGTTGCAAGCGGGGAGTCCCTTCTCCCATCTGCTGCGTTACCAGCACCCGACCAAGGGCTCGCGCTGGTTGCAGTTCTCCGGTCGGGGGCGCAGCCAGGGGAAGGGGTGGCGGGTCTATGGGGTGGTGCAGGATGTGACCGACAGGGTCGAGCAGGAGCATGCGCTGCAGCTCTCCCACGAGCAGGCCCAGCAGGCCGTGCTCGCCAAGGGACGCTTCCTGGCGGCCGTGAGCCACGAGATCCGTACCCCCATGAATGCCATCCTGGGGCTGCTGGAGTGGCTCGATCAGACCGAGCTCTCGGCGGAGCAGGCATCGGTGCTGACCCACGTCAGGCAGGCGGGCAACGAGCTGCTGGGGCTGCTCAACGACGTGCTCGATTTCAGCCGCAACGAGAGCCGCCAGTTGCGGCTTTCCCCGCAGCCGACCGATCTGGTGGAGCTGTGCGAACACGTGGCGGCGGTGCACTGGTCCAAGGCGCGCTCCAAGCGGTTGCAACTGCGCCTCGCGCTGGATACCAATCTGCCCGCCCTGATGGAGCTCGATCCTCACCGGGTGCAGCAGGTGCTGCACAACCTGCTCGCCAACGCCATCAAGTTCAGCCTGACCGGCGAGGTGGTGCTGTGGGCCCGCCGGCAGGGGGAGTGGCTCTGCTGCGGGGTGGATGATCAGGGGCCCGGCATCAGTGCCGAGCTGTTGCCTCGGCTGTTCCTGCCCTTCGAGCAGGGGGAGGAGCCGGGCCAGCCAAGGGCACAGGGGACCGGGCTGGGGCTGGCCATCAGCCGCCAGCTGATGGAGCAGATGGGCGGCGAGATCCGGGTCGAGGCCCTGGCCACCGGCGGCAGCCGCTTCACCTGCTCGCTGCCGCTGCGACCATTGCGGGAGAAGTCACCCTGGCAACCCAGGGTCAATGCCCTCAGCCTGCGGCTGGCTGGTGCTGAGCTGGAATACATGCGTGGCTGGCTGGTCGAGATCGGCGTGAGCGAAGACCTTGACGGGCCTTGCCTGAGCGCTGAGCTGGACGAGCGGGGCCTGCGTTACTGGTCCTGGCAGGGGGAACCCTGGATCCCGGGCTCCGTGGTCAGTCTGCTGCAACCCAGGCTCGCCAGCGAAGGCGGCGAGATCGCGGACCTGCCGGGGGCCGGCATGCGGATCCTGCTGGTGGAGGATCACGAGGTGAACCGGGTGCTGATCGGCATGCAGCTCAGCCAGCTGGGGGCCGAGGTGCTGAGCGCCGCCAATGGCCGGCTGGCACTGGATATCCTGCAGCACGAGTCGGTCGATCTGGTGCTGACCGATCTGCAGATGCCGGTGATGGATGGTGCCGAGCTGTGCCGTCAGCTGCGGGACTCCCCGCGCTGGCAACAGCTGCCGGTCTACGTGATCACCGCCGATCTGAGTGAGCAGGCGGCAGAGCAACTGGCCGACAGTGGCTGCCACGGCCATCTGGACAAGCCGGTGATGCTGAAGGAATTGGCCATCTTGCTGCGCAGCCTGTCCGGGCAGACCGCGGTTACCAGTCAGGAGGAGGAGACGCCCCAGCCCTGGTCAGAGCTGGCGCCGCTCAGCGCCGAGCTTATCAGCCTCTATCTGGCCTCTACCCGCCAGGATCTGGCCGACATTGCGGACTGCGTCACACAAGGGGATGAGCGGGCCCTCAATACGGCTTTACACAAGATGAAGGGGGCCGCCAAAATGGTGGGAGCAGCGGCGCTGGTCGAGGTGATTGAGCGCTGGCAGCGAACCCCCGAGCAGCCCCTGATCGAGTCACTGCGCCATGCCGTGGATGAGGTCTGTCGGCAATTGGGCAAGAGGGTATGAGATGATCATCACAGACGAAGAGTTATTGGCGCTGCTGGAATCGGACGTGAGCCTGGAGCCAGGGTTCCATCCCGTCAGCATCTATGCCCTTGACGCCGCGTCCCATCAGGCCGTGCAGGCGGCAGGGGTGCCCGAGTACGCCAGCTTGCACCGCACCCAGCCCGAGCCTGGCTGGCAGTGGGAAGCGTTGTTTGCCGCCGGTGCCATCGCGCTGTTCGAGCCCGCCGCCCATGCCGGGGCCAGCTATCTGCCCCGGCTGATGACCCGGGGGCAGGGCATCTACCAGCTCTCCGATCCCTGGCTGGTGGGCTTACAGGAGCGGGAACAGGGGTGGCGCGACTGGTTGGCAAGATTGCAGGTGCTGTTGCTGGAGGATCACCCCTTTCAGGGGGCCTGCATCCAGCAGGAGATCCAAGCGCTGGGGCTACCCTGCCAGTGGGTACAGGACGGCGATGCCTGCCTGCGGGCCCTGGAGCAGGGCGAGGTGCGACTGCTGATCTGCGATCTCAGCCTGGCGGAGCAAGATGCCATCAGCCTGTTGATGAGCCATCCCCAGTATCAGCACAGCGGTCTGCCCATCATACTGCTCTCCGCCCACGATCAGACCCTGATCGACGGGGCCCGTCGCCTGCTGCACGACGCCGGTTTCAACGTGCTGGCCGCGCTGGCCAAGCCGCTGCAGAGCGACGATCTGCTCCGCCTGCTCAAGACCCTCTATCTGGGGCCCCAGCGTCAGCGCCGACTGAGCGGGTTGAAGCGCACCATTCGCAGTTGGAATGGCGAGGTGCGGGGTCAGCTCGGCCTGCTGGCAGATGCGGCCTCGTCCAGCTTGCCCATCTGGCTGGCCGTGAGCGGGCTGCCACCCCACTGGGAGCAGCTCAAGACGTGGCTGGAGCAGCACGGCCGCCTGGCGGGCGAGCTGACCCTGGTCATCCACCGGCGCGATCAGCTGCTGAGCAAGGCGGATCGCTTCGCCCTGGTGCTGCAGGCCAGCCTGGCCGGGGCACGTCTGGCGCTGCTGCTCGACAGCATTCAACATCTGCCGTTCGACAAGCTGGAGCGACTGCCGCTCCAGCACCTGCTGCTGGGACAACACCTGTTGCCGGAGCTGGAGGCGATGGCGACGGACTCCCTGCTTGACCGCTTCATCGGCCGGGCCAGGGAATTGGGGATCGCCATCTATATCGACGATCCCTTCAACCTGCTCGATGCCTCCCCCTGGCAGGATCGCGGCATCATGGGGCGCTGGTGACCCGCTATCTGTGCTGGCCGGCCGACGTGGCTCGTCTGCGCGCGGGGCTGGCGGGCTGGCCTCATCCCACCAGCCGGGGCGCCCTGCCTCTGGTGATGGTGGTGGGGGGCCTAAGTTGCCGGTTGCAGGAGTTGGCGGGGGCCGATCCGGCGCCTCTCGAGGCCGCCTATGGGGAGCTCAGCGAACAGAGCGTCTACCTGCGCTTCATGCGCCCCAAGCAGCCACCCACCCCCTCGCAGGTGGCCTTCTTCCTCGATTACCCGCGCGCCGCCCAGATTGGTCTGCTGCTGACGGATGCCGCGGGCCGCCCCCTGGCCGTGGCCCAGTCCATCCGGCGGCGGCTGCACCCGGATCGGGCCGAGTTCTCCTGCATAGTCGCGGATCACTTCCAGCAGCGGGGGGCGGGGCGCCGCATCCTGCTGGCGCTGGCGCTGCTGGCGCGGGCGGAGGGGATCCGGGAGTGGACGGCGGAGGTGCTGAGTCAGAATCGCCCCATGCTGACTCTGCTGCGGGGTCTGGGGCTGCCGCTGACCCTGGTGACGGGGCGGGAGATGATATTCGTCAGGCTGGACTTGAGCGTGCTCGACGGCCTGGATCAGGATCGCTCATAAGACCAAGGGCGAATGGGCTGGCCCGCCCCCCTGTGCTAAGGTCAGCCTGATAATCAGTCGGAGGAAATCAGCCATGGTGCAGTCGGCTAAACATATCGTGATCCTCACCGGTGCGGGCATCTCGGCCGAGTCCGGTATCAAGACATTCCGGGCCAGTGACGGCCTGTGGGAGGAGCACAGGGTTGAGGATGTGGCCACCCCCGAGGGTTATGCCCGGGATCCCGAGCTGGTGCAAAGCTTCTACAACTCTCGTCGCCAGCAGCTGCAGCAGCCCCAGATCCACCCCAATCCGGCCCACTACGCCCTGGCCAGGCTGGAACGCCTGCTGCCGGGGCGCGTCACCCTGATCACCCAGAACATCGACAACCTGCACGAGAGTGCGGGCAGCAAGAACCTCATCCACATGCATGGCGAGCTGCTCAAGGTGCGTTGCCCGGTCTCGGGCCAGGTGCTCGAGTGGCGCGGGGCGCTCCACCAGGAGGAGCTCTGCTCCTGCTGCCAGTTTCCCCAGCCGCTGCGACCCCATGTGGTCTGGTTTGGCGAGATGCCGCTCGGGCTGGATCGCATCTATGGCGCCCTGGCCCAGTGCGATCTGTTCATCTCCATCGGCACCTCGGGGGCTGTCTATCCGGCGGCCGGTTTCGTGCACGAGGCGGGGCTCAACGGTGCCCATACCATAGAGCTCAATCTGGAACCGAGCGAGGTGGGCAGCCAATTCGATGAGAAACGCTACGGTCCGGCATCCGTGCTGGTGCCGGCCTTCGTGGATGAGTTGCTGCAACGGTGCGGCGTGCACCAGCCCAAGGCGGTCGACGGACACAACTGGATGGAGATGCGCGGCCCATAACTATTGTGTAACACCACAGTTGCATTGGCTTGATGAAGCCGCCACACTGGCCCATAAAATATGGGGTGCAGTCGGCGTAATCATCATGAGCATCTTGAAGCATTGGATCGCGTTTTTCCTTCTGGCCCTGATCACGGCCAGCGTGCAGGCATCGACTCCCTTGCTGCAGCTGATCCTGCCCGACAAACGGGAGATCAGCCTCGACGAGGCGGCCCTGGCGGCCCTGCCGCAGGTTGAATTCAACACGGAAACGCCCTGGACCCAGGGCATGCACCGCTACCGTGGTGCCACCCTGGCGGGTCTGCTGGCGGCGCAGGGGGTGAAGGATGCCCGCGAGATCGAGGTCTTCGCCCTCAATGGCTATCAGCAGCGGGTGGATCTCGCCCTGTTTGCCGAGGCGCCGCTGACCCTGGCGCGCTATCAGGATGACAAGGCGCTGACCCGCCGCAACAAGGGGCCGCTCTGGCTGCTGGTGCCGCTCTCCGCTCATCCCCAACTCAATGTCTCCGCCATCCATAACAGCATGGTGTGGCAGGTGACCCGCATCGAGGTCCTCCCTTGACGCGCCGTCACCGCCACAATCTGCTGCTTGCCGCCATCTCGCTGCTGTTCCTGTTCTCGTCGGTGTGGAGTCTCTACCTGCAGCATCGTCACGAGCAGCTGGTGGATACCTTCTATCGCAACATCCACTGGAACATCAGCCAGACCATGCTGGAGTCCCAGCGCTTCCTCTATGACTTGCGCCTCTATCGGGCGGGGGCGCTGGAGATGGAGGTCCTGAGCCTGGATTACGACCTGCTGTGGAACCGGCTGGACATCTTCCTCATCAGCAGCGAGACCGCCGATGCCCGTGGTCGCTACGGGCTGGGCAAGGTGGTGGCGCAGCTGTTTGATCAAATCAAGCTGCTGGAGCCCCAGATGCAGGCCGGTGCGCTGCAGGAGGGGGCCGCACTGGATCGCACGCAGGCCAGGATTGTCGAGCTGACCCACCAGGTGGAGCAGATCGGCAATCAGATCCTCTCCGGCCAGGAGCGGGAAGCCTCGGTCAACCAGATCCGCCAGAGCCTGTTCTGGCTGCAGATCTGGCAACTGATCCTGCTGGTGACGGGGGGCGTCCTGGTGTTTGCCCTCATTCGCGTCAATCTGCAGAACCGTCGCCTCTCTCTGCTAGATCCCATGACCCGGCTGGGGAATCGCCGCGCCTTGCAGGCGCAGCTGAAGCAATCCTTGCGGCTGGGCCGTGCCCAGGCCTTGGTGGTGCTGGATCTGAAGCGGTTCAAGCAGGTCAATGATCTGCTCGGTTATCAGGTCGGCGATCGCCTGCTGCAGACGGTCGCCTCCAAGCTGCGGCAACAGTACCCCGGCCGGGCCTACCGGCTGGGAGGGGATGAGTTTGCCGTGGTGCTGGCCGGTGGTCAGGAGGCCATCGAACAGCAGATGGAAGGGATGGTGGCCTTGCTGAAGTTCGAGTTCGTGACCCGGGAGAGCAGCTTCGATCTGGCCTGTCGGTTCGGGGTGGCGCAGGCGGAGGGGGAGGATGCCGGCATGCTGCTGGAGCAGGCCATCCTGGCCCTGAATCAGGCCAAGCGGGATGACGCCACCCTGATCTGGTTCCAGCCTGCGATGAAGGCGGCCCTGAACATGGGTCAGCGGCAGTTGCATCAGCTGCGGGAGTGGCTGGCGGGTGCCGCCCCATCCCCGCTGGAGACGATGTCAGAGGAGCTGGAAGACGAGCGGGGGCAGCGGGTCCTGGCCATCAGCCTGCGCTGGCGGGTGGGGCAGCAGCCGTGCGATGTGGACTGGATGCAGGAACGCGGGGTGCTGGGCCCGGTGGTGGCGCGGCTGTTGGCGGAGTCGACCCACCCCTTGCCCGTGTTGCTGGTGCTGCATCAGCAGGCGCAACTGGCCCATGTGCTGGCGTACTTGCCCGCCTTGCCTGCGGCGTCGCTGATCCTGGCGCTGCCGACCCTGACGGAGGATCCCCTCCTGCTGGAGAAGATGCGCCAGCGTGGTTGCGTGCTGGCGTTGCATGAGCTGGGCAGTCGGGTCCCCGAGCTTCTGCGATCCGGCTGGCCGGTGCGCTACTGGCTGCCCGAGCCTGCCGATCACGATGTCTTGCTGCAACCCCTGGCGCAGCGGCTGGGCTTGCTGCGCCTGAGTCGGCTCGGGGCGGAAGAGGAGATGGAGGACAGGGTAGAACAGCGCGAGCAGCCGTATTGAATCGGCATAGACAACAAGGGCGGCCATTGGGCCGCCCTTGTTGATCTTGCGCCTTGCCATGGCTGGCGGCTAGGAGTGGTGCGGTGTCTCGGCGGACGGGAAGGGGGCGCAGGAGTCCCTGATCACCAGGTCAGGGTCGACCGTGATCATCCGGTTGTCGATCCGCTCCCCATTGATCCGTGCCAGCAGACGGGTGACGGCGAGGCGACCCAGCTCCTCCTTCGGCTGGTTGACCGTGGTCAGCGGGGGTGACATGTACTGGGCCAGCGCCACGTTGTCGTAGCCGACGAGGGAGAGATCCCGCGGGATGACGAGGCCGGCGCGATGGGCGGCGCTGATGACCCCCATGGCCATCATGTCGTTGCAGACAAAGAGGGCGCTGGGGCGTTCTGGCATGGCCAGCAGGCGCAGCATGGCATCGTGGCCGCTGGCACAGTCGAAATCCCCCTCCTGGATCCAGGCCGGGTTGATGGCAAGGCCTGCCTCCCGCATCGCCTGCTCGAAGCCCGCCAGGCGCTGATTGGCCGGGGCCCGGCTGTGGGGGCCCGTGATGCAGCCGATGGCGCGGTGGCCCAGCGCCAGCAGGTGGCGGGTCGCCAGATAACCGCCGCGATGGGAGTTGTCGGCGATGAGATCCACCTCCTTGCTCTCCATGCCCCAGTCCATCACCACCACCGGCAGGCTCTTGAGCCAGTCGAGCTGGTTGAACACCTCCTGCTGGCCCTCGCTGCACATGATGAGCAGCCCATCCACCCGCTTGCGCAGCATCATCTTGAGATAGGAGAGGGCGGTCTCGGCCTGGCCCTCGGTGTTGCCCAGCATCAGGTTGTAACCCTGCTCGAAGCAGTAACGCTCCACCCCGCGCACCACCTCGGCGAAGAAGGGGTTGCTGGAGGTGGTGACCAGCATGCCGATGCTGTTGGTCTCCTTCACCTTGAGGCTGCGCGCCACCAGGCTGGGGGCATAGTTGAGGCTCTGCATGGCGGCGAAGACCCGCTCCCGGGTCGCATCGCTCACGACGCGGGTCTCGTTGATGACGTGGGAGACTGTGGTGGTGGAGACCTCCGCCAGCGCGGCCACCTCCTTGATATTGGCCATCAGTGCCCCTGCGCGGCTTGCGCGAGCAGGAAGGCCTCCACCTCGGCCTCGCTCGGGATGGAGCTCTGGGCTCCCAGTCGAGTGACCGAGAGCGCGGCCGCGCCGTGGGCGAAACGCACCGCGCCGTGGAAGTCATGGCCCGCCAGCTGCGCCGCCAGCAGGGCGCCGTTGAAGGTGTCTCCCGCCGCCGTGGTGTCGACCGCCGTCACCCGAAAACCCGGGATGAGCGCTTGTTGGCTGGGGTTGCTGCAGTAGACCCCTTGCGCGCCCAGGGTGATCATCACCTCCTGGATCCCCAGCTGATGGAAGCGGGCAGCCGCCTCGCGGGCACTGGCCTCGTCGGTGACGGGGACCCCGGTCAGCAGCTCGGCCTCGGTCTGGTTGGGGGTGATGAGATCCACCAGCGCCAGCAGTTCCGCGGACAGTGGCCGGGCGGGTGCCGGATTGAGCACCACCCGGGTGCCATGGGCACGGGCCAGCCGGGCCGCCTCGAAGACGCTGTCGAGCGGCACCTCCAGCTGCAGCAGCAGGGTGTGGGCGTCGGCAATCATGGACTCGTGGCGCTTGACCATCTCGGGGCTCAGGGCGCCGTTGGCCTCGGCGGAGATGCCGATGCTGTTTTCCCCCTCGTCGCTCACGTAGATGATGGCGATGCCGGTGGGGAGCTGGTCATCGCGCTCGACTGCGCTCACGTCTATGCCGTCGGCGGCGAAGCCTGCCTGCATCTGGCGACCGATGGCGTCATCCCCGATGCGGGCTATGAAGGAGACGGGGGCCCCCAGCCGTGCGGCGGCGACCGCCTGGTTCGCTCCCTTGCCACCGGGGACGACCTGGTAGCCGTGGCCGGTCAGGGTCTCACCGGGACGGGGAAAGTGGGGGACGCGCAGCACATGATCCGCATTGACGCTGCCGAGAACTACGAGACGATTCATATCGATCACCCTTGCTTGAGAACATCTTGGCTTGAGTGGGCCCAAGCCAAGCGGCTCTGTAAGAACCAGCAAAGGGGGAGGCGAGCCTCCCCCTCATGCTTACTTGCTGACGATCTGCAGCGGTACCGGGATGGATTGCTCCACCGGCTGACCCTTGAGCACCTTGTCGGCGGTTTCCACGCCGATGGCACCGATCAGGGCCGGTTGCTGGGCCACGGTGGCGGCCAGTTTACCCTTGGCCACCGCCGCCTTGCCATCGTCCGTGCCGTCGAAGCCGACGATCATCACCTCTTTGCCGGCCGCCTGCACGGCGCGGATGGCACCCAGCGCCATCTCGTCGTTCTGGGCGAACACGGCCTGCACGGTGGGGTGGGCGGCCAGCAGGTTCTCCATGACGTTCAGACCCTTGGTGCGATCGAAGTCGGCGGGTTGGGAAGCCAGCACCTGCAGCTTATTGGCGGCCACCGCCAGGGCGAAGCCCTCACCGCGGTCACGGGCGGCGGAGGTGCCGGCGATCCCTTCGAGCTGGATCACCTTGGTGCCGGTCCCCAGTTTCTCGGTGATGAAGTCACCGGCCAGCTTGCCACCGGCCACGTTGTCGGAGGCGATGTGGGCCTTGACCTCACCCTGGGCCGCGCCTCGGTCCAGGGTCAGCACCGGGATATTCGCCTTGTTGGCCAGGCGGATGGCGTTGCCCACGGCCTCGGAGTCGGTCGGGTTGATCAGGATGGCGTCGACCTTGCGCACGGTGAGATCTTCCACATTGGAGAGCTCCTTGGCCGGATCGTTCTGGGAGTCCAGCACCACCAGCTCGTAGCCAAGCTCCTTGGCCTTGGCTTCGGCCCCTTCCTTCATGGTGACGAAAAAGGGGTTGTTGAGGGTGGACACCACCATGGCCAGGGTGTGATCGGCAGCCTGGGCAGTGCCCAGCACGGACATGATGGCGGCGGCGAGCAGGGTATTGAGCTTTTTCATCGTTTCATTCCTTGTGTGTGCATTACTTGCTTTTGTTATCGATCATCACGGCGAGCAGGATCACGCTGGCCTTGGCAATCATCTGGTAATAGGACGAGACGTCGAGCAGGTTGAGGGCGTTGTTGAGGAAGCCGATGATGAGGGCCCCGATCAGGGTCCCCATGATGCGGCCCTTGCCCCCCATCAGGCTGGTACCCCCCAGCACCACGGCGGCGATGGCATCCAGCTCATACCCCATGCCGGCGGTCGGCTGGGCCGATGACAGGCGGGAGGTGACGATGAGGCCGGCCAGGGCCGACAGCATGCCGCACAGGCCGTAGACCGCGAGCTTGACCCTGGCCACGTTGATGCCGGAGAGGCGGGTGGCCGACTCGTTGCCGCCGAGGGCGTAGATGTAACGGCCGAGGCGGGTGTGGTTGAGTAGGTACCAGGCCAGCAGGAAGACGATGGCCATCAGCCAGATGGGCACAGGCAGGCCGAACAGGTAGCCGGTACCCAGCCAGGCGAAGTGATCGGCGCCGTCGCTGAAGCCGGTGGAGATGGGACGCCCCTCGGTGTAGACCATGGTCACGCCGCGCAGGGCCGTCATGGTCACCAGGGTGGCGATGAAGGCCTGCACCTTGCCCTTGGCGATGATGAGACCGCTGACGCCGCCAAGCAGGGCACCGGCCCCCAGGGTGAGGGGCACCACCAGCCAGATCGGCAGCTCCATGGCCACCATGGTCGCCGCCAGGGCGCCGCACAGGGCCAGCACGGAGCCGACCGACAGATCGATGCCGGCGGTGAGGATGACCAGCGTCATGCCGACCGCCATGATGGCGTTGACCGAGGTCTGGCGCAGTATGTTGAGCAGGTTGTCGGCGGTGAAGAAGTTGGGGCTCAGGAAGGAGACCACGCCGATCAGCACCAGCAGCGCCACCAGGGATTTGTTCTCGATCCACCAGGCCTTGCTCATGACGCCACGGCGGGGAAGGGTTTGGGTTGTCATTGTGCTGCCTCTTGCTCTGCTTGCCACTGTTTGCCGACTGCCGCCGCCATCAGTTTCTCCTGATTGGCCTCGCGGGTGTTGAACTCTGCGCTGATGCGCCCTTCGTGCATCACCAGGATGCGATCACTCATGCCGAGCACTTCCGGCATCTCGGAGGAGACCAGGATGATGCTCATCCCCTCCTTCTTGAACTGGTTGATGAGCTGGTAGATCTCCTTCTTGGCCCCCACGTCGACGCCGCGGGTCGGCTCGTCCAGGATCAGTACCTTGGGCCTTGTCAGCAGCCCCTTGGCGATGGCCACCTTCTGCTGGTTGCCACCTGAGAGCAGCTTTATCAGCTGATCCTGACTCGGGGTCTTGATGTTGAACAGGCGCACATAGTCGCTCACCGCCTGGCGCTCGGCCTTGCCGTCAATCTTGCCGTGACTGATGAACTCGCCGAGGGCGCAGAGGCTCATGTTTTCACGCACCGAGAGCTCCAGCACCAGGCCGTCTCCCTTGCGATCCTCGGAGATATAGGCGATGCCGGCGGCCAGACCGTCAGCCGGGGTGCGCGGTACCAGCACCTTGCCATCGACCTCGACAGCGCCACTGCTGATGGGGCTGGCGCCATAGATGAGCTTCATCAGCTCGGTACGGCCAGAGCCCATCAGGCCGCTGAAGCCGAGGATCTCCCCCTGGCGCAGGGAGAAGCTCACCCCGCGCACGCCGGGACCGGCCAGATCTTTCACCTGCAGGCTGACGGGACCGAGCTCGCGCACGAGGCGCGGATATTGCTCCTCCAGCCGGCGACCCACCATCATCTCGATGATCCTGTCTTCGTCCAGCTCGCTCACCGCCTGCTCGCCGATCCACTTGCCGTCCCGCAGCACTGTGACGCTGTCGCAGATCTGGAAGATCTCCTTGAGACGGTGGGAGATGTAGACGATGCCGCAACCCTGCTCGCGCAGCTCGCGGATGACCACGAACAGCTGCTCCGTCTCGGTGTCGGTCAGGGCATCGGTGGGCTCGTCCATGATGATGACGCTGGCATCGAACGACAGCGCCTTGGCGATCTCCACCATCTGCTGCTCGCCAATGGAGAGATCCCCGAGCCGGGTGTCCGGTCCGTGCTTGACCCCGAGACGGGCCAGCAGGCCGCTGGCCCGCTCACGCAACTGCTTGTGATCTATGTTGCCAAAGCGGGTGCGCGGCTCGCGGCCGAGGAAGATGTTGGCAGCAATCGACAACTCCGGCAGCAGGTTCAGCTCCTGGTGGATGATGCTGATCCCCTGATCCTGGGAGTCGCGCGGCCCCTTGAAGTGAACCGGCTGGCCGCGATAGCTGACGGTGCCCGCATCGGCCTGATAGATGCCGGTCAGCACCTTCATCAGGGTGGATTTGCCGGCGCCATTTTCACCGAGCAGGGCCATCACCTGGCCCGGATAGACTCGCAGACCTGCTTCGTCTAGGGCGCGGACACCGGGGAAGGTCTTGACGATCCCGGTGAGCTCCAGAATGGGTGAGGGGATTGTACTCATGGCTGATTCCTTCAAGGCTTAAAACGCCACACCGGCGCAGAGGATCAGGTTGGCGTAGGGAGTCACCTCGCCGCTGCGCACGATCGCCTTGCTCTGGCGGGAGCGGGTCTTGAACGCCTCGTGCTGGCAGTATTCGATGGTGATGGGCTTGCCCTGAGCCAAGGCGTGGGCCTCTAGCTGCGCAACCAGCGCCTGATGGGTATCCGGGCTGATCAGTTTTATCTCGCTCGCCATGATCACCTTCTCCACCACCAGATCGGTGAGCAGGGCGGTCAGCACTGTGTCCAGGCTGGGAGTGCCCGCCATCAGCGCCAGATCGATGCGCTCAGGCCCCGTCGGAATGGGCAGGCCCGCATCGCAGATGGTGATCTCGTCGGTGTGGCCCATCTGTGCCACCAGGGCACTCAGGGGAGCATTGAGCAGCTTGCCTCGTTTCATACAACACCTCGGCGGCATGGGGACCGCATGTCGATATTTATCTGGGCAACCGGTTACGCAACCGGTTGCGTCGTTGAGGCGAAAGATAGGCGCTAACCGTTAAGGGGTCTAGGAACAGATGACGAAAATGTGAAAACGATCTCAGTGATCAGGCCGTAGGAGGGAAAAACGGGTGCCAGAAGAGCACCCGTACCACGGAAAGAAAGGGTCAGAGGAGGAGGGCCTGTTGCACGGCGGGGCGCGCCAGCATACGCCTGGTATGGGCCGCCACCTTGGGAAACTCGTCGATGGCGACCCCGTCACTCTCGAGCCAGCTGGCCACCACGAACAGGTATATGTCGGCCAGGCTGAAAAGCTCCCCCAATACCCAGGGACCGGCCAGATAGTGGTGCTCTATTTCGGCAAAACCCTCGCGCATGTTCTGGGGCATCCTGGCCTTCATGGCGGCGATGGCGTGCTCGTCATCGGCCCAGCGGCTGCCGCGGCGGCCATGGGCATGGGAGACGTGCACCGTCGAGGCGAGGAAGCTGTGCACCTCCTGCATCCTGGCCAGCAGGAAGGGATCGTCCAGGGGGGCGAGCCCCGCATCGGGAAAACGCTGGGCCACGTAGAGCAGCAGGGCCGGGGTTTCGGTCAGCACGCCGCGCTCCGTCACCAGGGCCGGCACCCGCCCCTTGGGATTGATGGCAAGGTAGGCGGGGGTGCGTTGCTCCCCGGCGGCGAGATCGAGGCGCTTGATCTGGTGCGGGGCACCGGCTTCCACCAGGGCGATGCGTACCGCCATGGCACAGGTGCCGGGGGCGAGATAGAGCGTCAGTTCGGACATTGCGGGTCTCCTTGTGTGCGATCGCCGGCCTGTACCCGAGGGCGAGTCGCCGGCGATCAAATGGGTCTTGGGCATCCTACGCCCATGACGGGCATGGGCCAAGCCGGCTGTCGTGATCGCTGGCGCCGGGCCGGCCTGACACCCGCTTGCCATCGCGGCCTAGCCGGGCGCCGGCCAACAAAATCAATGGCTTTATGAACAACAGATAACAGGAAAAACGGCTACGCATGCCCGGTCAAATCGCTATAATGTGCCACCTTGGATCAGTCGCTTTCGATGTTGGACAGTCAATTGAGTAATAAAATGCGGATCGGTGGAACCCTCGAACAATCCCTCAGCCAGGGATATCGTCTGGACCTGCAAGGGGTGGTGAAGGAGGGCTGGCAACAGACCAGGCGCACCGGCTTTGGCCTGTCGCTGGCCATCGCCGGCGTCATGGCGATCTGGATCCTGCTGAGCAACACCCTGCTGGCCCCCTATCTCAGCCGGGAAGGTGACATGGACATGGCGCTGGTGTTGAGCCTGCTCATCACCGTCATGATGTCCCCCATGACCTCTGCCCTCGACATGCTGGGGCTGCAACAGTCGGTCGGGGTGCGAGCGCGCCCGAACCAGGTGTTCGACTTCTTTCGCCACTTCCTGCGCCTCGGTAGCCTGAGTCTGCTGGGCAGCCTGATCACCAGCCTGTTTGGCCCGCTGTTCGAACTGGTGGGGCTGCCGGTGATGCTGGCGTTCATTCCCTCTGCGCTGGTGGGCATGGGGTTGGTGTTCACCGTTCCCCTGGTGCTGGAGCGCGGCCTGCCGCCGGCCCAGGCCATCCTGGTCTCGCTCAAGCTGTTTGCCCGTGGCTGGCCCAGCATAGTGCTGCTGCACGGTGTCATGCTGGCGCTGTTCTTCCTCGCCCTGATCCCCATGGGGCTGGGACTTATCTGGGTGGCCCCCCTCTATTTCAACTGCAAGGGGATCCTCTACCGGGATCTGTGCGGGGTCGCCGTCGAGGTGACCGAGGTAGGGGAGAGCGCAAGCAAAGAGGGCCCCGATCATTTCAACGCATGATGCAAAAGGACGGCATATGAAGCTGGTTCGACATGGCATGGCGGCAAGCTTGCTGCTACTGCCGACCCTTGGGCTGGCGCAGCCCTCGCTGGATCTGCAGTACTCAACCTTCTACAGCCAGATGAAGACCTTCGCCAAGGGGGAGTTTGGCCAGGCGAGACTCGGCTTTTATCTGACCGATCCGCAGACGGGCCAGCGCTGTGGCTTGAGCGCGGCGCGGGTCAGCACCCAGGATAGGGAGGTGACTGCCGAGGTGACGGTGGACGGCGAACTGCGCCTGCCCTATGACGACGATCTCAACCTGGACAAGGCCACCGTAGTGGTGGCGCTGACCGAGCCGCACGCCAGCTGCGATCTGTCGGTGCAGGTGATGGCGGATGCACCTGCGGGGGCGTTCGAGGTGAGCGAGCTGTTGGGGCGTCAGCAGGACATGCAGGCGTTGCTGGACAAGCTGGCGGGCATGATCGGCAAGTACTTCCTGCCGGGGATGGAAGGGGTAAGGGTGAGCCTGGCACAGCCGAGCGGCACCGCCTATCTCATCGATGGCGACCGTCAGCAGGCGCTGCCCTGGCGAGATGGCCAGTTGTTGCTCGACAATGCACTGCTCGCCGACTTTGCGACGGGCAAATTGCAGCTGCAGGGGGAGATCCTGCGACTGACCCCCTGGCTGCACAAGGGTTGATCAGGGCCCGCCATGAATAGAATCCATAAAAAAGGAGCGCCAGGCGCTCCTTTTTTCTATGTGCGGTGCAGGGAAGGCGGTACTTAGCGCACCTCTATCACATCCAGCACGTCCATCTCGTCGATGTTCAGCAGGGGGGCGGTCGGCAGCTCGGGCGGATCGAATGCCTTGTCGCCGCCGTCGATGATGCCGGAATCGCGGTTGATGCTCTTGAAGTCAAACAGCTTGTGATCGAGCAGGTGGCTCGGGATCACGTCCTGAATGGCGGTAAACATGGTCTCTATGCGGCCAGGGAAGCGGCGATCCCAATCCTGCATCATCTGCTTGATGGCCTTGCGCTGCAGGTTCTCCTGAGAGCCGCACAGGTTGCACGGGATGATGGGGAAGGCCTTGACCTCGGCGTAGCGCACCAGGTCCTTCTCCTTGCAGTAGGCCAGCGGGCGGATCACCACGTTCTTGCCATCGTCACTCACCAGCTTGGGGGGCATGGACTTGAGCTTGCCACCGTAGAACATGTTGAGGAACAGGGTCTCGAGGATGTCATCGCGGTGATGGCCGAGGGCAATCTTGGTGCAACCCAGCTCCAGGGCGCTGCGGTAGAGAATACCGCGACGCAGGCGGGAGCAGAGGGCGCAGGTGGTCTTGCCTTCCGGTACCTTGTCCTTGACGATGGAGTAGGTGTCTTCCTCGACGATCTTGAAGTCGACGCCGAGGGCGGCCAGGTACTCTGGCAGCACGTGCTCGGGGAAGCCGGGTTGCTTCTGATCCAGGTTGACGGCCACGAGATCGAAATGGATGGGGGCGCTCGCCTTCAGGCTCATCAGGATGTCGAGCATGGCGAAGCTGTCCTTGCCGCCAGACAGGCACACCATGATCTTGTCACCCTCTTCAATCATGTTGAAGTCGGCGATGGCCTGACCCACGTTGCGCCGCAGGCGCTTCTGCAGCTTGTTGAAACTGTATTTCTCTTTGGCGTTAAGCTCTTCGTGCATGGCCTCAAACCCGGGACAAAAATAAGCGGCTTATTATAGCCATGTCCCGGGGGAGGGCAAGAAACGCTTATGCCGGATGACGCCTGTCGTCCACCGGACAGCTGTAATCGTCCGGTTTGAGGATCAGGATGTCGCAGTTGAGCCGATCCACCACGTGCTCGGCGGTGTTGCCAAGCAGCGCGGCGGAGAGGCCGGTACGGCCGACGCAGCCCATGATCATCAGGGTTGCCTTGAGATCGTCGGCCATGTCGGGCAGCACCTCTTCCGGCAGCCCCTCTGCCACCTTGGTCCACATGTGGCCGATGCCGAACTGATCCGCATGCTCGCGCAGCAGATCCTCGTGGTGCTTGCGGATGGCGTCGTTATAGGCGTTGGGATCGAATTCGGGCAGCTCTATGGCCACATTGACCGGGGTGCCCGGGTAGGTATTGACCAGATAGAGGTTGGAGCCGAGCAGATCGGCGATGGCGGCTCCCTCGCGGGTGATGCGCTCATTGAGCACCTTCTGCTCCAGATCATCGCTTGAGCAGTTGATGGCGGCAATGATGTTGCCGCCTCGTTGCCAATGACCCTCCTTGACCAGCAGGACGGGGCAGGGACACTTGCGCAGCAGGTGCCAGTCGGTCGGGGTGAAGATGAAGGTCTGCAGGAAGGAGTGATGGTGGGTCGCCTTGACCACCAGATCGTGGCGCTGTGCCAGCACTGTCTGGATCACGCATTCGAAGGGGCGGTTGTGCCACACCACCTTGACCTCGCACTCGACCCCCTTGGCACGGTAGGGCTGCAGTATGTCATCGAGCCATTCCCGGCGCTGCGAGATGACCCCATGGCGCATCTCTTCCCGCTCATCCACCGACAGCATGGCCGTCATCTCGTATGAGAAGTCGTAGATGGTCAGCAACAGGGTCAGCTGGGCGCCCTCGTCCAGCTCGGCGATCTTGACCGCCCGTTCGAGCGCGATCTGGCGCTCCTCTTCCGGGTTGATCACCACCAGAATATTTCGGTACTTGACCATGTTCTCCTCCTTGGCAAAAACGCCAATGATGGCAACTCTTTAGCCTTTACAGCTTAGTCCAAGGGGAGAGGTGGGGAACTGTGCCGGATCAAATTTCAGGGCGAACCGATCCGGCAATAGGGGGAAGAGGCGGGTGTGATCAGCCGCAGGCGGGGCGGGTGGCGCCAGCCATGACACCGAGTGCCACATGATCCAGCACCGTGATGTACTTGCCCTTGACGCTGATGAGGCCGGACTTCTGGAAGCGGCCGAGCAGACGGCTGATGGTCTCGACGGTGAGGCCGAGGTAGTTGCCGATGTCGCCGCGGGTCATGGAGAGACGGAACTCCTTGGCGGAGAAGCCACGCTCGGAGAAGCGTACCGACAGGTTGTGCAGGAAAGCGGCGAGGCGCTCTTCGGCGTTCTTCTTGGAGAGCAGCAGGATCATCTCCTGATCCCCCATGATCTCGTTGCTCATCAGCCGCATGATCTGCTGACGCAGCTTGGGCATCTTGCCGGAGAGATCATCGAGCACGTCGAACGGGATCTCGCACACCATGGCAGTTTCCAGCGCCTGGGCGAAGGAGGGGTGAGCCTGCTTGTGGATGGCGTCGAAGCCAACCAGATCGCCGGCCAGGTGGAAGGCGGTGATTTGCTCGTCCCCCTGCTCGGTAATGGTGTATGACTTGATGGTCCCGGAGCGGATGGCGTAGAGCGACTTCAGCTCATCACCGGCCTTGAACAGCTCCTCGCCCTTCTGGATCGGCTTCTTGCGCTCGATGATGCTGTCCAGCTGATCGAGCTCGTTGTCGTTCAGGGTGAAGGGGATGCAGAGCTGGCTGATGCTGCAATCCTGGCAATGAATTGCACAGCCACCGCTCTGAATACGTCTGCCAGGTTTCTTGTCCGGGATCATAGGCTCATATGAATAATTGATTTATATCAAACAAGTTTACCATCAACTCATCCGTTTTGGATAGGGTTTCAAAAGGATGCACTGCCGATCCAGAGGGTATGCAGTCCATACAGGATGAGCAGCAGAGCCCCTCCGACGCGCAGGCTGCGCAGGGTCAGCCAGTAACGTAACCTGTCCGCCAGACCGCCCAATGCAAACAGCGTCGGCAGGGTGCCGATGCCGAAGCAGAACATGAGCAAGGCCCCGCCGCTGGCGGAGCCGGCCGCCGCACTCCAGGTCAGCATGGAGTAGACCAGACCGCAGGGCAGCCAGCCCCACACCATGCCAAAGGGGAGGGCCTGCAGGGCCGAATGGAAGGGGAGGAACTTGCCCGCCAGCGGCCTGATGTGGGGCCAGAGCCGAGCGCCGAGACGCTCGAGCAGCAGTATGCCCTGCCACCAGCCGGCCAGATAGAGGCCGAGGGCTACCATCAGCAGCGCCGCCACCAGCCGCAAGCCGGCGATGGCATGCTTGCCGGCCCCGAGCTCGCCGGTGGTGGCGAGCAATCCGCCGACCAGGGCGCCCGCGATCACATAGCTGAGGATCCGCCCCAGGTTGTAGTTGAGCAGGTAGCCGAGCCGTCCCCAGAAGTGCTGCTTGTCGGGCGGGATCGCCATGGAGAGAGCGGCCGAGACGCCGCCGCACATGGCGATGCAGTGGCCAGAGCCTGCCAGCCCCACCAGCAGGGCCCCCATCAGATCAAGGCTGTTTGTCATCGCGTTGCGGGTCCTCGCCCTTGGCGGTGGGTTGCTCCTCGTCAAACAGGATGTTGGAGCCCTGGCGATCCAGATCCTCGAACTGCTCCGAACGAATGGCCCAGAAGAAGACGCCCCCCGCGATGATGACGAACAGGATGGCGATGGGGATGAGGACGAAGATGATGTTCATGATGCGAGCCTTGCTGTGGGAGGGGTCATGATAAACCAGTTGAGGCCGGCAGACCCCTGTCATCGCGGCAAGTGGCCCTGGCGCCTGAGCCTCAACGGTTCAGGCGCATGGAGTTGGTCACTACTATGAGCGAGCTAAGGGACATGCCCGCAGCCGCCAGATAGGGGGGCAACCAGCCGCTGGCCGCCAGCGGCAGCACCAACAGGTTGTAGCCGATGGACCAGGCGAAGTTCTCCTTGATGATCTTGCGGGTGCGCAGCGCCAGGGTGCGGGCCGTCAGCAGGCGGGAGAGATCATCGGCCAGCAGTATGGCATCGGCGCTGTTCTTGGCCAGATCCGTGCCACCCGCCATGGCGAAGGAGGCGTGGGCGCCGGCCAGCACAGGAGCATCGTTGATGCCATCCCCCACCATGATGCTGATGTCGCCCGCGGCTTCTCGCGCCTTGAGATAGCTCAGCTTGCCATCCGGCGTCACCCCTTTCACCAGCTCATCCACCCCCAGCTCACCGGCGATCGCGTCGGCCTCGGCCGAGCCGTCCCCGGTGAGTATGGTGGTGTGCAGCCCGGCGGCCTTGAAGGCCTGGATCAGCGCCCTGGCATCTGGGCGCAATGTATCCGCCAGGCTGAAGCGGGCCAGCAGGCGGGAGTCGTCGGCCAGATAGATGGCCAGCCCCTGCGCCGCGCTCTGCTCCTCAGCCAGCCCGAGCCAGCGGGCGCTGCCGATGCGATAGCGGGTGCCGGCGACCGTTCCTTGAATGCCGTGGCCTATGACGGGGAGCACCTCGCTCGCCGGCAACGGTGCGGCAGCTTCGGCGGCCGAGCCCCTGAAGGCGCGGGCGATGGGGTGCTCGGAGTAGGCCTCGAGCGCCTGGGCGATGGCGAGGCACTGGGCCTCACTCAGCTCGGCCAGTGCCTGGGTGCCGGTCAGGCTGATGTTGCCGGTGGTCAGGGTACCCGTCTTGTCCATCACCACCCGGTTGGCGCGAGTCAGCACGTCCAGCACGTGGCCGCGGCGCAGCAGTATGCCGGTGCGAGTGAGGTGGGCGGTGGCCGAGGTGAGCGCGGTCGGGGTGGCCAGCGACAGGGCGCAGGGGCAGGTGGCTACCAGCACCGCCAGCGTGATCCAGAACGCCTGCTCCGGCTGATGGAAGTGCCAGTAGGTCCAGACCCCGGCGGCGATGAGCAGCAGCACCAGGATGAAGTGACGGGAGAGCACATCGGCCAGCTGGGCGATGGCCGGCTTGTCATCCAGGGCGCTGTCCTGCAGCCGCATGATCTGGGCCAGGCGTGACTCCGCGATGGGGTGGCTGACCCGGATCTCGAGCGGCGCATCCGTGTTGATGGTGCCGGCATAGACGGGATCCCCCGGTCGTTTGAGCAGGGGCAACTGCTCGCCGGTCAGCATGGCTTCGTTGAGGCTGGCGCGCCCCTCGGCGATGATGCCATCGGCGGGCAATGTGGCCCCCGCCAGCACCCGCACTCTGTCCCCGACTTGCAGCGTCTTGGCGGCCACGTCGTGCTCGCCATCCTCGTCGATGCGGGTCGCCATGATGGGCACCAGCCGCGCCAGGTTGGAGCTCGACTCCGACGCCTTGCGCCTGGCCCGCAGCTCGAGCAGGCGCCCCAGCAGCAGGAAGAAGACAAACATGGTGATGGAGTCGTAATAGACCTCACCCGTATTGAATACCGTGGCCCAGATGGAGGCGACGAAGGCACCGATCAGCGCCAGCGACACCGACACGTCCATGGAGAGGTGGCCCTGCTTCAGGCTGCGCCAGGCGCCCACATAGAACGGCTGGGCCGAGTAGATCATGATGGGGGTCGAGAGCAAGAGGCTGATCCACTTGAAGTAGATCATGAACTCCTCCTCGACGCTGATGAAGAGATCCATGTAGAGCGCCACGGCGCACATCATCACCTGCATGGAGCCGAGGCCGGCCAGCGCCATGCGGAACATGTAGCTGCGCACCTCGCGGGCGTAGAGCGCCTCTTGGCTGTGAGTCTGGAAGGGGTAGGCGCGATAGCCGATCTTGGCGAAGCCCTTGAGGATGTCACTCAGGGAGAGCCGCGCCGGATCCCACTTGATGCGGGCCCTGTGGGTGGTGGTGTTGACGTTGACGTAGTGCAGGCCGTTGAGTCGGGTCAGGTGGCGCTCGATCAGCCAGGCGCAGGCGGCGCAGGTCAGCCCTTCCACGCTGAGCTGGATCTCGCGCTGGCTGCCCGTGCCGCTGTCGGTGACGAAATCCTGCTGCACCTCGGCCAGATCGTAGTGGCTGAGGGCGGCCAGTTCGCTGGGCACCAACTCCCCCTTGATGCCGGGGGCGGTGCGGTGTTCGTAGTAACTGGCGAGACCGCATTCGAGAATGGTTTGGGCCACGGCCTGGCAGCCGGGGCAGCACATGGGTTGCACTATGCCCTTGATCTCGAGTGCATAGCTGCTGCCAGTGTGCACCGGCTCACCGCAGTGGAAGCAACCCGTCATGGCTTAGCGTCCCTTGGGATCGAGTTCGATGGGGGCCTTGGTCGGCAGCTGTACCGTCTCCTGCAGGCGCCACTCGTGGTCGAAGGCATCGACCCGGATGTGCCACTTGCCGGTGGGGGCCTTGTCGAACAGCAGGCGATAGACGCCATTGCCGTCGGCCGTCACCAGGTGCTCGCTGTCCATGCCGGCCAGGGTCGGATGGAACAGGGAGAGGCGCAGCGCCTGCCCGGGCGGGATATCGCCGGCGAGGGGTTTCAAGGTCAGCTCGTTGCCGTTGACCGCTAGGGTCATGCGGATGTGGAGGGCCTCGGCGCGATCAAACTTGCTGAGGTCCTGATTAATCTCCTTGCCCTGCTTGTAATAGTCTTCGGCCACCAGGTTGACCCCGTCCTTGCTGGCGATGATGGCAGTGGCGATGCTGCCGACGACGGCGGCGCAGGGGAGGGCGATGATGAACCAGGGCCAGAATTGGCGATACCAGGGTTGAGTCATAGTGCTACCGAAACCTATGATTAACAAAATAGAGGGATTTTAGCCAACACAAGATAACAAAAAGCCTCGAAGAGTCGAGGCTTTTTGCTGAGTAATCACGTGCTTATCACATGTTACTGCTTATTTTACTTGTCGTTGTGGGACAAGCTATAGACGTAGGATGCCAGCAGATGGACCTTGTCTTCCCCCAGGATATCCTTCCAGGCAGGCATCACGCCGTGACGCCCGTGGGTGATGGTCTGCTCCACCACCTGACGGGAGCCGCCGTACAACCAGGTGTTGTTGGTCAGATCCGGTGCCCCGAAGGCGATACCGCCCTTGGCATCCGGGCCGTGACAGGCGGCGCACATGGCGAAACGGGCTTCCCCCTTCTTGGCTTCGACCAGATCGACCTTGCGGCCGGACAGGCTCAGCACATAGGAGGCGACCTCCTTGACCCCATCCTGACCCAGGATCTCGCCCCAGGCCGCCATGATGCCCTGACGACCGCCCATGATGGTGGTCTTGATCTGATCCGGTTGACCGCCCCATTGCCATTCGCTGTCGGTCAGGTTCGGGAAGCCGCGACCGCCACGGGCATCGGAGCCATGGCACTGGGAGCAGTTCTGCAGGAACAGACGCTGACCCACCTTGCGCGCTTCCGGATCGGCAGCGACCTCCTCGATGGGGCGATAGCTCTTGCCGTCGGCCAGATAGGCCAGCTCGCGGAACTTGGCGCCATAGACTTCGTCGGCCTTGACCAGCTCACGGTCATACTCGACCGCGCGCCCTTCCGCCTTGGCGGAGGCCACCGCGGCCTTGGAGTCCGCCAGGGAGCGGATGTCCTGGTTGGAGCTCTGCCAGCCCAGCAGGCCCTTCCAGTTGCCGAGGCCCGGGAAGGCGAGCAGGTAGATGAGGCCGGTGACGATGAAGAAGAGGAACATGTAGGACCACCACTTCGGCAGCGGGTTGTTGATCTCCTCGATGCCGTCGAAGGTGTGCCCCATGGGCTTGCCCTCTTCGGACCCCATCTTGTCCTTCATGCACCACATCAGCAGCAGGAAGCAGCCCAAGATGGTGCCCAAACTGATGACGGTCACAAAAATGCTAAACAAAGTGCTCATTATTGCTTCGCTCCTGCGTTCTTGTTATCAGCACTGGGTTGCTCGTCGTCGGCAAAAACCAGGTTGGCAGCCTCGTCGAAGGAGGCCTTGCGGCGCTTGCTGTAAGCCCAGACGATGATGCCGATCATGATGGCCATCAACAGCAGGGTGTAGAGGCCGCGAAATGTGCCGTAATCCATATCCCTACTCCTTATTTCAGGGCATGACCCAGTGATTGCAGATAGGCCACCAGGGCATCCAGCTCGGTCTTGCCCTTCACGGCATCGCTCGCCCCCTTGATGTCCTCATCGGTATAAGGCACGCCGAAGTTGTCCCGGAACAGCGCCAGCTTCTTGCCGGTCAACTCGCCGGTCAGGACGTTGGTCTCCAGCCAGGGGAAGGAGGGCATGTTGGACTCGGGCACCACGTCGCGCGGGTTGATCAGGTGAGCGCGATGCCAGTCATCGGAATAGCGACCGCCGACCCGGGCAAGATCCGGACCGGTACGCTTGGAGCCCCACAGGAAGGGGTGCTCCCACACGCTCTCGCCGGCGACCGAGTAGTGGCCGTAACGCTCGGTCTCGGCGCGGAACGGACGGATCATCTGGCTGTGGCAGACGGTGCAGCCTTCGCGGATGAAGATGTCGCGCCCTTCCATCTGCAGGGCGGTGTAGGGCTTGAGGCCCTCCACCGGCTCCGTGGTCTGCTTCTGGAAGAACAGCGGGGTGATTTCGACCAGGCCCCCCAAACTGATGGCAAAGATGATGCCGACCACCAGCATGGGTACGCTCTTTTCAAAGATCTCGTGACGATTTTTGTTGCTCATGCTTTGACCTCTTCAATCATGCTGGCTGTGCGACAGGTTCCAGGGAACCCTTGGGCGCAGTGATGGTGCGATAGGCGTTGTAGGCCATCAGCAACATGCCGGTGACGAAGAAGCAGCCACCCAGGAAGCGCACGAAGTAGAAGGGATAAGAGGCCTGCAGCGCTTCCACGAAGCTGTAGGTCAGGGTGCCGTCGTCGTTGACCGCACGCCACATCAGGCCTTGCATCACACCGGAAATCCACATGGAGACGATGTAGAGCACGGTACCCACGGTCGCCAGCCAGAAGTGAACGTTGATCAGGCGAATGCTGTACATGCGGCCCTGCTCGAACAGGTTCGGGATCAGGTGATACACGGCGCCGATGGATACCATGGCAACCCAGCCCAGCGCGCCGGAGTGGACGTGACCTATGGTCCAGTCGGTGTAGTGGGAGAGGGCGTTGACCGTCTTGATCGCCATCATGGGGCCTTCGAAGGTGGACATGCCGTAGAACGACAGGGACACGATCAGGAAGCGCAGGATGGGGTCATAGCGCAGTTTGTGCCAGGCACCAGACAGGGTCATGATGCCGTTGATCATGCCGCCCCAGGAGGGCACGAACAGGATCAGGGACATCACCATGCCCAGCGACTGGGCCCAGTCGGGCAGCGCGGTGTAGTGCAGGTGGTGCGGACCGGCCCAGATATAGAGGGAGATCAGCGCCCAGAAGTGCACTATGGAGAGACGGTAGGAGTAGACCGGGCGTCCCGCCTGTTTGGGCACGAAGTAGTACATCATGCCGAGGAAGCCAGCCGTCAACAGGAAGCCGACCGCGTTGTGGCCATACCACCACTGCACCATGGCATCCATGGCACCGGAATACATGGAGTAGGACTTCATGCCGGAAAGCGGCACTTCCATGTTGTTGACGATGTGCAGCACGGCAACCGTGATGATGAAGGCGCCAAAGAACCAGTTCGCCACATAGATGTGGGAGGTGGTGCGCTTGGCCAGGGTGCCGAAGAAGACGATGGCGTAACTCACCCAGACCACGGCGATGGCGATGTCGATGGGCCACTCCAGCTCGGCGTACTCCTTGGAGGTGGTGTATCCCAGCGGCAGTGAGATGGCGGCGGCGAGGATGATGGCCTGCCAGCCCCAGAACACGAAGGAGGCCAGCGGGCCGCCGAACAGTCTGGTTTGGCAGGTGCGTTGCACCACATAGAAGGAGGTGGCCATCAGGGCGCTACAGCCAAACGCGAAGATGACCGCGTTGGTGTGCAGGGGGCGTAATCGGCTGTAAGTCAGCCAGGGAGTGTCAAAGTTGAGGGCAGGCCAGATCAACTGGGCTGCAATCAGTACACCAACCGACATACCGACAATTCCCCAGACAATTGTCATGACGGTGAACTGGCGCACAACGGTGTAGTTGTACTCAGGATGGTTTGTTGTATGGCTCATCGTTGTATTCCGCTTCCGATGCTGCTGTTGTTTGATTTTTTTGTCCGGTGACCAGGACCATTTTCACCCCAAATCTGCGAAATCCCTCTCGTTAACATCTGTTAATAAAAGGAAAAGCAAAAGGTGGTTAAATGAAAATTCATTGAGAATGATACTGAACTGACCGGTAAAATAACAGTACAAACAGTGATATATTTGGCTCTGACGGGTCTCGTGTTTGCCAGTTTTTACCTTGCGCGAGATCACGAAAATCGTATTTTCAAAGTA
Source organism: Aeromonas sp. sia0103 (assembly GCF_963895295.1). Lineage (NCBI taxonomy): Bacteria > Pseudomonadati > Pseudomonadota > Gammaproteobacteria > Aeromonadales > Aeromonadaceae > Aeromonas > Aeromonas sp. sia0103. Next base: position 104,652 of record NZ_CAWQKG010000033.1, on the reverse strand, counting down.
CCTTACAAGGCTGTTTTTTCATGAAAGAGAGACTCACTTCACGCAAAATCGGGCACTTGACGATTGTCCTTGCCATTTTGCTCTCATTGATGGCGTATCGGACCTGGTTTTCGGGCCCGCAGACGGCGCTGCCGCAGGCAGGAAATGATCAGATTTGTGATCTGACCCACAGCCCGTGCGACGGTCTCATCGGCAACAAGCCGTTGACGGTCAGCGTCGAGGGGGCGCCGGTGCAGGCCGAACATGACTTTGTTTTGCGCCTTCAGGGGGGAGATGCGGCCATCACCCCGGTCAAGGCCTGGCTGGAGGGGAAGGAGATGTTCATGGGCCGGATCCCGGTGCAATTTGAGGCCAGCGATGGCGGTTGGCAGGGGAAAGCCCAGGTGGGTTCCTGCACCTCGGCGACCATGGTCTGGCTGCTCAATATCGAGTGGAGCAATGGCCAGCGCCAGCAGCTGGCGCTCTCCGTTCCCCGTTGATGGTGCTGGCCCGTTTGGGTAAAAGCAGGGGGGCCGAGTGAAATTTGATTTGAATTTTTCAGTCAGGACGGTACCTTGCACTGATTATCAAGGAGTGAAGTTCATTTAATCATGATTGAAAAACAAGCATTTTATCGCACCCTGAACCAGCAGGTCCAGGCATTGCTGGAGGGAGAGCCGGACCTCATCGCCAACCTGGCCAACCTGTCCGCGCTGCTTAATCAGGAGCTGGCTGACATCAACTGGGTCGGCTTCTATCTGCTGCAAGGTGACACCCTGGTGTTGGGGCCCTTCCAGGGCAAGCCGGCCTGCGTGCGCATTCCGGTCGGGCGAGGGGTCTGTGGCACCGCCGTGGCCGAGGGCAAGACTCAGCTGGTGGACGACGTACACCAGTTCGTCGGCCATATCGCCTGCGATGGCGCCAGCAACTCGGAGATCGTGATCCCGCTGCGCCGTGGCGGTGACATCATCGGGGTCCTGGATGTGGACAGTCCGATTTTTAACCGTTTTGACCAGGAGGACCGAATTGGCCTCGAAGAAACGGTGCAAATTTTGGAAAGCATGCTCTAAGTCATTGCTAGATGGTTCGCAAAAGGCCCCAAGCTCTCTATAATAGGGCCTTTGTTGTGTTCGGGCATGGCCCGTGCGTCTATATGAAAGCCAAGGTTATACATGGAAAACACTGAAAAGCTGAAGAACAGTAAAGAGATCGTTGCCTACCTGGTCGAGAAATTCCCGGCCTGCTTCATCGCTGAAGGAGAGGCCAAGCCACTCAAGATTGGCATCTTCCAGGATCTGGCCGCGCGCCTTGCTGATGACGACAGAGTCTCCAAGACCATGCTGCGCTCTGCTCTGCGTCAATACACCTCCAGCTGGCGTTACCTGCATGGCCTCAAGGCTGGCCAGGCCCGTGTCGATCTGGACGGCAACCCCGGTGAGCTGCTGACCGAAGAGCACATCGAACATGCCAAACAGGCGCTGAAAGAGAGCAAAGAGCGTGTCTTTGCCAGCCGCCGCACCAATACCAAGGAAAAGGAAGACAAGCCGAAGCAGCCGCGCCGTCCCGCGCCACGCAAAGCCGATGCCGCCCGTTCCGACAAACCGAAAGCCGCCCCCAAGGCCGCTCCCGTTGCCGAAGCTCCGCTGGTGAAAGTCGATGCCGCGACGCTGAAAGTGGACCAGGGCGTGCGCGTCGTGCTGGGCAAGAACCCCGTCCCGGCCACCATCAAGGAAGTGACCAAGGACGACGTACAGGTTCAATTGCAGACCGGCATGATGTTGCGGGTCAAGTTCGAGCATCTGGTTCTCTAAGGAGACAAATGTTGAAGCATGGCGTAATTCGTTTTTCCCTCGTTGCCTGTAGCCTGGCGCTTGCCGGGCTTGCACAGGCCATCGAGCCGGTGCTCAAGGAAAGTGATTTGCCTGTGTTGGCTCAAGAGAGCCAACATGCTACGGCCAGCAAGCGAATTGCCAATCTGTTTACCCGCTCCCATTACAAACAGTTCAAGCTGGACGATGCCTTTTCCTCCGTGATCTTTGACAAGTATCTGGAGAATCTGGACTACAGCCGCAACCTGTTTTTGGCCTCTGACATCAGCCGCTTTGAAAAGTACCGTACCGGTTTTGACACCGATCTCGAAAGAGGACGGCTGGCTCCTGCCTACGAGATGTTCAACCTGAGTCAGCAGCGGCGTTATGAGCGGTTCGAATACGCCCTTAAACTGCTCGACACTCCCTTCGATTTCACCCAGCCCGACAATTACATCTTCGATCGGGAAGGGGCGGCCTGGCCCAAGGACGAGGCCGAGCTCAACGAGTTGTGGCGTCAACGGGTCAAGTTCGATGCCCTGAGCCTCAAGCTCAGCGGCAAGGAGTGGCCCGAGATCAAGGAGTTGCTTGGCAAGCGTTACAACAACGCCATCAAGCGGATGTCCCAGACCGAGAGCGAGGACGTGTTCCAGCTCTTCATGAACTCCTTCGCCCGGGCCATCGAGCCCCACACCAGCTACCTCTCGCCGCGCAGTGCCGATCGCTTCAACACCGAGATGAACCTCTCGCTGGAAGGCATAGGTGCCGTGCTGCAGGCGGAGGATGACTTCACCGTCATCCGCTCCCTGGTGCCCGGTGGCCCGGCCGCCAAGTCCAACCACCTCAAACCCGATGACAAGATCACCGGGGTCGGGCAGGACGATGGCAAGATTGTCGATGTGATCGGCTGGCGTCTGGATGACGTGGTCGAACTCATCAAGGGTCCCAAAGGCAGCAAGGTGAAGCTGGAGATCCAGCGCGGCAAGGGCGCAACCGCCAAGACCGAGCTGATCGAGCTGACCCGTGACAAGGTGCGCCTGGAAGACAGGGCCGCCAAGTCCAAGGTGATCAATGCGGAAGGCAAGAAGATAGGGATACTCGAGGTCCCGAGCTTCTACGTCAATCTGCATGACGACGTCATCAAGGAGCTCTCCAGCCTCAACAAGCAGAAGATCGATGGCCTCATCGTCGATCTGCGTGGCAACGGCGGCGGTGCGCTGACCGAGGCCTCGGCCCTGAGCGGCCTGTTCTTCGCCAGCGGGCCCGTGGTGCAGATCCGTGATCACATGGGCCGCATCACCGTCAATGGCGATGATGACGGCAATGTCTACTACGGCGGCCCCATGTCGGTGATGATCGATCGCTACAGCGCCTCGGCCTCCGAGATCTTCGCCGCCGCCATGCAGGACTATGGTCGCGCCCTGATCCTGGGTGAAAACTCGTTCGGCAAGGGCACGGTGCAGCAGCATCGCAGCCTGGCCAAGGTCTACGACTTCTACGAGCAGCCGCTGGGTCATGTGCAGTACACCATCGCCAAGTTCTACCGGATCAACGGTGGCAGCACCCAGAACAAGGGTGTCGCCCCGGACATCAGCTTCCCCACCGCCGTGTCACCGGAGGAGACGGGGGAGAGCCGCGAGTTCAATGCGCTGCCCTGGGACAAGATTGCCTCGGCCAGTTATGGCAAGTTGGGTGACTTCTCCAGCCTGCTCTCCAGGCTGAAGAGCGATCACGAGGCGCGGATCAACAAGGATCCGGAATTTGCCTACGTGATGCAGGACATCAAGGAGTATCAGGAGGACAAGGACAAGAAGTCGGTCTCCCTGAACGAAGCCGAGCGGTTGGCCGAGCAGGCCAAGCAGGACGAGAAGGCGCTGGTGCGAGCCAATGAGCGACTGACCCGTCTTGGCAAGCCGACGGTGAAGAGCCTGGATGCACTGCCGACCGATTTCGAGGCACCTGACGAGTACCAGATCGAAGCCGCGAACATCACGGCGGATCTGGCTCGCCTGAGCAAGAAAAGCTGATCGAACACGCAGCTATGCGAACTGACAAGGGCGACTTCGGTCGCCCTTTCTTTTTGGCTATGTCCCAATTACGTGTTGCATGGGGCGCCCCAGCGCCTCATGCAAGCAATGTGGGACATCCACTTCCTGCCCATAACGTTCCAGCATCCTACGCCAGCCCAGATAATTCCTCAGATAGTGGGTCGCTACCCCATGAAACCGCTCCATCCACTCCTTCAACCGCCGGTGGTAACCATTCACATGCTGGATGTGATACGCCCCCACCACTCGCTCTCCCGCACGGTTGTGCACCACTTGGTGGGTCATGCCCTGCGACTTGCTGAAACTGGCATACACCCCAGCACCATCGCTGCAGAGCACCGCATCCGGCGCGACTAGCGGCTGCAGCACCGTCCTGACGGTCCTGGCATCCAGCCGCTCCAGCTGAAAGTCAGCCAGATGGCCAGCTCTGTCCTGCACCACCATCGCTGGGATGTAATCCGGCCCTGTGCCACGAGTGCGGCCTTTGCCACCACGGCGACGGGCCGGACGGGGCAATCCACGTTGTCCTTTTAACGACTCTAGGAAGAAGGTTTCATCGACCTCGACGATACCCTCTTCCCATACCGCCTGATGGCTCGCCATGGCCTTCAGGAAACGATGACGCCACAAGAAGGCGGTGTTTTTGCAGACCCCGCAGCGGAGGGCGGCATGTCGGACGGTAAGCCCTTCGATGAGTGCCTGGGCGTAGTCCTCCCAGCACTGGGCCTTGCGCAGTCTGGCCATGGGCGTCTTGGTGAGGGCGGAACTGGTGCGCTGACACTGTTTGCAGCGATAACGGCGCAGCCCTCGGCTCCAGCCCCAGGGGGCCAATTGCGCGGCCTCGGCCTGACAGTGGGGGCAACATCGGCAAGCAGGAAGTTGAGCGGCCAGCGAGGTGATGGGATGGGGGGCCGTGAGTTCATGCTGCGCGAGACGACGCTGGCGCAAGGTGAGCTGTGGGAAGAGAGACAGTAGATGCTGAAAGGCTTGGGTGTCCATGATGACGGCCCTCAGGGTGATGACCTACTTCAAGGTTAGCCTTTCAACACGTAATTGGGACAGCGCCTTTCTTTTTGGCCTCGGTTAGCCAGTGGAATGCAAACCATTTGACCCTGCCGATCCGTTATGACAGCCTCTGACACGTCAATAACAAAGCGTGGAAGCACACAATAATGACCGATCACTCCCAGGCCATGACGGCCAAATATCGCCAGGATTACCAGGCGCCGCTCTACTGGATCGACAGCATCGATCTCGACTTCCAGTTGCAGGAGCCCCTGACCCGTGTCACAGCCATCTCCCGTCTGCGTCGCAACGGTGAGCACAAGGCGCCGCTGGTGCTGGACGGCGAGGGACTCGTCCTGCGGAGCATCAGCGTGGATGGTATTCCGTTCACTCAGTACGAGCAGGGGGAGAGCAGTCTGACGCTGTTCAACCTGCCGGCCGAATGCGTGCTGACCCTAGTCACCGATCTGGATCCCGCCGCCAATACGGCGCTGGAGGGACTCTACAAGTCCGGCGACGCCTACTGCACCCAGTGCGAGGCCGAGGGTTTCCGCAGCATCACCTATTATCTGGACCGCCCCGACATACTGGCGCGTTACAGCACCCGCATCAGCGCCGACAAGGCCAAGTATCCCTTCCTGCTCTCCAATGGCAACAAGGTCGAGAGCGGCGATCTGGACGGGGGCCGTCACTTCGTGCAGTGGCAGGATCCCTTCCCCAAGCCCAGCTACCTGTTCGCCCTGGTGGCCGGTGACTTCGATGTGGAGCGCAGCAGCTACCGCACCAGGAGCGGCCGCGAGGTGGCGCTCGAGATCTTCGTCGACAAGGGCAACCTGGACAGAGCCGGTTTCGCCATGGAGAGCCTGATCAACTCCATGCGCTGGGACGAGCAGCGCTTCGGCCTCGAATACGATCTCGACATCTATATGATCGTCGCGGTGGACTTCTTCAACATGGGTGCCATGGAGAACAAGGGGCTGAACATCTTCAACTCCAAGTTCGTGCTGGCCAACCCGGCGACCGCCACCGACGCCGATTACCACGGCATCGAGCGGGTCATAGGCCACGAGTATTTCCACAACTGGACCGGCAACCGCGTCACCTGCCGCGACTGGTTCCAGCTCAGCCTGAAAGAGGGGCTGACGGTGTTCCGGGATCAGGAGTTCTCCTCCGATCTGGGCTCGCGCGGGGTCAATCGCATCAACAATGTGCGCACCGTGCGCGGCCCGCAGTTTGCCGAAGACGCCGGCCCCATGGCGCACCCCATCCGCCCGGATGTGGTGATCGAGATGAACAACTTCTATACCCTGACCGTCTACGAGAAGGGCTCTGAAGTGATCCGCATGCTGCACACCCTGCTGGGTGAGGATAATTTCCAGGCCGGCATGCGGCTCTATTTCGAGCGCCACGACGGCCAGGCAGTCACCTGCGATGACTTCGTGCAGGCGATGGAAGATGCCGGAGGCCGAGACCTCGGCCGCTTCCGTCGCTGGTACAGCCAGTCCGGCACCCCAGAGCTCACCGTGACGGACGAGTACGATGCCGCCACCGGTATCTACCGCCTGCACGTGCGCCAGCACACGCCGCCGACCCAGGATCAGCCGCAGAAGCTGCCGCTGCACATTCCCCTCGACATCGAGCTGTATGACGAAAACGGGGCCGTGATCCCGCTGCAGTATCAGGGCCAGGCCATCGGCCAGGTGCTCGATGTGCTGGAGGCGGAGCAGACCTTCGTCTTCGATCGGGTGCCGGTCAAGCCGGTCATCTCCCTGCTGCGGGACTTCTCCGCCCCGGTCAAGCTGCACTATGAGTACAGCGACGAGGCGCTGGCCTTCCTGATGCGCTTCGCGCGCAACGAGTTCGCCCGTTGGGACGCCGCCCAGATGCTGGTCAACAAGGCGGTGATCGCAGGGGTGGCCTGGGTGCAACAGGGCCTGGATGTAGAGCTCTCCGCGACCCTGCTGGCGGCCTTCGTCGCCATCCTGGACGAGGCGGAACTGGATCCGGCGCTCAAGGCCGAGATTTTGGCCCTGCCGGGGGAGGCGACCCTGGCCGAGCTGTTCGAGGTCGCCGACATCGATGCCATCCACCGGGTCCGTGATGCCATCCACCGCGCCCTGGCACAGGCGTTCGGTGCGAGACTGGCCGCCAACTACGAGGGACTGCGCCTGCAAGGCTATCGGGTGGTGCATGCCGATATGGCCAAGCGCGCCCTCAAAGGGGTGGTGCTGGGTTATCTGGCGGCGCTCGACAGTGAGGGCACCGATGCCCTGGTGCGCGAGCAATACGCCCAGGCCGACAACATGACCGACACCCTGATGGCGTTGCAGGTGGCCAATGGCCATCTGCTGCCGTGCCGCGCCGAACTGCTGGCCGATTTTGAGGGCAAGTGGGCCCAGGATAGTCTGGTGCTGGACAACTGGCTGCGCCTGGTCGGCAGCAAGCCGGCGAGCGATGTGCTGATCGAGGTGCGTCAGGCAATGGGCCATCCCACCTTCAGCATTCGCAACCCGAACCGGCTGCGTGCCCTGGTGGGCAGCTTCGCCATGAACAATCAGGTGCAGTTCCACGCCATCGACGGCAGCGGCTATCGCTTCCTGACCGATCTGCTGATCGAGCTCAACGAGGTCAACCCCCAGGTGGCCTCCCGCCTGATCACCCCGTTGATCCAGTTCAAGCGGCTGGACGAGGTGCGCAAGGGGCTGATCCGGGCCGAGCTGCTCCGACTGTTCAAGCTGGACGGGCTGGCGCGGGATCTGTTCGAGAAGGTGAGCAAGGCGCTGCAGCAGTAATCTCGCCTGGTTGAGCAGAGGGCAGGGGAGCCAGGCTCTCCTGCCCTCTCGTTCGGGTCGGGCAGACCCATTCATGACGTGCATATAGAGAGAGGAGGAACCAACAAGGTGAGGCAATATACCTTTCGACTGGCATTGAGCTGCGAGGAGATCCTGCTGATGTATCAGGGCCATGCCAGGCGGCTGGTGGTACGCACCGAGCAGGGGTTGACCATAGAGCTCGGGCTGGAAAAAATTCGGAGTTTTGTCGCAACCACTGGCGTATACGGCTACTTTCGGCTGAAAACCCAGGACGATCATCGCTTCATCAGCCTGGAACGCATAAATTAACAAAAACAGAACAGATTCCCGAGTAATTATCTGCTTTAAGTCACTATCTATCCGGTAGATTTGCCATAAGCCAGTGTGATTTTCTATTTTTTGCCGACTTGGCAAAATTTATCACAACCCAAGCCGTGATCTGCCCCTTGTTTTTAACATCCCATTATCACCATTGCTCGCCTTCCTTGATCCAAGACATTACACTTCGCAGCAACTCTGTACCGGTGGGTATCCAGCGTGGTTACCCATGTGTCGGTGATGTCGTCCGATAAGGAAACTAGCAATGGCATTGAAAGACGCCCCTACCTCAGTTCTGCTCGAAAACGTTCTCAGCCTGATCCATCAGAAGTTGCCCAAGAAGAGTGCCTCCCTGGTCGAGTGCTTCGTCGCCAAGTTCTACGGCAACATGGCCAGCACCGATCTGCACGATCGCAATGACAGCGATCTCTACGGGGCGGCGCTGAGCCTGTGGAATGCGCTCAACCAGCGCACCAGCACGGATCCCTATATCCGGGTCTACAACCCCGAGCTGACCCGCCACGGATGGCAGTCTCCCCACACCATCGTCGAGATCATCTTGCAGGACACTCCTTTCCTGGTGGATTCCATCCGCATGGCCCTCAAGCGTCTCAACATCACCGCTCACATGATGCTGCACCAGCCGCTGCACCTCATTCGTAGCAGCGAGGGCAAGATCAGCGCCATTCTTGAGCTCGACAACACCGCCGAGCAGACCTCGGTGGAGACCGCCTTCCTCATCGAGATCGACCATCTGACCTCTGACGAGCAGATGGAGGCCCTGGCCGCCGAACTGAAATCCGTGGCCGGCGAAGTGGCGCTGGCGGTGGGTGACTGGCAGCCGATGCTGGCCCGCCTGAACGAGATCATCGACGAACTGCCCAAGCGCAAGAACCCGGTCAGCCAGGCTGAGGTCGATTCCAGTGTCGCCTTCCTCAAGTGGGTGGCGGCCAATAATTTCACCCTGATGGGTTATCGCCGTTATGACGTGAAGGCGGTGGAAGGGGATCACGAGATCCTGCCGCTGTCGGATTCCAGCCTCGGCCTGATGAAGAACTCCGTCAAGGACGAGGGCCAGCGGCTGGGCAGCATGCCCGCCAGCGCCCGTCACGCGGCCCTGAGCTCGGATCTGCTGATCCTGACCAAGTCCAACAGCAAGGCCCGCGTGCACCGCCCGGCCTATGTGGACTACATCGGCATCAAGCGCTTCGATGAGCACGGCAAGGTGGTAGGGGAGGATCGCTTCATCGGTCTCTACGCCTCGTCCATCTACAACACCAGTGCCACCCAGATACCGCTCATCAGCCATCGTCTCGAGCGCATCATGGCCGCCTCCGGTCACGAGAAGGGCTCCCACGCCTACAAGGCGCTGCTGAACGTCTTGGAAACCTACCCGCGCGACGAGCTGATCCAGGCTCGTGAAGAGGAGCTGCTGGCCACCGGCCTCGGCGTGCTGGAGATGCAGGAGCGCGACATGTTGCGCCTGTTCGTGCGCCGCGATGTGTACGGCCGCTTCTTCTCCTGCATGGTCTATGTCACCAAGGAGCGCTACAACACGGCGCTGCGGGTCAAGACCCAGCAGATATTGCAGAAATATTTTGGCAGCAGCGACGAGGTGGAGTTCAACGTCTACTTCTCCGAAGGCGTGCTGGCCCGGACCCACTACATAGTGCGGGTCAACAATAACAACGTGGATGTGGATGTGAACGAAGTACAGAACAACCTGATTGAAGCCGCCCGCAGCTGGGATGACCGCCTGGATTCCGTGCTGCTCTCCCATTATGGCGAGGCCCTCGGCAACGGCCTGCGTCGCCGCTTCAGCACCGCCTTCCCCCGTGCCTACAAGGAAGATGTGCTGCCAGGCTCCGCCGTGGCCGACATCATAGCGCTGGACAGCCTGAGCGAGAGCAATCCGCTCGGCATGCTGTTCTACCGCGCTCAGGAAGAAGAGAACGATCGCCGGGTGCGCCTCAAGCTATTCCACCGCACCGAACCTATCCACCTCTCTGACGTCCTGCCCATGCTGGAAAACATGGGGCTGCGGATCATAGGGGAGACCCCGTACCAGGTGCGCACCCCGACCGGCGAGGTGTTCTGGATCCTCGACTTCTCCATGCTGCTGCGCGGCGATCAGCCGTTCGATCTGGCCCAGAGCCAGCAGCGCTTCCAGCAGGCCTTCGCCGGCGTCTGGAACAAGACCCTGGAAGATGATGGCTTCAACCGTCTGGTGCTGGGTGCCAGCCTCACCGGCCGTCAGGTCTCGGTGCTGCGGGCCTATGCCAAGTACATGCGCCAGACCGGTGTCTCCTTCAGCCAGTCCTACATCGAGGAGACGCTGACCCGTTATCCCGAGATTGCCCAGCTGTTGTTCACCCTGTTCGAGCAACGCCTCTGCCCGACCATCAAGCAAGATGCCAAGGCGCAGGAGAAACTGCACGAGCAGCTCGCCGCCAAGCTGGATCAGGTCGCGAACCTGGATGACGATCGCATCATCCGCCGCTACATGGAGATGATCGACGCCACCCTGCGCACCAACTTCTATCAGCGGGACGCGCAGGGCGAGATCAAGCCCTACATCTCCTTCAAGCTGGCGCCGTCCAGCATCACCGACATGCCGCTGCCGCTGCCAAAATTCGAGATCTTCGTCTACTCGCCGCGAGTGGAAGGGGTGCATCTGCGCTGGGGCAAGGTCGCCCGTGGCGGCCTGCGCTGGTCCGATCGCAAGGAAGACTTCCGCACCGAGGTGCTGGGTCTGGTCAAGGCGCAGCAGGTCAAGAACACCGTCATAGTGCCGGTCGGTGCCAAGGGCTGCTTCTACTGCAAGCAGATGCCGGTCGGCGCCCCCCGCGCCGTCCTTCAGGAAGAGGGCAAGGCCTGCTATCGCCTGTTCATCCGCGGCCTGCTCGATGTGACCGACAACATCATCCAGGGGGAGGTGATCCCGCCCAAAGACGTGGTTCGCCACGACGAGGATGACTACTACCTGGTGGTGGCGGCCGACAAGGGCACCGCGACCTTCTCCGACATCGCCAACGAGCTGAGCCACGAATATGGTCACTGGCTCGGCGATGCCTTCGCCTCCGGCGGCTCGGTCGGTTATGACCACAAGAAGATGGCCATCACAGCACGCGGCGCCTGGGAGTCGGTCAAGCGCCACTTCCGCGAGCTCGGCCTCAACTGCCAGACCAGCGACTTCACCTGTGTGGGGATAGGCGACATGGCGGGGGACGTGTTCGGCAACGGCATGCTGCTCTCCGAGCACACCCAGCTGGTGGGCGCCTTCAACCACATGCACATCTTCATCGACCCGACCCCCAACGCCGCCAAGAGCTTCGTCGAGCGTCAGCGCCTGTTCGATCTGCCGGGTTCAAGCTGGGATGACTACAATCGCGAACTGCTCTCCGAGGGCGGCGGCATCTTCCTGCGCTCGGCCAAGTCCATCAAACTGAGCCCGCAGACTCAGGCCCTGCTCGGCACCGACAAGACCAGCATGGCGCCGAACGAGCTGATCAAGGCGCTGCTCTGCCTGAACGTCGACCTGCTCTGGAACGGCGGCATCGGCACCTATGTGAAGAGCTCCCGCGAGAGCGATGCCGAGGTCGGCGATCGCAGCAACGACGTGCTGCGGGTCAACGGCCGTGATCTGCGTGCCCGCATCGTCGGCGAGGGCGGCAACCTCGGCTTCACCCAGCTCGGTCGGGTGGAGTACGCCAGCCAGGGCGGTCACATCAACACCGACTTCACCGACAACGTGGGCGGGGTGGATTGCTCCGACAACGAGGTCAACATCAAGATCCTGCTCAACCAGCTGGTGGCCGCAGGCGACATGACCCTCAAGCAACGCAACCAGATGCTGTACGAGATGACGGATGCGGTGGCGAAGATCGTCATCACCAACGCCTACCGTCAGTCCCAGTCCATCTCGGTCACTGCCTTCCGTGGCGCAGAGCAGCTCAAGGAGCAGCAACGCTTCATCCAGGGACTGGAGCGCGAAGGCAAGCTGGACAGGGCGCTGGAATTCCTGCCCTCCGATGAGGAGCTGTCCGAGCGGATGGCGGCAGGGCAGGGGCTGACCCGTCCCGAGCTCGCCGTGCTGGTGGCCTATGGCAAGATGGTGCTCAAAGAGCAGCTCAACTGCCCGGAAGTGATCGACGAGCCCTTCCTCGCCAACATGCTGGTGACCAGCTTCCCGGCCCAGCTGCAGCAGCAGTTCGGTGCCCAGCTTGCCCAGCACCCGCTGCGCGGCGAGATCATCGCGACTCGCGTCGCCAATATGCTGGTCAACGACATGGGGCTCAACTTCGCCAGCCGGATGAAGGACGAGACCGGTGCCTCGGTGGCCGAGGTGGCCTGCTGCTTCGCCATGGCCCGCGAGGTGTTTGGCCTCAATGCGCTCTGGCGTGACATCGAGGGTTGCGACAACCTGGTGGATGCCAATACCCAGCTCGAGCTGATGTTCTACAGCCGCCGCATCGTGCGCCGTGCCACCCGCTGGTTCCTGCGCGCCCGCAATCGCAGCTGGAGCATCAGCGAAAACATCGCCTTCTTCCGCCCGGCCTTCGAGACTTTGGCCCAGCACCTCTACGAGGTGATGGACGAGAGCGAAGTGGCCGAGCACCAGCAGGCGGTGGCCGCCCTGGTGGCCAAGCAGGTCCCCGAGCAGATTGCCCGTCAGGTGGCGCACATGAGCAGCCTGTTCTCCAGCCTGGATCTGGCGCAGATCGCCGCGGAGCACAAGACCGACATACTGCGTGCCGCCAACGTCTACTACCGCCTCGGTGCCAAGCTCGACCTGCACTGGTTCCTCGAGCAGATCAACCATCAACCCGTGGGCAACCACTGGCAGGCGATGGCGCGGGCCTCCTTCCGCGAAGATCTGGACTGGCAGCAACGCAGCCTCACTTCCGTGGTACTGGAAGGGTGCAAAGAGCAGGGCGAATGCGCTACCATACTGGCCGACTGGATTTCGGAGCATGAGCAACTCTTGTCCCGTTGGACCCACATGTTGGCCGACTTCAAGACCACCAGTACTCACGAGTTCGCCAAGTTCTCGGTGGCCTTGCGAGAGTTGAACCTGCTCCAGTTGAATTGCCGAACATCGATATAACGTTTATTGGCATCATCACACCAAAAGCCCCGGCCAGTTGCCGGGGCTTTTTTAAGGAGCAAACATGCTGTACCCCCTCGCAAGGCATTTCCTGTTCAAGCTCAATCCTGAACAGGCACACGATCTCTCCATCAAATATTTGCCCCGCCTTCTCGGTACGCCACTCGATTGTTTCTTCCGCCATGCATTGCCCACTCGCCCCGTCACCGTCATGGGGCTTAATTTTGCCAATCCGGTGGGACTGGCCGCTGGGCTGGATAAAGACGGGGAGTGTATCGATGCATTTGGCGCCATGGGGTTTGGCTTTATCGAAGTGGGGACAGTGACTCCCAAGCCCCAGAGCGGGAATGACAAGCCGCGTCTGTTCCGGGTTATTCCGGCGGAGGGGATCATCAACCGGATGGGATTTAACAACAAGGGTGTCGATCATCTGGTGGCCCGGGTCAAGGAGGCCAAATATCAGGGAGTGATCGGCATTAATATCGGCAAGAACAAGGATACCCCCATCGAGCAGGGCAAGGATGATTACCTGATCTGCATGGACAAGGTTTATGATCACGCCGGTTATATCGCCGTCAATATTTCCTCACCGAACACCCCGGGTCTGCGCCAATTGCAATACGGCGAGGCACTGGATGAGTTGCTGGCGGCGTTGAAGGTTCGACAGCAGGAGCTGGCGGCACAATATAAGAAATACGTGCCACTCGCCGTTAAAATTGCCCCTGACTTGAGCCTGGATGAAATTAATCAGGTGGCCGCCTCCTTGATCAAAAACGGGATCGATGGGGTCATCGCCACTAATACCACTCTGGATCGTGACATGATCTATGACCTGCCCCACGCCGGCGAGGCGGGTGGCCTGAGCGGGCGCCCCCTGCAACACAAGAGCACGGAAGTGATCCGCCAGCTGGCCAAGGCCCTCGATGGCGCGCTGCCTATTATCGGGGTAGGGGGCATCGACAGTGCCATGTCCGCCCGGGAGAAATTAGCCGCGGGTGCCAGTCTGGTCCAAATTTACAGCGGCTTTATTTATAAGGGCCCGAGTCTGGTGAAAGAGATCGTCACCCATATTTAAAAAATAGACGGTTGCCCTTATTTAAAGTTGCTCAAATTCTCGACATGGAATAAAGTCGAGTAACGGCTTAAGTAAGGGCAACTCCATGTGTATCCAACCCAATGACAATTGGCAGTGGCATTACGATGCTCAGGATGATCGTCTGATGCTGGATTTGTCCGATCGCATGATATTTGCCACCGAATATAAGGGACGACAACTCGTCCCCAGCTCCTTCACCACCCAGCCATTCTGTGTGGACGACGCCGCCCTCTATTATCAGCTGATGGACAAGGCTGCCGAACTCGATTGGAGTACACCCCATCAGGTTCAGCTGGTACTGAATGCCATCGCCGTCAGTCGTTTTTATAAACCCTTGATGCCGCAGAGCTGGTTCTTTAATGAACAGCAGACTCATTGCACGCTCGATGTTGGTTCTCTGGTGCGTATGGATACCTCCCATGGCAGGGGAGAATTCATGATCATCGAGGCAGGCGAACAGGCGAGCGTCTGTCTGAACCTGACCGAGGAATTAGTGTTGGCGACCAGCAAGATCCTGCCACGGTTCGGGGTGATCAAGGTGATGAATAATCGCATGCAGATCAGAACGACAACGGTGGCGCAGTATCGACAGGTCAGCTAATAGCGCGCCGCCATTAATCGTTTACTTTTTAACCTCTCCTTCCAATGATCGGCTCCGGTTATTTTCAATGATATCCATCTCCGCCTGGCGGCTCATCGAGCGAGATCGTCGCTGTCTCTATTTCCCTTTTTTTTAAAATGCCTCATTGCGACAGGGACTGAGTCAGCGGTAGCTGGCCTGCAACCGCAGGATGCTGACGGCCCCCCTCAAATAGACCCGGTATAGGCGAGACAACAGGTCGTCCTGGCGCTTGGCCATGGCGGACGGCCCTTTATATTCGCGGGATACCCAAGGTTCGGATGCCGAGTGCAGGCCGATAAGGTATAATGCGGCACTATTTTTATGGCATCCCCGTGAGCGTGATGAAAGAATTCTTTGCAACCTGCCCCAAGGGGCTGGAAAACCTGTTGGCCGACGAGCTGACCACCCTGGGCGCAGAGCAGGTCCGTGAGACCGTGGCCGGCGTGCATTTCAAAGGCGAGCTGGCGATGGGCTACAAGGCCTGTCTGTGGAGCCGCTTCGCCTCCCGCATCGTGCTGGTGCTGTCCGAGTTCCAGATGAACGACGATCTGGATCTCTATCTGGGCGCCCACACCATCCCCTGGGAAGAGCACTTCCCCGGCACCTCTACCATTGCGGTGGACTTTACCGGTACCAACCCCGCCATTCGCAACACCCAGTATGGCGCCTTGAAGATCAAGGATGCCATCGTCGATCGCTTCACCAAGCGCGGTCATGTGCGCCCGGACATCGACAAGAAGTCGCCGGACATTCGCATCATGGCACACCTTGGCAAGGGCAAGGCCAACATCACCCTGGACCTGTCCGGCCCGGCCCTGCACCAGCGTTTCTATCGCCAGGGCACCGGTGAGGCGCCGCTCAAGGAGAACCTGGCCTGCGCCATGATAGCCCGCAGCGGTTGGGCCGGTGAGCCCATGATGGACCCCATGTGTGGCTCCGGCACCCTGCTGATCGAAGCGGCCTTCATCGCCGCCGACATGGCACCGGCCCTGCGCCGCGAGCGCTTCGGTTTCGATCGCTGGCTGCAACACGATGCCGAGCTGTGGCAGAGCCTGATGATGGAAGCCCAGGTGCGTGCCAAGCGCGGCATGCAGCGCTGCGAGGTCAAGCTGTTTGGTTGTGACGCCGATCCCCGGGTGCTGATGAAGGCCCGTGACAACGCCAAGGCCGCCGGTGTCGCTCACCTCATCACCTTCAAGCAGGCCGATGTGAGCGCGCTGGAGAACCCGCTGCCCATGCCGGCCGGTGAGGATGAGGCTCGTCAGGTGGGGATGTTGATCTCCAACCCGCCCTATGGCGAGCGCCTGGGCGAATTCCCGGCCCTGCTGGAAGTGCACCAGGCGCTGGGCGATGC
Source organism: Aeromonas sp. sia0103 (assembly GCF_963895295.1). Taxonomy (NCBI): domain Bacteria; kingdom Pseudomonadati; phylum Pseudomonadota; class Gammaproteobacteria; order Aeromonadales; family Aeromonadaceae; genus Aeromonas; species Aeromonas sp. sia0103. Next base: position 88,502 of record NZ_CAWQKG010000033.1, on the reverse strand, counting down.
CCTGCGTCGCAGCTTCCAGGGCTGGCGCGTCTCCATTCTGTCTGCCTCGCCGGAGCTGCTGAGCTGCCTGCGCCTGAGGGCCGACAAGCAGTATCGCCTGTTCAACGGCGCGCTCGAGTGTCAGCTGCGCAACTACCAGATAGCGCTGGACTCCGTGGCTTCCCAGAAAGAGGTGGCCCAGGACTTCGCGAACCGTCTGCGCAAGAACCTCAAGACCCTGGAGAAGTGGGCGAGTAAAGAGGGCATCGACTGCTATCGCATCTACGATGCGGATCTGCCGGAATACAACGCCGCCATCGACCGCTATCAGGATTACCTGGTGGTGCAGGAGTATGCGGCGCCCAAGGACATCCCCGCCCAGAAGACCCGTCAGCGTCTGCTCGACATGGTGCAGGCCGCCATCAAGGTGACCGGCATGGACGGCGAGAAGGTGATCCTCAAGGTGCGCGAGCGCCAGGAAGGCAAGCAGCAGTATCAGAAGCTTGCCACCGAGCAACACCGGATGGAAGTGCAGGAGTACGGTGCCCGCCTCTGGGTCAACCTCTACGACTACCTGGATACCGGTCTGTTCCTGGATCATCGTCAGACTCGTCGCATGCTGGGTCAGATGGCCAAGGGGAAGCGTTTCCTGAATCTGTTCGCCTACACCGGCAGTGCCACAGTGCACGCGGCGCTGGGCGGGGCCAGCGAGACCACCACGGTGGACATGTCTTATACCTATCTGGATTGGGCGCAGGACAACATGCGTCTGAACTCCCAGGTGGGTCGCCAGCACAAGTTCGTGCAGGCCGACTGTCTGAAGTGGCTCTCCGAGGCCGATGATCAGTACGACCTCATCTTCATCGATCCGCCCACCTTCTCCAACTCCAAGCGGATGGACGAGAGCTTCGACGTGCAGCGCGATCACCTGTTGCTGTTGCAGCATTTGAAACGTCTGCTGGCGGCCGACGGCACCCTGGTGTTCTCCAATAACAAGCGTCACTTCAAGATGGACTTGGCTGGCCTCGAGGCCGCTGGCCTCAAGGCGCAGAACATCACCCAGAAGACCCGGCCGAAAGACTTCGAGCGTAACGTGCATATCCATAACTGCTGGATCATCACCCACGCCGACCAAGCGGCGGATGCCGGCTGATGCTGACCCTGTTTCACACCGACGGCTGTCACCTGTGCGAACAGGCCTGGGCGCTGGTGGAGGAAGCGGGATTGGCCGCGCGGACCCGCCAGTGCGACATCATGGAGGATGCCGACTGGTTGGCCGCTTACCGGGTGCGCATCCCGGTGCTGCGTGACGAGGCCGGCCGCGAGCTGGGCTGGCCCTTCACCTTGGCCGAGCTCAGGCTCTGGCTGGCGGTGTAGGCGAAACACTATTGTGTGCGTATGACATTGAGAGTGGGGCAGACCGGGTCTGGCCCGCTTTTTCATGAAGAATTAAGGAAATGACATGGCTTTATTAACATTGCACGGCGCCTGTCTGTCGTTCAGTGATTTCCCGCTGCTCGACCATGCCGAACTGGCGATCGAGCGTGGCGAGCGTCTCTGTCTGGTGGGACGCAACGGGGCGGGTAAGTCCACCCTGATGAAGGTCATCGCCGGCGAACTGCCGCTCGATGACGGCCGCATGGTGCAGCAGCAAGACTTGAAAGTGACCCGCCTCGAGCAGGATCCGCCCGCGTCGAGCGATCTGACGGTGTTTGACTACACCGCCGAAGGGCTGGCCGGGGTGGGTGAACTGCTCAAGCAGTATCACCATATCGCCATTGAGCTGGGCCACGATCCCTCCGACGCCAACATCCGCAAGATGAGCGAGCTGCAAGAGCAGCTCGATTACCAGAATGGCTGGCAGTTAGAGACCCGCATCAGCCAGGTGCTGACCCTGCTCAACCTCGATCCCGATGCGACCCTCGACAGCTTGTCCGGTGGCTGGCTGCGCAAAGTGGCGCTGGCCCGCGCCCTGGCCTGCGATCCGGATCTGCTGCTGCTCGATGAGCCGACCAACCACCTGGACATTGAAGCCATCAACTGGCTGGAAGAGTTCCTGAAAGATTTCCGTGGTGCCATCGTCTTCATCTCTCACGATCGGGAGTTCATCCACAAGCTGGCGACCCGGATCATCGACTTGGATCGCGGCGAGATCACCTCCTGGCCCGGCAACTACGATCAGTACCTGCTGGGTAAAGAGGAGTGGCTGCGGGTCGAGGAGCTGAAAAATGCCGAGTTCGATCGCAAGCTGGCCCAGGAAGAGGTATGGGTCCGCCAGGGCATCAAGGCACGCCGCACCCGTAACGAAGGCCGGGTGCGCGCCCTCGAGGCGATGCGGATGGAGCGTGGTCAGCGCCGTGAGCTGCAGGGCAAGGCCAAGCTGCAGATGGACGATGTGAATCGCTCCGGCAAGCTGGTGTTTGAGACCGAAGGGCTGGGGCTGGATTTTGGCGATCGTACCCTGTTCCAGGGACTGGATCTGCAGGTGCTGCGCGGCGACAAGATTGCGCTGGTGGGCCCCAACGGTTGCGGCAAGTCGACGCTGATCAAGCTGCTGCTCGGCCAACTCGAGCCCAGCCGTGGTGTGGTCAAGGGCGGTACCAAGCTGGAAGTGGCCTATTTTGACCAGTATCGCGATCAGCTCGATCCCGAGCAGACGGTGATGGAAAACGTGGGGGAGGGCAAGCAGGAAGTGATGGTGCGCGGCCGTTCCCGCCACATCCTCGGCTACCTGCAGGACTTCCTGTTCGAACCCAAACGGGCAAGGACCCCGGTCAAGGCCTTGTCAGGGGGTGAGAAAAACCGTTTACTGTTGGCCAAGTTGTTCCTCAAACCCAGTAACTTGTTGATTTTGGATGAACCAACCAACGATCTGGATGTCGAAACGCTGGAATTGCTGGAAGAGTTGCTGGCGGATTACCCCGGTACTCTGCTGCTGGTCAGCCACGATCGTCGCTTCATCGACAACACTGTCACCGGTTGCTGGCTGTTTGAAGGGGATGGCCGGATCAGCGATTATGTGGGTGGTTATGCCGACATGATGGCAACCCGTGCCCTGCAAGAGGCACAGCTGGCGGTCAAGACCGCGGCGCCGAAAGTGGCAGAGCCTGTCGCATTGGCGGTGGAGCCGGCGAAAAAAACACGTAAGCTCTCTTACAAGTTGCAGTTGGAGCTGGATAATCTGCCGGCCAGGCTGGAACAGTTGGAGACCGAACTTGATGCCCTGCAGGCGGAGGTAAACGACCCCAGTTTCTTCTCCCTGCCTGCCGAGCAAACCCAGCTTAAACTGGATGCATTGAATGCAGCAGAGGCTGCATTGGAACACGCCTTCTCCCGTTGGGAGGAGTTGGAAGCGTTGAAACATCAAGACTAAGGAAGTAGATGAAAAAGCAATTATCCATGCTGGCCATCCTGGTCGGCGCCAGCCTCAATGCACAGGCGGCACAGAGCCCCTTTTTCACCATTGTCGATGACGAAGTCAAGGGATATGCCAGCGGGATCAGTGCCGATGGTAGCGGACTCATCGGGATCAACACCAGAAACAACATGGCCGAGTACTTCTCGACCGTGCGGTCTGCCGACTTCCTGGTCGATCGTTTCCGGTTTGAGCAGGGCTGCTTCCTCTCAAGCTCCGTCTGCGACTCTTTCTGGGACGACAATCCGGGCTTTGCCTACCAGTGGCGCCGCGATTTCCTTGATGGCATCGATCAGCGCAGCGAAGTCGGTTATGTCGTCAGCACTGAGACCGACGGCCTGGTGACTGCTCTGGGTGATACACCGATAAATCGGGTTGGTTACAAGATGAACGGCAAGCTGCGCACCGCCTTTGCCATCGTCGATGACGGTACTCCGGTTGAGCTTAAGGATGCCGCCAGCACCCACGCGATAAGCGTCCCGACCAGCATCAAGAAGCTGGACAACGGTCAGTACCTGGTGACCGGGACCGCCGCCAGTGGCAAATATCGCCATAACGTAGGCGGTGACTTCTACAACTGGTGCTTCGCTGGCAATGACGATGAGTACGGCGATTTCCGTTACTGCCCGGGCCTCGATACCCAGGCCAGTTTCTGGCTACTCAATGGCTCGGGTGGCTTCAACAAGCTGATGCAGGCCCGCGACTATGGCCGTCAGCGCGACGAGGTGCTGCAGACTGCCTCTGCACTGGGTGCCGCCGAATTCAAGGGCACCCTGTATGGGGTGGGCTATAGCTCCACCGGTGAAGTGGGATCGGGTGATCTGGATGGCCGTAATCTGGCCAGCTACTGGACGCTGGATCTCAATGCCGGTAGCGTAGGCACGACTCAGGTCATTCCGCTGCCCGACGGTGAGCCGGGCAAGGATGATAGTGTGTTGCAGAATAGCTGGGCGGTGTCTGTCAACGAGAATGGTTATGTGATCGGTAACCAGCGTTACAGTATCAACAAGGGTCAGAACCGGCCGACCGAGATGTTCGTATTCAATCTGAATACGAAGGAAACCGCGTCCATCCCCCTGCAGGACAAACCGCTGAGCGGCTCCGGCTCCGAGGGCGCGGCCATCAACGATCACGACATGGTGGTCGGTTGGCGCGACTCCCGCCACCAGACCCAGCCTGTGGCCAACGGCACCAACCGCATGCAGGAAGGCTTCCTGCTCAATGCGGGCACTGGCAACAACTGGTACCTCAACGACCTGATCTGCGGTCTGGATGATGCCGGCACCAAGCTGTGTGCCCAGAATGGCAAGTATTACCATATTGCCTACGCCAGCGGCATCAGCACCGATGGCACCGTGGTGGCAACCGCCTATCGCTACAACAGCGAGAGCGATCTTAACCTGCGCACCAATGCCACCGTAGTGAGTGTGAAACTCACTCCGGCGGTGAAGGATTACCAGGGTAACGATCCAGCCAACTATGTGGTCAGCAATGCGCCGGTCAATAACCAGACCGGTCAGGATGGCGAAGACGGTGGTGGTGGCAGCCTGTTCTGGTTGACGCTGCTGGCCTTGCCTTTTGCCTGGCTGCGCCGCCACCCGCGATAAAAAGTGGGGTAATGAAAAATTAATGCAGTTCAGCACCTTGTGTCACAATGCCGGAATAGCATGACATTTTTTGTTTGACCCTGTTCCCCCCGTGGGGTAAAGATGAAAGCGACCGGTGAAAACTTGGTCGCTTTTTTGTTCCACGAAGAGGGTCGTAGATGATGAAGAGACAGAAACGGGACCGTCTGGAAAGAGCTCGCGCTCGTGGTTATCAGGCTGGCGTAGTCGGCAAACAGAAAGAAGCGTGTCCGTACCAATGCCTGGATGCCAGAGGGCACTGGCTTGGTGGTTGGCGCGACGCCATGGAGGGGCGAGGCTCAGGCCTCTTCATGAAGTAACCGAGACTTCATCACTCATCAAAAAAGGAAAGGGGCCGTGCTGGCCCCTTTACGTTTCCCCGAGAAGCTCCCTCTCGAGCAAGATCACTCTGGTCACCCATCCTGAAAAAGGAAAAGGGGCCATGTTCAGCCCCTTGACCTTATGCGCGCAGGTCACATATCAGAATGCGGTGGTGTCCTTGAACAGGCCCACTTTCAGGTCGGTCGCGCTGTAGATGGGGCGGCCATCCACTTCGACCACGCCATCGGCGATGCCCATGACCAGCTTGCGATTGATGACCCGCTTGAAGGTGATCTTGTAGGTGACCTTCTTGGCGGTCGGCAGGATCTGACCGGTAAACTTCACTTCACCCACGCCGAGGGCGCGGCCTTTGCCCGGACCACCCTTCCAGCCCAGGAAGAAGCCAACCAGCTGCCACATGGCATCCAGACCCAGACAGCCTGGCATGACGGGGTCACCCGGGAAATGACAGTCGAAGAACCAGAGGTCCGGGGTGATATCGAGTTCGGCGATGATCTCGCCCTTGCCATGTTCGCCACCGTTGTCGGTGATCCTGACGATACGATCCATCATCAACATGTTGGGGGCGGGCAGTTGGCTGTTACCTTCACCGAATAATTCGCCGCGGCTGCAAGCAAGCAGCTCGTCACGGGTAAAGGATTCTTTGCCTTGTTCACACAGGGAAAGGCGGGGCTGAATGGTGTCGTTATCTAGGGTCACGCTGTTTATCCTTCATATGAGTCAAAGCCGGGCCAATTTAGCGTACAGTTGTGCGCTAAACAACTCCGATCTCTTTATTTACAGGCCGAATAGGCGGCCAAGCAGGCTGCGCAGCAGCCCGCTCTTGGGGGCGGTGCCATTGAGTTCATCCAGTCTGTCCTGGATCCGGCCAAACAGGGTATCCGGAATATCCGGCTCACCCGCCACGCAGCCGGTCAGCAACTCGATGGCCTCTTCCACATGATCCACCGGATGGATATGGAACTGACCCGCCTCGACGGCGGCAATCACCTCATCGGACAGGTTGAGCTGCTGGGCGTTGGTGCCTGGCAGGATAATGCCTTGCTTGCCGGTGATGCCGTGGATCTTGCACACCCGGAAGAAGCCTTCGATCTTCTCGTTCACGCCACCCACTGCTTGCACATTACCGAACTGATCGACCGCGCCGGTCACGGCGAAGCGCTGGGAGATGGGCTGGCGGGCGAGGGCGGAGAGCAGGGCGCACAGACCGGTCAGGGAGGCGCTGTCGCCGTCGATCTCGTGGTAAGACTGCTCGAACACCAGGTTGGCCGAGAGCGGCGAGGGGTTTTCGGCCCCAAACTTGTTGGAGAGATAACCGTGGATGATCATCATCGCCTTGGCGTGAATGTGGCCAGCCAGCTCGGCCTTGCGCTCGATATCCGCCACATCGCCATCCCCCAGGTGCACGGTCGCGGTCAGACGGACGGGTTCACCGAAATCATAGGGGTGTCCGGCCACCTGAATGACGGACAGGCCGTTGATCTGACCGATCTCCTCACCGTCGGTCTGCAGCAGGATCTGACCATCGATGACCCCCTGATCCGACTGCTCAACCAGATAGTTGAGGCGGTAATCCTGCTCTTCCAGGGCAAGCAGAATGTGCTCGTCGGTGACGGTCGTTGCCTCCAGCTCGCGAGCCAGGCTGTCGGCCATACGCATGATGGCGCCGAGTTGCACCTCGGAGAGGGCGAGCCACTCCTGATGGTCGCACAGGCGGCTGGCATGGCGGCACAGGGCGAGGAGGGCACCCGGGGTGAAGTCCAGCAGGTTCCAGCGCAGCCGCAACCAGGCCAGGTATTGCAGGAACTCGGGCAGATCTTCTTCGATGTTCACTTCTGACACCAGATCGGCCCGCAGGAAGATACGCTCCGACATGTCCCTGTCCAGCATCTGGAACTCGGCCACCTCTAGGCGGTCGCCTACCAGGATCAGCTTGAACCGGATCGGGGTGGCCTCAGGGGTAAAGAAGGGGGTCAGGGTCTTGCCTTCCTGATAGGCGTTCCAGTCCAACTCGCCTTTTTGCATGGCATTCTTGAGCTTGAACCAGAGATGGGGCTGATCGAGCAGCTCGTCGAGCTGCAGGATGAGATAGCCACCGTTGGCTTCTCGCAGCAGGCCCGGCTCCAGCAGATGCTGGTTGGCATAGACCGAGCCTTGTTCCGTCTGGTAGTTGATAGAACCGAACAGGGTGTCCCAGTTCAGGTCCCGGCCATAGATGACGGGGGCTTGCTGGTCCTCATGATGGATCAACAGATTGATGAGCACCGGATGCTGGAATTCGAGCCCCTGGGCCACGTGTGCCGCCAGATCGGAGAGAAAATCCACGATCTTGGGGTCATTTTTCTGTTTGCGGATGATCCGGGTGACCAGACGCTCGGCATCCAGGTGATGGCTCATCAGTTTGAGCAGTTCGCCAACCATCTCGCAAAACTCGAAACCGCTGCCGGGTTGCAGACGCAGCCAGATGGGCTTGAACGGATTGTTGAGGTTCTCCGTGTAGCAGAGATCGAACAGGTCGCCATCCTTGCCATTGGAAGCGGCGATCAGCGTCTGGCAGACATTCTCATAATCGGCCCCGGGGAAGCCGTTGAGCAGCATGACCGGGCAGTCACCGTCGAAACTGGCCAGTCGTTTGATGCCAGAAATGGCTCTGGGTTGTAAGGCGGCAAAAGGGATGGGGTCGAGCTCGCTGAGCGTAGGAAACTGCTCAATCGCAAAAGCGGGTTTTAATTGTTCTGATGTTAATTCAGCCACTTAAGACATCCGGTCGGGGATAGGATCAATTGTTTCCATTATACACAGTTCGATTAGCGGGAACAGGAAACAAGATTATATGATTTAACATAATATACATTATGCGCGGTTAGGTCAGGCCCGGTCATTGGCGCCAGAAGTACCGTCACACCAAGGGCTAGCGCCGTACTGGCTCCCTTTGTGTACTTTGCCAGGATGTCGTACCAAGCTTGTTTCAGCTCGGGATCGGTGGCTCTCACGGCGGCAAGGCTTAACAGCACTTCTTGCACGTCCAGGCCGATTTCCTGGGCAATCTTTTTTGCAGTCGCATCAGTGAGTTGCATCTTGCCTGTAGTCAGGCTTGAGATGTGAGACTTGGTAAAACCTAGCTCTGCGGCGACTTGCTGATATTGGCTGAACTTTTTGGCTCTCATGTAAGCCTGAATCAGTGATTTAGAGTCCATATCATTGCCTCCTGGGCCAAAAAAAGTGGGTTCATCATACTCATTTTTCGGCCAAATGCCTCGGTTGTCAGTGCGCTAATTAACTGATCTAATGCGGTCAGTTCATAAACTTGCTGACTTACCCATGACCCACTCTAGCCCACAAAACACCGATCTGCCTGCGCTCCTGGAGCGCAAGGTCTATTGGCAGGATGAGCCCACGGGCGACATATCCGCTTGTGTGGCGGGCCAGGTCGAGATGTTCCGCGACCTGCATGAGATGCGGATCTACCTGTCCATGACGTACCCCGACACCGCTTTCGAGCTGGTCGAGGTGACTGAGGAGACCTGGCAAGGCTTCTATGACCAGGGAGTATTTTTCGATGACTGGTCATAGCTCGGTGATGCCGATAAATGGGGTTATCGGCAACAAAACCCTGATCGACTTTCTGTCTTTCACCTGGGCACCGGACGAATTGCGCCGGATGACCGACCTTGCCAAGCAAGGCGCACTGCTCAAGGCCATCCCGCGCTTTGAGAGTCAGAACAAGGCCATCCAGGCCGCCTTCTCTGCTGCGCCCGTTGAGGGCCTGCGCTATCTGTGGAAGCGTCCGGCTGGGTTCAACCCCCTCACCCACTTCGACAAGGTCACGGCGCGCCTTTGTGAGAAGGTCGCCGCACAGTCGCAGCCCATCATCAAGGCACCCTCCCCTGTGTGTACCCCGTCCATGACAGACATGATGGAGCGGGCCTTGCACTCGGACTACAAGTCTCGCGCCGACATGCGCAAAGAGCTCAAGGCGGTCTGCTCTGCCCTGCTCGACTTCTCCGAGTTCGAGGTGGTGGCCGATGCGAAATACTGGCACGTCTATAACGACATCATCGACAGCTACGGCGTCCAGTTCCTGGATGCGCTCTGCTGCGCCGAGATCGATTTCTGGCTTGAGGAGCTGAATCAGCGGATTGGGGTGCCTATCCCCTCCCCTCGATTCAGCAAACGGGATCGCCGCTCCGGTCTGCACGGTTACGCTCACTCCGCCGACCTGCTGTGTGATGGTCTGCCCTGTGGCCTCATTGCCTGGGGTGCGGCCAACCACGGTTGCATGGTGAGTTTTTCAGGCGTGGGTTGTGCGGCCCTCGACTTGCCGGCTCTGCATGATGTTATCTCTCACATCCCTGGTATTCGGATCACCAGGGTCGATTTGGCCCTGGACGATTACCAGGGCAAGACGGTGAGCTACCTCAAGGCGGTCGATGCGGCCGAGTCTGGTCAGTTCCACCCACAACGGGGCAATGCCCCTTGCTGGATGGCCATCCAGTCCGGCGAGATCGTCCCCTCTGAGGTCGCCAAGGGCATCGTCAAGCGCTACGGCCTCAAGCCCTCCAAGGGCTGCTCCTTCTACGTAGGCAGCCGTATCAATGGCAAGTGCGCCCGCATCTATGAGAAAGGCAAACAGATGCAGTCGGCTGATTTCCCAGATTGGGTACGCGCCGAAGGCGAGTTGCACAATAAAGACCGGATCATTCCCCTGGATGTGCTGATTAACCCAGACCCCTATTTTGCGGGCATGTATCCGCAGTTTGCCAAATGGCTGGAACAAGTCGCCCAGGTAGAGAACGAGCCTATTCGGATCACCACCTTTAAAAACCGTTTTAAAACATCGCGGGATAATGCCGTATTCAATATGTCGAGAATGGCGGGCCGCCTTGTCAATTGGTTAGCGAATATTGAGGGATTATCCCCTGACAAGATCGTTAACCAATTAACAGCGCACCTGGAACCGTTGGATATTCCAGCGCGGTTAACGATGCCGCTCCCGCCTGATGTGGGTGAGCTGCCATTATTTACGACCTAATCAAGGTTCTTCAACGAGGTAATATCAATGTCTATTCTGTCCGGTGTTCTGGTCACTCGCGTGACTCATGGTTATGGCGTCTCCCGCAAATCCGGTTCGCCTGTTCCTTATGACTTTGCCCAGGTGGAATACCTGGCACCTGCTAATAACGTGAACAAGCCGGAGTGCAATATCACCTCCTAGGGCTATGAGGTGCGTCAATTGGCCTTGCGTAATGATGCGGCCACCATTAAGGAACTGTCTGACTGCCCTAAATTGGTGGCGGTGGATCTTGTCCTGGAAGCCGACCCCAGCAATCCGACCCGCAACGTGGTGGTGGCTTTCCAGCCAACCAAGAAGCCTCTTTAATATGCCGCGCTGAGGAGGAGGAGCGAGGGCGCGCAGCGACCGACGACGATAGCGTGGAAAAACCATGATCTGCACGGATATTACCGCTGAGGGATATATCAGACTCGCTCAGCCGGATAGCTGTCAATATGTGCTCCTGACTCTCCAGGAGCATTCCAAACTCACCGATATATCCAACTGGTTTCAGTTCGATATGACGGAAGTAGGAATAGCCTTTAGCTCTGGCATTGTTATATGGGCTCTGGGTTTAAAAGTGGGCGCAATTGCCCGATTAATCGTAGGTGCAAAAAGAGGATAAATCGAAATGCAAAACTATTTCCGCAATGGCTGTATTGCCCTGACCTGTTCCATGTCTGCAATGGCTGCGAATGCTGAAACTGGTGGCGCTGCTGCCGCTGCGGCTGCTGCCCTGGATGCGGCCAAGGCTGATGTGGATACCACCTCGCCCAAGGTGATGATGGTCGTCGCCTCTGTCGTGGCGTGTGTCATCCTCATCGGGCTCATCCGCAAGGCCTAAGCCATGTCCCTGCTCATCGGGACACTGTGGTTTCTGTTCTTTGTCGAAGGCTACAGATCATCGTTTTCGATATGACACAAGGCGGCTTCGGTCGCCTTTTTTATTGGGGGTCGTGTGAGAGTCCTTTATTTGCTGTTTCTGCTGCCGCTGGGGGCGTTTGCAAGCTGTCCGGCTGGGCTCAAGCTGTCCAACGTGCCGATAAGCACGGCGCTGCCTTACTGCGTGAAATGGGAATCTTCCAGCTTGGGCGGCTGTCAGGTGGCTTGTCCGGGTGTGTGCGTCGAGTTCCCTATTGATGGCACCAAGGGCCCTATGGAAACGACAGGCAGCGAATGCAAGCTCGGTGGGGGCGATGGGGGCGGAGATGGCGGTGACCCTGGTGGTGGTGATGGCGGCGGCCCATGGGATCCCCTGGGGACACTGTTTAAGCAGGTTCAGAGCCCTATCTCCGTGGGCGGTGAAAATCAAGAAATGACAACGTCAGGGCTTAGGCAGCTTGATTCGGATTTTCGTCTATTTGCTAATGCCAATTTTACGCAAAATAAGCAGATGGGGGCGACGTTTACCACCTTTAGTCGAGATTTGATGGGGGTGACTGATGCGTTAAAAACGCAAATTAGCAATAATGAATTATCTGGAAAAACTCAATTTGAAATGCTTACGTCACTTGTGAAAACGCAAGAGACGTTGCAGTATTTAACTAATTGCGTTACCAACCCCAAGAATAATGATTGCGATTTTGATGGCCAGCCTGATGGCGGCGATTCGGATGATAAGCCTTTTTCTCTTTCAGTAGCCATGAAGGATATCCAGTCATCTGTAGATCAAATTTCTGATTATACTTGGCATTCTAGAAATACACTTCGCACTATTAGTGCTGACATTGTAAAGGCTAACGCTGCGCAGTCTGATACGCTTGGGCGGATAAATTCAAATTTATTCGCAGTGGTCGATTTATTGCAAGCTGGTCAAGCTTCAGGTGGTGCAGGTGTTGATTATTCTCAGATGCCTGGCTCGACGCAAAGCCCGTTGCATGTTGAAAAGGCGACTTACACCTCTACCCTGTGCACTGGAGATATAAAGTGTATATTCGATCTTGGGCAAATAAATAAAAAATATGATGAGAGCAAGGAAGAGTTAAAGAATGCCTACAAGGGCATCAAGGATGAGGTTGCCGATATATTCAAGTTCAATCTCAGTGGGTCAGGATCAGCCCCTAAATGCTTTGATATGTTCTCAATGGGCGGTAAGTCTTATTCGGTCTGCCCTCAAGTAGATGGCTATTGGGAAATATTGGCAGCCATCATGATGTTTATTTTCTACTTCGTTGCGTTAATGATAGTGGTCAGGAGGTAAATCATGGAATGGTTAGGAGATTTGTTCAATGGGTTATTCAACGACATATATAACCTCGCTGTCCAGGTAACGGCCTGGATTGTGGTTAAGATGGCGATTCAGTGGGTCGAGTTCAAGTTATTCATGCTGATGTTTTCCTGGGACGTTGCCAGGGAAATCCTGATTAACCTGCAATTCAGCGATTTGATCTCCACCTCTTTCAATAATTTACCGGAGTCGGTGCGCGATATATTGCTCTATCTGCACTTCGATAAGGGCTTATCGGTGATGACTCAGGCGTTTGTGACACGCTTTATGCTTAATATCTTCGGGTGGTGATCCATGTCGATTAAAATCCATCACGGTGCTCCTGGTTCTTATAAGTCGTCCGGCGCCATTCATACCGATGTGATCCCGGCTATCAAAGCGGGCCGCTTCATTATTACCAACGTGCGCGGCTTCTCGGTCGAGCGTTGTCGTGAGGTGCTTGGTAAGGATGTACCCGATGGCTTTGAGGTGCTTTATATCGAGACCGAATCCCAGGAAGGTCGCGACCGTTTGGCGCGGTTCTATCATTGGGCGCCCAAGGGGGCATTTTTCCTGGTCGATGAGGTGCAACGGGTATTTCCGCCAGCATGGCGCCAGAGTGACCTGGACAGGCTCGCTTATCCTGGTGGGCCAGATGTCGCTAAAGATGATGGCCGACCGGAAACTATCGAAGTGGCCTTTGATATGCACCGTCACCATAACTGGGACTTTGTCTTAACGACGCCGAACATCAAAAAGGTGCACCAGGTAATCCGCGCAGCTGCCGAAACGGCGATTCGTCATACCAATATGGCGGTATTGGGTATCGGTGGCCGTTATAAGACCGTGCTCCACCTCTCCGATAACTCCGGCACCTCTATTTCGGATGTGCTGCAAGCCAAGCCATTTAATAAGGTGCCGAAATATGTTTTCAAGCTTTATGACTCGACTACAACCGGTAAGGTCTCGGATACAATCGCGGGCAGTTCGGTACTGCGAGATCCTAAAGTTCTCTTTATTCTGGCGATTTGGGGACTCTGTTTATACTTTGGCTTCATTAAGCCTGAATATGTTGATGCGCCTGCTAAGGCCTCTGCGCCCTCTCCTGCCGCTGCTCCGGTTCCTGGGGCGGTGGGTGCTTCGCCCGCTGCTGATGTACGTCCTGGTGGCGCTCCTGCTTCGCCTACTGATGGCGTCCTTGCTGTAGGGCCGTTCGCCGGCTACCGCCTGATCATCAACTGCCATGTGCTGACCAAAAGTGATCGAGACGTCTACAACGTCGAGTATTGCTTCGCGCTGCGTAAGGGCGATGACGAACAAGCCATCTATGCCGAGGAGTGGCCCCAGTATTTCGTGGGCGTGAAGGCCATGACGGCGTGCCATGCGGTGATCGAGTACCAGGGGCAGTCTGTGGATGTGTATTGTGACCCTGACGGGGATGCGCTGCGTAAGCGGGTTAACGGGGCGCTCTTTGCTGGTACCAAGAATGGCGAGGCGTCTAGCGATGACCGGACATAAAGATGACTGCGGATCTAATGGGAGGTTGCTGTGATTGGTATCGTCGTTGTCTGCATTGATATTGCCATCCTGGTAGCCCTAGGGAGCAATCCTAGCTATTCCACCGAGGCTCGTTGGGCCTGCGTTGTCCTGGTAGCGCTGTTCTCGCTGCCTCCCCTGCTCTGGCTCTTTGGGGGCCACCTTATCGGGCTGGAGGTGAAGTGGCAGCACCATTGCCGCGCTAAACGCCGTGCTCGTACTGCTGCCGCTCGTCTCAAATCTGGCTACTGATCCCCAGGGGCGTTAGCCCCTATAAGGCGACACACCACGGCCCATTGTTGGGAAGGTGGTAGGCTCGCCGAAACTTGTCTGGAGTGCTTACCAGGGGCTGTGGCACCCCCTTCCCTGCTAAACCGGTCTTTGAGGCTTTCCGAGCCTGAGGGAAGTAAACGCTGCAGCACCTCGCGAGCTTTAGATGAATTTCGTGTATTCTGTCCCTTAGCACCTATAAAGGTATTTTATTGGTGGTTATCTATTTAGCCACCTTGATTTTCGAGGTGAGGGTATGAGTTCAAAAAAGAAATGTGCTTTGTGTTCCACAATTCTTATTAAAGGCCTTGAGGGCAATGATTCTGAAGAGCATATCATTCCAAATTCAATTGGTGGTCGGAAGGTAATCTCTGGTTTTATCTGTCAACCTTGTAATAGCAAGGCAGGGGACCATGGTGAAGCTGAGTTAGCTAAACAGTTGAATTGGTGGTCACTAACAATTGGAATTAAGCGGCAACGTAATAAGCCACCTGCTATGAATGTCGATATGGTTGGTGGTGGGAAAGTACGTTTAAAAGCGGACGGCTCTATAGAGAGTGCTGATGTTAAGCTTGAGAAGACTCCACTTGCTGATGGAAGATACCATTTGCACATTACGGCTCCCAATATAAAGCGTGCCGAAGAGATGCTTAATGGCCTAAAAAAGAAACACCCTCATGCAGATTTAAATTCAATCAGAGAGAACTTAGAGCATATAACCATAAACAACCCAGTTCTTGAGGTTGGTTCACCATTTGGTGGCGAAGGTGTGGGGTATTCTGCTGTGAAGTCTGCTTGTGCGTTAGCTGCTTATTATGGACTGGATGTTGATTCTTACGGTTTGTCTGCGCAATTTCTTAGAGGAAAGATTACAGAACCAGTTTATAACTTTCTCTATAATAGAGATGTTGTTATAAATCGCCCTGATAACCATTTGTTTCATTGTGTTGCTGTAAAATCAGATTTGAATAAAAAGCTGCTGCTTGGTTATGTCGAATATTTTGGTTTTGGTCGTTTGGTGATGATTCTATCTGATAAATATACTGGTGGGGAAGTTAGTGCTATTTATGCAATAGATCCAGTTGAGGGGAAGGAAATAGATTTGGATGTGGATTTAATCCTAAGTGATGCAGAAGTTAAGAAAATTAAATGTGGCGAACCTGATTATGATGGATTTGTATCAGCACTTAATTATGCGCTTCCTATTGCATTGAAAATATCTCGTCAGAGATCTTTGATGCTTTCAATTGAACAAGAAGCGGCTATGGCTTACGAAAAAGTAATTCATGAATTGGGGATACACCCTGGGCAAGAAATGACAAAAGAATTAGCGCGAGAAATATCTACTAAGACAGTTAATAATATGCAACCATTTATATCAAAACTTTTTCGTAGATAGTACATTGCCCTATACGATGTCTAATTTTTTTCCACTATAGGCTGGAGTCTCACCTCCCGCCCTCCCCCCGTGTAGTAATACGGGGGGAATTCGTTGCACAGAGCCTCCTGGTACCCTGGATCACATCTTTAGTGGTTTGTGCTGTCCTGCAGCGTACCTGGTCAAGCTTTCACGGCATATCATGCTGCGGCCATGAAAAAGGGGGCTTGCGCCCCCTTAATGCCTAGATTCTTCCTGCATGCCTCATCATTCTGCCTGTACGAGGGTTCGCGTCTCGGTTCGCTGCGGATCATCTTCGATGACAAGGCCATGTAGATGGAACAGGGATGAAGAGAGTTTATGACTGCTCTCATCAAACCATATGCAAGACACTTCCTGTTCACTGCCATTGTCTCGTGAGTAGTACTCAATCGTCATCGTTGGTCCACCACTGCGAAGCCTCACAACCTGCCCAGCTTGCAGCTGTTCATCCTGACGACTGTGTAGGGCCAAAGCCTCAAGCAGACTCAGCGTATTCGATCTGAATGTTGCATAGAAAGGCTCTGGACCTAATGTTGAGTCGAACCACGAGCAATCAACATGCTCATTATTTGCTCTCACATAATTGACCGTCATGTCAGGCCCCCCGCTCCGCAACCTCACTAACTCACCAGGGTGAAAACAAATATCATCTTGCACTAGCAACTCCTTTGCCGACAGAGCGTTAACTACAGACCCTGATCAATGTTGCTTCTGTTCGTGCCATCAGGGCTTGCACAAACAAATCCCGTACCGCATTAGCGTCGTTCGGGCCCCGTGTGAGCATCATAACTAATGGCTTAAAAACAAGCCATTGATGGTGGATAAATCAGTCAATATGCTTAGATGTATTCTTATATATCGCAATGTTCTTGGTATGTAGTGATAGATACTGCCGCGTGGCGTACCTGGTCGAGCATTTATGGCATATCATTCTGCAAAAATGAAAAGAGGGCTTTCGCCCCCTCCCCTGTCTAGTTGATGCCTAGCTTCTTCCTCCAGTGGAAAGCCTCCCTCTGCTTCTCTGACAGCTCTGCCTGGATGATGGCCATCGCCTCGATCCTTCTTCTATCGAACATCACACCGTTAGGTGCGATCAGGGAGTCATTCTTCATCCTCCAGCCTTCCCAAGCCTTGAAGATCGTGGGCAGCTCCCGCCCAGATGCCATACGCATAAGCCGCTTATAGGCAGGTGGGATCTCAATCCCCTTATCCCAATATGTGACCTGCCTCACAGAAACGAAACACAGTTTTGCCACTTCCTCTTCAGATAAGCCGCATTCAAACCAACGAAAAATGAAGTTTTTGGTCAACTCTCGTTCCATCCAAGTAAATACCTGATAAACCAGCAAAATTGCGTGGAGTGGCTTATCGGCAAGCTTCGAATGGGCATTTAACCAAACCGGACATTATGCGCGGTTATTGGTGTGGAGCATGGGCGCTGGCGTTTTCATTGCCATCGTGTGGGTCGTCCACAAACGGCAATCTGGATTCTTTAGTAAGTGGCGGCCTCATTCATGTAGACGATCCAGCGGTTTATGGTTGGCACTCTCGTGGCGCTCGCAGTTGCCGGTGTGCAGATACTTGGAGGTGGTGTCGATGCTGTCGTGCCCCGCATCGGCCTGTACGTGGGACAACGGCCGGCCATGCAAGTTGATGTCGTGGGTGATGCCGGTGTGGCGGATGGAATGTGGTGTCAGCTGGCGCATCTCGGCCGCATCCTGAGGAAAACCGTCCAGCTCGGCCAGGCTGGCCGCTTGCTCCAGTACCGTCATCACCAGATCCCGCAGTTGGCGGATCCCGAGGTTGGCATTCAGCTCACCTTGCTCCCGGCCGTGGGCTGCCGCCTTGTGGCGGACGAAGAGCGGTGTCTGTTCGTTGGGCGCAGGCAACGGCGAGAGTTCCAGAAAGGTGCGATAGCGTTTGAGAGCCTCCAGCAAGGCCTGGGATACGGCCACGGTGCGCCGCTTGCCGCCCTTGCTGCGTGGAATGTAATAGCCCCAGACGCCCGTCTTGCTGTCTCGGCGAAACTGGCTCATGACCGGGCTGAAGCCGGGTCTGGCCGCCACCTCAGAGATACGCAGATAGCAGGCATACATCAGGCTGATGAGGAACCGACTGCGCTCGTGCTGGGCCGGGCATTCGTCCGCCAGCTGGTCGGTGGCCTGCATCACATAGGACCACTGCAATTCAGTAAAAGATTGACCCTGATCGTCGGCATCCTGGCTGACGGGCCGTTTCACCCGCTGCAACAAGAGCGCCGGATTGCGGTCCATGTACTCTTCCTGGATCAGGAACTGGAAGAAGGCCGACAGTATGGCGAGTTTGGTCTTCATCGCCTGCTCGCTCAGACGATATGGCAGTTCCAGGCCCAGTTCCCGTTTGCCCAGGAATGGCCGCCACTGGGGGTTGGGCAGTCGCTCACCCCACTCCTTGTCGAGCATGAACTGGGCCACGTTACGATACGCGATCAGCACCTGTGGCGGTGCCTGGCAGTAGTCGAGATAGCGCATCATGATGCGCCTGGTGAGATCCTTCGGGCTGATGGCCACCTCGCTGAAGCACCAATGCAGGAAGGTGGTCAGCTCGCTGCGATAGGTCTTGTAGTTGTTCTCGCTATGGCGCTGCTCCAGCAGCCAGTCGACGGCCAGCTCATAGACCAGGCCGGCGTCGGGCACGCCGCCCAGGCTGAGATTGGCCAGATACTGGTTAACCTGGGGGTTGCCCGCCTCCAGATGGAGCAAGTTGTCGAACAGCGGCATGGCGGGCGGAAGTGACGGATGGATCATGGTAGCGCTTGTGGTTCTTGTGGACTGAAGTGAGATTGGGGGCCGCTCGACCCTGATGCCGATAAATGGGGTTATCGGCATCAGGGTCGGCTGGACTGCTCTGGCATAGACTGCCGGTCGGTCGCGTTAGTGGCTCAGGCTGCGGCGCAACATGACATTATTCAATGGATATGCACCTTGATTGGAAATTTCCCCGGGGTAATATCGATAAAAATGACTGTGAATTCAAATTTGTTGCATAGGAAAGCTGCTGCCCTGAGTTGTCAGGGGATCACCCCGCCCTCCTCGCCTCAGGCCACACTTTTGAGGGATTTTCCCTTGGGCTTCTCGACGTCCACCTTCTCTTCCTTGGGGCTGATCCCCTGCCCCTTGCCACCGCGCAGCACGTTTTGCAGCAGATCCCGCTGCTCGGCCAGGTAAAAGGCCAGGCTCTCCTGCTGCTCGGGCGTCAGCTGGACGGGGGCCCCGGCCAGCAGCGTCATCAGTTCATCGGCGGTATCCAGCAGCTTGTCATAGGCATCCGCCTCTTTCTTGCTGGCAAAGGTCATCTTCTCCACTCCCCCACGCACGACAACATACTTGATCTCAACGGCCATAGTGGCGTCCTCCTCATGATAGTGAGCACAAGTATATGTACGTATATACAGTATTGCAAATAACGCCATGAGCCTATGCTTCGGGACGCTGAGATCCCATCGCGACTGGGCCGCAGCCTTCTTCTGTACGGCGCTGTTGGGTGGATGCCATGTCCCCTCCCCCCGGCAGCGGGCCGGCGAGCCGCTCTTCTTATTGCCGCCACTCTGCCCCAGACAAGACAGGAGAGCGCTTTTAGGGTAAATTTCATCAATTCCTTCAACAGGTTGAATCGTATGTCGGATCCCCATTCCGTGCTTGTCTGCCCGGCCTGCGACTTGCTGATCGAACGCAAGTTGCTGCCGCTGCGCCGGCATGCCCATTGTCCCCGCTGTCATCAGCACCTCTACGGGCGCTATGCCTTTCGCCCTTCCCAGCTGATGGCGCTCACCATCACCGGCTTTTTGTTGTTGCCTTCCGCCTTCTTCGAGCCGCTGATCTACCTGCGCCTGGCCGGGGTCAACTCCGATGCCAACCTGCTCAAGGGCATCATGGTATTGCTGGATGAGAGCGAGTTCTGGGTGGCGGCTCTGGTGCTCTGGTGCGCCGCGCTGGCGCCGACCGGCTTGCTGCTGGGGATCTTTGCGCTCGCCTCCGGCATCGCCAAACGCTGGGGCATACTGGCCCTGACCCTCAAGATGGTGGAGGTGTTCCGCCATTGGGCCATGCTGGAGGTCTACATCGTCAGCCTGCTGGTCGCGCTGTTCAAGCTCATCGACATCGCCGATGTGCGCTTGGGGGGCGGGCTGCTGAGCCTCGGGATCCTGATGCTGCTCAACATGACGCTGCTGATCCTGTTTGACCCCGCCCCCTACTGGGAGCGGATACCCTTGCAAGCAGCCTCGCAGGAGCAACACCATGATCCCGACCAGCGCCCGTGAGCTGGGGCTGTGCCGTTGCCACACCTGCGGCCTGCTGGTGCGCTATCAGCCTTCGCTGAGTTGCCCCCGCTGCCACAGCCCCTTGCAGATGCGCATCCCCCATTCGCTGGCCTGGTCATGGGGCCTGCTGGCGCTGGCCACCTTCATGCTGCTGCCCGCCAATCTGCTGCCCATCACCCATTTCTACAACAAGGGATTGCTGCAGTCCGATACCATCTTCAGCGGTATCATGGCGCTCTATCGCAGCAAGATGTCGGGCATCGCCACCATAGTGCTGACCGCGAGTATCATAGTCCCCATCGGCAAGATACTGGGCTTGGGCTGGATCTGCTGGCAGTTGCAGCGGGCCAAGCCGGTGCGGCGCAAGCGTCAGCTCATCATGTATCGCATCATCGATTTCATCGGGCGCTGGTCCATGCTGGATCTGTTCGTCATCTCGCTGATGGTGGCCCTGGTGGATCGCGGCGTGTTGCTCAACGTGCGAGCGGGCCCCGGTGCCACCGCCTTCGCCGGCGTGGTGGTGCTCACCATGATGTCGGCCCGCATGCTCGACACCCGCCTGTTATGGGACAAGGCGTCCCGCTAATGCTTTTTTCTCTGTATCGGATGCGCTGTTTATCACAGCCAATAAGGAGTCGTTATGATCGGGGCTGAACCCGTCATCGAGAAACATCGCTGGTTATCCCCAGTCTGGTTATTGCCCGTCATAGCGTTGTTGCTGGCGGGCGGTTTCATCTACCAGCAGTGGACGAGCAGTGGTCAGATCATTCGCATCAACTTTGCCCAGGGCAACGGCATTCTGCCGGGCAAGACCCAGATACGCTATCAGGGGGTCGCCATCGGGGTGGTGCAGGAGCTGGTACTGGCTCAGGATGGTCGCAAGATAGCGGTGCTGGCCAAGATAGACAGCCGTGCCCGGCCGCTGATCCGCAAGGGGTCCGCGTTCTGGCTGGTGAGCCCCAAGGCCTCGCTGACCGAGATCTCCGGCCTCGATACCCTGGTCTCCGGCAACTACATCAACCTGCAGCCCGGCCGGGACAACAACCCGCTGGAGGATGAGTTCGATGCCCAGGACGGCCCTCCCCCCGGTTATCAGGCCCAGGGGCGGACCCTGCACCTGACCGCCGATTCGTTGGGATCGGTCGGCATCGGTGCCAAGATCTATTTCCGCGGGCTAGAGGTTGGCAGCGTCATCAACACCCGCCTCAGCGAGGACAACCAGAATGTGATCCTGGATCTGGTGATCGAGCCGCGCTTCGAACACCTGGTCAAGATGGACACCCGCTTCTGGAACATCAGCGGCATCAAGGGCTCCTTCAGTCTGGCTGGCGTCAATGTGGAGGCCGGCAGCCTCGCCTCCATCCTGAGTGGCGGCATAGCGTTCGACTCCCCCAAAGCGTCGCCGGTCGCCCAGAAGGGGCTGAACTTCACCCTCTACAAGGGACTGGCCGAAGCGGCGCGGGGTGAGCGCATCAGCATCCAGGCGGGGGATCTGCCGATCAAGGAAGGGATGCCCATCCTCTATGAGGGGATCGAAATCGGCAGGGTCGACCCCATCCGCCTGACCGAGCAGGGCCGGATCGTCACCGCCCTGGTCAACCCGGAGCAGGCATTTCGGGTGACCGGCAAGAGCCGCCTCGTCTGGGAGACGGTGTCGCTCTCCCCGAGCGGGCTCAAGCACGCGGATCGCCTGCTGGCAGGGCCGGCCATCCGGCTCGACTACGTGGCGGGTGCCAGGGTCGGCACCATGACTCTGGAGAGTCAGGCCCAGCGCGGCGGCATCAAGCTGACCCTGCAGGCCGACGATCTCGCCGGTCTGAGCGAGGGTGCGCCGCTCTGGTTCAAAGGCTTGCAGATCGGCCAGGTAGGTCCCCTGACCCTGGATGCCAAGGGCAATGCCAGCGTCAGCCTGCTGGTGAACGAGAACCATAGTCACCTGTTGAAGGGGGCGCGTTTCTATCGCGCCGCCCCCCTGCAGATCGAGGCCAATCTGAGCGGTATCAAGGTGGACACCAGCCCGGCGAGCGCCTGGCTGGCGGGCGGGATCAAGCTGGTCCAGGCCCCCGCGGGTGAGCGCATCGACCGGCTCTACCCCAGTCAGGAACTGGCCTTGCTTGGCACCCGCAACGCCAGGCCACAACACTGGTTGCTGCGCGCCGAACAGGCGGATGGCGTCAGCATCGGCTCGCCGGTCCTCTATCTGGGACTGGAGGCCGGCAAGGTCAAGGGGTTGAAGGCGGATGACCGC
This sequence comes from Aeromonas sp. sia0103, assembly GCF_963895295.1. Lineage (NCBI taxonomy): Bacteria > Pseudomonadati > Pseudomonadota > Gammaproteobacteria > Aeromonadales > Aeromonadaceae > Aeromonas > Aeromonas sp. sia0103. The sequence goes on along the minus strand of NZ_CAWQKG010000033.1, from coordinate 66,108 downwards.
GGCGTGGAGATCACCCTGGAGATCGATGCCGTCTATGCGCCCCTGCTCAAGCAGCAGCTCCAGTTCTGGAAGAAAGCGGCCATCGACGGCAAGATCCGGCTGGACGGGGTACAGGTCAAGATGGGGAACCTCGCCACCCTGCTGCGCGGCGGCATCGAGTTTGATCGGCTCGGCACCGGCCGCAGCAGTCACCAGCTGTTCGACAGCAAGGAGCAGGCCAGAACCCGGGTGCGGACGCTGACGCTGACCGCCGAGCACAATCCCGGGCTCGGGGTGGGCAGCCCCATTCGCTATCGGGGGGTCGACATCGGCAAGGTGGCGCAGATCGAACTGGATCCTTCCCTCGGTCAGGTGAGCTTCAAGGCCGAGCTGGATGAGCAGTACGCCGCGCGCTTCCTGCAGTCCGGGGCCAGGTTCACCCTGATACAGGCCAAGCTGGGGCTGGGCGGCGTCGCCCATCTCGATACCCTGATCAAGGGATCCTTCGTCGAGGCGAGCCCGGGCCAGGGCGCGGGCAAGGATCGCTTCCCCCTGAGCCAGAGCGGCCCCATCGGGTTGGAGCTGACCCTCAGGAGCCCGTCGGTCAGCGGCATCAGCGTCGGCAGCCCCTTGCTGTTCCGCAAACTGATGGTTGGCAGCGTCACCGGGGTGGCACTGGCCCGGGATGGCAGCGAGGTGCTGATCGACGTGAACGTCGATCGGGAGTACGCCCATCTGGTGCGCGCCAACAGTCGCTTCTGGAATGTGTCCGGCGTCAAGGCCGACATCGGTCTGACCGGTGGCACCATAGAGGTGGAAACCGTGCAGAGCCTGCTGGCCGGCGGCATCGCCTTCAACACCCCGGAGCGGGAGATGGGACCGACCGTCAAGGCTGGCCACCGCTATCCGCTGTATGGCAAGGCGGAGAAAGAGTGGCTGGAGTGGAGCCCCCGCATCCAACCCTGATCCGTTGTTGTCGTTATCTCCAAACCCGGCATTCTGCCGGGTTTGTTCATTCAGCTCTCCCACGCCATCCAGCAAGCTCGCTAAAGAAAACCCTTATCCTGTGATAGGATATGGCCCCTCATTTTGGGTCAGCGAGACTGCGCCGTGCACGATAACACCTATCTTCCCGATCACTTCCTACGCCATATCGCGGCCATCATGCCGGCGCACCTCTCCATGGAGGAGTTTGTGGCGAGTTGTCGGCGACCGCTGCGGCGCAGCATCCGGGTCAACACCCTCAAGATCACAGTGCCGGCCTTCGTCACGCGGATGCAGGGGCTGGGTTGGCAGCTGGATCCCGTACCCTGGTGTGAGACCGGCTTCTGGCTGGTTCGCGCCGATGAGACAGTGCCCCTCGGCAACACCGCCGAGCACCTGAGCGGCCTGTTCTACATCCAGGAGGCGAGCTCCATGCTGCCGGTGACGGCACTGTTTGCGAGCGACAAGATCAAGCGGGATGGCATGTTACTGGATGCGGCGGCGGCGCCGGGCTCCAAGACTACCCAGATCGCCGCCCTGATGGATAACCAGGGGATGCTGATCGCCAACGAATATTCCAGCAGCCGGCTCAAGGTACTCAGTGCCAACATCCAGCGCTGTGGCGTGACCAACGTGGGCATGACCCATTTCGATGCCAAGGTGTTTGGCCAGTGGTTGCCGGAGACCTTCGATGCCATCCTGCTCGATGCCCCCTGCTCGGGAGAAGGCACGGTGCGCAAGGACGAAGATGCCTTGCGCAACTGGAGTACAGAGAGCATCGACGAGATCGCCGCGGTGCAGCAGGGCCTGCTGGAGAGTGCCTTCCATGCGCTCAAGCCGGGCGGTGTGCTGGTCTATTCCACCTGTACCCTGAGCGAGCAGGAGAACCAGGCCATCTGCCACTCCCTGCTGGACCAGTTCGGCGATGCCCTGAGCTTCGACTCCCTTGCCGGTCTGTTCCCCGGTGCCGAGCAAGCCTGTACCGCAGAAGGCTACCTGCATGTCTGGCCCCAGATCTTCGACAGCGAGGGCTTCTTCGTCGCCAGGCTGCGCAAGCATCACTCTGTGCCGAACACCATGTTCAAGCCAGGCAGGCTTGGCAAGTTCCCCTTCTCTCCGTTACCGGCGAAAGAGGCCGAGCCCATGTTGTGCGAGATTGAGGCGAGCTTCGGAATAGTTCCGCGCGGTCAGCTGTCCGGTCGCAGCGACGAGATCTGGCTCTTCCCCCAGGCGTTTGAACAGGTGCGGGGCAAGCTGCGTTTCGATCGCATCGGCATCAAGTTGGCGGAGACCTTCAAGAAGGGCTATCGACTGACCCACGAATGGGCGCTGGCCTATGGCAGTCTGGCTACTCGGGGTTTCGTCGAGCTGGATGTCGCCAATGCCCGTGAATTCATGATGGGGCGGGATGTCTGGCCCGAGCTGGAGGCTGGTACTGGCGAGGTGATCGTCCGCTATCAGGGACATCCGCTGGGGATGGGGAAATGGGTCGGGAGTCGCATCAAGAATGCCCTGCCCCGCGAGCTGGTGCGTGACAACAATCTGTTCAACATCTGAGGCTTCAACAGGCTGGCAGCCGGAGCAAGGCTGCCTCCTGAATCTAAGCGTCGCCGCGGGTGTAAAACCTGTTCGAGTCTGGAAAACCCACACTCTGGTTGAACTTTTAGTCAGATCTTGAAATGCCTCTAGCCTTGTCTAAGATTAAGGCAATCCGCATATCAATTAGCGCACGGCTCTGCAAGGAGCCAATTCCCCTATGCCAGGTACAAGGAATTCGTACCTGGCTTTTTTTATGTTCGCGCGTTCGGCATCTTATTCGATAGTCTCCGTCAACGCCTGCTCGGAGTGGATCAGTGGCACCAGCTCATGCTGGTAAAGCAGATCGATGGCCTGCTCGATGAGCGACGCCTGACAGTCTTCCAGATGGTGACCGAGTTCCTGCAACCGCTGCGCGTGGCGATTGCTGATCCAGCACTGCAGCCGACTGTGGGTCTCCTGCTTGCGCTTCACATGCTGACGCTGCCGCTCGGCATTGTCTTGCGCTTCATTCGCTGTTATTTCCTGGCTCATATTACCTTGCATCGTTCACTTTTGTGACTCGTTATCTCTCACTCTTGGTGGAGAGCCGCCCTATGGCATTTCTCTCATCCGCCCCGCTCCCTTCAGAAGGGATTGGATTATAGGTAACAGGATCAAAGAGATAGTATTTAACATAAATAATGTGGTGGCGCGGTTTTATCAAAGCAAGCCTTCCAGGGCATGATCGGAGAACTTGTGCGCATCGTCGAAATACTCCTGCAGGGTACGCATGTCCTTGTGCCTTGTCACCTCGATGATCTTGTTCATCGGCTTGCCTGCGGTCACGGCCGAGGTGATGAATCCCCGTCGCAGACTATGGCCACTGACATAGAGATCGTCGATGGCCTGGCCGGTGCGCCGCTTTATCATCAGGTTGATGCCCTGCGGGCCCAGGGGATCTGCGGTAAGCTGCCCCCAGCGGGTCATCCGCCGAAACAGCGGGCCCTGGCTTAGCCGGCTCGCTTTCAACCAGCGGCTCAGGGCCGACACCGGACAATGTTGCTTGCCAGGAATGAGCGCGATCTCGGTTTCATGGAGCTGATGCTTGCTCGGCTTGAGCCTAAGTCGGATCCCCTGCCCCACGAAATCGAGGTCGCTCACCTCGATACGGGCGGCTTCCGAACGACGAAGGGCCCCGCTGAACATCAACAGCAGCAGGGTGTGATCCCGCAAACCGGCCAGATTGGAGGTGTCTATCTCATCGAGCACCCGCGTCAGGGGTTGCAGGGTCAAGGCTCCCGTCTTGCGTTTGCGGTTATCACCGAGGCGCACTATGCCGCGCATCATCTCTTTGATCTCCGCATGCTCGGTCGGCATGGGATGAATGCCCTTCTGCTTGAAGGCGTAACGGATCCCGGCGAGTCGCCGTACCAGGGTGGCCGGCTTGCGCGGCTCGCCGTTGCGCAGCTCCCCCTTCCCCTCTTCCCTGTCCAGCCATACCCAGTCGGCCAGAATGCCATCGGCCTGATCCGCCAAAAAATTCATGATGTCGTGATGGCTGGTTTGCAGTGGATCCAGCCCGTGCAGCTGACACCAGAACACGAAGATGCGGGTATCTGCCTGATAGGCGTTGAGGGTCGAGTCCGCCTTGGCACTGCGCAGGAACCGCCGAGCCCGGTTATTGAGCGCTGGATCGAACACGGCCTGCAAGGACTGATGAACAGGGGGTGAGACGGTTGGATATGCCACTTAAGTCTATGATTCTATGCGGAGTTTAGAAGGATCTTACAGGTTCTTTCAGGTACATCAAGTATCGATAATGAATATTATCGATACTTATAACATCTTGGTTTAACCTCATCGGCCTCGGCATCTCTCCCGAGACAACAATGGTAAATGGAACTGGTTTTCCAGGTTATTGGAGCTTGGTCAGGAAATGCTTTGTGAGAGATAACGACCTGTTGAGGTGGGAACGGTGCGGCTGATGATGCTGAACATTTAAAAAAATGAGGCCCCAGTTTATGGGGCCTCATGGATCACTTTTTTGCCAGCTTGAACAATTCGAAGAAGTTATGGCTGGTGGCTTCGGCCAATTCAGCGAGCGGGATCTCGCGCAGGTCGGCGATGAACTGGGCGACGTCCCGCACGAAGGCCGGTTCGTTCTCCCTCCCCCGGTGAGGCACCGGGGCCAGATAAGGAGAATCGGTCTCGACCAGCAGCCGTGATAGTGGCAGTGCTTTGACCACGGCTTGCAGGGCCGTGGCCGTCTTGAAGGTCGCGATACCCGAGATGGAAATATAAAAGCCCATCTCCATCGCGGCTTGTGCCATCTCCAAAGACTCGGTGAAACAGTGCAACACACCGCCGACTTGATCGGCCCCCTCTTCGCGCATAATCTGCAGGGTATCTTGCTGGGCATCCCGGGTATGGATGATGAGGGGTTTATTCAGGGCGCGGGCCACCCGGATATGCTCGCGGAAGGAGGCTTGCTGCACCTCCTTGTTTTCCGGTGAATAGAAATAATCGAGCCCGGTCTCACCGATGGCCACCACTCGGCTGTCTGCCGCCTGGGTCAGCAGCAGATCCGCGTCCACACCTGGATCCTGGTTGAGCGGGTGCACGCCGCAGGAGGCAAATACCTGGGGATAAGGGGTGATGGCCGCCAGCATGGTCGGGAACTGTTGCTGAGTGACGCTCACACACAAGAAATATTCCACCCCCTGAGCAGCCGCCTTGGCCAGCACATCGGCCATGTCGGTCTGCTTGCTGCCATAACTGAGGCGATCGAGGTGGCAATGGGAATCAACGAGTAACATACACAACCTTAAAGCTTGTCATAACCAGCGACTGAGCCAGTTCATCAGATGGATGGTGGGATTGGAGAGCTGGCCCGGCTGGCAGGCCGCTTTCAGGACGACGAGCTGCTGCTCCGCCTCCAGCAATTTCTCGCTGGAGTGCCGCTCGGCCAGCTGTTGGCTGAGGCTGGCCAGATCCGGCATCGCCAGCTGGTGATGGCCACAACCGGCCTGGGTCTTGAGGGCGTCACACAAGAATAGCTGCAGCCAGTGCAGGCGGACCTGACTCTCCTCCGCCAGTTGGGTACAGACGCTGGTGGCGCGGGTCGGCATCTGGGCCAGCGCGACGAAACTCTCCAGCAACGTCCGCCGGGCAACATCCTGCTGCTCTTCGATGTAGCGCAACACCCGCAGCGGCGCCCCCTGACAGATCCGCACCTGGGCCTGAGTAGCCTGATGCCCCTGCTCGGCCAACCAGCGCAGGGTATCCCCCTCCGCCGGCAGCTGACAGACATGTTTATGGCAGCGACTCAGTATGGTAGGCAGCAGGCGAGACACCCTGGATGCGATCAGCAGCAGCAGACTGTCGCCGGCCGGCTCCTCCAGGGTCTTGAGCAGGGCGTTGGCGGCGGACTCCGTCATCCGCTCCGCCTCCGGAATGATCACCACCTTGCCCCGCCCGAGCTGGGCGGTGCTCTGCAAGCGGCCGCAGATCTCGCGAATGGCTTCGACGCCTATGGTCTTGCTGTCGGCGGCGATAGTGCCGAGATCCGGGTGATGGCCCTTGTCGAACAGCTGGCAGGAGTGACACTGACCGCAGGGCTCCCCCGACACAGGTTGCTGACAGAGGTGCAGGCGGGCCAATCGCTCGGCCAGCTGTTCCTTGCCAAGCCCAGGATCCCCGAGCAGCAACCAGGCGTGACCCAGGCGACCGCTCTGGGCACTCTGACTCAGGGCCTGCCAGTCCGGGATCAGCCAGGGATACATAGGCGCTCGTTCGACAGGTAATGGTCCAGTGCGGCCTCGATGGCGGCCTTGACCCGCTCCGGGGTCTGCCCGGCATCGATCACCAGGATGGAATCATCCTTGGCCGCGAGTTCCAGATAGCGGGCGCGGGTGCGCTCGAAGAAGCTGAGCTGCTCCAGCTCGATGCGATCCAGCTCGCCGCGATGGCGGGCCCGCTGCAGACCGAGCGCCGGATCTATGTCGAGATAGAGCGTCAGATCCGGCTTGAAGTTGCCGAGCACCGCCTGCTTGATGGCGTCGATCAAGGCGGCGTCTATGCCACGACCACCGCCCTGATAGGCGCGGGAGGAGAGATCGTGGCGATCCCCCACCACCCAGATCCCTTCGGCCAGGGCCGGTTTGATCCGGGTCTCGACCAGCTGCACCCGGGAGGCATACATCAGCAGCAACTCGGCCTCGATGGTGAGGCGCTCGTCGTGCACCTCCTTGACGATGGCCCGCATCCGCTCGGCCAGTGGCGTGCCACCGGGTTCGCGGGTGCACTCGATCCGAACGATGCCATGGCTGCGCAAATAGTCGGTCACATAGCGTACCGCGGAGCTCTTCCCTGCCCCCTCCAGTCCTTCAATTACGATAAATTTAGACATTAGGGTTTCTTCAATATGTATTCACGAACCGCTCTATTGTGCTCGTCGAGGGTCTTGGAAAATTGGTGGGCCCCGCCCCCCTTGGCGACGAAATAGAGATAATCGGTCGACTTGGGATTGAGCGCCGCCTCGATGGAGGCCTTGCCCGGCATGGCGATGGGAGTCGGCGGCAGACCGTCGATCACATAGGTGTTGTACGGGTTCACGTCGGTCAGATCGCTGCGACGGATGTTGCCATCGTACCTGTCCTTGACCCCGTAGATGACGGTAGGATCGGTCTGCAACTTCATGCCAAGGCGCAGGCGATTGACGAACACCGAGGCGATCTGCGCCCGCTCGTCCGGCTGACCTGTCTCTTTCTCGATGATGGAGGCCATGATCAGCGCCTCGTACGGGGTCTTGTAAGGCAGGTTGGCCTGACGCTTGTCCCAGTTCTCCTGCAGGAAGGCCTTCATGTCCTGATAGGCGCGGCGCAGGATCGAGATGTCGCTGGCATGGGTGGTATAGGCGTAGGTCTCCGGCAGGAACCAGCCCTCCAGCTTGCCGTTCTCGATGCCAAGCTCCTGGGCCAGATCTTCCTCGGTCTGCTCCACGGTCAGCCGCTCCAGATAAGGTGCGCCGGAGAGCTGCTTCAGCCAGTCCTCAAAACGGGAGCCTTCGACGAAGGTGAGGCTGAAGTGGAACTCCTTGCCGGAGGCAAACAGGGAGAGGGCATCCTTGAGCGGCGCCCCTTCCTTGATCTCGTAGGTGCCCGACTTGATGGCGACCAGCTCGGGATGGCCGCGCAGCCAGAGCCGCACCGCCCAGGGACTGGTTTCCCCCTCCCCCAGCTCGGCGATCAGGCGCGCCGCGTGGGCCCCTTTCTCGACGGTGAACAGGCGGGTCGGCCCCTTGTTGGTGAGCGTCTCCACCTGCTGCCATTTGTAATATACATAGCCCCCGGCGACGGCAACTGTCAGCGCCGCCCCCGCGAGCAGGGTGTAAAGCCGATTAAACTTCAATGACCAAACGCTCCTGTAAACGGCGGATCAATACCGGGCTGGGATACTGATGATCCCCGATGCCGGTCACCGGCACTATGCCCATCAGGGTATTGGTCAGCCATACTTCTTCGGCCTGCCACAGTGACTCCAACGGAGCCTCCACGACACGCAGTTCAATGCCCATCTGTTTAAGCATCGCCATCACGCGACGGCGCATGATGCCATCGATCCCCCCGTGGGAGAGATCCGGCGTGAACACCGTCTTGCCGCGACGCCAAAACAGATTTGCGCTGACTCCTTCTACCAGAAATCCGCGGCTGTTCAATACTATACCTTCGACTCTGCCGCGCGCAGCAAGTTCGCTTTTTAATAGTACCTGCTCCAGCCGACCCAGGGTTTTGAGCCCCGCCAGCATGGGCGCATCGCCGAGTCGCTGTTGGCAGACCAGTACCTCTATGCCCTGTTGCCGCCACTCCGGGTAGTGCGCCGGGTACTCGGCCAGAGACACTATGCGGGTGGGCGACTGGCAACCGGCGCCGTCATAGCCCCGACCACCGCTGCCACGGGTCAGCACTATCTTGGCGACAGCCTGCGTCTGCCCTGCCGCAAGTTGCGCCACCTCCTCGGTCAGCAGGTCCCAGGGCAACTCGGCAAACCCGAGTCTGGCATTGGCATGTTGTAATCGCGCCAGGTGCTGCGGCCACCAGATCACCCGCCCTTCCAACACCTGCATGGTGGTGAAATGGCCGTCTCCGTATGCCAGTCCACGATCCCTTGCGGATAAGGTCTCTGTTGGTATTCCATTGATCAGCAAGTGGATCCCTCCGATAAAAAAGGCCCGATACTTGGTATCGGGCCCGACTCTTCGCTTAGCAAGCCGCCCAGCGAGAATTATACGCGTTTGAAGATCAGGGAGCCATTGGTGCCGCCGAAACCAAACGAATTGGACAAGGCATAGTCGAACTGACCCGCCTTGGCCACATGGGGCACCAGATCCAGGTCGCACTCCTCATCCGGATTATCCAGATTGATGGTGGGCGGTACCCGCTGGTCGCGCAGCGCCAGCACTGTGATGATGGCTTCGATGGCGCCGGCGGCACCCAGCAGGTGGCCGGTCATCGACTTGGTGGAGCTGATCATCAGGGCGCTGGCGTGCTCGCCAAACACCTTCTTCATGCCGCGCAGCTCGGCTACATCACCCAGGGGGGTGGAGGTGCCGTGGGCATTGATATAGCCGATCGCCTCAGGCGCGATGCCGGCATCCTTGATGGCGTTGCGCATGGCGCGGGCGCCACCGCTGCCATCTGAAGGGGGCGCCGTCATGTGATAGGCATCGCCGCTCATGCCAAAACCGACCAATTCGGCATAGATCTTGGCACCGCGCGCCTTGGCGTGTTCGTACTCTTCCAGCACCAGTACCCCGGCGCCATCACCCAGCACGAAACCGTCGCGATCCTTGTCCCAGGGACGGCTCGCCTTCTGTGGCTCGTCGTTGCGGGTGGAGAGCGCCTTGGCCGCCGCGAAACCGCCCATCCCCATCGGGGTGGAAGCCTTCTCGGTGCCGCCGGCGACCATCACGTCCGCATCCCCGTAGGCGATCATGCGACCGGCCATGCCGATGGCATGGGTGCCGGTGGTGCAGGCGGTGGTCACGGCGATGTTCGGACCTTGCAGCCCCTTCATGATGGAGAGATGACCGGACACCATATTGATGATGGTGGAGGGCACGAAGAAGGGGCTCAGCTTGCGCGGGCCGCCGTTCATCAGGCTGGTGTGGTTCTGCTCGATGAGACCCAGGCCGCCGATGCCGGAGCCGATGGCCACGCCAACCCGCTCCGCGTTATCTTCGTTGATGACCAGACCGGAATCGTCCAGCGCCTGCACACCCGCCGCCACGCCGTACTGGATGAAGAGATCCATCTTGCGGGCTTCTTTGCGGTTGATGCCGAACTGTTCGGGGTCGAAATCCTTGACCAGACCGGCGAAACGGGTAGCGAACTCGCTGGCATCAAAATGGTCGATGAGGGAAATGCCGCTCTGCCCGTTGAGCAGGGCTTGCCAGCTGGATTCGGCAGTGTTGCCCACCGGGGAAAGCATCCCCAGGCCGGTCACCACGACTCTGCGTTTTGACACTGAGCTAGTCTCCGAGAGGTATTTTGAAAGGGAGTAAACATAAAAGAAGCGGCCCTTGGGCCGCTTCTTTCAGAACAGGAACTTATTCCTGATTAGCGGTGATGTAATCGATAGCCGCTTGAACAGTGGTGATCTTCTCGGCTTCTTCATCAGGAATTTCGGTATCGAATTCTTCTTCCAGCGCCATTACCAGTTCAACGGTATCCAAAGAGTCAGCGCCCAGGTCGTCGACGAAGGAGGCAGCGTTTTTAACGTCTTCCTCTTTAACACCCAGTTGTTCGATGATGATTTTCTTTACGCGTTCTTCGATGTTGCTCATGACCTGAATTTTCCTTTAAAAATACGCTATTGCGTCTGGTTGGGGTAGTGTATTCAATTGACGTGAGTTTGCAAGTAGCTTGCCGCTGGTCAAACCACGAAATTCGCCAAACTTCGGCGTATTATCGCAAATTTGAACAGATCTCACGACAAATTGATTACACCATGTACATCCCGCCATTAACATGCAGGGTTTCGCCGGTGATATAAGCAGCGTCATCAGACGCCAAGAATACCACAGCGGCAGCAATTTCTTTCGGATCACCCAAACGGGCGGCAGGCACCTGATTCATGATACCGGCACGCTGTTCATCATTGAGGGCCTTGGTCATATCGGTCTCGATAAAACCGGGCGCCACCGCATTCACCGTGATACCACGGGATGCCACTTCACGGGCCAGCGACTTGGTGAAGCCAACCAGGCCCGCCTTGGCGGCAGCATAGTTGACCTGACCCGCATTGCCCATGGTTCCGACCACGGAACCTATGCTGATGATGCGGCCGTGACGCTTCTTCATCATGGCACGCAATACCGGCTTGCTCAGACGATACAGAGAGGTGAGATTGGTGTCGATGATCTCGTTCCACTCATCATCTTTCATCCGCATCAACAGGTTATCGCGAGTGATGCCCGCGTTGTTGATCAGGATGTCGATGTCGCCAAAGCGCGCCTTGATGGCGGCGAAGACGGCTTCGATGGATTCTGGGCTGGTCACATTCAGCGCCATGCCACAGCCTTGCTCACCCAGGTAGGCACTGATGGCCTCGGCACCGCTCTCGCTGGTCGCGGTCCCCACCACTTTCGCGCCACGGGCCGCAAAAGTTTCGGCAATCGCACGGCCGATGCCACGACTGGCACCGGTGACCAACACAACCTTATCGGTAAAACTCATGACTCGCTCCTGTTTACTTGATCTGGGCCAGCGCCTGCTCGAATGAGGCGGCATCGTTGGCATGGATACCTTCCACGCGCTTGTCGATGCGCTTGGCCAACCCGGTCAATACCTTGCCCGGTCCCATCTCGATCTCGAGGGTCACGCCGTCGTTCGCCATCCGCTCGACCGTTTCGGTCCAGCGAACCGGGCTGAACAACTGACGCACCAAGGCTTGCTTGATGGCGGCCGGATCCTGTTCACAGGATACGTCGACATTATTGATGACTGCGATGGTTGGAACCTTGATCTCGATCCCATCCAGCGCCGCTGCCAATTTTTCGGCGGCAGGTTGCATCAGGGCGCAATGAGACGGCACCGAGACCGGCAGCGGCAGTGCACGCTTGGCGCCGGACTCTTTCATCAGCAGGTTGGCACGCTCGACCGCTTCCTTATGACCGGCGATCACCACCTGGCCCGGGGAGTTGAAATTGACCGGGGAGACCACCTGGCCCTGCGCCGCTTTCTCGCAGTTGGCGGCGATGGACTCGTTGTCCAGACCTATGATGGCGGCCATGGCGCCGGTGCCTTCCGGCACGGCTTCCTGCATGGCCAAGCCACGCAGTTCGACCAGCTTGACCGCATCGGCGAAGTCCAGGGCACCGCTGCACACCAGGGCGGAGTACTCGCCCAGGCTGTGACCGGCCATGACGGCGGGAGTGGCCCCACCCTGCTGCTGCCACAGGCGCCACAGGGCGACGGAGGCGGTCAGCAGCGCGGGTTGGGTGCGCCAGGTCTTGTTCAGATCCTCGGCCGGACCGTCCAGCACCAGGCTGAGCAGATCATAACCCAGGACCTGGCTCGCCTCGGCGAAGGTCTCTTTAATCACGACGTGTTGCTCGGCCAGCTCGGCCAGCATGCCGACGCTCTGGGAGCCTTGTCCAGGGAAGGCAATGGCAAATTGGGTCATCATTGATTCCTTTAAGGTAAGACGAAATCGCTATGCGGGCACCCGACATCCGGGCGCCGCGTGGTATCAGAGACGCACCAGCGCCGAACCCCAGGCAAAACCACCGCCGAAGGCTTCCAGCAGCACCAGCTGACCCGGTTTGATGCGGCCATCCCGTACCCCTTCATCGAAGGCGATGGGTACGGAGGCGGCGGAGGTGTTGCCATGGCGATCCAGGGTCAGGATCACCTTGTCCAACCCCATACCAAGCTTCCTGGCGGTGGCGTTGATGATGCGGAAATTGGCCTGGTGCGGCACCAGCCAGTCGAGCTCGCTCGGATCGATGCCGGCAGCGGCCAGGGTCTCGGTCACGATCTCGCTCAGACGGGTAACCGCCACCTTGAACACGTCATTGCCCTTCATATACATGTAGGCTTCGAGCTCGGCGCCCGGCATGCCGCGACGGGGCTGCGGCAGCTTCAGCAGCTCGCCATAACGGCCGTCGGCGTGCAAGTGGGTCGACAGGATCCCCGGCGTCTCGCTGGCGCCCACGATCACGGCCCCTGCCCCATCCCCGAACAGGATGATGGTGCCGCGATCTTTCGGATCGCACATACGGGAGAGCACATCGGCCCCCACGACCAGCACATGGCGGGCCGCACCGGATTTGACGAACTGATCGGCGATGGCGAGGGCGTAAGTGAAACCGGCGCAGGCGGCGGCCACGTCAAAGGCCGGGATCCCCGGCACCCCGAGCAGCCCCTGCAGTTCACAGGCGGCGGCAGGGAAGGCATTTTCGGCACTGGTGGTGGCCAGCACTATCATGTCCAGATCGGCAGCCGTCAGGCCCGCCGCGTCCAGTGCCCGCAAGGCAGCCTGATGAGACAAGGTGGCGACTGTCTCGTCGGCCCCTGCGATGCGGCGTTCACGGATCCCGGTACGTTCCACGATCCATTCGTCACTGGTCTCAACCATCTGTTCAAGATCGGCGTTGGTACGCACCGAGCTCGGCAGGTAACTGCCAGTACCCAGAATTTTGCTATGCATAGAGTTCTTATAGGTCCCTGTCGGAAAAGACAGATTCAAGGCGATCTGCTATTTGCAATGGAAGCTGATGCTTGGCCTCTTGTGCGGCGAGCAGGATCGCATTACACAGAGCGCGCCGTTCGGCCCGCCCATGGCTTTTTACCACAATGCCGCGCAATCCTAACAGACTTGCGCCATTATACTGGTCGGGGTTCAGGTAAGAAAAACGCCGTTTGAACATAAATCCGGCGATCCGGCCAAGAAAACTGCGTTTCTTGCGGGGATATCCGGCCAGTTGGGCCATCATTCGCACCACCCCCTCGGCCGTCTTGAGCGCCACATTGCCGACGAAGCCATCGCAGACGATGACGTCACATTCACCGCTGAAGATCCTGTCTCCCTCGATGAAGCCGACAAAATTGAGCGCGCTGCACTGCCGTAGCAGCTCGGCGCTGTGGCGCACCAGATCGTTGCCTTTGATCTCCTCCTCCCCCACGTTGAGCAGCGCCACCCGGGGTGAGGCGATCCCCTCGACCCGCTCCGCCACCACTGACCCCATCACCGCAAATTGCAGCAAGGTGTCGGCATCGCAGCTCACGTTCGCCCCCAGATCCAGCATCACGGTGCGTTTGCCACCCAGGGTTGGCAGCGCCTTGATCAGCGCAGGCCGATCGACACCGGGCAGAGATTTGAGAACACACTTGGCCATGGCCATCAGGGCGCCGGTATTGCCGGCGCTGACGCAGGCATCGGCCTCACCGGCCTTGACCAGATCCAGGACCACACGCATGGAGGAGTCTTTCAGGGTACGCAGCGCCACGATCGGTTTTTCGCCCATGCTCACCACCTGTGAAGCATGCACGATACGAACGCGGGGATGAGTCAGCAAGCCATGTTGCTGTAACAGGGAGGCGGTCTGGTGTTGGTCACCGACCAGAATAAGTTTGAGCTGAGGCAGAAGAGACAGTGCCTGCACGGCGGCAGGCACTGTTTCCGAGGGGCCAATATCTCCCCCCATTATGTCTAGCGCGACAGTTTGCGTAGACAAAGGCAATCCTTAAGCGATTACCTTTTTACCGCGGTAGAAACCATCGGCAGTCACGTGGTGACGACGATGGATTTCACCACTGGTCTGATCAACAGTCAGTGCTGCTGCGGTCAGTGCATCGTGGGAACGACGCATGCCACGCTTGGCGCGGGTTTTACGGTTCTGTTGTACGGCCATGGTAGGCTAACTCCTAAAAATTCACTTACGTTTGAGCTCTTCAAGAACTGCAAAGGGATTCGGCCGCTCATCAGCAGGTTCGATATCACCCCAGGTCATCTCCATGTTCCCTCGCGGGCAAACATCCATTGGATGCATTGCTACCTGAGGCAACGAGAGGATGAGTTCATCCTCCAGGATTTGATGAAGATCTATCTCGCCGTTTTCATCCAACTCAATGGGCTCATAAGCTTCCGGCAGTTCTTCCTCGTTTGTTTTTTCAAACAGCGGAGTGTAGATAAAATCAGCTTCACAAAGGTGTTCGAATGCCTCTCCACAACGTTGGCAAACCAGATTGACCTTGGCATGGGCAGTGCCTTTCATAACGGTCAAATGCTGGATATCTTTACCAAATTGCACAGTGACATCCACATCACTTCGCAAGCCTTCGGTTGACGCTTCCAATCTGGGCATCTGCGACTTTTCCACTATCCCGACATAGTCGAGTAGCTTCAAGGCATTACGGACTGGATCAACCTTAACGGGCAACTTCACCTTTTGCATAGGGCGCGAATATTATAGGTCCAACAAGGGATAGTCAAAGGAAAAAGTCCTTACCGCCGATGATTTTAACCGCACAGGTCCCCTGAATACAGGAACTTGTGTTCATCGGTGGCTGATTATGCCACAAACCTCGGGATCCCACACAGGATCCTGCACGATCCAGTGGCAACGCACTAGCAGGGGCATGCTGAGCGAGCAGATCCAGGCTGATGCGGACGACCGCGCGGCCCTCCCCCTCGACTGAACCTGACGCACTGGTCAAAAAACACCCTTACAGCGTCTTGTGCTCTGTCTTAGGATAAGGGTGGATCTTATAAGGACATCATCTGGAGTGTGCCCATGAAAGGCCTGATCCCCTGGTCGTTCGCCCTGTTGCTGTCAGTTGGCAGCTTACTGCTACCCGCATTCGCCGAAGAGAAGGCCACCGGCCACTATTACTGGGAGCGCGAGGTCGAATCCTTCATTCCCTGCGGCTCGGACAACGCGTTCTGGGTGCTGGGCGAGAAAAGCGTGCTGCAACCCTTGCGGGACAAGGTCAGTAAACTGGGCGACCATCAGCCGATCTATGTCGAGGTAACCGGTCATTTCGAAGATAACGCCGACAGCGAGGGGGCCGCGGCAGATTACGACGGCCTCTATCGCATCGAGTCCGTGATCGCGAGCACTCCTGACAGCCCCGCCACCTGCCCCGTGCTGGTTATGGGTGACTGATCGCAACCGCACCTTCCTTTCCCCCTCAGGGAGTGGCAGGACAATGTTTACTGCCACCCAGCAGCTTCTTTTGAGACTTTGATCGGGGTTGCGCCTCCATTAATCGCCGGATGGCCTGAAAGCTGGCTAGCGCCGCCTTGACAGCCATCGGATTGACCAGCCAGCCCGGCAGGTTGTCGCCTGGGTTGGTATAGGTCTCCAGCCTGATCAGGGTAGAGCCATCCTGTTGTGGCAACGCTTCCCAGCGCCCGGCACTGGCCCGGATCCGCACCAGACCAGGACGCGCAGCCAAGGCATCCGGCTCGGCCCACACCTTGAGTTCCAGCCCGCAGTCGGCCCGTCTGCTCAGATGAGAACGGGTGATAAGCTCTCTGTCCTGTACCGGCCAGGGGGATTCCAGTCGGGTATAGACCAGATCGTCATCGGGGCCGGACCTTGCCAGCAGCCGTACCTCGCGACTCTGGGGCAACCACTCCCGATGACGCGCGGTGTTCCGCAGCACGGCCAGCAGCGCAGCGGGATCCGCCATGACCCGCATCTCCAGGCGCAGGGCCAGGAAGGGGGACGGGGGACGGGGCTGGGTCCAGAGCATCACCCCCGCCTCACTCTGCTGGCGTTGCCACCCCTGCCCCCAGCTCGCCAGGGAGATCAGCATCAGGGCCAGTACTCCGTATCTAGTCATCGGTCTCTCCCGCCTCATTACCCTATGCTTATAGCCGTTTTTCCGGTGGTCTGTGAGACGACCTCTCCACGCCTCCGCATGGCCGCGGCGTGGGCAGTTAGCGCCGGCACCGTCGGGTTGCGATGTCTCCGTTGATTTGTGCTGATCGCCCCACATCGGTAGAATCAACCAATTGATTTATAGATGGATATCACCAAAATATGCGCACGCCCCTGATCCTCGCCTCCACTTCTCGCTATCGCAAGGCACTGCTGGAAAAGCTCAGCCTGCCGTTTCAATGCGCCTCCCCCGCCGTCGATGAAACTCCTCTGCCCGGGGAATCGGCCGAGACGCTGGTCGCCCGGCTGGCGCATGCCAAGGCGAGCGCCATTGCCAGCCAGCATAAGCAGGGGCTGATCATCGGCTCGGATCAGGTGTGCGTGTGTGACGGCCGCATTCTCGGCAAGCCGGGTACGGTGGAGAAGGCGGTGGCGCAGCTGATGGCGGCACAGGGCAAGAGCGTCACCTTCTATACCGGCTTGTGCGTGCTGGATGCCGCAAGCGGTCAGGTTGAGCAGTTGGTCGAACCCTTCACCGTGCACTTTCGCTACCTCGATGAGGCCGCGATCCACCGTTATGTGGAGGCTGAGCTGCCACTTGATTGCGCCGGCAGCTTCAAGTGCGAGGGGCTGGGCATAGTGTTGTTCAGGGGGCTGGAGGGGCGGGATCCCAATGCGCTGATCGGCCTCCCCCTCATCGGCCTGATCGAGCTGCTGGGTCTGCATGGTCTGGCCCTGCCCTAAGCCACGGCATGCGCCGAGATCAACAACGGGAGCCAAGGCTCCCGTTTTACGATGAGTAGATAAGCAGGCCGATCAACTCAGCTGTTGCCTCAGCGCCTCCATGGTATCGACGATGGCGACGGGATGATGCTCGGCCAACCGGGCCCTGTCGTGCACGCCCCAGGTCACGCCGAGGCGCGGCATCTGCAACGCCTCCGCCATCGCCATGTCGTGGACGGAATCCCCTATCATCAGCGCCTGATGAGGGGCCAACCCCAGTTCATCCAGGATCTGCACCAGCATCAGGGGATCGGGCTTGGAGTTCGCCTCGTCCGCGCCACGAGTGGCGGCAAACAAGGGGCGCAGCCCCGTCTCGTCCAGTACCCTGTCCAGGCCACGGCGGGACTTGCCCGTGGCCACCGCCAACGCAATACCCTGCTCATGCCAGTTATGCAACAAGTCGCTGGCCCCGGCAAACAGCGGGCTCGGCGTGTCATCATGCAGGTAGTGATGGCGATAACGGGCGATCAGGGCCTGAGCCCGCTCGCCGCCCTGGGGCAGGTTGAACAGTCGGGGCATGCCGACCTCGAGGCTGAGCCCGATGATCTGATGCGTCTCCTGCGCCGTCGGCACGGGTTCGCCACAATCCCGTGCAGCCCCCAGCAGACAGGCGACGATCCGGCCCACCGAATCCATCAGGGTACCGTCCCAGTCGAAGATGGCGAGCCGGATAGCCTTCATCAGCGCGCCAGCTTGTTCAGGAAGTTGTCGAGCTCGGGAGCGAGTGGCGCCTCCACCTGCATCTCGCGGCCATCGGCCGGATGGGTGAAGCTCAGCTTCCAGGCGTGCAAGAACAGCCGTTTCAAGCCCTGGGCACGCATCTTCTCGTCGAAGGCGGCTTCGCCATACTTGTCATCGCAGGCGATGGGATGGCCGGCATGCTGGGTATGGACCCGGATCTGGTGGGTGCGGCCGGTGATGGGGCTGCATTCAACCAGGGTCGCCTCGGCAAATTCGCGGGCGATCCGGAAACGGGTTTCGGATGGCTTGCCGTCACTGTTGACTCGCACCACCCGCTCGCCGGATTGCAGATCGTTCTTGCGCAGCGGCGCATTGACCACCTTGACGTGGGACTGCCATTGGCCACGCACCAGCGCCAGATATTGCTTGCGCATGGTCTTGACCCGCAGTTGCTCGTGCAGGCTGCGCAGGGCACTGCGCTTCTTGGCAACCAGCAAGACGCCTGAAGTGTCGCGGTCGAGGCGGTGCACCAGCTCCAGGAAGCGAGCTTCCGGGCGCAGGGCTCGCAGCCCCTCGATGACCCCGAAGCTCAGGCCGCTGCCACCGTGCACGGCCATGCCGGACGGCTTGTTGAGCACTATCATGGCCTCGTCTTCAAACAGGATCTGGCTCTCCAGACGCTGGATGCTGCCGAGGTTGGCAGAGGGCAATTCGTTCTTCTCGGCAACGCGCACGGGCGGAACCCGCACCTCGTCACCTGGGCAGAGTTTGTATTCGGGTTTGATGCGTTTCTTGTTGACGCGCACCTCTCCTTTTCGAAGGATGCGATAAATCAGGCTCTTGGGGACGCCCTTTAACTGAGTCTTGAGAAAATTGTCGATGCGCTGCCCTTCATGCTCAGCTTCGATGGTGAGCAGCTGCACTTGTTGATGTATCTGTGTCATGGCGCGGATTTTAACACTGCCGGTGCCCCTTGGCTGCATGCTTTGTTAAAAAATGGCACCTTGCTATAAAAGTGGTTTAAATGGGATAATAAACAAGGTTTTGTCATTGTGTTCAAGCCTTGTACTAAGTGGCCAAAAATTATGCCACCCAATCCCGAAACACCGTGTATACAAGAACATGACGGTTCCCGGGTGCGAGGTACAACGCATGGAGAACGCAAACAGAACCGGTTTAATTGTCTCCACATCGGTATCCTTAATTCACGCCTTCTCGAGAAGGCAGAACCAGAGTGCCCTTAGTTTGCGCCTCATGCATGCCCCAACCGGGAGGTTGCCCAAGCATGCTGAAGACCCGAGGCCGGCACCGGCAGGACCCTGTGGAGGAATCAAAATGACAAAATAATGAGAACTCAATGAAAAGAATGCTAATCAACGCGACTCAGGAAGAGGAGCTGCGCGTAGCGCTGGTTGACGGACAACAGCTCTACGATTTGGATATTGAAAGTCCGGGACACGAGCAGAAGAAAGCGAACATTTACAAGGGTAAAATCACCCGCGTAGAACCCAGTCTCGAAGCTGCTTTTGTCGACTATGGCGCCGAGCGCCACGGTTTCCTACCATTAAAGGAAATCGCCCGCAATTACTTCCCCTCCGGTTACTCCTATCAGGGTCGTCCCAACATCAAAGAAGTGATCCGCGAAGGTCAGGAAGTGATCGTCCAGATTGATAAGGAAGAGCGTGGCACCAAGGGTGCAGCCCTCACTACCTTTATCAGCCTGGCCGGCAGCTACCTGGTGCTGATGCCGAACAACCCCCGTGCCGGTGGTATCTCCCGTCGCATCGAGGGTGATGAAAGGACAGAACTGAAAGAAGCCCTGAGTGGCCTGACCGTGCCGGACGGCATGGGCCTCATCGTGCGCACCGCCGGTGTGGGTAAATCCCCGGAAGAGCTGGAATGGGACTTGAACGTTCTGCTCAACCACTGGGATTCCATCCACAAGGCGTCACAGAACCGCTCCGCTCCGGTGCTTATCCATCAGGAAAGCAACGTGATCGTGCGCGCCATCCGTGATTACCTGCGTCGCGATGTCGGCGAGATCCTGATCGACAATCCGGTCATCTTCGAGCGTGCCAAGTCTCACATCGAGCTGGTCCGTCCCGATTTTCTCAACCGTGTGAAGCTGTACAAGGGCGAAGTTGCTCTGTTCAATCACTTCCAGATCGAGAGCCAGATCGAGTCGGCCTTCCAGCGTGAAGTGCGTCTGCCCTCCGGCGGCAGCATCGTTATCGATCCGACCGAAGCGCTCACCTCCATCGATATCAACTCCTCCCGCGCCACCAAGGGCGGCGATATCGAAGAGACGGCGCTGCAGACCAACCTGGAAGCGGCCGACGAAATTGCCCGTCAATTGCGTCTGCGCGATCTGGGTGGTCTGATCGTCATCGACTTCATCGACATGACGCCAGTTCGCCATCAACGCGAAGTGGAAAACCGTCTGCGTGAAGCCGTGCACCAGGACAGAGCCCGCATCCAGCTGGGACGGATCTCCCGTTTCGGTCTGCTGGAGATGTCCCGTCAGCGTCTGCGCCCCTCCCTCAACGAGTCCAGCAGCCACATCTGCCCTCGCTGCCAGGGTCAGGGTGTGATCCGTGACAACGAATCACTGGCCTTGTCCATCCTGCGTCTCATCGAAGAAGAGGCCATGAAGGACAACACCGAGCAGGTTCATGCTCAGGTGCCGGTCGATGTCGCCGCCTATCTGCTCAACGAGAAGCGTACCGCCATCGCCAGTCTGGAACAGCGTAATGAAGTGCGTCTGTACATCATTCCGAACCAGCATCTGGAAACCCCGCACTACGAAGTGACCCGCATTCGTCAGAATGAAGTCCCGGAAGCGGCCAGCTACGAGCTGAAAACCGAGATTGCCAAACCGGTCTACCAGCCGAAGCAGGCTCAGGTGATCGAGCGCGAGCAACCGTTGCTGCAAGGCTTCGTGCAGGCTCCCCAACCCGCGCCTGTCGCGCCGGCTCCCGTCGCCGCGCCGGCACCGGTTGTCGCCGAAACGGGTCTGTTCGGCAAACTGTGCAAGGCCATCTCCGGTCTGTTCGGTTCCGACGCCGCCCCTGCCGATGTCAAGGCCCCTGCTGCCGAGAAGCCGGCCGTGCAACGGGAAGATCGCAAGGATGACGGTCACCGTCATCAGCGCGATGAGAACCGTGCCCGTGGTCAGCGTCCCCGTCGCGACGACAACCGCAGCAACCGCAACACTGCGGAAGCGGGTGAGAAGCGTGAAGGTACCGCCAACCGCGAGGGTGGCGAGAGCCGCAACCGTCGTCCGCGCAAAGAGCGCGAGCCGCGCCAGGAACGTGAAGTCCGTGGTGAAGCACGCAGCGAACAGCGCATGGATCGTGAACCCCGTCAGGAGCGCGAGCCCCGTGGCGAAGCACGCACCGAACCGCGTGTAGATCGCGAACCTCGTGAACCGCGTCAGGAACGTGAACCCCGCGCCCCGCGCCCGGCTCGCGAACCCCGTGCTCCGCGTGAACCTCGTGCCGAAGTGGTCGTTGAAGCGGTAGAAGCCGTTCAGCTTGATGCTGCCATCGTCAATGACGAGCCGCAGCAGGAGAAAGAGCAGAAGGTGGCCGAGCGCCGCGAACGTCGTCAACTGCGCAAGCAGGTTCGTGTCGATGTCGTCGCTGCCGATACCCCTGCCCTGCCGGTGGACGAGCAGGCGGATGACGTCGTCGAGACGCAGGCTGTGGCCGGTGAGCAAGAGGAGCAGACCGACGGTCAGCGCCGCTCTCGTCGTACCCCGCGCAGCCAGCGTATCGAAGGCCAGCGTCGCAAGCGCATCAACGAAGATGCACGTGGCCAGCGTGATGATGAGCCCCAGGCTGACGTTCAACTGACTGCGGCCGCTCAGGCGGATGCAGCTCAGGTTAAAGTGGAAGAGCCTGCGGTACCCGTCATCACCATCCCGAGCGCCGAAGCCGTTGCCGCCGCGCTGCAAGCCTCTGCCGCCCTGACCGAGCACGTGGTCGCGGAAGCCGTGGCGGAAGAAGCCCGTGAACAGGCCGCTGCGACTGTGGTTGAGCCCGTCGTTGAACCAGTGGTTGCCCAGGCAGTCCAGGCTGTCGCCGAGCCCGTTGCAGAGGTAGCACCCGTTGCCGAGCCGGTTGTGGCGGAAGTCGAAGTCGCTGCTGCCGTGGTCGTCGAAGAGGCGCCTATGGTTGAGGCCCCCATCGCCGAGGTTGCTCCTGCTCCTGTCGCCGTGGAAGTGGCACCTGCTGTCAGCACCGAAGCCGCATTGCCGGTTGAGGAAGTTGCAGCCGCCCCCGTCGCTGAGCCCGCACCAGTGATCGCGCCTCAGGTCGAGACCGTTGCCAAGGCCGCCGTGGCTGCCCCGACCAAACCGGTCGATCAGGGTGTAGGTGTTCTGGCGCGAGCTCGCAAAGCCTCTGCGCCTATGGCGACACCGGCTGCGGCCCCTGCTCAGCCTGAGTCTGAGCAGCCGGTCGAGCAGGCACCGTTGGTTCGCAACGAAGTCGCCAGCTCTGGCCGTCACGCTGGCAGCACTGCTGCGGTCAACGTGGCAACCAGCCCGGCGGGTCGTCCCTGATCTGCTAGTTCGCTAGTCTGATAAAAAGAGCCACACCCTGTGTGGCTCTTTTTTTTGCCTGGCTGCCGAGATCCCCTCAGTAGATCCGTCTCCCCCCTATCTTCCGTCTTTCCTCTTCTTAGTCCTACTATGCTCTGGCGTCGCTGCTGAATGGTGTCTTGCCTGCAATCGGGATGCACATCAGCCCCGGTCATACAGTCGTTGCGGCCTGCTCACGCGCGTCTTCCCGCGAGGTATCCGGCACACAGCCTCTCCCCACATAGGCGCCACCGCAGGATTAGCTCCATATCTCACTCCCTGTTCTTTCATTTAGCCTGCCCACAGGTGCTGACACATAACGTTCGTCTCTCTGGCCGGGTGATAAGGTGCGGTACGCCCCATTGAACCGAGATGCCTCTTCCAGGCAACAGCACGGCCTTATCTGGAAACGAGGCTGACGCCCATCCATCATCACCATATCTCAACGCTCAAGCACCATAGCGCAAGAGGAGCCAGCACTGAGTGCTCCTGCCCTTTCAAGCTCTCGTTGGGAGGTGATCCCTTGGCGTGGTGGCAGGGTTTTGCCGAGGGTGTTGATGGAGGTAAGGTCGGGGGTGTTTATCTGTGTATCACAAAGCTAGTTTGATGGCATATAGTCTGATTCGATCACTAAGTAGCGCACACCATTGCTGATAAGCAGGCATGAAAAAAGGGCCCGTAGGCCCTTCGTCATTCAGTCAGGTTATCTGCTATCAGTTGCCAAACAGGCTGTTGCTGATAAGGAACAGGCCACCGGAGAGCAACATGGTCAGCGGCAGGGTCAGCACCCAGGCCAGCAGTATGGTCTTGATGGTCTGGCTCTGCAGCCCTGACTTGTTGGCCACCATGGTCCCCGCCACCGCAGAGGAGAGGATATGGGTGGTGGATACGGGCATGCCGGTCAGGCTGGCTACCCCAATGGAGGCCGCGGCGGTGATCTGGGCGGCAATCCCCTGGCTGTAAGTCATGCCGGAAGAGCCAATCTTCTCACCGACCGTGTAGACGATACGGCGCCAGCCCACCATGGTACCGCAACCCAGCGCCAGGGCGATGGAGACGATGACCCAGGTTGGTGCATATTCGGCCGTCGCGGTCAGATCCTTGCGCCATTTGGCCAGATCGGTCAGCTCCTTGGCCGGCAGCGGCAACTTGGAAACCTTGCGGGCGGTGTCGTCGATGCAGAGCAGCAGACGACGCACTTCGCGGCGGTCGGTCAAGTCCATCTCTTCATAGGTACGCACCTGACCGAGACGGTTATCCAGCGTGGCCATCGCCTCGAGCGCCTCACCGGCGGAGCAGTGTGTCATCAGCTCTTGCTGGGCATGCGCCGGCACGCTGAAGTTCACGACCTGGGACACCTGCTCGTGGTTGCGCTGGTAGATCTCCAGGATGCGCTGGTTGGCGTCCTGGGTCCGATCCAGCTCGTAGGAGCGGCTGCTCATATCCAGCGCGAAGTAGGCAGGTGCCATGCAGATCAGCACCAGCATCACCAGACCTATGCCCTTCTGGCCATCGTTGGAGCCATGTACGAAGCTCACGCCCATGGCGGAACAAATCAAGGTCACACGGGCCCAGAACGGCGGATGCTTTTTGCCGTCCACCAGCAGACGCTCTTCCGGGGTTTTATGGATCTTGCTGCCCTGCCAGACGCGCTTCATGGCAAACAGCAACAAGGCGGCGATGATGAACCCCACGGTGGGAGAGATGATCAGGGAGAGCATGATGTCGATGGCTTTACCGACGTTGATCCCCTGCGTAAGAGGTTGGTGATTGAGCCAGGCATAGGCACCACCGACCCCCAGAATGGAGCCGATCAAGGTGTGCGAGCTGGATGCCGGGATGCCGAAGAACCAGGTACCCAGGTTCCAGACGATGGCAGAGAACAGCAGGGAGAACACCATGATCAAACCCTGGGTGGAATCCATGCCGAGCAGCAGATCGATGGGCAACAGATGGACTATGGCGTATGCCACCCCCAATCCGCCCATCATGACCCCGGCAAAGTTGAACAGACCAGAAGCCACTACCGCCGTATGAGCGGGCATCGCCTTGGTATAGATAACCGTTGCTACCGCGTTGGCGGTATCGTGAAAGCCGTTGATGAATTCATAAGCCAGCACAAAAAAAACGGCCAATACCAAACCGATTGACCACCACAAACCCAAACCACTAAACATTTCAAACATAAAAACGAACCTGTTTATGAGTTGCGGCGGATTATGCCAGAAGGCTCGATGCGCCATACCCGTTGTTGAAATATTTCAGTAAGAAAAAAAACGGGCATTCCGTCAGAAAATGTCTTAGGGCCTGTGGGAATGCGCCTTGTCAGAGATTAATTAAACCCCTCCTCTCCCTTCTGGATAGGTTTCAATCAACCCCAATTCATCTATGAGAACCCGTTTTTTCGCTCTTTCCCCGCAACCGATTTTGCGGTTTCGCCCTGTGGCGACGGCGAGGACCTCGATGCCAAGCATCATGGCACCTGACCAGAAAATGAAAAAAGGGCACCTGGGTACCCTCTACAAGCTAGCAGTATGCGAGACTCAATCAGTCCTGATTCATCCGACTGGCCACCGCCCCCTGCTGGCTCTTGTACTTGGCATTTTCCCGCTTGTTGTAAGGACGGGCGGCGGCGCCTGAGAGCATCTCGAAGTTGAGCGCGCCTATCTTCATCTTGGGGCGCAACGCCAGCGGCAGCTTGCCGCCGTTGTAGAACTCCAGCACGATGCGACCGGACCAGCCCGGATCGATGCGGTGCGCGGTCACGTGCACCATCAGCCCCAGTCTGGCCAGGGAGGAGCGACCATCCAGCCAGCCGACGATATCGGCCGGCAGGGTGACGGATTCGTAGGTCACCGCCAGGGCCAGCTGACCCGGGTGCAGATAGAAGGCCTCACCGTCCGCAATGTGGATCTCGTCGCTCATCACCCGATCGATGGCATCGGCCATCTCGCTGCTCGGGCCGCTCAGGTCGATATAGGGGGCGGTGTGATCGCGGAACACCCGGAACTCGTTGCCGAGCAGCACATCGACGCTGACGCCACTGATCCGCTCAACACCGGGCCTCGGCTCAATGACGATCTTGCCTTCATCCAGATGGCGTTCGATATCGGTATCACAAAGACGCATTGGGCGACTCTCCTGCTAAATGATTCATTTAAAAAAGCCGGGCATCGCCCGGCTTGTAGCATCTTATCCGATCAACATGTGGCGAATGCGCGCCTTGAGCATGTCGATGGCGATGCGATTCTTGCCGCCGCGGGGCACTATCACATCGGCGTACTGCTTGGACGGGTCGATGAACTGCATGAACATCGGGCGCACCGTCTTCTGATACTGCTTGAGTACCGAGTCCATGGTCCGGCCGCGCTCTTGCACGTCGCGCACCAGCCGGCGCAACAGGCAGATGTCCAGCGGGGTATCCATGAAGATGGAGGCATCCATCAGCTCCCGCAGCCGGCTATCGGTCAGCAGCAGTATCCCTTCCAGGATGATGACCCGACGGGGGGCAAAGGCAGTCACCTCCGCCAGGCGGGTGTGTTCGGTATAGGAGTACTGGGGAATATCGACGGCTTCTCCGCGTACCAGCTGGCTCAGATGCTGCACCAGCAGATCATGATCCAGGGCATTCGGATGGTCATAGTTGGTTTTGACCCGCTCTTCCATGGTCAGGTGGGTCTGATCACGGTAGTAGCAATCTTCGGTGATCACACCAATCTGACCTGCGCCCAGTTCGGCCACCAGCTCTTCATAAATGGTTTGAGCGATAAGACTCTTGCCGGATGCGGATGCACCAGCAATACCGATGATCACACACGAATGTTGAGTATCAGACATTGAAAATACCTAAGGAGAAGAGCACTGGGGATTGTTTAAACCGATCCATTATATAAAAAAGGGTGAGCCATGCCCACCCCAAATCCATTGCAATCGGCCAACAGCCGATTATTCGTCCAGCGCCACCGTGTAGAGCGGGGTCGCAATCGGTTTACCGCTGAAATAGAGCTCGGCACTGACCCGGCGGGCCAGCTTGAGGTAAGCCTCAGCCAGCTCCCCTTCCGGCGCACCGAACACGGTGGGAGTCCCATTGTCCATGTGCTGACGGATATCGATGTGCAGCGGCAGCTGGCCAAGCAGTGCCACTTGATACTGCTCTGCCATCTTCTGGCCGCCACCGGTCCCGAACAGCGCCTCGTGATGACCGCAGGCGCTGCAGACGTGATAACTCATGTTCTCTATGATGCCGAGCACAGGTACATGCACCTTGTTGAACATGGCGATGCCCTTGCGTGCGTCCGCCAGCGCCACGTCCTGCGGGGTGGTGATGATCAGCGCCGCCGTGGTGGGTACCTGCTGGGCCAGGGTGAGCTGGATGTCCCCTGTGCCCGGCGGCATGTCCACCACCAGGTAATCTACCTCGCCCCAGCGGGTCTCGTGCAGGATCTGCGCCAGCGCCTTGCTCGCCATGGGACCGCGCCAGATGGTGGCATCCTGCTCGGCCACCAGGTAACCGATACTGTTGCTCTTGAGGCCACAGGCCATCACCGGCTCCATGGTCTTGCCGTCGCGGCTGCCGGGACGCTCCTTGAGGGTGCCCATCATGGTCGGAATGGAGGGGCCATAGATGTCCGCATCCAGGATGGCGACCCGCGCCCCCTCCCTGCTCAGCGCCAGCGCCAGGTTGACGGCGGTGGTGGACTTGCCCACCCCGCCCTTGCCGGAGGCCACCACCAGGATGTTGCGAATGCCCTGCACCGCCGCCAGCTGCTGGGCGCGGGGCATGCTCGCCACCTCGATGTCGCAGTGCCAGTCGATGGCGGCGGTTCCCGTTGCGATGCGCAGGCGGGAATCGAAGTTTTGCTTAATCTGCGCAAACAGGGAGCGCCCGGCAAACGGCAGCACCAGCTTGATGATCAGGCGCTGCTCATGATGCTCGATGGCACGCACGAAACCGGCCGCCACCAGATCTTTGCCCCACCCTGCCGGCTTAAATTCGGCAAGGATCTGTTTTACTGAATCAATCACCATTAACTCCCCATTATGTTGTCGTTATGCTGAGGTGAACGGTTACCGCACACAAATCAGTGGCTTGACTGCGGATCCGGGATGCCCTCTGCCGCGCCAGGCAAGGCCACAACCCTAGGCAGGCCGCCCCCAATTCGGGTAACATGCACGGCACTGTATCATCCCAACAGGCACATAAAGAACGTATTATGGCAACTGATCCTCGTACAATGCTGGTAACCTGCGCCCTCCCCTATGCCAATGGCTCCATCCATCTCGGTCACATGCTGGAACACATCCAGGCCGATATCTGGGTTCGTTATCAGCGAATGCGTGGCCATCAGGTGCATTTCGTCTGCGCCGACGATGCGCACGGCACCCCCATCATGCTCAAGGCGCAGCAGCTCGGGATCACCCCGGAAGCGATGATCGCGGCCGTGTCCGAAGAACATCAGACGGATTTCGCCGGCTTCAACATCAGCTTTGACAACTATCACTCCACCCACAGCGACGAGAACCGCGAGCTGGCGGGGCTGATCTACGGGCGCCTGAAAGAGGGCAACTTCATCAAGGGCCGTACCATCACCCAGCTGTTCGATCCGGAAAAGTCCATGTTCCTGCCGGACCGCTTCGTCAAGGGCACCTGTCCCAAGTGCAAGTCCCCCGAGCAATACGGTGACAACTGCGACGCTTGCGGTGCCACCTACAGCCCGACCGAGCTCATCGATCCGAAATCCGCCGTCTCAGGTGCGACCCCGGTGATGAAGGACTCAGAGCACTTCTTCTTCGACCTGCCCCAGTTCGAAACCTGGCTCGCCGGCTGGGTGCGCGGCTCCGGCGCCATCCAGGAAGAGATGGCCAACAAGATGCAGGAGTGGTTCGAGAGCGGCCTGCAGCAGTGGGACATCACCCGTGACGCCCCCTACTTCGGCTTCGAGATCCCGGGCGCCCCTGGCAAGTACTTCTACGTCTGGCTGGATGCCCCCATCGGCTACATGGCGTCGTTCAAGAACCTGTGCAACAAGCGCGGCGACATCGATTTCGACAGCTACTGGAAGAAAGATTCCACCGCCGAGCTCTATCACTTCATCGGCAAGGACATCGCCTACTTCCACTGCCTGTTCTGGCCGGCCATGCTGGAAGGGGCGGGTTTCCGCCAGCCGACCAAGGTCAACGTGCACGGCTATGTGACCGTCAACGGCGCCAAGATGTCCAAGTCCAAGGGCACCTTCATCAAGGCGAGCACCTATCTCAAGCACCTGGATCCGGAATGCCTGCGTTACTACTACGCCGCCAAGCTCAACAGTCGCATCGACGATCTGGATCTGAACCTGGAAGACTTCGTCTCCCGCGTCAATGCCGATGTGGTCAACAAGCTGGTCAACCTGGCCTCCCGCAACGCCGGTTTCATCACCAAGCGCTTCGACGGCAAGCTGGCTGACAGCTGCAGCGAACCCGAGCTCTACGCCGAGTTTGCCAACGCCAGCACGGCTATTGCCGACGCCTACGAGGCCCGCGAGTTCAGCCGCGCCATTCGCGAGATCATGGCGCTGGCCGACAAGGCCAACCGCTACGTGGACGACAAGGCCCCCTGGGTCATCGCCAAGCAGGAAGGCGCGGATGCGCAGCTGCAGGACGTCTGCTCCGTCGGCATCAACCTGTTCCGGGTGCTGATGGCTTACTTGAAGCCCGTCATGCCGCTGCTGGCCGAGCGCACCGAAGCCTTCCTGGGTGAGACCCTCAGCTGGGAAGGAGTCGCCAAGCCGCTGACCAACCACCAGCTGGCCCCGTTCAAGGCGCTGTTCTCCCGCATCGAGCCCGCCAAGGTTGAGGCCATGATCGAAGCCTCCAAGGAAGATCTGGCCAAGGAGCAGGCACCCAAGGTGGCCGGTCCGCTGGCGGATGACCCCATCAGCCCGACCATCTCCTACGAGGACTTTGCCAAGCTGGACCTGCGCGTGGCGCTGATCAAGAAGGCCGAAGCCGTGCCGGAGGCCGACAAGTTGCTCAAGCTGCAGCTGGATCTGGGCGGTGAGACCCGTCAGGTGTTCGCCGGCATCAAGTCCGCCTACAACCCGGAAGATCTGGAAGGCAAGCTGACCGTGATGGTGGCCAACCTGGCGCCGCGCAAGATGCGCTTCGGCATGTCCGAGGGCATGGTGCTGGCCGCAGGCCCGGGCGGCAAGGATCTCTGGATCCTTGAGCCGCAGGAAGGCGCCCAGCCCGGCATGCGCGTCAAGTAAGCGCGACCCGCACGCTGTGATCAACACGCTGCGATAAAAAAGAGAGGCCATTGGCCTCTCTTTTTTATCTCTTCCTTTCTAGCCCTTCATTGCCACTGCACGGCCCCAGTCATCAGGCCGGGCGCAGCATCGCCATCCTGAGCCCGACCAGCTCCGCCTGCTGGCAATCGAGCTGCTGCAACTGGCAGTGCATCGCCGCCTCCAGCCGATGCAGCTGACGCTTGCGCTTGTCGCTGACCCGCTTGCGGCGCAGCCGTCTGAGCCATTGCCGACCATCCTGCAGCTGACCGAGCCGCTCCTGCCACTCGATCAGCATGGCCAGCCAGGCCGGATCGCCGACCCCCTGCCCGACCAGCAGCTCCACCCCGTAGCGGGTCTGCTTGAGGATCAGCCGCAGCCGATGCCAATGGCGCAACTGGCGCCGCTCACTGGCGACGGCGACATCCAGCGGCGCCGCCAGCCCGTCGGCCAGCCGCAGTACCAGCTGCAGTTGAAACAGTGGCAAGGGATTGAAGTCGGCGGGCACCTGGGCCAGGCGGCTGATCCAGCGCTCAAGGCGCACCGTCAACATGGGCACCCGGACTGGCGGCATGGGGACGGGCTTGCCGCCGAAGCGCTCCCCATACACCTGGGCATCCCGCAGGGCGGAGAGTCGACAGGTCGCGCGGTGCAGGCGCCGCTCCAGCCCGGGTTGGTGGATCAGGGGGCGCCACAGGGCGAGCAGCGCCAGCAGCCGGCGGGCCGCGATCCGGTAGGCGTGCACCTCGGCCACATCCGCCCTCTGGCGCAGGGCCAGGGTGGCCGCCCAATACTGATCGATGAGCCCGTGTGCCTGCTCCAGCCATGCCGTCTGTGGCATCCTCTCCATGCTCTTGCCTCCCTTCTGCTAGTTGGTATGAAAGCCGCTGCCCGTGGGCGGCGCTGCCTTGGCACACTCCATTCGGGTCACAGTCGCCGTCCTGGGGCCGTGCTCCAGCCAGCCCAGCATCATCTGCACCCTCTCCTCAGGGCCGGCGATCAGGATCTCGACCGAGCCATCCTCCAGATTGTAGGCATGACCCCGCAGCCCCAGCTGCAGAGCCCGCTCCCGGGTGAAGTAGCGAAATCCCACGCCCTGCACCTGGCCCCAGACCCGGACGACAAACGATTGCTCTCCCATTTTCGGCACCTTTCCCTTAAGAAATTTCCCTCCAAGGCGATAATGAGTGCGACACTCTTCCCTTGCAGGACGCAATATCATTATGAAAGAAGTAAAGTTTCGGTGGGTTGACCGTTATCTCATTCACCTCACAATCAGCGAAAAATTTCTCATCACCTTCTGGTGCCCCCTGCTGTTCATCGCCTTCCTCACCTGGTATCTGCTGGCCGACGGTCATGATCGGCAGATGCAGCTGCGGCTGGATCAGTTGCAGCAACGGGTCGAGACCACGGCGCAGCTGGTGAGCCAGCAGCCGACCCTCAGCCTACCGGCCGAGCTCACCCTGAGCCAGAGTGCCAGCGGCGGCCTGAGCCAGCAGGGAGATCACTACAGCTTCAGCGCGAGCGCGGGTCAGGCCGGTTATGTCACCGGCACCCTGGATGCCAGCCACTACTCCCCGTGGGACGGGCAAGGCAAGACTCTCACCATCATCGCCGTGCTGGCCGCCCTGCTGGCCCTCATCACCCACTATCTGATGACCTTCGTGGCGGGGGCGCTCTACTCCACCAACAAGGCGCTGCAGACGGTGGCCGACGGGGATCTCACCTTCCGCCTCAACTTCTTCCCGGTGCGGGACGAGTTCTCCATCCTGGCCGGCAGCATAGACAGATTCACCGATCGCCAGCACAAGATAGTGCGCCTCGTGGATGAGTCCGCCGAGGCGCTGGCCATGGCCGCCGACGAGTTCCGCGAGCACGCCAGCGACGGGGAGACCCTGGCCCGTGCCCAGCGCCAGCACATGGACTCCCTGGCCGCCGCCATGGAGCAGATGTCTGCCGCGATCAGAGAAGTCGCCCGCAACGCCAACGACACCCTGCTGCAGACCCGCCAGTCCAGCGAGGAGGCCGCCAACGGCGCCGAGCGGGTGGCCCGCACCATCACGGCGATCCGCACCCTGGCCGATGAGATCGGCAACGCCTCGGGCGCCGTCGAGCGCTTGACCCACAACGCCAATCGCATCAACGAGGTGGTCAGCGTCATCAACGCCATCTCCCAGCAGACCAACCTGCTGGCGCTCAATGCCGCCATCGAGGCCGCCCGGGCCGGCGAGCAGGGCCGCGGTTTTGCGGTGGTGGCCGATGAGGTGCGTACCCTCGCCAGCCGCACCCAGCAGGCCACGGTGGAGATCCAGCAGATGATCGAGGAGCTGCAGGCCGGCACAGGCGCGCTCAACGACATCATGGAGAAGACCGTCGGCCGCGCCGCCAGCAGCCAGGCGCTCATCACCGAGGTGGGACAGGACATCGACAAGCTGAGCAGCCACAGCGACGCGGTGCTGGAGATGAGCACCCAGATCGCCACCTCCAGCGAGGAGCAGAGCTCGGTCGCCGAGGAGATCACCCGCAACCTGGATCAGGTGCGCAACGAGGCCGGTCGGGTGGAAGAGTCGGCCAGCGCCTCGGTCGCCGGCACCTCAGGCCTCAAGGCCACCGCCACCGAGCTGAGTCAGGCGATGACGGGTCTGCGGATCTGAGGCTCGCCACCACAAACGACAAGGCCATCCAACGGATGGCCTTTTTTATTGGCACACATTTTATCGTCCTATAAAACGCCGGATGAAAAAAGGGACCCTCGGGTCCCTTTCTGCCTGCCGACTCAGCGCCCGAAGGGCCACCAGGACTTGTCGTTGTCCTGGATGTCGACCCGGGTCTCCTGCTGATCACCGGCCTGCGCCCCTTGCAGCCGCTGCAGGCTGACCCTGAACTGCTCGGTGGGCTCGACAAACCAGTCGTCGATGACCAGCACCTTGATGGACTTGACGCCGCCCTCACCGGCGGCCCAGCTCACGGACTGACCAAACCAGGGCAGGAAGTCCAGCCCCCAGCGGGCGCTCAGGCCATCGAGTGCCAGCTGGGCACGAGCGGGCTGACGCAGGTCGCCGCTGCGCACCAGCGGGATCTCGACCAGCCAGTCACCCTCACTCACCTTGATGACGGGACTCTGCAGCGCGATGGTGGAGGGGGCCAACCTGTCTTTGATGGTCACCAGGGTCTGATGCTGCTCCCCCAGGGTGGCACCGCTGGCATCGTGCAGCACCAGGCTGAAGGTCTCATCCCCTTCGTTGCGGGTGTCGCTCAGGATGGGGATCTGCAGGCTCTTCTCCTCCTTGTCCCCGTCCGCCCAGTTCAGCACCCCGCCGAGCTGCGCCACGTCCTGGCCGTCGGCACTGCCGTGCTGCACCCGCCAGCTGACGCTGGCGGTGCCATGACTGCCGGCCAGCCGTTGCACCGCCAGGCTGAGGGTGTTGCCCTCCTCCACGCTGGCTGCGCTCTGGCTCAGACTCAGCTCCCCGGTCGGCGGCAGTGGGTACTGGATGGCCACCAGCACGGGATCGTGATCCGAGGCGCTGAACGGCCCCTCGGACTTGGCCAGCTGACCCGAAAACTTACTGCCGTACTCGAAGAAGTTGCTCTCGGCCGAGTTGATGTGCCAATCCTCGATGCCGATCACCTTGCTCACCAGACTCGGGCTCGCCAGGGCGTGATCCAGATTGCCCAGCTCCCCCTCATAGCTGTAGGAGTAGGTCTCTGTGCCGTGGAACTGGGTGTTGAGGTTGACCAGCCCGGCCCCCTTGCCCACCGCGCTCGGCTGCTCCTCATAGGGCTGCCCCGCCAGCAGGGTGAAGCCGGCACTCATGATCTGGCGGCTCTGGGCGGCCGGATCATAGTCGGTCAGCACCCGCACCGGATCCTCCATCCCGTAGGCGTTGAGATCCCCGATCACCAGCAGATCCCCCGCCTCCTGCTTGAGTCGCTCCCCCAGCACTTTCGCGGCGGAGACCCGCAGCGCGTTGCAGTGTCCCTGCCCATCCAGGGGATCGGCGCTGGCATAGTCGGGATAGTCCTCGTAGCAGGCCGAGCCCTTGGACTTGAGGTGGTTGACCACCAGGGTCAGCGGCGCATCCCCCTTGGGTGAGCGGAAGCGCTGCATCAGGGAGTCGCGCATGCCCTGCCGGATGCTGACCGGCTTGCCCGCGCCGTCGACGGCCTCGGCCACCTGCACCGGCAGCGGGATCAGCTGAGAGCCCCCCTCCAGGCTCACCTTGGCGGGCCGGTAGATGAGCCCCACCGTGATGGCGTCCGTGCCCATGGGTTGACCATCTGGCGACGCCACCCAGGCGTAGTGATCCTGCTCGTCCGGCAGGGCGGCGTTGAGGGCCCCTACCAGATTGGCGATGGCGGAGTTCTCCCCGTAGCCGTTGTTCTCTATCTCCATCAGCCCGACCACATCGGCGTTGAGCCGGGTGATGGCGCTGACGATCTTGGTGCGCTGCAACTCGAACTCGGCCACCGTCAGGGCGCCTCGGTTGCTGCCGGTCGGGTTGGCATCGCCCCCCACCACTGTGGTGAAGAAGTTGAGCACGTTGAAGCTCGCTACCCGCAGATCCCCAGCAGCGGCCAGCTCCGGGGTCTGCACCCGATCCCAGCCGCGGTGATCCACGTCCGCCGGGGTGATCCTGTTGTCGGCCACCAGCCGGTAGAAGTCATAGGAGTAGCCGATGGCCCCCTCCAGGTTGCTCAGCCGATCGCCGATGCGCAGATAACCCTGCTCGGCATCGAAGGCGGGATACCAGGGCAGGACACCATCCGGCGCCTTGGCATCGGTCTCGACCACCAGCTGATTTTGCCGATTGCGCTCCGCCCACTGGCTCGCCTGCTCGCTCATGGCCGGGAACTTCTGGGTCGACTTGATGAGCGGCGCGCCGTAGGCCAGCACCAGGTTGTTGCGCTTGCCATCGTAGTCGAAGCTGAAGTTGCGGGTGACCACCAGGCTGGACTCGGGCACCAGCCGCACCCGCATCCCCTCGTGGCGCTCCAGCAGGGTGGTCAGGCTCTCGCCCGCCGTCGCTACCAGATCCACCGCCGGCACCAAGCCCACCATGGGCTGGGTCACCGTCAGGGCGTCGGCGCTGAGCTGGGTCTGGTTGTAATACTCCTTCACCTTGCCGGAGACACACACCTCGGCCCCGGGCACCAGCCCGCTGGTCTGGCTGCTCTGCACGAACAGGCCGTCGGAGCTGGCGGGATCGCCGTCCCCTTGTGCGTCCTGGATGAAGAAGCCCTTGTAGAGGCCGTTCACAACTTGGGTCACCACCCCGCGGGTGGCATAGGCGGTCTCGGATTCGAACTTGCCGGCCGGCACCAGCGGGCTGCGATCACCGCTGCCTTGAATGGCCGGTACGGAGATCAGCTCGTCCACCGGACAGGCGAAGACCGGCGGCTGCGAGCCATCGCAGCTCTGCTCGCCGCTGCAACCCAGGCCGCTCACCTCATCCCGGGCGAAGGCCTGGTATTCCGCCGCCGGGTCGAAGGTGGACTCGGCCCCGGTGCGCCCCAGGTTGACGCCGGCCTTGCGCCGTAGCGTCATGTCCAGGGTCGAGACGGCGCCGGACACCCAGGCGGTGCCGGGATCCACCCCGATCTGACCCAGGCTGTCGACTATCTCGTCCCCCCGATAGAGTACCAGCCCATCGTCGCCGTTGAACACCAGGTTGCCGCTGAGCTGGTTGGCCTTGGCCAGGGTGGCGGCCAGCGCCGAGGGGTGGGCCAGCACCAGGCTGGCGCCGGGGGCCAGGGTCCCTTGCAGGGGCAGGCTGTTGGTCGGTCCCGCCGCCAGGGTACGGCCGTTGGCGTAGAGGGCCAGCCGGTATTGACCGAGATCGACCGCGCTGGCGCCGAGATTGCTCAGCTCCAGCGCCTTGTTGTTGCCGGATCCTTCCAGATATTCGGTGATGAGCAGCTGTGCCTGCACCTGTCCAGACAATGCCAGCCCGATCGAGAGCGCCAGCAGAGAGTGTCTTCCTGACATGTTAAGCCTTCCTTTCTTGTTTATTGTTGCCAGTGATATTGGGCGACCCTGAGGCCGCAGCACCTTGTTAGCTGCCGCAGGCAAGAGCCAGACGGCGCACATACTCTGCCCGCTTTTCCCGGCTCACACCGCGAGCTGGCTAACAATTGCAGAAGTTTGTTGCTGGCAAGTGACAGATAAGGTTCAGGTTTATCGAGTTGTTTAACATTGGCGGCGCGTCAGGACCGGCGAGGCGCAGGGCGGGCCCACGAAAGCCGCGGGGCAAGGCTGGCTTAAGGCCTCCTTTAACACTAGAATGTGCCCCCTCCTCTTCCTGGCATCGGCAAACACCCATGAGCACATACATCTATCTCGTCAAAGGCCGCGAAAAATCCCTGCTGCGCCGTCACCCCTGGATCTTCTCCAAGGGGATCGACAAGGTGCAGGGCAACCCCATCGATGGCGACACCGTCGAGATCTACAGCAACGATGGCAAGTGGCTCGCCCGTGGCGCCTGGTCCGGCAGCTCCCAGATCCGGGCCCGGGTCTGGACCTTCGATAAAGAAGAGACCATCGATCTGGACTTCTTTATCCGCCGCCTCAAATATGCCCAGGAATCCCGGGATCCGCTGATCAAGCGTCAGGGTCTCACCGGCTATCGCCTGTGCGCCGCCGAGTCCGACGGCCTGCCGGGCCTGACCATAGATCGCTACGCCAACTTCCTGGTGTGCCAGATCCTCTCCGCCGGGGCCGAGTTCCAGCGCGAGCTGATCACCCAGGCGCTGCGTACCCTCTATCCCGAGTGCAACATCTATGAGCGCTCCGACGTGGCGGTACGCAAGAAAGAGGGCCTGCAGGAGCGCACCGGCGTCATCCATGGCGAGGCCCCGACCGAGCCGGTGATGATCGAAGAGAACGACGGCGTCAAGATCCTGGTGGACATCCGCAACGGTCACAAGACCGGCTTCTATCTGGATCAGCGCGACAACCGCCAGGCGGTGGCCAAGTACGCCGAAGGCAAGCGGGTGCTCAACTGCTTCTGCTACACCGGCGGCTTCGGCATCTACGCCCTCAAGGGCGGCGCCCGTGAGGTGGTCAACGTCGATCTCTCCCAGAACGCGCTGGACATGGCCCGCCAGAACGCCGAGCTGAACGGGCTGGATGTCTCCAACACCCAGTTCGTCCGCCACGACGTGTTCAAGCTGCTGCGCGAATACCGCGAGAAGGGCGAGAAGTTCGATGTCATCGTGCTGGACCCGCCGAAGTTTGCCGAGAGCAAGGCCCAGTTGCTGGGTGCCTGCCGCGGCTACAAGGACATCAACATGCTGGCGTTCCAGCTGCTGGCGCCGGGTGGCGTGCTGCTGACCTACTCCTGCTCCGGCCTGATGGAGCAGAGCCTGTTCCAGAAGATAGTGGCCGATGCCGCGCTGGACGCCGGCCGCGATGCCCAGATCCTGGAGCTCTTGTCCCAGGCCTCCGATCACCCGATCGGCACCGCCTATCCGGAAGGCTTCTACCTGAAGGGGCTGGCGGTGCGCGCCCGCTAAGCCGCAGCGACCGCCGGGCTCTCTTTACCAGTAAAGGGAGACCTACCGTGTCACAGAAAAGGCCCGCTATCGCTAGCGGGCCTTTTGTTTGCGCCTTTCCACGGCAAGAGATAACGAAGGTCACGCTGACCAAGGGGCTTGCCACAGATACCCATCGAATCGCCCTTCCTTCACTGCCAACCGTTGGGGCTTGGGGAACTCAGCCCCAACGGCAGGAGAGAGAGTCGCTCTCATTTATATGCAAAAAACTGCACATTCAATCACTGATGCTGGAAATTCCCCGGGGAAATATCGGCGCTATTTTCATAAAAACCCATTTTCATGCATAAAGCATTACGTTTCCCCTGCTGATACCGTCGCCCCCCTGCGCGCTTGCTGCTGCCTAGTTCGACAAGACGCCGAGCCTGTGGGCGCACCCGCCAAGCCGAGCACTCCTCCTCGTCAACGTAAACAGGCCCGCAATTGCGGGCCTGTTTTGTTTGCCGTTTCCCCTCGGCCAGGAGCCAGGCCTGACATGCTTGCCGGCCTGGCGCACCCGAGGATCAGGGTGTGGTGATGTTGAACCAGAACTCGAATTTATCCATGTAGCCCAGCAGATCGTGCAGTTTCTCTGGCTTGCCGCTGATCTTCACTTCGCCCTTGTCTTGCGCCTGCTGGAGCGTCTCCTCCTTCAGGATGATCTTGTTGAGGGTATCGCGACTCAGGGTCACGGTTGCATCGGCATCTTTGGCTTCGGCATCGGCGGTGTGGTTGAGCACGCCGTTTTCCAGCTCCAGCTTGTACTTGCCGCCTTGGGCACCGAGATCGATATTCAGCACCGACTTGGCACTGGCCGCCTTCTCACCGTTGATGTGCAGCGCCAGGTAGTCAAAGAACATCTCGGGCGTCATGGCGCGAACCGTATCCGGGCTGGCGGTGTTCGGCGTCGGCAGCTTCACCACCCCGTTGCGCAGCTCTTGCGCGCCGGTCAGATAGAAGTTGCGCCATGGACCGGATTCGGCCTGATAACCGAGCTGCTCGAGGGCATCAGCCTCCAGATCCCTGGCCGCCTTGTTGTCTGGATCGGCGAATACCACCTTGCTGACCACCTGCGCGACCCAGCGGTAGTGACCCTGGGCGAAGTCCTCCTGCGCTTTTTTCAGGATGTTGTCGGCCCCACCCATGTAGTCGACATATTTCTTCGCGGCCTCCACCGGTGGCAGCTCATCCAGGGTGGCCGGGTTGCCATCGAACCAGCCCAGATAGAGCACATAGGTGGCCTTGACGTTATGGCTGAGCGAGCCGTAGTAGCCCCGGTTCGCCCAGGTGTTGGCCAGGCTGGGTGGCAGTGTGAACTTGGCGGCTATCTCATCGCGGGTATAACCCTCGTTCGCCATGCGCAGCGTCTGATCGTTGATGTAACGATAGAGATCACGCTGGCTCTTGATGAGCTGCTTGACGTTCTCATTGCCCCAGGTCGGCCAGTGGTGCTGCGCCATGATGATCTCGGCCTTGTCACCCCAGAGGGTCAGCGCCTGGTTCAGGTATTTGGACCAGGGCAAGGGCTCGCGGATCTTGGCGCCGCGCAGGGAATAGGTGTTGTGCAGGGTGTGCGTGACATCTTCGGCCGTCTGGATGACTTTCTTCTCCTCGATGAACCAGAGCATCTCGGCGGGAGCCTCGGAGCCAGGTGCCATCATGAAGTCATAGGTCAGGCCATCGATGACCCGCTTCTCTCCGGTCTTGGTGACATAGTCGGTGGGCGCGATCAGGGTGACGGTACCGGCGGAGGTGGTGGTGCCCAACCCGGCGCCAACCTGCCCCTTGGCATCCGGCTTGAGCAGGTTGCCATACATGTAGCTGGCCCGGCGGCTCATCACGTTGCCCGCCATGATGTTCTCGGCCACGGCGGATTCCATGAAGTCGGCGGGCGCGTAAATCTTCACCTTGCCGGCCTTGACGTCCGCTTCGTCCACCACCCCGCGCACACCGCCGTAATGATCGACGTGGCTATGGGTGTAGATCACCGCGACCACAGGCTTCTTGCCGCGCTGCTTGAAGTAAAGCTCCATCCCCACTTTGGCCGTCTCGGCCGAGACGAGGGGATCCACCACTGTGACTCCCTCCTTGCCCTCGATGATGGTCATGTTGGACAGATCGAGGTTGCGGATCTGGTAGATACCCTCGGTGACTTCAAACAGGCCGCTGATGTTGATGAGCTGAGCTTGGCGCCAGAGGCTGGGGTTGACCGTGTCCGGGGCCTTTTCCCCCTCCTTGATGAAGGCGTACTGCTTGGGATCCCAGATCACATTGCCCTGCTCGCCCTTGATCACCGCATCCGGCAATGGCGCGATGAAGCCCTTGTGGGCATCGGTGAAATCCGTCTTGTTGGCAAAGGGCAGCTGTTTATAGAGGGCATCATTGGCCTGCTTGGTGGCCGCTGTCGCCTCTTTGGGGCTCACTTGAGCAAATCCTGGAACGGCAACAGTGGCGAGCATACCCGCCAATGCAACACTCTTGGCAATCTGGGTCAGTCTCATTCTTGAATCCTCGATTAGTTAACGTTTATGGCGTTTTCATACCGGTCACCCTGGATCATTCAGCGATGACAATTCAACCTCAGGCAGGGTACAGGAATCGAATGAGAATCGTAACCATCTGTTTACATTAAAATATCGTTTCTGTAATCAACCGACCAGGTACGCAACCTGGGATGAGGGTGACCATGGGAGCGGGCTCCTTACCTCTCCCATGATGGACCATAGTCTCAGTCACGATCCGGCGCCCCCAGCGGGAAGTAGTGGCGAAATGGCCGCGCCTCGTCCACCGCCCGGGCGACCGAGGGTCGACTCAGCAGACGGGCACGGTAGGCCCGCAGCCTGGCGTGAACGGGCGGGATCTCATGGGCCCAATCTGCATAGAAGAGCGAGGGGGCGGCGGAGCAGTCCGCCAGGGTGAAGGCATCACCGGCGATCCAGCGACGCCCTTCGAGCCGCTCGTCGAGCCAGGGATAGATACTGTCCAGTATCTCGCGGGCCTCGGCCACCCCATGGCTGTCGCGCTCAGACTCTGGCCGCAGCTGGTCCAGTACCACCTTCTGCATCGGGGTCATCACATAGCTGTCGAACAGGCGATCGAGCATGCGCACCTTGATGCCCGCATCACCGGCCGGGATCAGGCACTGGGGGCCGGGATGGTGGCACTGGAGATACTCGATGATGGTGCTGCTCTCGAGCACGGTGCGCTTGCCATCCTGCAGGACGGGGAAGCGCTTGAGGGGCCAGAGGGCCGCCAGTTCGGCGTTGGCCTGGGGATCCTCCAGGTTGCGATAGTCAAACGGCAGGGCGTTCTCGTAGAGGGCGATCAGCACCTTCTGGCAGTAGGACGAGAAAGGGTGGGCATAGAGTTTCATGACAAGGCGGCTCCGCTTCGGTGGGTGACAACCCAGTCTATCCCCATCCTTCGGTGCCTGCCGCCCGCCGACTTGCCAGGTGTGCCGAACCAGCCACCGCGCCCCTAGCGCCTGATGGCGAGCACCAGTACCCCAACCGCAATCAGGCCGATGCCCAACCACTCCCGCGGCGCGGGTCGCTCGCCGAGGAAGAGGCAGGCGAAGAGCACCACCAGCACCAGGCTGAACTTGTCGATCGGTGCAACCTGGGAAGCCTCCCCCAGCTGCAGGGCTCGAAAGTAGCAGAGCCAGGAGGCCCCGGTCGCCAGCGCCGACAGGCCGAGGAACAGCCAGCTGTGGCCAGACAGCAGCAGCGGGTTGCTCCACTGGTGGCTGAGCCCAATGTAACAGCCGAGCACCAGCAAGATCATGGCGGTGCGGATCAGGGTCGCCAGATCCGAGTTGATATGCTGCACCCCCAGCTTGGCGAAGATGGCGGTCAGGGCGGCGAAGATGGCCGATAACAGGGCCCAGGAGAACCAGCTCAGGCTCATGGCGCTTACCTTGCGAGAAAGGGATGCCTAAGTTGTAGCAGAGCCGCTCCCGGCCATCAGGGCCACGGCGGTGCCCACACGCCTCGTCCGCGTGCACTCATCTCAATTGCGGTTCGGATCCCGCACTCGCTTTGTGGCATAATGCCCCGTCCCGTGGCCCTTGGTGGCGCTGCTGTGGGGTCCCTGCCCCCGGCGCCCCGTCCGACTCGACGGCCCATTCAGCGGTCCGCCCGCTATGCCAGCCAAGGTCACCCGTTTTCTGCGATCTATCCGTACCGTGATGGCCGCGCCGTTCTCGAGCAGCGTCGCACCAGCCTGAACGAGCTTGAACCAAGAGGGGTAAGTATGTCTTCCATTCGTCTGACCCAATACAGCCACGGCGCTGGCTGCGGCTGTAAAATCTCCCCCAAGGTGCTCGACACCATTCTCAAGAGCCAGATCCCGGGGTTCGACGATCCGACCCTGGTGGTGGGCAACAGCAGCAAGGATGATGCCGCCGTGGTGGACATCGGCAACGGTCAGGGCATCGTCTCCACCACCGACTTCTTCATGCCCATCGTCGACGATCCCTTCACCTTCGGCCGCATCGCCGCCACCAACGCCATCAGCGACATCTATGCCATGGGTGGCAAGCCCATCGTCGCCATCGCCATCCTCGGCTGGCCCATCAACACCTTGGCCCCGGAAGTGGCCCAGCAGGTGATCGACGGCGGCCGCCAGGTGTGTCACGAGGCGGGGATCTCCCTGGCCGGCGGCCACAGCATCGACGCCCCCGAGCCCATCTTCGGCCTGGCGGTGACCGGCATAGTGCCGCTCGATGCCATCAAACAGAACGACACCGCCAAGGCGGGCGATATCCTTTACCTGACCAAGCCGCTCGGCATCGGCATCCTCACCACGGCCCAGAAGAAGGGCAAGCTCAAGCCCGAGCACGAGCAGCTGGCCCCGGACGCCATGTGCACCCTCAACAAGATTGGCCAACAGTTCGCAGCCTTGCCGGGGGTGCACGCCATGACAGACGTGACCGGCTTCGGTCTGGCCGGCCACCTGCTGGAGATGTGCGAAGGCTCCAAGCTGTGCG
This sequence comes from Aeromonas sp. sia0103, assembly GCF_963895295.1. NCBI lineage: Bacteria > Pseudomonadati > Pseudomonadota > Gammaproteobacteria > Aeromonadales > Aeromonadaceae > Aeromonas > Aeromonas sp. sia0103. The sequence continues at coordinate 23,908 of NZ_CAWQKG010000033.1, read as the reverse complement.
CCCGCCTCGAGTTCGGGGCGCTGCCGCTGCTGGACGAGGTGGATTACTACCTGGCCGAGGGTTGCGTGCCCGGCGGCACCCTGCGCAACCACGACTCCTATGGCCACAAGCTCGATGCCATGGACGATCGCACCCGCAACATCATGTGCGATCCCCAGACCAGCGGCGGCCTGCTGGTGGCCGTCGGCAAGGAGAGCGAAGCCGAGCTGCTGAGCATCGCCGCCGATGCTGGCCTCAGCCTCTCCCCCATCGGCGTGATGAAGGCGCTGGATGGCGAACGCTTTATCGAGGTCATCCAATGAGTTCATCGCGGTTTGCCGCCGACATCGATCTGGCCCAGGCCTTGCGGGGTGATGCGCGATGAGTGAACTGCCACTCGCCACGGACCTGGCCGGGATCTTCTTGCAGGATGTGCCGCTCATCGACCTGCGCGCCCCCATCGAATTCAAGGAGGGCGCCTTCCCCACTGCCGTCAGCCTGCCGCTGATGACGGACGAGGAGCGCGCCAAGGTGGGCACCTGTTTCAAGCAGCAGGGCCAGGCCGCCGCCATCGCACTCGGCCACAAGCTGGTGGGCGGCGCGGTGCGCGCCGAGCGCCTCGAGGGCTGGCTGGCCCAGTTGCGCCAGCAGCCCGATGCCCTGCTCTACTGTTTCCGTGGCGGCCTGCGCTCGCAGACGGTGCAGCAGTGGTTACACGAGGCCGGCGTCACCCGTCCACGGGTGGCCGGGGGCTACAAGGAGCTGCGCCGCTTCTTGATCGACACCCAGGACAGGGCCGCGGCCGAGTGCCACTGGACAGTGCTGACCGGTATGACCGGCTCCGGCAAGACCCATATGCTGGGCCAGGTTGCCCAGGCGGTGGATCTGGAGGGGCACGCCCATCACAGGGGCTCCTCCTTCGGGCAGCTGCCGGGCGGCCAGCCCAGCAACATCAACTTCGAGAACAATATCGCCATCGAGCTGCTCAAGCGCCGCCACCGGGGCGAGCACGCCTTCGTGGTGGAGGACGAGAGCCGTCTCATCGGCCGCTGCGCCCTGCCCCATAGCCTCTATGAGGCCATGTGCCAGGCACCGCTGGTGGTGGTGGATGTGCCGCAAGAGGAGCGGGCCGAGCAGATCCGGGTCGATTACGTACAAGATCTCTGGCAGCGCTACCAGGAGATGTATGGCGCCGATGAGGGCTGGCCGCTGTTTGCCGGCTACCTGACCGATGCCCTGGCACGCCTCAAGAAGCGGCTCGGGGACAGGGACCATCGCGAGCTGGATCAGCTGATGCAAGCGGCCCTTTCCGAGCAGGCCGGCAGCGGCCACACCGAGCTGCACCTGGCCTGGATCCGCCTGTTGCTGACCCGCTACTACGATCCCATGTATCTCTATCAGCTCAACAACAAACGGGAGCGGATCCGCTTTCGGGGCGACAAGCAGGCCTGCCTCGCCTTCTTTGCCGAGCAGCAGGCTGCAGAGGCCAATCAGGAGACCCCAGCATGTTGAAATTCGAGGTGATCCCGGTCACCCCTTTCGCCCAGAACTGCTCCCTCGTCTGGTGCGACGAGACCCGCCAGGCGGCGCTGATCGATCCCGGTGGTGAGACAGACAAGCTGCTGGCGGCCATCGCCCGGCACAACCTGGTATTGGAGAAGATCATCCTGACCCACGGTCATCTGGATCACGTGGGGGGCGCCGACCCACTGCGCGAGCAGACCGGGGTCAAGATCATCGGTCCCCACAAGGAAGACGCCTTCTGGCTCGACATGCTGCCTCAGCAGAGCCAGATGTTTGGCTTTGCCCACACTCCCGCCTTCAGCCCGGACGGCTGGCTGGCGCAGGGCGACAAGGTGACAGTCGGTAACTGCGAGCTGGAGGTCTATTTCTGCCCCGGCCACACCCCGGGCCATGTGGTGTTGCTCAGCCAGGCCGAGCGGCTCGCCTGGGTCGGCGATGTGCTGTTCGCCGGTGGCATCGGCCGCACCGACTTTCCCCGTGGCGATCACGGCACCCTCATTCGCTCGATCACCGAGACCCTGCTGCCCCTAGGCGATGACATCGTCTTCGTGCCGGGCCACGGCCCCAGCTCCACCTTCGGTCGCGAGCGGGTCAGCAATCCCTACCTTACTCAGCCGGTCTGGTAGAGCGGCTGACGACAAGGGCGACCCGCGGGTCGCCCTTTTTCATGGCCGCTACAAGAACGCCAGAATGCAAAAAGCCACTCCGAAGAGTGGCTTCTTAATTCAACCGGATCGACGCGATTAGACGCGAACGAAGTCCAGGTGAACCAGCTTGTAACGTACCGGGTGACGCTGGATAGCCTTCACTTTTACGTTAACTTCTTCGCCGTTGATGACCATGGTCAGTACGGACTCGTAGAATTCCGGCTTTTCTTGGGCCAGTACTACTTTTTTGTGGTCCAGGGTGATGGACAGAGCTTCTTTGCCTGCACCGTAGATGATGGCAGGAACTTGGTCAGCGTGACGCAGGCGGCGGCTCGCACCTTTCCCCAGGTCAGAACGGACTTCAGCTTGGAATACGAAAGACATAGTTGTTATCTCTTTTAAGATGAATTTATGGTGTTGACTGCGACCGGTCAGCACCTCGCAAAACGAGCGCGAATACTAGCATGGGGTCATAGCGGATACAAGCCGCGAACCGTGCGGGATCCCCCGAGCCTTCCCATCAGACGAACTGTCGCGGCGGCGGGCCCTGGGCGATCAGTGCCCCTGCTCCAGCCGGGCAAACTGTTGTTGGCGCTGGGCCGGGCTCATGGCATCGAACTGGGCCAGGGTCTCGGCCCGCGGGCAGTAGAGGCTCTGGCCGGCCCGCACCTGGATCCCCTTGCCCATGCTGGTCCGGTTCTCCGCCACCAGCGCCAGCAGATAGCTGTAGGTATCGGCCCCGGCCTGGGCTCCCTGCCCCACCAGCTGGCTCGCGATGCGCCAGAGGGTCTCCCCCGCCACCACCTGATGGCAGAGCCGCGACTCGCCTCCCGCCGCCGGCGCAGACAGGGTCAGGGTGGTCGCCTCGACCAGCTGGCTGACGGCCGCGATCTGCACTGCGGCGGCCCGCTCGGACGCCTGCGAGCCCAGGGCGCCATGGTGCATCAGGCTGGCCAGCAGGGGTTCCGTCTCCGTCGTCCTTCCCTTTGCCGCGCTCATCCCCGGCAGCGAGAACTCGGCGATAAAGGGGGCACTGCTCCCCTCATCCCATGACGAGGGCGCACTGGCGAGTTGACTGACCGCTTGATGGGGCGCCATGCCATAGGCCATCTCGTCGATGCGCTTGAGGCGCGCCAGATACGCCTTGGAGAGCTGGGCCTCCCCCTCGAATAGATCGAAAGGGGGCACCAGCCGGGCGGGGAACAGGACTTGCCAGTGGCCGTTCTTCTTCTTCTGTTCCAGCGGCGGGAACTGGTTGCCCCGCCAGGCCACGAAGATGGGGGGCACGGCGCGGTGCAGCGGATAGTATTCCGGATTGAGCTGCACCCAGGTTTGCTCCGCAATGGGTTGATAGCCGCTGATGTTGACCAGCGCCACTCCTAACCAGATCCCCAGCATCACCACCTCCCCTCGCTCTCTTCGCCCAAGCATTCCGTCACATTATGGCGCAGAAAAACAGCCACATAGCAACTTAGCATTGGGCTATCGCATTCAAGACCCGCTTGTCGGAGACCGGATAAGGGGTCCCCAGCTGCTGGGCGAAGAAGGAGACCCGCAGCTCCTCGATCATCCAGCGGATGTTGGCCACCTCGGCCGGGATCGGCTGGGATTTAGGGATCTTGGCGAGCAGCGCCTTGTAGTCGGCCTCGACGCTCTGCACCTTGAGCATGTAGACCCGGTCGCGGTTCGGATCGATGGCCAGCTTCTCCATCCGCCGCTCGATGGCGCGCAGGTAGCGCAGCAGGTCCGGCAGCCGCTGCCAGCCGGTCTCGGTCACGAAGCCCTTGTGGATGAGCTTGTCGAGCTGCAACTGGATGTCGGACATGGCGAAGGCGGTATCGAGCTGCATCTTGCCCTTGAGCCTTTTCTTGATCTCGTGGGACAGGGTCAGCACGGTTTCCACCTGACTCGCGACCTCCACCACGGCATCGTTGAGCTCGGCGCGCACGAACTCCTTGAGCGCCTCGAAGCCCGCTTCATCCCAGGCCAGGCCGCCGTGGCGCTCGATCAGCTTGTCGCAGCCGCAGGCGATGCAGTCATCGATCAGCTCCGCCACCTTGCCGAAGGGGTTGAAGTAGAGGCCGAGCTTGGCCTTGTTCGGCAGCTTCTCCTGCAGGTACTTGATGGGGGATGGCACCCCCAGCAGGATCAGCCGACGCTGACCGCTCCACATCAGCTGCTGCTGGGCCACCGAGCTCTCCACCAACTGGATCGCGACCGAGTCTTTCTGATCGACCAAAGCCGGATAGGCCTTCACCTCGAAGCCGCCGCGCTTCTGGCTGTACTCCTTCGGCAGCTCGCCAAAGCTCCACAGGGTGAGGCCGGACTGCTCTATGTCGTCATCCGCCACCTGGGACAGGGTCTCCTGCACCTTGCCACGCAGGGATTCCTTCAGCGCCTCCAGATCCTTGCCCTCCGCGATGGGCTTGTGCTTGTCATCCAGCACCCGGAAGGTGAGTTTCAGGTGATCGGGCACCGCCGACCAATCCCAGGCCTCGCGCGGCACAGTCACCCCTGTCATGCGCCGCAGCTGGCGCTCCATCTCGTCCAGCAGCGGCCCCTGCTCGGGGTTTATGCTGGCGAGCAGCGCATCGGCATAGTTGGGGGCCGGCACGAAGTTCTTGCGCATCGGCTTTGGCATCGACTTGATCAGCGCCACCAGCAGCTCGTGGCGCAGGCCGGGGATCAGCCACTCGAAGCCTTTCACCTCCACCTGGTTGAGCAGCGGCAGCGGGATGTGCAGGGTGACACCGTCGGCCGCCTCCCCAGGCTCGAACTGGTAGCTCAGCTTGAGCTTGAGCCGCCCCTGCAGCCAGAAGTTCGGGTAGTCGAGATCGCTGATGTGGGCCGCATCCCCCTTCATCAGCATCTCCCGCTCGAAGTTGAGCAGTTCGGGATCCTGCTTCTGCGCCTCCTTCCACCACTTGTCGAAGTGACGGCTGGAGATCACCTCCTGGGGCAAGCGGGCGTCGTAGAAGCGGAACAGGTCCTCGTCATCCACCAGGATGTCGCGGCGGCGCGACTTGTGCTCCAGCGCCTCCACCTCGGCCAGCAGCTTGCGGTTCTCGCCGAAGAAGCGATGGCGGGTCTCGAAGTCCCCCTCCACCAGAGCGCGGCGGATGAACAGCTCGCGGCACAGGACGGGATCCAGGGTGCTGAAGTTGATGAGCCGCTCGTTGACCAGGGTCAGGCCATAGAGGGTCACCTTCTCCTTGGCCATGACGGCGCCGTTCTTCTTCGACCAGTGGGGGTCGCTGTGGTGCAGCTTGATGAGGTGACCGGCCAGCGGCTCCACCCACTCGGGCTCGATGCGACCGTTGATGCGGGCATAGAGGCGGGAGGTCTCCACCAGCTCGGCGGCCATCACCCACTTGGGCGGCTTCTTGAACAGGCCGGAGGCCGGGAAGAGGTGGAAGCGGCCGTTGCGGGCCCCCAGAAACTCCGGCTTCTCCAGATCCTTGTTGCCGATGTGACTGAGCAGGCCGGTCAGCAGGGCGCAGTGCACCGTCTTGAAGTCCGCCGGCTCCGAGTTGCTCTTGAAGCCCAGCTCTTTCACCGTCTGGCGCAGCTGGAAGTGGATGTCCTGCCACTCGCGCACCCGCAGGTAGGAGAGAAACTCCTTCTGGCACAGGCGGCGGAACGGGTTGCTGCCCAGCAGGTCTTGCTGCTCTTTCAGGTAGTTCCACAGGTTGACGAAGGCGAGGAAGTCGGACTCCTTGTCCTCGAAGCGGCGGTGCTGCTCGTCGGCGGCCTGCTTCTTCTCCATCGGCCGCTCGCGGGGATCCTGGATGCTCAAGCCAGCGGTGATCACCATCACCTCGCTCAGGCAGCCGGTCTGCGCCGCCGTGATCACCATCTTGGCGAGTCTGGGATCAAGCGGGATGCGCGACAGCTGGCGGCCACTCTCGGTCAGCTGCAGCTTGGGCTCCTGCTCGCGGCTGGCGGGCAGCTCGCGCACCGCCTCCAGCTCCTTGAGCAGGGAGAGGCCGTCCTTGATGTGGCGCGACTCCGGCGGCTCGACGAAGGGGAAGGCCTCCATGTTGCCAAGGCCCAGCGCCAGCATCTGCAGGATGACCGAGGCCAGGTTGGTGCGCAGGATCTCGGGATCGGTGAAGGCGGGCCTGTTGTTGAAATCTTCCTCGCTGTAGAGGCGGATGCAGATACCGTCCGCGACCCGACCGCAGCGCCCCATGCGCTGGTTGGCGCTGGCCTGGGAGACGGGCTCTATGGGCAGACGCTGCACCTTGGTGCGCCAGGAGTAGCGGCTGATGCGGGCGGTACCCGGATCGATCACATAGCGGATGCCCGGCACCGTCAGCGAGGTCTCCGCCACGTTGGTGGCGAGCACGATGCGCCGGCCGGCGTGCTGCTGGAACACCTTGTTCTGTTCGCTGTTGGAGAGGCGCGCGTAGAGCGGCAGCACCTCGGTATCGCGCAGGTTGAGCTTGCGCAGGGCGTCGGTGGTGTCGCGGATCTCCCGCTCGCCGTTCATGAAGATGAGGATGTCCCCCAGCCCTTCGCGCGCCAGCTCCTCGACCGCATCGAAGATGCCCTGCAGTTCGTCGCGATCCCCCTCGCCCTCCAGCAGCGGCCGATAGCGCACCTCCACCGGGTAGGTGCGGCCGGACACCTCTATCACCGGCGCCTGGTTGAAGTGATTGGAGAAGCGCTGGGGATCTATGGTGGCCGAGGTGATGATCACCTTGAGATCCGGCCGCCTCGGCAGCAGCTGCTTGAGGTAGCCCAGGATGAAGTCGATGTTGAGGCTGCGCTCGTGGGCCTCATCGATGATGATGGTGTCGTACTGGGTCAGCATCCGATCGTGCTGGATCTCCGCCAGCAGGATGCCGTCGGTCATCAGCTTGATGTGGGTCTGCTCGCTCACCTGATCGGTGAAGCGCACCTTGTAGCCCACGTACTGGCCGAGCTCGGACTGCATCTCCTCGGCGATGCGGGCCGCCACGGTACGGGCCGCCAGCCGGCGCGGCTGGGTGTGGCCTATGTAGCCTTTCACCCCGCGCCCGAGCGCCAGGCAGATCTTGGGGATCTGGGTGGTCTTGCCCGAGCCGGTTTCGCCGGCGATGATCACCACCTGATGCTCACTGATCGCCTTGGCGATCTCGGCCTGCTTCTGGCTGACCGGCAGGTTGGCCGGGTAGGTGACCTTGGGCACCCCCGCCAGGCGGGAGCGATAGCGCGCCTCGGCGCTGTCCAGCTCGGCGGCCAGGGTCTCCAGCACGGCGGTCTGTTTGCCCTCAGGCAATTTCTTGACCCCGTGCAGGCGACTGGAAAGGCGACGGGCATCAAGATTCATGCAGGCAGAGAGACGGCGGCGCAGCGCCTCGATAGAGAGAGACAAGGTACAGATTCCTTATAGAAAGCCCGCGGGGGGCCATATCGATAGCTGGGGAGATCCTAAAGAGCGGGCGGGAGCGGTGCAAGCCTTAAAGCGTGCCGAGTCCGGATAAGCGCAATGGTACGGATGAAAAGAGCAGGCACCCGGCCTGCTCCTGATGACGAATGTCGAGCCGGGCGTCAGCCCCTGGCCTGATGCACGAAGCAAGTACCCAGCTGGGCATGGATTGCCTGCATCACGTTGTGGCGGCTGATCACCCCGAGCAGGCGCCCCTCCTCCACCACCGGATAGATCTTGGGTTTCTGGCCCATCATCATCTCCGCCAGCTCCAGGATGCTGGTGTCGGGTCCGACGGCCAGCACCTCCTTGCGCATCACATCCTTGACCTGAGCCACCTGCTCGCAGTGATAGGCCTCTTTCAACATGACGGCGATGCAGTCCTGCTCCGACACCCAGCCGATCAGATGGCCCTTGGCATCCACCACAGGGCCACCGAGCTGGTGGCTGTTGAGAAACTTGGCGACCGCCGTCTGCACCATCATGTCCGCGCCGAACGTGATGGGCCTGGTCTGCATATAATCCTTCGCCTTGAGTGATTCCATGACGCTTCCCCCACAGGCCTCCCGGGCGGGAGGCGCAAGCCGGGCACTATGTCCGGCTCACTCCAAGCATAGCTGGCAGCATCTCAGGAGATGGATTGCAGCAGCAGCAGAAGCTCGTTCTGGCTGTGGCAGTCGGTCTTCTTGAACACCCCCTTCAGGGTGGAGCGGACTGTCTCGACCTTGACCCCTCGCAGCTCGGCGATATCGTTGCTGCTGTAGCCCTTGCTCATCAGCACCAGCAGCTCCTTCTCGCCTATGGTCAGCGGATAGAGGCTGGCCAGCGCCTCTATGTCGGGATTGAAGGAGTGCTCGGGATCGCGCAGCACCACCTCGACATAACGCTCGAAGCGGCTGAGCCCACTCATCAGGGTGCACTGGATCAGCAGCGGCCTTAAATTGGCCTGACGGGGAATGGACATATAAGCGCTCGCCCCCGGCAACAGATAGGCAAAGCCATTCAATATCTCCTTGAGCTGGCGTTGCTGCTCCTTATTTTGCAGCGAGAAAATACCATTGATCGCCCGCAGCTCCACATTTTCATCGGAGATCCGGTTAAACGCCACATTGGAATAATGAATATGGCCTTTGTCATCGATGATGGCACTGGGCTTATTATGGTTTTTCACCAGCTGTTGCAGCTGATAGTTCTGGGTTTCCAGGGCCAGCAGGTTCCAATAATGCTGACTCCAGGCGGCCAGGCCGGAATAGATCTCGGTCAGGGAGGAGAGATCCTGGGCACTGAAGTCATCCTGGGCGGCGCCGCGATAACTGCACAGGCTGCTGAGGCCGCGCCCCTTCACCCGGCAGACGCCGCCCGCCGCGAACTGGGCGCCGAAGCTGGCCAGCAGGCCGGCGGAGTTGGAGATGGCGTTGGCGCTCACGATGCCCTGGCAGCCCTTGTCCAGGTAATGGTTAAACCACACATCCTGGCGATGGTGCTGCACATAGAACTGCTGCTGCGCCTCGCTCAGGCCGCTGGAGAAGAGCTTGATCCCGTCGCTCTTGTCATCATCCCGCAATAAGAACAGGGACGAGCTGCCGGACAGGTCGGAGCGAAATTGGTCCACCACCAACTTAATGTCAGAGTCATTAATACCGCACTCGTATAACTGGCTGATATACGGCGATATCCTTTCTTTTTCTAATGCCTTCACACCCGAACTCCCAATTCTTATTTTTATTGAAGTGGCATCTTACTCTGCAATGGGAAACACGAAAAGTAGTCAAATGAACAAAGGTTTTATGACCAATCCATAAATAGTAATGAGAAAAGTCTCTATGAATGAAGGGGCAGGGAATTTTTAAATCCAAGCTAATGTTTCATATTGCTTTTGTCGTTATACCACAGGTTTGTCCCGCACACTTTTCCAGGCACTGCGCTTTACCTTCCCCTCGGCAGCCATTTTTCTCCTTCGTCAGCACCAGGCGCGCCCTCCTCAGTCATCGCCGTTCAAACCTCATACGAGACCCGACCTGAGCGAATGTTGCACTTTTGTTTATTAATTGCTTCCATTTCGGCCTTGGATGGATATTGTATATACAATTTCACACCACAGAAGGAGTTGCCCCATGGGGATCACAAGGAGGAAGAATGGAACCTGAACAGGTACTCGCCGCTCCCGTCAAACCGGGGGTAGGCATCAAGCTGCTGGCGACCAGTGTGCTGGGCATCGCCATCTTTTTCGTGCCCTTTGAGCTGGCGGGACGCAGCACCATACTGGTGGATCACCTGGCCGGATTCCTGATGGCGCAGCGTCCGCTCGCCCTGGGGCTGATCCTGCTGCTGATCGCCTATGGCGCCATCACGCCCCTGCTGGACGGCCGCTGGCGGGCCCGCCCCATCGACCGGCTGCTGAGCCTGTTCAAGCTGCTCGGGCTGGTGCTGGCCGTCATGTATGTGGCCGGCGTAGGGCCAGCCTGGCTGATGACCCCGGATCGCCTGCCCTTCCTGTTCGACAAGCTGGCCATGTCGGTGGGCCTCATCGTCCCCATCGGCGCCATGGCCCTCACCTTCCTGCTCGGCTTCGGTCTGCTCGAGTTTATCGGGGTGCTGATGCAACCCGTGATGCGGCCGCTCTGGCGTACCCCAGGCCACTCCGCCATCGATGCGGTCGCCTCCTTCGTCGGCAGCTACTCGGTCGGCCTGCTCATCACCAACCGGGTCTTCCTGGCGGGCAAGTACACGGTGCGGGAGGCGGTCATCATCGCGACCGGCTTCTCCACGGTGTCGGCCGCCTTCATGATCATCGTGGCCAAGACCCTCAACTTGATGGAGCACTGGAACTTCTACTTCTGGTCCACCCTGGTGATCACCTTCGTCATCACCGCCATCCTGGCGCGGGTGCCCCCCATCTCCGGCATGGCGCACCACGGCGAGACCGATGAACCCCTGCCCGCCGGCAAGAGCCGCTGGCAAGCCGCGCTGGATTCGGGGCTGACCCAGGCCAGCCAGGCGGACCCCGTGCTGCGCCAGTTGCAGGACAACCTCAAGGATGGGCTCTACATGGCAGCCGCCGTGGTGCCCACCATCTTGTCGGTCGGCCTGCTCGGGCTGTTGCTGGCGCAACACACGCCGCTGTTCGATCTGCTTGGCTGGTTGCTGTGGCCCCTGACCTGGCTGCTGGATCTGGGCGAGCCGCTGGTCACGGCCAGGGCGCTCGCGGCGGGGCTGGCGGAGATGTTCCTGCCCGCCATCCTGCTCAAGGACGCGGATCTGCTGGTGCGCTATGTCGCGGCCGTGGTGTCGGTGAGCTCGGTGCTGTTCTTCTCCGCCTCCATCCCCTGCGTCCTGGCCACCAAGATCCCGGTGAGCCTGGGCCAGCTGGTGATGATCTGGCTGCTGCGCACCCTGCTCGGCATCATATTGGCCGCGCTCTGTGGCCGGCTGGCAATGACGCTGGGCTGGCTGAGCTAGTCCCCGTTACCACCCGTCAGAAACAAACAAAGCGCCATCGGGCGCTTTGTTTGTTTTATCCGGCGACATCAAGGACGCCGCTGAGGATCAATGGGCGATATTGGCGAAGCGTCCACTGTTGAAGTCGTCGATCGCCTGAGTGATCTCCTCCTGCGAGTTCATGACGAAGGGGCCATAGCCCACGATCGGCTCATCGATGGGTTCACCGCTGAGCAGCAACAGCAAGACCCCCTCGCGGGTCTCAAGCTGGAGGTCACTGCCGCGGGGATCCAGCAGCACCAGCTGTGCCTCGCCCGCCTCCTCCTGACCATTGATGCGCACCGATCCCTTGAGCACCACTATGGCCGTGTTCCAGCCATCGACCGCGGGGAGCACCAGGCTGGCCCCGGCCTTGAGCCGCAGATCCCAGACGTTCATGGGCGAGAAGGTGCGGGCGGGCCCCTGCCGACCGGCGTAGTCGCCCGCGATGAGGCGCACGCTACCCGCCCCGTCGGGCAAGGCGACCTCGGGGATGCTGTCGCTGCGGATGGCCTGATAGCCCGGCGCCGACATCTTGTCCCTGGCGGGTAGGTTGACCCAGAGCTGTACCATGTCAAGGGTACCGCCCGCACGGGTGAAGGCCTCCGAGTGGAACTCCTCGTGCATGATGCCGGCGGCGGCGCTCATCCACTGCACGTCGCCTGGGCCGATCACGCCGCCCTGGCCGGTCGAGTCGCGGTGGGCGACCTCCCCCTCATAGACGATGGTGACCGTCTCGAAGCCACGGTGCGGATGCTGACCCACGCCACGGGCATGGTCGCCGGGCTCGAATTCCGCCGGCCCGGCCCTGTCCAGCAACAGGAAGGGGCTGAGCGCCTTGCCGTGACTCTGGTACGAGAACAACGAACGGACCGGGAAACCGTCGCCAACCCAGTGTTGGCGAGGTGCACTGTAGATACCGATAACTTTTTTCATGATGCTCTCCAAGGTTGCCGCACCGAGATGGTGGCGTTGGATACAGTCTGCATATAGAACGATATTCGCGGTAGGCGTATTATTTGACGTCAGAGTCCTATTTTGTGAACGATAAGCGATGCAGCAAGACCTCAACGATCTCTATTACTACGTCCAGGTGGTGGATCACGGCGGCTTTGCCCAGGCCGGCAGGGCGCTCGGCATGCCCAAATCCAAGCTCAGTCGCCGCATCGCCATGCTGGAGGAGCGGCTGGGGGTGCGGCTCATCCAGCGCTCGACCCGCAGCTTCACGGTCACCGAGCTGGGCCAGGCATATTATGCCCGCTGCCGCGCCGTGCTGGTCGAGGCCGAGGCGGCCCAGGCCGTAATTGAATCCACTCATCAGGCGCCTTGCGGCCTGGTGCGGCTCTCCTGTCCGCTCGACCTGCAGCATGCCCATGTCGGCAGCATGCTGGTGGCGTTCGCCATGCAGTATCCCAGCGTCAGCGTGCAACTGATCGGGGTGAACCGGGCGGTCGACGTGGTGGCCGAGGGGCTGGACATGGCGATAAGGGTACGGCCGCTGCCGCTGGAAGACAGCGATCTGGCCATGCGGGTGCTGGGCCATGCGAACCAGTACCTGGTCGCCAGCCCCGCTCTGCTAGCACAACATGGGGTGCCACGGGCCCCCGCCGATCTGCTGTCCTGGCCCAGCCTGGGGCACGGGCCCAGCATAGAGGGTCATCACTGGACGCTGCAGGGGCCGGAAGGGGCACAGGTGAAGCAGCATCACAGCCCCCGCTTTGTGGCGACCGACATGCAGACTCTGCGCCAGGGGGCGATCGACGGCGTGGGGGTGGTACAGCTGCCCGCCATGATGGTGCGGGAGCCCCTGGCGGACGGCCGGCTGATCCGGCTGCTGCCGGACTGGGCTCCTCGCCGGGAAGTCATCCACGCCGTCTTCCCCTCGCGCCGTGGACTGCTGCCCTCAGTTCGCGCCCTGATCGACCATCTGGTTGACTGCTTCAGGCCGCTGGAGGAAGAGTAGGCCCAGGATAAATACCCACCCTTCTCTATCTGGGCCAGCGCGGCCCTCGCCAGGAGAGACTGGGAACTGGGCGGCTGGCCACCCTTACCCCACGTCCTCCCGCCACGCCGGCACTCCTGCGCTCACCCTTATATGGCGATCTTGGCCCAGCGCGGACAACGCCCACCCGAGCGGTGAATTGATATAGTTCAGAATAATAAGCGGCTGGCCAGAGTAACCAATATCCCTGCGGGCTGAGATTGCCATGCAATATATATAAGCATCATTTTCAGAACATTTTATACACTATCAATGACAGCATCATTAAATGAATAAACAAATAAATATTTAAAACCACCATACCGATCACGATATTCAAATGACTCACCGCTGTATCATTTAATACATTAGCAGATTCATTATTAATAACAAAAGAGACAGTAATATGCTCGATACCAGCATGAAGACATTATCGCTGACCATGTTGTCATTATTTGCATCCGTCGCCCATGGGCAACAAGCCGCTGTGCCGCGTATTCTCGGCGGGACCACCACCCCGGCGCCCAGCTGGATGGTGGCCATCGGCAACGACAGCGACGGTCAGTGGCGCAATTACTGTGGCGGCACCCTGATTGCCAAGGACTGGGTGCTCACCGCCGCCCACTGTCTGGAAGAGGCCAAGCTCGACGGCATGCAGGTGGCCATCGGGGTGAGCGATCTCAGCAAGCCTCATGCGCGCATCAGGGTCGATCAGATCATCATGCATGACACTTATCTCAGCGGCTTTATCAGAAATATCGGTACCGGCCATATGGAGGCCGACTCGGATATTGCGCTGCTGCACCTGAGCACCACCAGCAAAAATAATACCCTGCCCATCTCCGCCAAGGAGATGCCCGCGGATTATAATAACGCCTCTCGTTTTTCGGCCTGGGGATATGGCGGAATTAATCCAGACGCCAGCCTCGCCAGCCCGCAATTACTGAAAGTCGAGCTGGCATTTCAGGGTTTCAGGGATCGCTGGATGTATGACAATACCCAGACTCATATCTTCGCCGGGAATATAGCCGGGCAGGATACCTGCCGGGGTGACAGTGGCGGTCCCCTCACCGACCAGAGCGGTCTCGTCGGCATTACCAGCTATGGCAGTCAACGCTGCGGCCTGGGACAGCCAGGGGGTTATACCTTCGCGCCCCTGTTCAGAGACTGGCTGGCCGAGAAGATGAACGCCATCAGCCTCACCAGCCATCAACTGGTTGCCCTGCCCGCCGGCCAGCACAGCTGGGTCAGCTATACGGTGCTCAACGGATCGGCCGAGGCGATCACCCTGAACGGCGCCACCACCGACACCCCGGTCATGCGAAACGAGTGCCCGTCCGTGCTGGCGGCAGGCGAGCAATGCCGCATCAAGCTGCGCTTCGATGCGAACTTCACGCCGGACACCTATCAGCTCTACCGGTTGAGACTCAACGCCATCCAACCCAATGGGGCCAGCCAGCGTCTCGATGCAAGCCTCATCGCCGTCACCACCCCGCGACGCGAGACCGGTGCGGCCATCGCCGGCGGTTCCTCGTCCGGCACTGAGTCGCACAACGCCTCGACCACCTCCTCCGGTGGCGGCAGCATAGGGCTGCTCGGCCTCCTGTTGTTGCCGCTGGCATGGCGCCGCAGAGCCTGAGTTCCCCCACAGTTACCAAACGCTGATCAATAAAAAGGCCAGAGCATGGCTCTGGCCTTTTTCATTCTGGTTCCCCTCGAGCCGCAAGATAGCGCGGTCGCAAGGGTGAACCCACTGGCTTAGAACGGCATCTTGAAGCCCGGGGGCAGTTGCATGCCACCGGTCAGCTCGCCCATCTTGCTCTTGTTCTGCTCTTCCACCCGGCGAACGGCATCGTTCACGGCGGCGGCGACCAGATCCTCGATCATCTCCTTGTCATCTTCCATCAGACTCGGATCGATCTCGATGCGGCGCACGCTGTGGCTGCCGGCCATGGTGACCTTGACCATGCCAGCACCGGCTTCACCGACTACTTCCATCTGGGCAAGCTGCTCTTGCATCTTCTGCATGCGCTCTTGCATCTGTTGGGCCTGTTTCATCAGGTTACCCATTCCACCTTTACCAAACATAGGTCGTCTCTCGTATTGAAATCCGGCATCCAGCGCCGGGCTGTGGGTTTGTCTGTCCTGAATATGGGGACAGCCACGCTGCGTTTCAACCGGGAGCGGGCTCCCGGCATGGGATTTAGCGACTCAGCGGCTCTATGCTCTCTGGGTGGAGCACGGCCCCGAATCGCTGTTGTAGAAATTGTACGTTGGGATCCTCGGCCAGATCCCGGCTCACCTGCTCACGCACCCCCAGATAGAGGCGGTGCTCGATCTCGAGCGGGGTCTCCCGCGCCGGATCCGTGCCCAGCGTCACCTCGACGCGCACCGACTCTCCAAGCTCTGGACCGATGATCTCGGCCAGATCGGCAAGGGCCCGATCGCTGACCAGATGGCGCTGCTCGGGCTTGAGGATAAGCGACACTCGCTCCCCCTGCCGGGTCATCACCGAGTTGATCGCCAGCTGGCGCAGCCGGCCACCGACCCCGGTGCGGGCGATGAGCTCGGCCCAGGGATCGCCGCAGTTGACCAGCAGGGAGGATGGAATAAGCCTGGCGACCTCCTCCCCCTCCTCCGGCTGGGCTTCGCTCTCCAGCTCATCCCAGTCGATGGTTTCCATCAGGGGTGCCGCTGGCTGCAATTCGCTTTGCTCGGCGGCGGGCACCGGCATCGGCGCTACTGCCGGCGCGACAGAGGTGGGCGTGTCAATTTTCGTAGCGGGCACCCCATCCAGATCCCAGGGGGGCAGATCGTCCGGGTTGGGACGCGCCCTTTGCGGGGCAGTCTGCTGCTGGCTGGGGGCCGCTCGAGCCATTGATGGAGGGGCCACCGGCGCTATCGTGGGAGCAGTGGCAACGCCGTCACCAAAGCCCTGGCTCAGGTACTCTTCGTAATCGTTGCCGCCGTCCTCATAGGCATCGAGCGGCGGCAGCTCATCATAGTCCATCTGGGGCGCGGCATAGGCAGGCACTGGAGCCGCAGGCTGCCTGGCAGCGGCGGCCGGAGTCGCCGGTTGCACCTCGGGACGCTGGGGCGCCGCCGGCTTGGTCGGTGCCACCCTAGGGGCAGTGGTCGTCGCCCCGGGCTCAGCCCGCAGCCGGCTGCGCAGCAGGTTGCGCTTGCCCAGCAGGCTCTGCATGCTGGAAGCCGCCGACGGGGCGGCCTCCAGCGCCGGAGTGACGGCCAGGGGCTCTGGGGCGCTCGCCGGCAGAGGCTCATGGTACGAGGGCCCGGCCTGAGACGGCTCAGCCGGCGCCGCCTCATCGGTAGCCACCAAGGCGTGAACCTGATCGAGTGGCTCGGGCCTGGCCGCCGGCGCCTCATACCCCATCCGCTGCGCCTCGTGCAGCAGCTCGTCCTGCTCGGCAAACAGTTGCGCACTCGGCTCATCGTCGAGGCTGTTCTGCTCGCTGGCATCGACCGCTGCGGCCGTGACGGCGGGTGTTTCTTCCATGGCCGCGGCCTGCGCCGCTACGGCTACCGGGGCGCTAGTCGGCGCAGCCGGTCGGACCGGCGTGGCGACGGCCTGGTTCGGGGCTGGCTCAGCCCCGTGGGGCTTTCCCAAGGGGGCCGGTGCGGCCTCCCTCCCTGCGGCAGGCATGGCCACAGGGAGTCCCGCCATGGACGGGGGCAAGGCCGTCAGGTTGGCGGGGTGCAGCGGCTCGCGGCGCGGCGAGAACGCCAGCATCCGCAAGCAGGTCATCTCGAGAGCGGTGCGGCCATCCGGCGCCCAGGGCAGATCCTTGCGTCCCCCCAACACGATCTGGTAGCAGAGCTGCACCTCTTCCGGGCTCATGGCGCCCGCCAGCTGCAGCAGGGCATCGGCATCCGCCCCCTGCTCCTGCACGCTGGCAGGCAACAGCTGCGCCATGGCGACGCGATGAAGCAGGGCCTCCAATTCGGCGTGGAGCTGGTCGAAATCCGGCCCCAGGGTGGCGATCTCGGTGATCTTGGCCATGGTGGCCGGGGCATCCTGGCGCAGGATGGCCTCCAGCAGCTGGTGCAGATGATGGTGGTCGAGCGTGCCCAGCATGGTCAGCACGCTGTCCAGACGCACGCTGCCGTTGCCATGGGCCAACGCCTGATCGGTGAGGCTCAGGGCATCGCGCATGCTGCCGTCAGCGGCTTTGGCCAGGGCCAGCAGGGCCCGCGGCTCGAACGGCTGACCCTCCTGATCCAGCACCCATTCGAGCTGTTTGGCGATCTGGCTCTGATCCAGACTCTTCAAGTGGAACTGCAGGCAGCGGGACAATATGGTGATGGGGAGCTTTTGCGGATCCGTGGTGGCCAGCAGGAACTTCACATAGGGCGGCGGCTCTTCCAGGGTCTTCAGCAGCGCGTTGAAGCTGTGCCGGGACAGCATGTGCACCTCATCGATGAGGTAGACCTTGAAGCGGCCGCGGGCCGGGCGGTACTGCACGTTGTCCAGCAGCTCGCGGGTGTCTTCCACCTTGGTGCGCGACGCCGCATCGATTTCCAGCAGATCGACGAAGTTGCCCTGATCGATCTCGCGGCAGGTATCGCATACGCCACATGGGTGGCTGCTGATCCCCTGCTCGCAGTTGAGGCTCTTGGCCAGAATGCGGGCAATGGTGGTCTTGCCGACCCCACGGGTACCACTGAGCAGATAGGCGTGATGCAGCCGTCCCTGATCCAGGGCATTGGTCAAGGCGGTCAGCACATGCTGCTGGCCAACCACTTGTTCAAACGTATGGGGGCGCCATTTACGCGCCAGAACCTGATAGCTCATAGATCTCGATGCTGGGAAAACGAGGCATTGAGGCAGGATGCTAACACAAATGCGGGGCGGGCTGTATCGGCTATCGGCCGCTTGGGGAGGGATCGCTTGATTTTCAAACCGGTGCCGCTGGGGCACCGGTTTGGGGGCGAACGGCAGACGGACGAAGCCTGCACGCCGCGCTGGCGGGAGCCTTACTCGCCGGCCAATTCGACCAGTGAAACCACCTTGATGCCGGCCGCCGTCAGGCGGGCATCGCCCCCCAGGGACGGCAGGGAGATGATAAAGGCCGCATCGGCTACTTCACCACCGGCACGGCGGATGAGCTTGACGGTCGCATCGACGGTGCCGCCGGTGGCCAGCAGATCGTCGACCACCAGCACCTTGTCACCGGGCACTATGGCGTCGGTGTGCAGTTGCAGGGTGTCGGTACCGTACTCGAGGGCATAGGACTCCTCGATCACGGCGCGGGGCAGTTTGCCCGGCTTGCGCACCGGTACAAAGCCTAAGCCCATGGCGAAGGCGACAGGTGCACCGAAGATGAAGCCGCGGGCCTCGGTACCGACGATCTTGGTGATCCCTTGATCACGATAATGTGCAGCCAGCAGATCGATGGTGGCCTTGAAGGCCTCGGCGTTCTCGATCAGGCTGGTGATGTCGCGAAACAGGATGCCCGGCTTCGGATAGTCGGGGATGGTCTTGATGCTCGCTTCGATAAATTTCAGGGTATCCGGATTCATTATTTGACCGCTTATTTTTTGAGCCCTGATGTGGCGTCTCTTGCGATGCCGCCAGTGGGCAATAAAAAGGCCCGTCATGCAAAAAATGACAGGCCGACTCCATAGCATTATTGCCGCAATAGCTTAGGGATTTCACTTCTCCATTGCAACTGGCTCCAGCACCGGCAGGCGCATTAACCAGGTGAGCAGGATCACCATTATGGCAACCAACAGCAAGCGTACCCAGGGCATGGGTACCACCAGCAGCGACACCGAGAAGGAGAGCAGAATGAAGATGATGGCCCGGCGCCGGGCATGACGACGAATGCCACGATACTGCTGCCAGTCGACGATGGGTGGCCCGAACCAGGGATGAGCCAGCAGCCAGCGATGGAAACGGGGGGACGAGCGGGCAAACAGCGCCGCCGCCAGCAACATGAACGGCGTGGTCGGCAGCAGGGGCAGGACTATCCCGACTATCCCGGTGGCGAAGGCAAGCCAGCCCAGGGCCATCAGACACCAGCGTTTCATGGGTACTCCTCTGAATGCATCTCTGCCTTTAGCCTAACAGAGTTGGCCCGGAAGCTGACAGCCTGGCCCATGCGGCGGCAGTCGATTAGGCCCATCGAGTGGGCAGACGGCTGACAACGCCGCCCATTGCCACTACAATCTGCGCTCTTTTTTCTCCCCTTGTCTTCGGAAGCAGCTATGCGCGTTATTTTGGCCCCCATGCAGGGGGTGCTGGATCACCTGATGCGGGAGGTGCTCACCTCCGTCAATGATTACGACCTCTGCGTCAGCGAATTTATCCGGGTCGTCGATCAGCTGCTGCCTGCCAAGGTGTTCTATCGTCTCTGCCCCGAGCTGCGTCAGGATGGCAAGACCCGTGCCGGCACCCCGGTGCGGGTGCAGTTGCTGGGTCAGCACCCCGAATGGCTGGCCGAGAACGCGGTGCGCGCCATCGAGCTCGGCTCCCCCGGGGTCGATCTCAACTTTGGCTGCCCCGCCCCCACGGTGAACAAGAGCAAGGGCGGCGCCGTCTTGCTCAAAGAGCCCGACACTATCTATCGCATCGTCAAGGCAGTGCGCGAGGCGGTGCCTGCCCATCTGCCGGTGAGCGCCAAGATCCGCCTCGGTTACGATGACAAGGAGCTCTATCTGGACAATGCCCATGCCGTCCATCAGGCAGGGGCCGACGAGCTGGCGGTGCACGCCCGCACCAAGCGCGAAGGCTACAAGGCACCGGCGCACTGGGAGTACGTGGATGCCATCCGCCGCGCCCTGCCCATTCCGGTGACCGCCAATGGCGAGATCTGGCACCATGCCGACGCGCTCGCCTGCGCCAGGGTCTCCGGCTGTGATGCCCTGATGGTGGGACGCGGCGCCATCTCCCTGCCCAATCTGGCCAACGTGATGAAGACCGGCTGTGCCCACATGAGCTGGGCCGAGGTGCTGCAGCTGATGGTGGGTTATACCGAGCAGGATCTGGCGAGCGAGAAGGCCGACTACTACCCCAGCCGGATCAAGCAGTGGTTCAGCTACCTCAAGCGTGAATACCCCCAGGCCGACCTGCTGTTTCGTGATATTCGTCTGCACAAGGAGACGGGACCTATCCGGGAAGCATTGCTGCAAGCCGCGAAAACTGTGAGCTAACCGACCTTTACTTGACTCATGTCATCTTGATAAACCACTCGATTCCCTATACTGACCGAGTTTTATAATTCGTCTGTGGGGGCTGTTGTGTGTGAAATGACGCAAGCCCAGTTGGCCGAATGGCGTGAGCGCCTGCAGGCCGACTGGGCGCATGTAAGAGAAGAACTGATAGGTCAGCTCAAGGCCTGTCGGCGTGATGAATTGGCGGAGAAGGTGGATCATTGTGAACATGATCAGCTGGTTGAGTTGACCAGTCGCCTCGACTTGCCGAAGGTAGAGCAGAGCGTGGCGCACCTCAAGCGGCTCGACGCGGCGCTGTGCCAAATGGACTTGGGTCTCTATGGCCTCTGCTCCGATTGTGAGGAGCCGCTGGCCATTGCCCAGCTCGAGCAGGATCCAACCCTGCAACGCTGTCCCCGTTGTGAAACCCGCTATCGCAAGGGATTCCACGCCCACGAACTCTGATAAGGGTGCACCTCAGTGCATCCTCTCTTCCAGATTGACCAACATATCCCGCCGTTAACCGCAGCCTGACTGCCGAGCATGATGAAACCGCGCCTGCGGCCTCTTCATCACGCCAGGATCATCCCCTCCCCGCCTGTCCGAACAGCGCTGCTGGGGCTGGCAATGGCTGCGCCTTGCTCGGGGTCCTTGGCGGTGGGCTAATCAGGGGTAAAATCGGTGCCTCCCAGCCACCAAGCTTGAGGATACCGCCTCGCCATCCTGGGATGGGCGGCTCTGTCATCCGGTCAGGGCATGCTTCTGCGCGTAGGCATACAAGCCCACCCGGTTACGTACCCCCAGCTTGGCGTAGATGGAGGTCAGGTGGTTGCGCAAGGTGTGTTCGCTGATGTTGAGGCGCTCCGCAATCTCCAGGGTGCTCGCATCCAATCCCAGGGTGATGGCGGCTATGGTCTGCTTCTCCTTACGGGTCAGCCGTGCGATCTTCTCCTGCTCGGCATGGCTGGCGCCCTGCTCTCTGACGACCGCCATCAGGATGCGTTCCGTCGCGGCGCGATCGACCCAATACTCTCCCCCATGCACCTTCTGGATGGCCTTGCACAACACCTCGATCGGCTCGTGCTTGCTGATGGCACCACAGGCCCCGGCCAATACCGCCCTATCCTGTAACTCGAACTCATTGCGGGTGGAGAGGGTCAGTACCCGTACGTTCGAACCGGACAGCAAGGCGGGGATCTGCTCGATGCCATGGCGGCCATCCAGATCGAGCAATGCGACATAGCGCTTGTCACTGTCGATCCACTGAGCCACCTCGGAGGCATCCGCCACCGAGGCGATGAGTTCCATCTGCTCTGGCTGCGCGGCGATCATCTCTCGCAGGCCCCATGCCACGATCGGCAAGTCGCAGATCAAGATGACGTTGACTCTGGTATCCATACCCTGGCTCCTCTACCGCCGACGGCGGCGTTGCAAGCAATCCCCTCGCGTTATGGCTGCTTTTCCCCCTTCTCAAACTAGTCGAAATGTCCTGC
Source organism: Aeromonas sp. sia0103 (assembly GCF_963895295.1). Classification (NCBI taxonomy): domain Bacteria; kingdom Pseudomonadati; phylum Pseudomonadota; class Gammaproteobacteria; order Aeromonadales; family Aeromonadaceae; genus Aeromonas; species Aeromonas sp. sia0103. Next base: position 2,221 of record NZ_CAWQKG010000033.1, on the reverse strand, counting down.
TTTTGTCCTAAATCGAACGACTCTTTTTCCCGGATAAATAGGCCAGATTTTTCCATTTTTCGGCCCCCTCTTCTGGCCTAGGCTAAATCCCATGACAAACACATCGAACGGCAACGCACGTCGAGATGAACGCGTCCAGGTGGTGATGCCAATACGGCTCGCAGGCCAGAGCGGCTTCACCAGGGACATCAGCGTCGGCGGCTTCTATCTGGAAGTGGACGACACCGACATTCATGACGGTGAAGTCTGCTTCGAGCTCGATCTGGGGGCGGCGCACAGGACCATGAAGATGCAATGCCGTGGCCAGGTGGTGCGAACGGAACATATCGGCGGCCTGATAGGCGTCGCCGTAAAGATCAGGGAACTACAACTGTTGGTGAATTAGGTTTTCGAGTCGTCGAAACACGCCGTTCGGACGGATAGCCAACGAGGTTGTTTTTTATCATAGGTTCAAGGAGAGCAGACATGGCCATCACAACGACCAGCAGCGGAACCGTTACCTCATTCTCTAACAGTCCCCAAGCCAAGGATGACACTTTCACTACAGGCCTTATCGACGGGCTGAGCGGGAGTCTCATCACCGAAGATCTCGTGGGCGTCGTCTATCTGGATGTCATGGCCAACGACTTGGGCGGCAACGCGAAGACGCTCTGGTCACTGGACAACGCGGAGAGTTTGTCCACCGCCACCAAGAGCTATGCTCCCACCGATCTCCTCACCCAGGACACCGCCAGATTCGAAGACGTCAGCAATGACACCAGCCTGAATGGCGCCAGGATCTGGATCACCACGGATGGCAAGGTCGGCTACGATGCCGGCACGCTGTCGGCAGCGTTCAAAAACGCCCTGCAGGCGCTCTCGGCAGGAGAGACGCTGAGCGACACCTTCACCTATTCGATCCGCCTCGGGAATGGCACCCTGAGCTGGGCCACCGCGCAGGTCTCCTTTGCCGGCATCAACGACGCCGCCATCATCACCGGCTCCAGCACCGCCAGCCTGACCGAGACCAACTCCGCCCAGAGCACCGGTGGCAACCTCGACGCCACCGACGTGGACAGCTCCGCGGACTTCGTGCCACAGACCAACGTGGCTGGCATCAATGGTTATGGCACCTTCAGTATCGATGCCAGCGGCGCTTGGATCTACACCATGAACGGTGCCCACGACGAGTTTGTGGAGGGCGTCGACTACACCGACTCGATCACAGTGGCCACCGCCGACGGCACCAGCCGGGTACTGACGGTGACGATGCACGGCACCAATGACGCTGCGATTATTACTGGCTCCAGCACCGCGGAGCTAACCGAAACCAATGCCGCCCAGAGCACCGGGGGCAACCTCGACGCCAGCGACGTGGACAGCTCCGCGGACTTCGTGCCACAGACCAACGTGGTTGGCAGCAATGGCTATGGCACCTTCAGCATCGACGATACCGGGGCCTGGACCTACACCATGAACGGCGCCCACGACGAGTTCGTGGGGGGCGTCGACTACACCGACTCGATCACCGTGGCCACCGCCGACGGCACCAGCCGGATGTTGACGGTGACGATGCACGGCACCAACGACGCCGCGATTATTACCGGCTCCAGCACCGCCAGCCTGACCGAGACCAACGCCGCCCAGAGTACCGGGGGCAACCTCGACGCCACAGATGTGGACAGCTCCAACGCCTTTGTCGTCCAGACCAACGTGGCTGGCATCAATGGTTATGGCACCTTCAGCATCGATGCCAGCGGCGCTTGGATCTACACCATGAACGGTGCCCACGACGAGTTTGTGGGGGGCGTCGACTACACCGACTCGATCACCGTGGCCACCGCCGACGGCACCAGCCGGATGTTGACGGTGACGATGCACGGCACCAACGACGCAGCCATCATCACAGGCTCCAGCACCGCCAGCCTGACCGAGACCAATGCGGCCCAGAGTACCGGCGGCAACCTCGACGCCACCGACGTGGACAGCTCCGCGGACTTCGTGCCACAGACCAACGTGGTTGGCAGCAATGGCTATGGCACCTTCAGCATCGATGCCAGCGGCGCCTGGATCTACACCATGAGCAGCGCCCACGACGAGTTTGTGGGGGGCGTCGACTACACCGACTCGATCACCGTGGCCACCGCCGACGGCACCAGCCGGATGTTGACAGTGACGATGCACGGCAGCAACGACGCCGCCATCATCACCGGCTCCAGCACCGCTGGCCTGACCGAAACCA
>NZ_CAWQKG010000032.1:0-369 GCF_963895295.1 Aeromonas sp. sia0103 | reverse complement strand
TGGTCTCACCCTGGCCCAGGTACTGCACCTTGCTGTTGGCGACCTCATAGCTCCACTTGCCAGCCGCATCGATGGTCAGGCTGCCCAGGGCATTGGCACTCGGCGCGCCCACACCCGGTTTGAACTCAGCCTCGTCGGCCCCGTCCACGTCGGTCACGCTCAGGCTGCCGGTTTCGGTCAGGTTACCGCTGACCACGTTCAGGTCTTCGGTCACCGCACCGCGGTCATCACCCTTGATCTCGGCACCGTCGTTGACGCCGGTGATGGTGATGGTCACGGTGTGGCTGGTGCCATCCAGGCTCTGTACGGTGAAGGTCTCGACCTTGGTCTCACCCTGGCCCAGGTACTGCACCTTGCTGTTGGCGACCT
>NZ_CAWQKG010000031.1:0-377 GCF_963895295.1 Aeromonas sp. sia0103 | reverse complement strand
GGTCACCGCACCGCTGTCATCACCCTTGATCTCGGCACCGTCATTGACGCCGGTGATGGTGATGGTCACGGTGTGGCTGGTGCCATCCAGGCTCTGTACGGTGAAGGTCTCGACCTTGGTCTCGCCCTGGCCCAGGTACTGCACCTTGCTGTTGGCGACTTCATAGCTCCACTTGCCAGCCGCATCGATCTCCAGCTGACCCAGGGCGCCAGCACTCGGGGTGCCCAGGCCCGGTTTGAACTCAGCCTCATCGGCCCCGTCCACGTCGGTCACGCTCAAGCTGCCGGTCTCGGTCAGGTTACCGCTGACCACGTTCAGGTCTTCGGTCACCGCACCGCTGCCATCACCCACAATCACCGCACCGTCGTTGACGCCGG
>NZ_CAWQKG010000030.1:0-380 GCF_963895295.1 Aeromonas sp. sia0103 | reverse complement strand
GGTCACCGCACCGCTGCCATCACCCACAATCACCGCACCGTCGTTGACGCCGGTGATGGTGATGGTCACGGTGTGGCTGGTGCCATCCAGGCTCTGTACGGTGAAGGTCTCGACCTTGGTCTCGCCCGCGCCCAGGTACTGCACCTTGTCGTTGGCGACCTCATAGCTCCACTTGCCAGCCGCATCGATCTCCAGCTGACCCAGGGCGCCGGCACTCGGGGTACCCACACCCGGTTTGAACTCGGCCTCGTCGGCCCCGTCCACGTCGGTCACGCTCAGGCTGCCGGTCTCGGTCAGGTTACCGCTGACCACGTTCAGGTCTTCGGTCACCGCACCGCTGCCATCACCCACAATCACCGCACCGTCGTTGACGCCGGTGA
>NZ_CAWQKG010000029.1:0-385 GCF_963895295.1 Aeromonas sp. sia0103 | reverse complement strand
CACCAGCCACACCGTGACCATCACCATCACCGGCGTCAATGACGGTGCCGAGATCAAGGGTGATGACCGCGGTGCGGTGACCGAAGACCTGAACGTGGTCAGCGGTAACCTGACCGAGACCGGCAGCTTGAGTGTGACCGACGTGGACGGGGCGGATGAAGCCGAGTTCAAACCGGGCAACGGCACCCCGAGTGCCAATGCCCTGGGCAGCCTGACCATCGATGCGGATGGCAAGTGGAATTATGAAGTCGCCAACGACAAGGTGCAGTACCTGGGCCAGGGCGAGACCAAGGTCGAGACCTTCACCGTACAGAGCCTGGATGGCACCAGCCATACCGTGACCATCACCATCACCGGCGTCAACGACGGTGCGGTGATTGTGGGT
>NZ_CAWQKG010000028.1:0-385 GCF_963895295.1 Aeromonas sp. sia0103 | reverse complement strand
AGCCACACCGTGACCATCACCATCACCGGCGTCAATGACGGTGCCGAGATCAAGGGTGATGACCGCGGTGCGGTGACCGAAGACCTGAACGTGGTCAGCGGTAACCTGACCGAGACCGGCAGCCTGACACTGACCGACGTGGACGGGGCGGACGAGGCCGAGTTCAAACCGGGCCTGGGCGCGCCGAGTGCCAATGCCCTGGGTAGCCTGACCATTGCCGCGGATGGCAAGTGGAGCTATGAGGTCGCCAACAGCAAGGTGCAGTACCTGGGCCAGGGTGAGACCAAGGTCGAGACCTTCACCGTACAGAGCCTGGATGGCACCAGCCACACCGTGACCATCACCATCACCGGCGTCAATGACGGTGCCGAGATCAAGGGTGATG
>NZ_CAWQKG010000027.1:0-435 GCF_963895295.1 Aeromonas sp. sia0103 | reverse complement strand
CTGCCTCAACTGCCTCAACTGCCTCAACTGCCTCAACTGCCTCAACTGCCTCAACTGCCTCAACTGCCTCAACTGCCTCAACTGCCTCAACTGCCTCAACTGCCTCAACTGCCTCAACTGCCTCAACAATCTTTCACCTAACTAGAGTATCCAGCCAGCCATCACTCTATATAGAGCGCCTCTCTAGACCAGGGCATCGTTCTCATCCCTATATAGAGTATCAATTGTATGTCCGCATTTTCTGAGCCAAGTAAGCTGAGTGAACCAGCTGCATCTAGCGTTTTAAAATCCCACTTCTGTGGATAAGGTTGTACAAAAGCTGTGGTTGGATATGAATAACTAAGAAATCGCCGATTTTTACAGTTTTATTGCAGTAACCCCCTTGTCAGCGTGATCAATCTCTCTATAATGCGCCACATCGACAGGGCAAGCGGC
>NZ_CAWQKG010000026.1:0-450 GCF_963895295.1 Aeromonas sp. sia0103 | reverse complement strand
CATAGCTCCACTTGCCAGCCGCATCGATGGTCAGGCTGCCCAGGGCATTGGCACTCGGCGCGCCCACACCCGGTTTGAACTCGGCCTCGTCCGCCCCGTCCACGTCGGTCACGCTCAGGCTGCCGGTTTCGGTCAGGTTACCGCTGACCACGTTCAGGTCTTCGGTCACCGCACCGCTGTCATCACCCTTGATCTCGGCACCGTCGTTGACGCCGGTGATGGTGATGGTCACGGTGTGGCTGGTGCCATCCAGGCTCTGTACGGTGAAGGTCTCGACCTTGGTCTCGCCTTCGCCCAGGTACTGCACCTTGCTGTTGGCGACTTCATAGCTCCACTTGCCCGCCGCATCGATCTCCAGCTGACCCAGGGCGCCGGCACTCGGGGTACCCACACCCGGTTTGAACTCGGCCTCGTCGGCCCCGTCCACGTCGGTCAGGGTCAGGCTGCCGG
>NZ_CAWQKG010000025.1:0-464 GCF_963895295.1 Aeromonas sp. sia0103 | reverse complement strand
ACCCTTGATCTCGGCACCGTCATTGACGCCGGTGATGGTGATGGTCACGGTGTGGCTGGTGCCATCCAGGCTCTGTACGGTGAAGGTCTCGACCTTGGTCTCGCCTTCGCCCAGGTACTGCACCTTGTCGTTGGCGACTTCATAGCTCCACTTGCCATCTGTGGTGATGGTCAGGCTACCCAACACACTGCCGGTCGGGGTACCGGTACCGGCCTTGAACACCGCCTCGCCCGCATCCAGATCGGTCAGGGTCAGGGTGCCGCTGTCGGTCAGGGTCGGATCGGTGGCATCCTCGGTCACCGCGCCGTGGTCGTCGCCGGCAATCACCGCACCGTCGTTGACGCCGGTGATGGTGATGGTCACGGTGTGGCTGGTGCCATCCAGGCTCTGTACGGTGAAGGTCTCGACCTTGGTCTCACCCTGGCCCAGGTACTGCACGTCGCCGTTGGCCACGTTGTAGGTCC
>NZ_CAWQKG010000024.1:0-469 GCF_963895295.1 Aeromonas sp. sia0103 | reverse complement strand
GCTGTAGGCCGAGCCGGCCACCGGGAAGGCCGAGGCCATGCGGCCGTAGCTCATGGCGGTGAAGAACATCGCCACCAGCGCCGCGAGGTACGCGGCCGGTACCATGCCGGCGGTGGATTGAGCGAGGATGCCAAAGGTGCCGAGTACAATGATCGGCGTCATGTAGGCGATGCCAAACAGCACCACCGACCCCAGAGACAGGGTGCGTTGCAAACGAGCCATGAGCGACTACTCCGAATTTTATTGGATTTATGGCAGAGCCGGGTTTTTCGCGGTTGTTAAAAAAGATCGCAGCCTTTGTTCGCTGATGGACGGCCATGCCCGCACCAGCACAGAACTGGCGGCGGTGGCCGAAGTCAGCGCGTCGACCGCCAGTGCCCACCTGGCCAAGCTCAAGGAGCTGGCGCTGGTGCGGCTGCACGTTCAGGGGCGTCATCGCTATTACAGCCTGGCGGACAAGCGCGTAGCC
>NZ_CAWQKG010000023.1:0-489 GCF_963895295.1 Aeromonas sp. sia0103 | reverse complement strand
GTGGAAGTGCGCGCCGGTACCGGCGGTGACGAAGCCGCGCTGTTTGCTGGTGACTTGTTCCGTATGTACAGCCGCTACGCCGAAGCGCGTCGCTGGCGCGTAGAGATCATGAGTGCCAACGAAGGCGAACATGGTGGCTATAAAGAAGTTATCGCCAAGATCAGCGGCGACGGCGTGTACGGTCGTCTTAAGTTTGAATCCGGCGGTCACCGCGTGCAGCGCGTGCCTGCGACAGAATCTCAGGGACGTATTCACACCTCAGCCTGTACGGTTGCGGTGATGCCGGAACTGCCGGAAGCCGAACTGCCGGACATCAATCCGGCGGATCTGCGAATTGATACGTTCCGCTCCTCCGGGGCGGGCGGTCAGCACGTTAACACCACCGACTCCGCGATCCGTATTACCCACCTGCCAACCGGTATTGTGGTGGAGTGTCAGGACGAACGTTCCCAGCACAAAAACAAAGCTAAAGCGTTGTCTGTACTGGGT